>CAZLJQ010000043.1:0-40532 GCA_964559875.1 uncultured Acidobacteriaceae bacterium
AGCTTGGTTCCACCATTGCGGTTATCGGATACAGCTACCATGAAACCGCTCTAGCGTTTTCTTACGAGATGAAGATATCGGCAGGAAGCTTGAAACGTGCGCTCAAGTTCTGAACCTGCTTCAAGGTGAGTTTTCGCTTTCCGGCCAAAAACATCGAAACCGCACCCGCCACAGGAACGGCATACTGTTTTTCCTCGTAGCGTTCCACCAGCAGGGTTAGCAGTTCGATGGCTTCCTGCTGGGAGGAAGCAGGACTCTCTAAAGCAGAGAGATTGAAGAGGGCTTCTGTGTACTGTGCAAGTTCAGAATCATTGTGAATGATGCGAGGCGCACCACGCTCGATCATCTCCACCGGGTTCGCGGTTGCCGTGGCGGAGACAGCCATCAGCCATAACTCGAGAGGGGATCTTCCCTGGATATATTTGTCGCCTCAACGCGACCTTGCTCTCAAGTAGTCACGCCTGCGCGCGAAAGTCTCCTCTGAGCTGACAACCACCGACAGCTCCAGCAACTCCGAGTGCTTGTGTCTACTTTCCCCGCGATACTGATTCCGGAGATGGAGGCTCCTGCATCAGTTCAGCGGCCGAGCAAATCGTAAAAGCCATACCGCAAAGCGCCATCAGAACGCCAATGAGCGGCTGAACCGCAAGTGCGAACAACCCGGCGATCAGCGCCGAGTAGCCGAGCAGCAACAGACCTACGCTCATCGCCCTTTTGCGGCTCACGCTCATTAGCCTCTTCTGGATACTCGTTTTTCAATCCAACCTAACGCTGCCGATTTATGCACGGACCTCACCATCTTTTCATTCTCTGCCATGATTACGTCCTGTCTTCGTGCCGTTCCTTTACTCCGTGCATCGGCCAATCCGTGTGGGTGTAACGTAACTCACATACTGCTTGAGCGGAAATTGAAAGAATTTATGGTTGCGATCAGTCGTTGTTATGTAGCTCTGGAGGCCAGTTCCCAGCTGTGTTTTCCAGCACTTGAGCCGTACAGCGGTCGCCTCGGTGCGCCGTAGTCAGCCCGAAGAAAGTCTGCATTGTCCGGCTGTCTGGACGCATTGTTGCGGAATGTATTCATCAGGACCCCAGAACATCGCGGAGCCCCGGGGAATGCCACTTCCGGTCGGAAAATCATCTCCTTCGCAATGAAGGCGTATCATGATGTCGAGAATTGGCAACCACGAGAAGTTCTCGTGCCTGGCGCGAAACTACGCGCCATGACCCGGGTTCAGTACCAATGACCCGTCCGTATCGGGATACGCGCAGCTGAACCGTGCTGCGTCGGAGGAGCAAGGTTATGAAATTCAATACTGGTAGTCGAGGTACAGGATGGCTGGCCGCAGTTCTGTACAGCACTGTTGAACCGGGGAGGGCCGAAGCAGCCACCGGTTGGAGGCTCGGACAGCTAACCCGCCAAGGGCTCGCGGTCGTACTGAGCGCTGTGATGATCATGATTCCAATGGGGCAGGATGCCTTCGCTCAGGACGCGCCACCTCCTCCCGCTTCGCAGCCTGCGGATAACGCCCCGCAAGCGCAACCCCTGACGCCTGACCAGCTGGATCAATTAGTTGCACCGCTCGCCCTGTATCCAGACAACCTGGTGGCCCAGGTATTAGCAGCCTCGACCTATCCTACCCAGGTTGTCGAGGCAGATCGTTGGAGACAGGCCCAGGGCAACGCCCCCGCCGAGCAGGTCGCAGCCGCGGCCGACGGTCAGAACTGGGATCCGAGCGTGAAGGCGCTCACCGCATTCCCAACCGTACTGGCGCAGATGGACAAGAATCTCCAGTGGACAACCGACTTGGGTAACGCCTACTACAATCAGCCCCAGGATGTGATGGATGCCGTGCAGGCCATGCGTCAGAAAGCACAGGCTGCCGGAAACCTGCGCAGCACGCCTCAGCAGACTGTAAGTGCCACTCCGGGCGGCCCAATCACAATTGCGCCTGCCAATCCGACGGTCGTCTATGTACCGGTCTACGATCCTTGGGCGGTCTACGGCTACCCGTTCGCGCCATTTCCGGGCTATTACTACTATCCGCCTCCAGGAATCTTCTTTGGTGGATTGGCGATCGGTTTCGGAATCGGGATCGGAATCGGCTTCTTCGGTCATTGGGGCTGGGGATGGGGCCACTGGGGAATGGGATGGCACAGCCACGCCGTATTCTTTAATCATGGCGCTTACTTTACCCACAGCACAACCGTGATCAACCACGGCTTCAATCGTCCGGGCGGCCCGGGTCGCGGCTTTGGAGCACGTGGTGCCTATGCCCGGCCTGCGGGTGGATTCAACCGTGCAGGCGGCTATAACCGTGGGGCTGTTGCGAACCGCGCAGCTGGTGCGGGCAGGACTGCCGGTAGCTATCGTCCTGGCGGAGCTGCGGGAGCAGCCAATCGCGCCGGTGGCGGCGCGCCTCGGGCCGCTGCGGCTCGTGGCCCTGCTGGTGGCGGTGGCCGTCCCAGCGGTGGCGGCGGTCACCCAAGCGGTGGAGGACATGCCGGCGCGGCTCATAGCGGCGGCGGACATGGCGGACACGGAAAATAGGCGCATCCGCATCACAGTAGAAGGTAAGGGAGGCCCAGCGGGGGCCTCCCTTCTTTTTGCGCAGAATTTCTTATCGTTAATTCCTTGTTACAGTCCGGCAGCTCTCGTGTTATGATCGGCCCCATCGCTACACCCCTGTCTACCGTGTCACTAATACAATAAGGAGAGCCCGGCCAATGAAAAGCCGCTTAGCCGTACTATTTGTTTTTTTGGTCTCCATTTTTACTTGCTGTGCTTTCGGACAGACTTTTCGAGGAAGCATTCAGGGGACGGTAACGGACCCCTCCGGCGCGGCGATTGTGGCGGCAAAGGTGAGAATCTTCAGTCCTGACACCGGATTCTCACGTACCGTCGCAACCAATGGCCAGGGCGAATATCTGACCTCCGAATTGCCTCTCGGCGTCTACAACGTCACCATCGAAAAAGAAGGCTTCCGGACCACCACCTTGACTAAGATCCCGGTCAGCGTGGGCTCTCCGGCGCGTGCCGACGCCAAGCTCACCACCGGCCAGGTAAAGGAACTGGTCGAGGTCAATGCCGACGTCCCGCTCGTGGAGACCTCCTCCAACACTACGGGTGGCACCATCGCTGCCTCCGAGGTGGCTGAGTTGCCGATCAACGGCCGCGACTTCACCAAGCTGCTGGAGCTGGTCCCAGGCACTACCAGTGATCCGGTCGGCTCAACCGAATCCGCAGGCTCCTATGGTCTGTTCAGCCTGAACGGCAACCGTGGCCGCTCCAATAACTACCTGCTCGACGGTACCGACATGAACGATGGTTACCGCAACCTGCCTGCCATCAACCAGGCCGGTGTGTGGGGCTGTCCCTCCACCATCCTTCCCACCGATGCTCTGGCCGAAGTCCCAATCACCGGCAGCCCCGAAGCCGAGTTTGGCCGCAGCTCCGGCGCCACCGTCAACATCGTCACCAAGTCTGGCTCCAACAAGATTCACGGCGGCTTCTTCGAATACTTCCGCAACGCATCTCTAGGCGCACGCAACTACTTCAACACCACTGACCAGCCAAAGAATTCTTTTACGAACCATCAATTCGGCGGCTCCGTTGGCGGCCCGTTTGTGAAGGACAAGTCGTTCTGGTTCGTGGCCTACGAGGGCCAGCGCGAAGACGGCGGCTTGCCGCAGCTAGGCACCGTGCCGACGCAGAGCTACATCAACAACACCTTTGGTCTGGCAAACGTCAATCCAGTCATCTCCAACCTGCTGGCCAGGAAACCATGGGGCACACTGCCGACACTCGCCGATCCGACCATCCCGTATGCTTCGGAGACCTTTACCACGCCATTCAGCAACAACAGCAATAACCTGATCTTCAAAATTGATCAGCACTTGCACCTGTTCAGCCCCGGCGACCTGCTGACTGGACGCTACTTCTTCAGCCAGGGAAATCAGAGCTTCCCGTTGGGAATGCTCGCCACCGGTGGCAGCGCTCCCGGCTTCAACACCACAACCCCAACGCACGTCAACATAGTCTCGCTCTCCTACACCTCAGTTCCCAAGCCCAATGTGATCGTCGAAATTCGCGGCGGCTACAACCGCTTTCTGCAAAACTTCATACCGCAGGACATCAGCTTCAATCCCACCAGCATTGGGCTGGACACTCTGCCTCCTGGCTTTATGCCTTCCCGCGATTATGGGCTTCCAACAATCAGCATCAGCGGGCTCAGCCCCATTGGCACTACTGGTAGCGATGCTCGTGGCCGGATTGACACCAACTATCAGCTCTTTGGAAACGTCTCCATCACCAAGGGCAAGCACAATTACAAAATGGGCTATGAGTGGCGGCGCACGTTCATCAACAGCTTCATCGATTCGGGCCACCGCGGCGAACTCTCTTTCGACTCGCTGGATGATTTTCTGAGCGGCACGATCGACGGTGGCGGCTCCGCCGAGGGTTACAGCACGCGCTATACCTACCAGAACGGCAGCGGCGCTTACTTCCAGGACTCATGGCGCTTAACGAACCGAATCACCGCGAACTACGGTATTCGTTGGGATTACTTCGGCGTGGTCGGCGAACAGAACCATCAGTTCAGCATCTTTAACCCCGTGACGCAGCTCATGGAACAGGTCGGCGTCAATGGCGGCCCCAGCTCGCTGTACCCGAAGGATTGGGCCAACTTCGCGCCGCGCCTCAGTCTCGTGGATGATCTTCTCGGCAACGGCAAGCTCGTCGTCCGTACCGGCATAGGAATCTTCTACGACGGCGCTTCGCAGGATTTCTTCGTCGGCAACCAGCCTTGGAACACGTTGCCCGCGCAAGCAGGCCCGGCGTTTAACAATATCGGCTTTGCGGGAACGGTTGCTCCGACCATCGTCTCTGGCCAGCCGATCTTCAGCAACTACGCTTCGAGCAGTGCTTTCACGGTGTCGCAGAGTCTGGTTACTCCAAGGTACCTTTCTTACAACCTGAACATCGAGTCCCAAGTGGCAAGGAATGTCGCCGTGCAGATCGGATACGTGGGATCGGAAGGACATCACCTCTTCCACTTCCGCGATATCAACCAGTTCAACAACGTGGCTGGCAGCATCGATAGCTGCGGCAACGGCCAGACCATCAGTTATGGCCAGCAGTGCTTCGCAAACAGTTTCCCCGATGGCTACGTCAACCAGGTTGAAACTACAGCGAATTCTTTTTATAACTCCTTGCAGGCCAGTTTAAAGATACAGAACTGGCACGGGGTGCACTCGACTCTGAACTACACCTGGGCGCACTCGATTGACAACGCCAGCGACGGACTGGACTTCGTTCCCAATGCCGCCCAACCCGATAACAGCTTCAATCCACGCGGTGAACGCGCCAGTTCCAACTTCGACGTGCGACAACGCATGCAGTGGTACTGGGGATACAACCTGCCCAAGTTCCAGTCTGCAAAGTGGCTCACCAACGGCTGGGCGCTGGATGGAAATTTCAACTTCGCAACCGGCCAGCCATACACCGTCAGCTATTTGTATGAAGGCGACTTCAATGGCACGGGCGAATTCTTCGGACGCCCGGACATCATCGGCAATCCACACGCTGCACACAGTTATAACCCGCAGACTGGCGGCATCAACCTGTTGAACGCGGCGGCTTTTGCTGCGCCGTGCACATGGGATCCTGTGGCAGGTGCCTGCGTACCCGGAACGCAGCACCCAGGCAGCGAAGGTCGCAATGCCTTCAACGCAACAAGCTACACCAACTTCGATTTCTCGGTCACCAAGCTCTCCCACCTGACCGAGAAGCTGACCATGGAGCTTCGCGCTGATGTTTTCAACATCTTCAACCACGCGAACTTCAGCAACCCGCTATTGCCGGGCTTCTCTGTTGACGCGTTCTCCAACAACCACGCCGCGGGGAATCGGCTTCTGGGAGGCCTTGACCCGAACGGCTTTGTGAATGGTACGAGCGGTCCGCTGAACGGCCCTCAATACGTACAGACCCAGGCCACTCCTGACGTGGGCAGTGGCAACCCCTACCTCGGTGGAGGCGGTCCGCGCACCATGCAATTGGCGGCTCACTTCAACTTCTAACCCGCTTCACCTGCACTCTGAGGCCGCCTTCGGGCGGCCTCTCACTTTTCACCCCGAAGCTCGGGATACAATCACCTCTGTTGCTATTGCATCTGGGCGAGGTGCCTCTGGAAATTCCTCCTGCATCGTTGGCCGTGCGGCCCTGGTTTGACCATCTGCGTGTAGTGCTGGTGCGCTCGCGCAACCCGCTGAACATCGGCGCGGCCGCCCGTGCCATGAGCAATTTTGGATTCTCGAATCTTCGTCTGGTCACTCCCTGGGAGCCATCCTACCTCGGCGCGCGCTCAGCCGTGGGAGCTTCCCAAGTGCTGCTGAATGCGCAGGTCTTCGGCAGCGTGGGCGAAGCCGTCGCCGACTGTGGCCTCGTGGTTGGAACCTCTGCCGTGGGCGAGCGCGAATTGCACCATCCCCTCCGCGTATTGGAGCAAGGTGCTGAACTCATGCGCCGGGAACTCGCGGCTTCGCCTGTCGCATTGCTATTCGGCTCGGAAAAGTTCGGGCTCTCTAACGAGGACCTGAGCCACTGCCATTGGCTGCTGCGCATCCCTACCCGCGATGAGCACCGCTCCATGAATCTCGGACAATCGGTTGCGGTATGCCTCTACGAACTTGCGCGCAGTGCCGCCAATGCCTTGCCCCTAACCGAGTCCACACCCGCTTCTGCCCAGGAAGTTGAGCGCCTCACCCAGGTCGTTTACGATGCCCTTTGCACCAGCGGTTACGTGCAATCCCCCGGAGAGGCCGCTGCCCAGGAAAAAGTCCGACGTCTACTGCGGCGGCTGAATCTGGAGGCGAGCGACGCTGAGCTTTGGCTCGGCATGATGCGCCAGATTCTTTGGAAGACAAACCATCCGGGTCGCGAATAACTTAACGAGTGGCGCCACAAACACCATAGATAGCCGCGGTGCACTTCTCCGCCGCCTAAGCCCGGAGCAGAGTAACCCTGAACCAGTTACGCTCGTCGCTCCAATCCTGCTCAATGCGAAAGCCGGCGTTCGAGGCAATCGATTCAATCATCGCGCCAGTAAACTTGTAGCTGTTCTCCGTGTGAATCGTCTCTCTCCGCACAAAGGGAACTGAAATATCCAGCGCGTGGACCGCTACAACTTGATCGTCGCGGCTCTCCAGATGCATCTCGATGCGTGAGTCCCGCTCATTCCACACCACCCGATGGGCGAATTGATCGAGGTCGAACTCCGCATCAAACTCGCGGTTGATGCGCGCCAGAACATTGAGGTTGAACTGCGCCGTGACTCCAGCAGCATCGTCATAAGCAGGTAACAATACCTCCGCTGGTTTCCGCATGTCCGTGCCCAGCAGCAGAGAGTCGCCGGGAGCCAGCGACGACCGCAACCTTCGCAGCAGTGCACTCGCCGCCATCGGTTCAAAGTTTCCTATGCTGGAGCCAATATAGAGAACCAGTTTGCGCCCGGAGATCTGCGCAAGCACCGGGGAGTGTTGGGTGTAATCCAGTTCCAGCGGATGCACCGAAACCTGTGGCAACTCCGAACGCACCCGATGCTGCGCCACCTCTAGCGCGAAGCTGGAAACATCGACGGGAATAAACCGCACGGCGCGATGCAAATCAAGCGCGGCCCGCAGCACCTGCATTGTCTTTCTCGCAGTGCCAGCCCCAAGTTCAATAATGGTGGAGGCCCCTCCGGCGGCGCGAACCATCTCCGGCGCATGGCGCTCAAAGATGGCCTGCTCGGTCGCCGTCAAATAATACTCAGACAATTCGGTGATCTGCTCGAAAAGCACCGATCCTGCGGCGTCATAGAACAGTCTTGAAGGCAGCCACTTCGGTCGTGAGGTAAGCCCATGAAGCACCTCGCGCGCGTTGCCATCCAGAGGCGGAGCAACTGGGTTAACACTCATGGCTCGCCAATCTGATGCCCATGAACTGCCAGCGTGCATGAGGAGGGAAAAAATTTCGGTACGTTGCGCGAATGTGCGAGGCAGGCGTCGCAAAGGACCCTCCGCGCAACACGAATTGATTGCACATAAATTTTCCGTTGTATTCGCCCACAGCCCCAGCCGCAGGCTGGAATCCCGGATATGCGAGATAGGCGCTCGCCGTCCACTCCCAAACGTCGCCGAACAATTGCTCCTCAGCCGCTGCGTCATGGACTGCAGGAGGACGCGCTTCCAGTGCCCAACTCTCCTGCAGATTCCCCTCTGCCGTTCGGTTCCGCGCAGCGTCTTCCCATTCCGCTTCCATCGGAAGCCGCACCCCTCGCCATCGCGCGAACGCATCCGCCTCATAATAGCTGACATGAACGACGGGAGCGGTGAGATTCAGCGGATTCATTCCGCGTAGCGTGAATCCGCACCACTTATCGTCCACCATCTCCCAATAGAGTGGCGCCCGCCAACCCTCGCGACATACCGTATCCCATCCGTCGGAGAGCCACAGCTCAGGACGCTGATAGCCCTTGTCGTGGATGAAATCGAGATACTCGCCATTGGTCGTCAGCCGCGACCCCAGCCGGTATGGCAACAGCAGCGCAGCATGACCTGGGCGCTCATTGTCAAAGGCGAATCCTTCGCCCACCGCGCCCGTCTCAACCACTCCACCGGCATGGTCCAGCCAGCGCAGCGGCCCTGGGGTGTGCATCTCGCAATCCTCTGCCGGCGGCGCATAAGCCGGACGCAGAGGCTGGCTCCAGAATGCGTGCAGAATGTCGGTAAGGATCAGTTCCTGATGTTGCTGCTCGTGATGAATGCCGAGTTCGACTAGTGCCAGCGTCTCCGGCGCAAGCTCTTTCGCCAGCAGGCGGTACATCGCCTCTTCGACGTGCTCGCGGTAGCGCAGCACATTGCTGAACGACGGCCGGGAGAACGTTCCGCGCTGCTGTCGCGCAGGATGGCTCCCCAGGGTCTTGTAATACGAGTTGAACAGAATTCGATATTCAGGATTGAAGATGCGGTATCCGGCGAGCTGGTCTGCAAGGATAAACGTTTCGAAGAACCATGTTGTGTGCGCCAAGTGCCACTTTGCCGGACTTGCGTCCGGCATCGACTGCACCATGGCATCCTCCGCTGAAAGCGGATCTACAAGGCGCAGGGTTGTGGAACGTACCTGTTGAAATTGTCGCAGCAGGGAAACACCGGAATGGCTCGGCGCCATACCGGAAACGATGCTCGTCAACCGAAACCTCCGCCCCGGAGAACTCTTCCGTCGGGTCATTTATCAGATGCTATTGGGAAGTCCTGAGGTGCGTGAATATCCAGTTGGCAACGCTCTCGCTTGCTCCATCATCTCCCTCAGCAGATCTATTAAATTTCGCAAGCCTCAAAGGCAGGAGAAGTATGCGCAGGTTTATGCTCGTCGCTGTTTTTTCGCTATGCACTCTCGCGTTAGCCGCGCAGGATGCTCAACAACCTGAAGTTACGCCCATGGAGCAAACTCCCGTGTACCGCGTCAATGTTGTGGCCCGCACCGTAGAGGCGGTGAACTACCGCCATCGCAATGGCTCAACAAAGATCAACTTCCGTGGCACCGCCCTCATGCCGGACGCCTCCGGCCAAGCTAAGGTCGACAGCAAGACGGGGCGCACTGAGATCGACGCAGAGTTCAAGAATGTGCGCAACGCCAACTACTACGGACCGGAATACCTGACCTATGTTCTCTGGGCCATCACCCCGGAGGGCCGCCCGTTGAACCTGGGTGACTTTGCTCCCAATGACAAGCATGAGCTTCGTATTCACGTCACCGCAAACCTTCAGGCATTCGGAATGATTGTCACCGCCGAGCCATACTTCGCAGTCACGCGTCCAAGCAACGTTACCGTGCTTGAAAATGAGATTCGCAAAGACACCAAGGGCTCAGAGCAGCCCGTGAGCGCGCACTATGAAGCCACAGAAAAGGGCGAATACACGGTGGATATCGCGAGCAACCAGCTTCCCGCGTCATCCTTGAGTCTGGAGGACCGCAGGAAAATGCCTCTCACTCTGCTGGAAGCGCGCGATGCTGTCGCAATTGCCCAGGCCACGGGCGCCCAGCAGTATGCGCCCGAGGCGCTGACCCGCGCCCAGGTCTCCCTGGAACAGGCTGAGGACTACTATCACCGCAAGCAATCCTCTTCGGCGATTAGCACCGTTGCACGAAGCGCCACTCAGGCGGCTGAGGATGCCCGCATTCTGACCATCCGCAGAAAAGCCGATGAGAAGGTGGCTGCCGAGAAGAAGGCAGAACAAGATCGCACCCTGCAAGCCCAGCAGCAGGCAGCGAATGCGCGCGAGCAGTCCCTGCAAGCCCAGCAGGCCACACAGCAGGCGGAACAGGCAAAAGCCGAAGCACAGCAGGCACAGCAACAGGCCGAGGCAGCCCGCCAAGCCGCTTTGCAGCAGCAACAGGCCTTGGCTGTGCAAGCGCAAAGTGCCCAGCAGCGCGCCCAGGCAGCGGAGCAGGAAAAGGAGCAAATGCGGCAGCGGCTGCTCGCTCAACTCAATCAGGTGCTACAAACCCGTGACACTGCGCGCGGTCTGATCGTTAACATGAACGACGTGCTCTTTGACGTGAATCAAGCCACGCTCAAGCCCGCTGCCAAGATTCGTCTCGCCAAAGTCGCCGGAATCATCCAGGCCTATCCCGACCTGAAACTACAGATCGAAGGCTACACGGACTCGACCGGAAGCACGGAACATAATCAGCAACTTTCCGAACGCCGTGCCGCCGCTGTACGCGATTTTCTGGTGGCGCAGGGAGTAAATCTGAACAGTGTCTCGGCGCAGGGTTTCGGCCCTGAAAATCCCGTGGCCAGCAACAGTACCTCTGAGGGCCGTCAGCTGAATCGCCGCGTGGATCTGGTGGTGAACGGCGAATCCATCGCAGCCCAAGCTTCACCGGCACAGCAGAACGGCGCACCGTCCATGGCCGCACCCCCGGCCTCAGATCCGCAACAAACGGCACCATCGGCAAACGGCAGCCAGCGGTAGTGAACTTCCGTGAAGGCGGACACCGAGTTGCCCGCCTTCTTGCTTTCCCCTTGAAAGTTTTCTGCCAAGACTCGAAACTGGGTTGATGAACTCCGTAGCGATTATTCCTGCTCGCATTGCTTCCACCCGCCTGCCCCGTAAACCTCTTCGTCAGATTCTCGGAAAACCTATGATCCAGCGCGTCTATGAGGCAGCTCGTGCCTGTCGTGGCCTCAGCGACGTCATCATTGCCACCGACTCGGAAGATATTCTCAGTCTTTGCCGGGCGCAGGGATGGAAGGCGCGCATGACATCTGAGGAATGCCGTAGCGGTACCGATCGGGTGCGCGAAGTTGCCCAGAGTGTAAGCGCCGACATCTATGTGAATGTGCAGGGAGATGAGCCGCTCGCACGCCCCGAGCATCTCGACGCGCTGCTCTCCGTGATGAAGCCCGGAGTCGAGGTAGGAACCGTCTACACGCCTTGCGCGGCAGAAGACGTGAATAATCCAAACGCCGTCAAAATCGTCACCGCTCTCAATGGCCGCGCACTCTATTTCTCGCGCGCCACCATTCCCTTCGATCGCGACCGCCGCGGCGATCTGCGCTACTTCAAGCACCTGGGATTCTACGCCTACACGCCCCAGGCTCTGGATCAGTTCTGCACCTGGCCGGAGTCGGAGCTCGAGCGCAGCGAACGCCTGGAGCAGCTTCGCTTTCTCGATCATGGCGTGGACATCTACGCTGCCGAGACGCCATTCGATACCGTCGGCGTGGATACCGAAGATGACCTGCGGCGTGTCGAGCAGATTCTCCTCAGCCAGGGACGCTCCTGAGAAATCGCCGCGCCTCTATTTCACCTGCACGGAAACCTGCGCCTTATCCGAGTGCCCCGCGCCATCGTCGGCGGTGAGCGTATAGGTCGTGCTCTTTTTCGGCGAGACGTCCACGCAGCGGTTCATCGAAGGCCACACGTTCTCGACCGGTGGATCGAACGCAACATTCTTGGCGTTCACCACGCCATAGCAAATCTGCACCGGCTGTCCTTTGCGAGCCTCTGCCGCCGAGACGTAAAGCATCGTGATCTTGAGCTGCGAGCCTCCATTGAGCTCAACGTCCTTTCGAGCACGCTCCACTTCGCGGGCTGCGGCCTCCCGCTTCGCCTCGCGAACGTCATTCCAGCGCGAATAGATAACCCATCCGGCATAGAGTGCCGCGATCAGGATGAAGATCGGCATAATGAGCGGAATTCGCTCCCATAGACTCTTCTTGGATTCCGTCATGATTTTCCTCGCACTCAATTTTCTCAGACCGCTCCCGAACCTGATGCTTTTTCTTCTACCACGCCGCAGTGATACAGTCGTTCGTGCTTGACTCGTGTCTGTCTGCGGGCCTAAAAACTTCCCAAGGAGAATCGCTCCATGAAGCAGGCAAAGAAACTGCGGTCGCTGGCTACACTTTACCGGGTTGATCATGGCAAGGGGTTTCACATGCGCGACTTCGATCCAGCCGACACCGCAGGCCTTTCCGAGGAGTTCAAGGAAGAGTCCGAACTGCTCCTGCAGCACTCCACCCAGCAGCTTGCCGAGCTGCAGGACAAGCTCTACGCGCAGGACCGCTGGGCATTGCTACTGATCTTTCAGGCCATGGATGCGGCCGGCAAAGATGGCACCATCAAACACGTGATGAGCGGTGTGAATCCCCAGGGCTGCCAGGTCACCTCCTTCAAGACGCCTTCCCAGGAGGAGCTCGCGCACGGCTATCTGTGGCGCACCTCCAATTCCATGCCGGGGCGCGGCAAAATCGGCATATTCAATCGCTCCTACTACGAAGAAGTCCTCGTAGTGCGCGTCCACCCGGAGCTGCTGGAGGCACAGCGTCTCCCGGCAAACTGCGTCAGCGGGAACATCTGGAAGGAGCGATTCGAGGACATCTCCTGCTTCGAGCGCTACGCCACGCGCAACGGAATCGCGATTCGTAAGCTTTTCCTGAACCTCAGCAAGGAAGAGCAGAAACGCCGCTTCCTCGCGCGCCTCGACGAGCCGGAGAAGAACTGGAAGTTTTCTGCCTCTGACGTGCGCGAGCGCCGCTGCTGGAACGACTATCAGGAAAACTACGAAGACATGATCCGTCACACATCCAGCAAGGATGCCCCCTGGATCGTGGTTCCTGCGGATAACAAATGGTTCGCGCGCCTCGTGGTTTCCTCCGTAATCATTCATGCCCTGCAGGATATGAAGCTGAGCTATCCTGAGGTGAGCGATGAAAAGCGGCGCTCCCTGGCGGCGGCGCGGCGGGAGCTCGAAGGAAAGGCAAAGCCCCAAAAATCCTGACCCGAGTGAGCATAATTGCTTGCCCAATACTGGTGCCCATGGCCGCTCTCGCTTTAAAGTAGAAAAGCAAATAAGGGAAACCTCATGAGTACAGAACACGAGATGGAAGAATTGCAGGAAGCGGCCGAGCACGGTCGCGAAAACAATCTGGCCCATGTCAGCCTAACCATGTCCATCCTCGCCGTCCTGGTTGCGATCGCTGCATTGCTGAGTCATCGTTCCCACACGGAAGAGGTCCTTTTGCAGAACAAAGCCACTGACACCTGGGGCTACTACCAGGCAAAAAACATTCGCCGGCATACCATGTCGCAGGTGGACGAGCTTCTGAAGGTTCTGCCGTTGAAGGATGCCGTAGCCGCCGACGCTCTGCGCAAGAAGAATGAAGAAGAAATCGGCAAATCCACGGTCGAGCAGGCGCAAATCCTCAAGGAGGCGACGGCGATGGAGTCGGAGGTAAAACTCTTCGAGCATCGCGCCAATCGCTACGACCTCGGCGAAACCCTATTGGAGGTGGGCCTAGTCATCTGCTCCATCACCCTGCTCACCAGGCGGCGCGCCTATTGGATCGCAGGGCTCGCGTTTGGGATGGCGGGAGTAGTCCTAACCATTCTAGGTGCGCTGGTTCATTAAGTTCCCATCATCAAATGCAAAGGACAGGGCGCCAACCCTGTCCTTCCATCTGCACGTCGCGGATGCTGCACCCGCGGTTAGAGCCACGCTCTTAACGCCGCCATCCGTGCGGCCCTTCATACCGGTAGCCATACGGTCTCGCGTGGCCCACGCCGAACGCAATTCCCGGATAGACAACCGGCGGATAAACGTAGCCCGGCGCGTATCCAACGTATGGCGCAGGCGCTACATAAACATAGGGTCGCGGCCGAGCAACAACGTATCCGTACCCTGGGCGTGCACCCACACCCACTCCGACCACCACCTCAGCATTCGCCTTCGGAGGAATAATGAGCGCCATCGCAAAAACCAATCCGAACAACGCGGCTACCGATTTCTTCAACATATCCCGGACCTCCTTTACACACTGAGTAGAAACCCGGGTAAATCGGAAAGTTGCGGATATTGGTTGCGGATATTGTTACTCGCGAGCGATTACGCCTCGTCTCGCAGATAACCCTCCTTCGTCGGATCGGGCATCCAAATTGAGACGACCGTCACCAGCACACCCATCGCTGTCACGTACCAATAGAAGGCCGATTCGATGCCTCTCGATTTCAGCTCCAGCGCCACGAATTCAGCCGAACCACCGAAAATCGCATTCGCCAGTGCGTACGACAAACCTACGGCCAGCGCACGCACTTCTATCGGAAACATCTCCGCCTTGATCAATCCGGCAATTGAGGTGTACAAGCTGACCACGGCAAACGCCAGCAGCACCATTCCGAATGCGGCATACGGATTTCTGACGTGGGCCAGCGCGCGCAAAATCGGCACTGTGCCCACCGTCCCCAATACGCCAAACCATATCATCGCCGTGCGACGGCCAATTCTGTCTGACAGAGCGCCGAACGCCGGTTGCATCAGCATATAAATAAATAGCGCGCCGGTCATCACCGCACTCGCCACCTTGGCGCTCATCCCTGCAGTGTTCACCAGATACTTCTGCATATAAGTGGTGAACGTATAGAAGAACAACGAGCCGCCCGCTGTAAATCCCATCACCGTCATAAAGGCGCGCTTGTGCTTCATCAAGCCCATCAGTGATCCCGCGTCCTTGTTCTTACGCGAATCCGTCGTTGATGTTTCGTTCAGGGACCGGCGCAAGTACCACGCCACCACGGCAGCCCCTGCGCCAATCAGGAATGGAATGCGCCAGCCCCACGCCTTAAGCTGTGCGGTGTTCAAAAACTGCTGCATAATCACCAGCACCAGCACCGCCAGCAGTTGGCCGCCGATCAGCGTCACATACTGGAACGAAGCAAAGAAACCGCGCCGCCCCTCAAGCGCAACTTCACTCATATAGGTCGCGCTGGTGCCGTACTCTCCACCCACTGACAGGCCTTGCACCAGGCGCGCAAACAGCAGTAATGCCGGTGCCGCCGTGCCAATCATGGCATAGGTCGGCAAGCAGGCGATCAGCAATGAACCGGCGCACATCATCAGTACTTGCGCCATCATCGCGAGCTTCCGGCCACGCTTATCAGCCAACCGTCCGAACAGCCATCCCCCGATCGGGCGCATCAGGAAACCCGCCGCAAACACACCGGCAGTGTTTAGCAATTGGACGGTTGGATTGCCCTTCGGAAAAAATGCCGACGCAAAATAGATTGCGCAGAAGGCATAGACATAAAAATCAAACCACTCCACCAGATTGCCTGACGAGGCTCCGACAATCGCAAAAATGCGCGCGCGGGTATCTGCTGCGGTTGAAATCCCTTGTGGCCCCATATTTTTCACCCTGTCTTGAATGGAAAGTAAAGCGTAGTCAGCATTGTAGGGCAACATTCATTGATCGCATAGAGATCACGCACCAATTTTGTAATCACTGCAGCAACTAAGCTGACGCAACAGGCCGGGCTCGCAACGGAAGCTAATTCGTGCTCTCCGGAATCCAAAGGATGCCGCTTCGCATCACATATTGGACGCCCATGGAACCAGAGAAAACCATCATCGAGATAGAGTGGCTGGAACAGCTCATCAAGCTGCCGGACAAAAGACCGCTCCGAATGTCGGATTGGAAGGCCGCGAATCAAAAGCACGATGCGCAGTACGCGAATGATCCCTGGTTCCGGCTCTGGAGGCGCGATGGAGGCAGCCTCCGCCCTGACGGTCAGTAATCAAGAGCGTTACTGCCGCACCAGCACCTGCGTCCTCGGAAACGCAAAGGATGCTCCCGCGTCGTCGATCACATTCACCTGGCAGGTGTACCATCCGGGACTCAGCGCCTTCATCGGCACCTCGAACTGGAACGCCGCCGCCTTGCGCCCCACAACATTCAACTGCTCTGTCTCCACCTGCGGAGTTTCGTACACCTTCACCTTGCCGCGGAAAAATTCAATGCTAGTCAGCAGATGGATCGCGTCCTTCTTCTCCGCCCATTTCGCCGGATCGTAGACCTCGTAATATAGCGTCATCGACTGCTCTGGCGTAAAGACGTGCGCCACATTCGGAATCATCTCCTGCCCCCCGCTCACCAGCGGATTCGACTCTGATTTCTTCCCCGCCGGCGCCTTCTGGCTGGAGAGCATCACGGAGCTCATCTTCATCTTTTCCTTGCGCAGGTCAGGAATTACAACGTCGGTCTCGAATGTCCCTACTCTTCCGTTCTGGTTCTCACGCACCACAAATTTCAAGTGGTAGCTTCCAGGCGGAAGCAGGAATCCTGTGTTGTACTGCACATTCCTACGCTTGGCCGCCGCGGCCTGCGGTGCACCTGTGGTGTTGCCTGCGGTCACGCTCTGCGTCTGCTCCACCGTCAGCTTAATGTTCTCGCGAATGTTGCCGACCGGAAACTTGGTTCCCTTGTCGCGCACCATGCCAAGCACGTCCAGTGAGGCTCGATCCTTATCACGCTGCACCACCAGTGCTGAAGCCGGCACAATCACTGACACCGGAACGTAGAACTTGCTCTCCTGCGTGCGGAAATAGCCGCTTGCAAGGTACACCGGAAGGTCGGTATTCGGCAGCTCAGCCATCATCTCGTCCTGTAGCTGAGCTTCGCGGTCCTCCTTCGTAAAGTGCTGGAAATCCCTCGGACCGTAGTACCCCATGCGGTATTCCAGCTTCACGTCTTTCCGGTTCAGCTTCACCTGGATGCGGCGGAATCTCCCATCCCTACCCGGATTCGAACTCCGGTAGCCCAGCACATAGTACGTCTCGCTATCCGCCTGAACCTTCGCATACGCTTTGCTGAAGTCATTGGAATCCAGGAACGCCTTGCCGCCCGTATCGTTGGCAATCGTAACCAGAGTCTCCTGACTGGCAAAATTCGAGTCCAAATCGTTCTGCACCGCGGCGCCACTATAGGAGGAAACTCCTCGCAAACTCGCCGAACTCGCAATGCCACCCGGCGGCAATGCCTGCAATCCGCGCGAATCCACCGCATAGATCGACACATTCGAGCGTACCGCCGCATTCACCGCCGCACGCAACTGTGCCTGGTTCTCCACTCCTGTCTTCGTCATGCCGCTGCTGAAATACAGAATCGATTTCTTCTGGTCGATGCCCGAGAGGTTCTTGGCAATGGTAGAAAGTGCCTGCAGCCGCAGATCCGTATTGAAGATGTTGTAGTCCGTATCGTCGGCCACAAAAGACCCTGCATCGTCGGGCGTGCCCTCGCTCGTTCCCGTCGTCCCCGCCTCCTGCCCGCTGCCCTCGATCCCCGCAATCTTGTCCAGCGCCATCAGCAGCAGCTTCTTGTCGCTGCTGAAATCCTGCACCACCTTCAGCGACGTGTCGAAGCTCACAATGCTCACCAGGTCGGCGGGAGACATCTGCCTATTCACAAACTCTTTTGCACTCTCCACCGAGCGGTCGCTGTCATCGCTTTCCAGCGAACTCAAATCAAGAAAAAGAACAATCAATCTGCGGTCCCGCAGCGCTTCGTGCGCAAAAGCATTCCGGCCAGTGAACAGATCGGTCTTCGTCGCCACCCCTTCGGCTTGCGCCGGTCCACCCTGCGGCGCACCCGGCACGTATTTCTCCACATCCTCGATATCGAAGCTCTGCACGCGTTGCGTCTTGCCATCTTCCAGCACGGTAAAGTCGCTCTGCGTCAGCCCCCGCACCAGCTCGCCCTTCTTGTCACGGACCGTGACGCTCACCAGCACAAGGTCGCTCGTCACCCTGAAGGTGAATCCGTTCTCTCCCCCGCGCTCTTGCTCCGCCAGCGCCGCCTCCGCCGCCATCATCGAACAGCACACCAGCACGGCAATCGCTTTGCGAACGAACATGTTTCCGCACTCTCTCATCGCCACATCCCAGCCATTTCGTCGATCCTGTTTAGAACCGGTAGTGCATCGACAGAATCATCTTGCGCATCGACGCCACGCTCGTCACCTGTCCATAGGTCGGCGAATTCACCGTGGTATCAATGCCGGAGTAGTTCGCATGGTTCAACACGTTGTCCGCCTCCGCACGCATCTCCAATCCCATCGAATCCCTCATCGGGAAATTCTTCGACAGCACCAGACTCATCAACCAGCTTCCCGGCCCAATTATCGTGTTCCTGCCCGCGTCTCCATAGCTTCCCGCCGCCGGTGCCGAGAACGCCGCTGTGTTGAACCAGTGCCGAATGCTGCGGTCGCCAATCTGGATCGCTTCGCCGTTGTAGTTGGCACGCAGCGTACCGTTCACACCACCCGCAACGTCCTCATAGCTGCCCAGCACCCGTGCCGTAAACGGCGTGCCGGAGGCGAACGAAAAGCTACTCTGCAGTAGCCAGTCGCCAAAGGCTTTCTGTGTAATGCCCGGCCGGGTAAGCCACTTGCGTCCCTCGCCCCATGGCAGCTCCAGCGTCCAATCTCCTGTAAGCTTGTGACGCTGATCAAAGATTGAAAGCCCGCGCTCGGCCCGCAAATCTTTATCGTTCTGCGCAACCACCTGGCTGCCTCCGCCAATGGACGACGCGTTATCGATCGACTTGGAATACGTGTATGTACCACCTACCGCAACTCCGTTCGTCATCCGCTTGCGCAGCCGCACCGAACCCGCATGTAGAATCGACGATCCCTGCGAAGTCTCCCAGTTGAACGGATCAATATTCGGATTGACCACCCCGTCGGGTCCTCGATTCGGCGCCCTCAGCATGTCCAGTGCGCTTCCTTTGCTCCCCGTGTACCCCACATTCAGCA
The DNA here is from genome assembly GCA_964559875.1 of uncultured Acidobacteriaceae bacterium. Taxonomy (GTDB): domain Bacteria; phylum Acidobacteriota; class Terriglobia; order Terriglobales; family Acidobacteriaceae; genus TOLSYN. The sequence continues at coordinate 19,135 of CAZLJQ010000043.1, forward strand.
GCACCGTCGAAGTCAGCTCGCGCTGCACGTTCAGATTCCACATCTGCACATACGCCACGCGATAATTCGGATCGACCCCGAAGTTATTCGTGACTGCGTTCGGGTTTTGCGACGGGAAGCCGTTGGCAAGCGTCAGTGTGCTCGGCGCGCTGGCCGCCGCGGCATTCGTCTCCGTCACGGCCATCGGCGGCTGTGCCGCCAGGTTCTGCACAATCAATGCATACTGCCCCAGGTTGTAATTGATGCCGTATCCCGCCCGCACCACGGTCTTATTTCCGAACGGCTTCCATGCAATCCCAATGCGTGGCGCAAAATTCTTGCGCTGCGGATTCATCAGCGTTCGCCCGTACGGCTCGCCCGGCGTGTTCGCCTGCACCGCTGTTACGCCCAGAAAATTACCTTCTCCATCGAATTGCGTAATCAAGTTCGCCAATTCGTTGTGCGCTTCGTGGAACGGCGAGATGAACTCATATCGCAACCCATAGTTCAACGTCAGATTGCCCTTCCAACGCCAATCGTCCTGCACAAACAAATCGTAACTGTCCCCCAGGTATTGGTCGTGCACCTGCGAATATGCCAGCGATGTCGATTGCGCGTAGCCCAATAAGAAGTCTGCAAAGTCATAGCCGCTGGAGGACCCTGTAAACGTAAACGTACCGCGCGGATTCGAACTCGCATACGCCTTGTTGTCGATCCAGCGATAGTCGCCGCCGAAGTGGAGATGATGCTTTCCCTTCACCCAGCCAAAACTCTCGCTCAGCGTGAAGGTCTGCGAATCACGCTGCGATGGAGTTACATCGTTCAAACTTGTGTAGTGAGAAAACGCCAGGTTCGGCACTCCCCAATTCAGTGGATTATCTGTAGGGCTATTCGAAGCACCGTTCGCCGGATAGCCGATCCCGGCGCCTCCCGCAACATTCGTAATGTCTGCATAGTAGTTGCCTGTGTGCGAGCGGCTGCGGTTCCACGTAAAGCGCAGCTGATTGTTCAGCTTGCCCCGGCTCACTGCCCACCCAAGGTTGGCCGCATAGCCATTGGTGTGCGTGTCTCCGCCAACCGTGGAGAACGGCTCCAGTGTGCCCGATTCGTTGCGCTGGTAGTTGATGCCAAAATTCAAATTGTTCCGTGGCCGTCCGCCACGTCCGCCTCCCATTCCAGGCATTCCGCGCCCTGCAATCGGTCCGGCGAAGTTGTGAATCAACCGCATGGCGAAGATGTCCTGGTCGGATTCAGCCGCCGAGCTGAAGCGGTAATTTTGCAGCGATCCGTTGGTCACATTCGGCAACGGAATATAGCTCAGATTCTGCGGATTCGCGCCCAGCAGATACAACGCCTGCGGGCTCATCAGGCTCGCGGGAATGCTGCTGCCCAGCGCCGCTCGGGTGCTCGGGTTAATCAGCTGCACTGGGCTACCGTCTACCAGCGTGTTGCTGAAATCTCCATTGCGCTCATCCACCGTCGGCACATGCGAAAACATATCGTATGGCGTCTCGCTCCTCACTCCCGAATAATTCAAGAAGAAAAACGTCTTGCCGCCATCATCGTAAACATGCGGAATCTTCAGCGGGCCGCCCATCATTCCGCCAAACTTGTTGGAGCCATACCCAGGCTTCTGCGATGGCTGTCCGCTTATCGAATAGGGCGCGGCGTCCAGTGCCGCGTTGCTTGCGTTGTAGTAAATCTGCCCATGCGGACGGTTCAGCGAGCCCATGCGCATCCGTCCCCCGCCAAAACCGCCGCCGCCCGGACCACCCATGGCAAAGCCGCTGCCGGGTCCGCCGCCACCCATGAAACCGCCGCCGTCGCCGAAGCTGCCCAACTGTCCCCGCGCGCGCAATTCGTTGATGCGCTCACGCAGGTCATCCATGTTCTGCACTCCCAAGTCCTGCGCATTGCCCAAGCGTCCGCTCACGGAAACCGATTGGTTTGTCGCATCCTCGCTCGCCGCCAGCCCACTCAAGCCGCCCAACGAAACATCGCCTTCGCCCGGCGCCGCCGACTGCGCCAGCGCCGCGTCATCGGCACTCAAAGTCAGCGTCTGCGCACTGCGTCCACCAGTCGCCTGCGAGTTCGCCCTGCGTGGACTGCCCCCCTGGCCTGCCTCATCCTCGTTGTTTGTGCTCTTCGGCACCCGCGAGAACAGAATCAGCTCAAAGTCATGCGTCGCCTCCGGATGCTCGGGAGTCAGCATCGCCTCCGCCGTCTGCGTGGCGAAGGCCGAAAACTCTGCCCGCAGCACCCATCTCCCCCTGCTTGGCAATTGAAGATGGAACGAACCATCAATATCGGTCGACGTAATCACCTTGCGCCCGGTTAGCGAGTGTGCCGCCGTAACGCTCACCCCCGGCAGCTTCGTGCTCCCTGAGCGCACCACTCCACGAATCGAAAACTCAGTTATCGCGCTGGATGGCTCTGCCGGTTGCGTAGCACCACCCGCCTGCGCAGCCGCGCGCGGCACCGGCGCCGACACTTGCGCCCATGCCGCGCCCGCCATCAGACTCACCCCCAACAGCGCTGTGGCTGCACCCTCGCGGAGCCTCATCAATTTTCGCCCTATTTCTTTTGGTCGTCGGAGTCCGGCGCATCGGACATTGGCCCGCCACCTGGTGCAGCCGTCTCCGGCGCAACCTGGCCCTGACTCTGCTGCGCACCGTTCGCCGCAGACGGTGTTCCCGTCCGCATTCCACGCGGCCTTCCGGCATTCAACTCCCTGGGCACAAAGATTCCATCCTTCACCGCACCCTGCCCGCGCACAAAGTCCCCTACCTTCACATCCGCAAGCGTCACGCTCTCACGGCTGGCATTGCGGAACGATGTGTCGTCGCCCACCTCAATGACCTGCTCCGTGCTGTCCGGCTTCTTCACCGTCAGTTTGACGCCGTCAATCTTCGTGACCACACCAAGGATGTAGCTTTTGCCGTTATCTTCCGGCTTCATTTGCGGGCCGCGCATCATTCCGCCACGCCCCATGCCTTCGCCACCGCCGCCCGGGCCACCGCTGCGTCCTCGCAGCATCTGCGCCGTCCATACTCCATCCTGTCCCAGCTCGCCGCCTACCATCACCATGTCGCCCACTTTAAAGTCACCCATCTTCGCCGGCTCACGGTCTTTCATGAACCGTGTTGACTGCGTAACCCTGACCTTCGCGCTCTCGCCCCTGAAGGTCTGTAGCGTGATCGTTGCGCCGTCGATCGCCGTAATCTGCCCGCCAACTCCCATCCCCCGTCCAGGCCTTTCCTGCCTCGGAGCTCCCGCCGTTGGCGCATCCTGTGCCAGTGCCGTGCCACAAAGAATTGCCGCCACCACCGCCGCTGCCACCATCGTGTGCCTTCGCATCCACCTCACCTCTCCATGCCTTTCCGATAAATGCTCCGCTCATAAACATAGACGGTCACACCCCTATGCTGGTTGACAGCTTTCGCGTAAGTCTCCGCAAAACCGCCGCTTCCCTGCAAATGCCCAATGCAGAGTAAGCCGTGTCACCCCGTCCAGACGGCCCCCCGCCAGCCGCCAAGCCGCCTCCGGGGACTTACAAAAGTCTTACAACGCCTGCACTCATCGATTGGTATCTTACAAATAACAGTGGGCGTGACCCTCCCCATGTTCTCCTTGCCGCATCCCGCGGCGCGTTGGAAGGTCACAACAAGGATGGTATCGGGTGAAATCAACCGGCAGCAACAAAATCAATTGGCTTACGGCCATCGTCATGGCCATTTATCACATTCTGGCGGTCGTTGCTCTCTTCCATTTCTCGTGGCAGGGAGTGGCCGTCGCCGCCGGACTCTGGTTCGTCTCCGGATCGCTCGGCATCGGTGTCGGTTATCATCGTCTGCTCACCCACCGAGGCTTCCGCAGCCCCAAGTGGCTGGAGTATTTTTTCGCCGTCTGTGGCACTCTCGCCCTCGAGGGTGGACCGATCTTCTGGGTCGCCATCCACCGCATTCATCATCAACTCACCGACCGCGAGGGTGACCCGCACTCTCCGCGCGATGGTAAGTGGTGGTCGCACATGGGCTGGATTCTCAGTGGGAAGGCGCTTCATCAGGAGACGGAAAAGCTCTTTCCCTACGTCCCCGATCTGCGTCGTGACAGATTCTATCTATGGCTCAGCAAATACCATTGGATCACCCAGGTCGTCGTTGGTCTCGCCGTGCTCTACTTTGGAGGATGGAACATGGTGCTCTGGGGCGTCTTCTTCCGCACCGTGGTCGGTCTGCACGCCACTTGGCTGGTAAACTCCGCCACTCATCTCTGGGGCTCGCAACGCTGGGCTACCGGCGACGACTCCACCAACAATTTCTGGATCGCGCTGCTCACCTTCGGCGAAGGCTGGCACAACAATCACCACGCTCATCCCAGCTCTGCGCGCCACGGCCTGCGCTGGTGGGAAATTGACACCAACTGGTACGTGATCTCGGCCCTGAAGGCCGTTGGATTGGCGCGCGACATCAAGCTCCCACGGGCTGATAGCCGCATCAAGGAGATCCGCCCCCACGCGTCCTCCGCTCCGCTTCCTCTCGCACCGCAAGAAGACAAAATCAAGCAGGCCGTCGCCAGCGACTAAACTCTACAAACTCCGGGTGCCTACCCTTCCGCCCTGCTTTTTGGGCGGAGGGTGGGGTATTTGAATTCGGAACGAACCTACGCGCTCCACGCTCCGCCAGCGGCAATCCCTTCCGTCTGCACCTGCCATGCTTCCGGAACCGCAACCGGCTGACACTTTTCTCTCACCTCTACCCACATCGCCCGCACCGTCAGCATCGCCTCAACAATCTCTTCCAGCAGCCGCACCCGGCACTTGATCTGCCCTTCCAGAATCTTTGCCCGCGCCAGCGAGTAGAGGCGATAAAGTTGTTCGGCCGCCGCGCCGCCGCTCTCCATCTGCAACGTCCCCTGTAACTGTTCCAGCACCAGCAGCCCGTGCACCAGTGCCTCGGTCCGCCCTTCAATGTCGCCTTCGCCAAGGCACCGAATCGCCTTGCGCACATCGGCAACCAACGTGTCGTAGAGCATGATCGTGCACTCTACGCTGCTGGCGCCGCGGATCTCCGCCTCCCGGTAACTTCTGCTCACTTCAGCCTGTTTCATTCCTCTTTTTCCTAGCTGCTGCTGTCGCTACTATCCGTTTTAAATCCAAGTTCGGTTTCAACCTCGTCCATCGTTGTCGGATACATCTGCAGCGTCGTGTTCAAGGCGCTGTACTGGTTCGTCAATGTTGTCTGCAGCGTCGTCAGGTTGGCTTCCAGGTTGTTGATGTTGTCCTGATCCTCTGTGTAATTCGCCTTCAGTCCGTTCAAATCCAGCACAATTGGACTTTCGGTCGGGTCCGTCAGGTTCGTCATTAGGTCGTTGAAGTTGCCCGCAAAGCTCGATGCGTCCGTGCTCTGAAAGAAGTTCTCCACCCCGCTGTAGTTATCCTCCAGCGCACTCTGCAGAGTGCTACTGTCCAGCGTCAGGGTTCCGTCATCGTTCATCGTGATGCCCACGTCCGCCAGCGTGTTAATTGCTGAAGAACTGCTTCCGCCCGTCACTGAGATCGAAGACAACAGCTGCTGCTGTATCAGCCGCGCCGTCGGATCATCCTCCAGCACCCCCGAAGTCGAGTCCGATGAGCTGCTCGAGCTCCCCGCCGCCACTCCTCCGTTGTATTGGAACTGGTTGTTCAGGTCCGTCACCGCCGCGTTATATGCGGTGATAAAGCTGTTCACCGCCGTTGTAATGTCGCTGGTATCCGCCGCCAGTTGCACCGAAGCTCCCGACGATGAGGTGGTCCCGGTCAAGTTCAGCGTCACCCCCGTAATCGCCGTAGTGATCTGGTTCGTACTCGAATCAATCGGCACTCCATCCACCGTCAACTCCGCGTCCGTGCCTGCTACATTCGTAAATGTCAATCCACCCGGAGCTGATTGCACCGCAACGCTGGCCGCCACGCCCGAAGCCGTTGAGGTCAGCGCCAACCGTGCGCCCGTTGAGTCCGTAACCACCGTTGCGGTGATCCCCAAATCCTGCTCATTAATGTAGGCGGCTGCATTCGTCAGCGTCGTCGTAGTCGAGGTCGTGGTATTCCCGCTGGAGTCAGTCGTGCTGTCTCCCGGAATGTTGATCGTCTGCTGCGCGCCACTGCCCAGGGTAAACACCAGTGCGCCCGCCGTAATCGTTGAACTCGCCGAGCTCAAGTCATTCGAATAACTCTCACCGGTCGTCGCCAGGCTCGTCACTACTACCGTGTGCGTTCCCGCCGCCGCCGAACTGCTCGCCGTCGCGTTCACCGCCGAACTATCCGATGACGTGGCCGTCAAACCCGAAAAAGTTCCGTTAAAGTCGCTCAGGCTCTGGAATGAACTCTGCAACGTCGCAATCTCCGTCTGCAAACTCTCCAGTTCCGTCTCCTGGTTCGTAATCGAAGTCTGATCGTTCTCCCAGGCCGTTTCCGGCGCGCGGTCGGTCTCCAGAATCGCGTCCACCGTCTCGCTCACATTGATTCCAACTCCGCTGGTGTAGCTGGTTCCTGCAATCAGCTCTGTACCATTCGAACTCGTCAGTCCTGTTGAACTCGTACTCATAGGCAGCTCATGACCGGTCGTCGAACAACGTTCCGGTCTCCTCCTCTTGGGATTCCTCGTTTTCCTGCAATTGCTGGCTCTCCGCCGCTCGGGCCTCGCCATCCTCTTGAGTGGGCGCAGCCTCCAGGGCTCCGCCTTCCAACGCCGGACCTCTGGCGCGCCGTGCCTCTTGCCGCTTCTTCCGTTTTTCGCGCAACTCTTCACTCTTGCGCCGGCGCAGCGCCTCCAACTCGGTCTCGGCCACTTCAATCGGTGGCCGCCCTTCTTCCACTTGCAATTCCCGGTCCCTTCCCGTTAGAGAAGACTGAGGAACGGCGCCGACCGCCGCAATCTCCCGAAACACCGGAGTTACCGCATCCATCGCCATGCCGTTCCTCCCTCGCGTCAGCGGCCGGAAGGGCCACTCTTTTGGCCCACACCCGCCGCTAGCAGTTGCCGCATACCTTGCTGCGAAGCACACCTTGCGGCAGCGTCAGGGATGAAACCTCGCCGGCCCCACCCCTGGCTTGCCGCTAATCTATCTGCTCACCTACTGGAGCAGTTTCAGCAACGCCTGCTGCATCTGGTTCGCCTGTGACAGCGCCGAAATGCCCGTCTGCGTTAGTACCTGGTCCTGGCTCATGTTGGTGACTTGCTGCGAAATATCCGCCGAGCTGACGTTGTCTTCGGCGGAAGTCAGGTTCGTGACCTGGGTATTGATCACGTTGCCCGCCGCCGTCAGCCGGTTCATGCTCGCCCCCAGGTTGCCGCGTAGTGCCGCTACTTGCGCAATCGCGTTGTTGATCGCAGTCAACGCGCTCTGTGCATCGCTCGAACTCAGCAAATCGTTCGAGCCCAGACCTACACCGTTCATGTTCGAGGATGAAAGTGCGCCCAGGGTGGTCGAAATCGTACTGCTACCTGCGGTCGTTCCATCGCTCAGGTAAACATTGAACGTACTGGAGTCGCTGGTATTGGCACCTGTCTCCGCCGCACTGTCGGTCCCTGCTTCCAACGTGGTGCCCGCCCCTACCGTAAGCTCACTAGCTGCGTCCGTGGCGCGGTTCTGCGTATCGGTGACCACCAGCGACCCGGCCGAATTCAGTGACGCAACCAGCCCATCGCCGGAGCCATTGATGTCGTCAATCAAGGCTCCCACCGTCGTATCCGTGTTACCCGCATTGAATTTATAAGTGCTTCCGCCGGTAACCGTAATGTCCACTTCGCCCTTTGTGGCATTGATCGCAGTGGTCAAACCAAGTCCCGTCCCGCTAAGTGCAACCTGCCCGTAATTCGTGCTGCCGCCCGCAAATACTGACGAGCCGTTGAAGGTTGTATTTGCGCCGATGCTGTCGATTTCATTCTTGATTGAGGTGAATTCGTTGTCCAGCGCCGCTCGCTGCGAGCCATCGGAAACCGTATCGCTGGCCGATTCGGTCGCCAGTGTCACCGCGCGATTCAGCAGGCTGGTTACCTGCGACAGCGCGCCATCGGCCACCTGCAGGCGGCCCTGTGCGTTTGACGCATTCGTCGCCGACTGGGTCAGCGCCGTGATATTGGCCGTCAATCCATTCGCAATCGACAGACCTGCGGCGTCGTCCGCGCCCGAATTCAGCTTCGAGCCCGAAGACAGTTCAAGCAGCGTGTTTTGCAATGACGTGTTGGTTAAGTTCAGTTGGTTCTCGGCCGACATCGCGGTTACGTTATTCAGAATGCTGAGTGACATGGAGAGTCTCCTTCTTGCCTCGCTGCGGAGCCGGCCGGATTGCCGTTCTTTCCGCATGGGCCGTTGCTTTCTACAAAACTGCTATCGGCCCAGCTCTGCCAAGCTTTAGTTCGTCTCCAAAAATCGCTCCACTATCTACGCCGCATCGTCTGCCTGTTCAAGCTTTCTTCTTATCCGCCGATAACACCCATGAAAGGGCACGTCAGCGATGATTGAACTCACTCGCCTCAACGGACATCCCATCGTGATCAATGCCGAACTCATCAAGTTCGTCGAGCAGAACCCTGACACCGTCATTACTCTCGTCACCGGAGACAAATTGGTTGTGCGCGAAGGCGCGCCCGAGGTCATGCATCGAGTCCTTATCTACCGTCGCAACCTCCTCCATCCCGACGCACCCCTGAGCTCCACTACAAGGCGGGATGATCCCAACGTCGAACCCTCCGCACAGGAGTAGAGGCCAATCGTGGACAAGGGAACTGTTGCCGGAATCGTACTAAGCTTCGGAGGAATCACCGCTGGCCTGCTGCTCGAAGGCGGAAGGCTCAACCAGATCCTCCAGCCAACAGCCGCACTCATCGTCGCCGGAGGAACCATCGGCGCCGTCCTCCTGCAGTTTCCCCTCGCCACCGTCATCACCGCCGTTCGCCATCTCAGCATTGTGCTTTTCGAACCCCGCTCCCGAGCTCGCGACGAAATCAACCGCCTCACCAATCTCGCCCAGAAGGCGCGCCGTGACGGCATCATCTCCCTCGACGCCGAACTTCCCGCCATCACTGACCCTTTCATGCGTCGCGCCCTCATGCTTGCCGTCGATGGCACCGAGTCCAGCGAGTTGCGCGCCATCATGCAGCTCGAGTTTGACGCCAGTGCCGAAGCCGAGGATGAACTGCCCCGCGTCTATGAAGCGGCCGGAGGCTTTGCCCCAACCATTGGCATCATCGGCGCCGTGCTCGGACTCATTCAGGTCATGCAGCACCTCGATAAGATCGACGAAGTTGGCCGCGGCATCGCCGTCGCCTTCGTCGCCACCATCTACGGCGTCGCCTTCGCCAATCTCATCGCCCTTCCCATCGCCGGCAAGCTGCGCCATCGCTTGCGCTTTCGCCAGATCCTTCGCGAACTCACCCTTGAAGGCGTCGTCTCTATCCTCGAAGGCATCAATCCGCGAATGTTGGAGGCCAAGCTCAACGGATTCCTCCACCAGCCTGGCGAAAAGCACAACGCTGCTCTCCAGTCCGCCGCCCAGTCCCGTGAACTGCGATGAAAAAGCGTCTCAAGCCGCATGGCAATCAGGAGCGCTGGATGGTCTCCTATGCCGACTTCATGACCTTGCTCTTCGCCTTCTTTGTCGTCCTCTACTCTTCCGCCCAGGTAGACAAAGCAAAGATGGCACAGCTCTCCAACGCCATCACTGCTGGCTTCTCCTCGCTCGGTGTCACCGTGGGAGGCGCGCCCATCGTCATTCCCGGCACAATTCCCGTTTCCCCCGCTCATCCCACCCACCCCGAGGACACTGCCGAATCCATTCGCCGCAAGCTCGAAGCCGATCTTGCCGCCGAACTCGCGCGCCACACCGTCTCCCTCCGCCAAACGCCCGAGGGCCTCGTCCTCAGCCTGCGCGAAGTTGGGTTCTTCGATAGCGGCTCAGCCACCCTGCGTGCCAGTTCCATGCAAACCTTCGACCGCATCGGCTCCGTCCTCGCCTCGGTCGGCAGTAACCTCCGCATCGAGGGACACACCGACAACGTGCCCATTCACACTCCTCAGTTCCAATCCAACTGGGAGCTCTCCACCTCGCGCGCCACCGAGATCATCCGTCTCTTTCTCACCCGTGAAGGCATTGGTCCGCAACGCCTCTCCGCCGCCGGCTACGCCGAATACCACCCCGTCGCCGACAACTCAACCGATGAGGGCCGCCGTCTCAACCGCCGCGTCGATATCGTCATCCTTGCGCCTCATGAGACCCCACCGCCAGCGTCAGCGACTGGAGGGCTCCCTGTTGGCCCGCCGCAAGCAGCAAACTCGTCCGCTATCTCTCCGCCTTCCACCCAGCAGGTAAAGCCCGGTTCCCCGCCCCCAGCTTCGTCGCCCGCGCCAACTTCACCCGGCAAGTAAAGCAATCGCCCCATTCAGCCGATTGAAACTGAGTAAGGGAGCTCTGATCGGAAACCGCCATGGCTGACTTTGTTCCAGATGATCTACTCAAGGATTTCATCACCGAAAGCGACGAACTCGTCCAGCAGGTCGAGCAGGACCTGCTCACCCTCGAAGATTGCTCTGACCCCGAGGTGCTCAACCGCATCTTTCGCGGCATGCACACCATCAAGGGAACCTCAAGCTTCTTCGGCTTTGACAAGCTGGTCGAGCTGACCCATCACGCCGAAGATCTTCTCAACCAGTTGCGCAAGGGCGATCTCACCATCACCCGCGCCATCATCGACGCGCTCCTCAAGGCCAATGACCAGGTCCGCCTCATGATGGTCGACATTCGCAACGGCCTCTCGCCCATTTACGACCTTGCACCCATCCTGGAAACCCTGGAGCTCTGCATCCAGGAAGCCAGCGTCCCGCAGCCCGCGCCAGCCACCGAAGCGCCGTCAGCAGACGAAGCGGCATCCTCCGCCGCCTGCCCCGCTGCAGAACCTCCTGCGCCGAACACATCTGCCGATACCCCCGCGCCGGATCAACCCGCCGCCTCTGTTTCTGCTCCAGCCGCCGATGCCACCGAGCAGAAAGCCGCACGCGCGCTCGCCGCCGCCCGTCCAGACAGCTCAGACACCATGCGCGTAGAGATTCGCAAGCTCGACTACCTCGTCAACCTCGTCGGCGAACTCGTCCTCGAACGCAATCGCCTGCTCCGTCTCTCACAGGATCTTGCCGCCTCCAACGGCAAGGACCCCGCCCTCACCGAAGCCGTCGCCGTCTCCACCGCACGCCTCAGCTTCATCACCGATGAGCTTCAGAACGCCAGCCTGCGCACTCGCATGGTGCCCATCGACAACGTCTTCCGCAAGCTTCCCCGTCTGGTTCGCGAACTCTCGCACCAGGTCGGCAAAGAGATTGAAATCGACATTAGCGGCCAGGAGACAGAGATCGACAAAACCATGATCGAGCACATCCACGATCCGCTCGTTCACATTCTGCGCAACTCCCTCGATCACGGCATTGAGAGCACTACCCAGCGCATCGCCGCCGGCAAAGATCCCGTCGGCAGAATCGCTGTCGACGCTCGCCAGCAAGGCGATCAGATCATCGTCACCATCCGCGATGACGGGCGCGGCATCGACCCTGAGCGAATCCGCCAGAAGCTCGTCGAGAAGGGAATCCATACTCCCGAGCACGCCGCCGCACTCACCCGCCGCGAGCTTCTCGAAACCCTTTTCCTCCCCGGCTTTTCCACCGCCGACAAGGTCAACAATCTCTCCGGCCGAGGCGTAGGCATGGACGTTGTGCGTACCAATCTCCGCCGCCTCAACGGCAGTGTTGAAATCGAAAGCACCATCGGCCAGGGCACCATCATCACCCTTAAGGTTCCGCTCACCATGGCTATCCTGCCCGTCCTTCTGGTCCAGGTCAGCGATGAGGTCTACGCCATCCCTCTGCGCTCCGTGCTCGAAACCGTGCGCATGGATCGCTCCGCCGTCCATCGTGTCGAAGGCTCAGAGGTCCTTGTCCTGCGTGACCGCACCGTTCCTCTCTTGCGCCTCGCCCCCATGATCGGTGCCGACTGCAGCCAGCAAGCCAGCCGCGCCGTTATCCTCTCCATCAACGACACTCGAATCGCCCTCGCCGTCGAAGCTCTTATCGGCCAGGAATCCACCGTCATCAAGCCTCTCAGCGCTCTGCTTCGTGACAGCCCCTATGTCGCCGGTGCCACCATCACCGGAGACGGACTGGTTCGTCTCGTGCTCGACCCCAACAATCTGATCCGTGGCGGATCTTCGCCTTTCGCAGTTCAGTAAAGGAAGTTCATGAGCACAAATAGTTCAGCTCCTGGCAATACGATCATCAATCCCGCCGCTTATCAGATCCGCGATCTCATCTATGGGGTCGCGGGAATTTTTCACACCGATAATCGCCTCAACTTTTTAGAGGACCGCTGCGCACGCCGCATGAAGGAGCTCAACATCTCCAGCCTCTTTCAGTATCACGAGCTGCTCACCCGCTCCGCCACGCGAACCAGCGAAATGCATCTTCTGCTCAATGAAATCACCGTCGGCGAAACCTGCTTCTTCCGCAATCAGCCGCAGCTCGCCGCTCTGCAGCGGCTCATCCTTCCTTCCATCGCCGCCTCCAAGGAGAAAGTACCCTACAAACATCTGCGCATCTGGAGCGCCGGCTGTTCCACCGGTGAAGAGCCATACACTCTCGCCATCCTCCTCATGGAAGAAGCTGCGCGGTTCCTCCGCGGATTCACCTTTGAGATCATCGCCACCGACCTCAATGACCGCTCCCTCATCCGCGCCCAGGAGGGCATCTACGGCGACTACGCCCTGCGCAACGTCTCTCCGGAATTTCTCCGCAAGTATCTCGAACCCATCCCCAGCTCCAAGGAGTTTCGCGTCCGCGACGAAGTGCGCAAGTACATCAAGTTCAGCCGCCTCAACCTGCTCGACGACGCCCGCATGGTCTTCGTCAAGTCTCTCGACGTCATCTTCTGCTGCAACGTCCTCATCTACTTCGACGGCGTCAGCAAAAAGCGCGTCATCCAGCACTTTCACAACAACCTACTTCCCAACTCCTATCTTTTCCTCGGCCACTCCGAGTCGTTGTTCGGCGTTCACGACGATTTCCGCCTCGTCCACTTTCCCGGTGCCATGGCGTACATCAAAACGCCGGTCAAGAGGTGACTCATGCCCGCCCTGTCGCTATCGGATTTCCAGCGCCGCGTTGAAGGACTCAACCGGCTTCCATCACTTCCCGCCATCCTTTTTCCCGTGCTCAACCAACTCGCCGGAGACAGCGATGCCGTCGACCTGCAAAAGACCATCCAGCTCGTCGCTCACGACGGTGCGCTCACTGCCCAGGTCTTGCACATGGCCAACTCGCCCCTCTTCGGAATACCCAACCGCATCTCCACCTTGCGCGCCGCCGCTCTCACCCTCGGCATCTCTCGCCTGCGTGACATCGTAACCTCCTGCTGCCTTATGCAGTGCTCGCCCAAAAACGCGGAGATGAATGCAGCTTCCTTCTGGGAGCATTCCCTGGCCTGCGCTTTCATCGCCCGCAAGCTCGCCCGCAAACTCAATTACCCCGATCCCGAGCGCGCCTACCTTGCGGGCCTTGTGCACGACCTCGGAATCCTCGTCAACATGCTCGTCATTCCCCACGAGTTCTCTTCCGTACTCAAACTCGCCGCTGAATCCCAGCGTCCGCTACGCGAGGTCGAGCTCGAACAGCTTGGCATCTCGCATGAAATCACCGGAGACCTGCTCTCCAACCACTGGCATCTCTTCGACTATCTCTCGGAAGTCATGCGCCGCCATCACGATGTGGAAAATGCCACCATCGAGCCGATCCTCTGCGCCATCGTCAACATCGCCGATCTGCTCTGCCGCACCTCCAGCCTCGGCTACGGCTATCAGGAAAACATCACCGTCACCCTGCAGGATGAACCCGCCTGGAACATCATCGCCAGCCAGTCGCCACGCCTGCGCAACCTCGACATGGTCTGCTTCACGCTTGAAATTGAGAGTTACATCAAGGAGGTCAGGACGCTCGTCTCGGTCCTGTTTCAGCTCTAATGCATGATCTCGCCGCCACTCCCGGTCGTGTCCTCGTCGTCGATGACAGTGCCTTCATGCGCACCGCCCTGCGCCGCATGATCGAAAGCGATCCCAGCCTCCATGTCATCGGCACCGCCAATGACGGCGTCGAAGGCGTGCAGATGGCCATCCAGCTCCGTCCTGACGTCATCACCATGGACGTGGAGATGCCGCGCATGAGCGGCCTCGACGCTCTTTCCAGAATCATGGAGCTCGCGCCCTGTCCCGTCATCATGGTCAGCTCGCTAACCCAGTCCCATGCCGACGCCACCATCGAAGCACTCAGCCGTGGCGCCTACGATTTTCTGTCCAAGGATCTCTCCTACGCCTCGCTCGATATCATTCGCCTCAAGGACGACCTCGTCGCCAAGTGCAAGGCTGCCGCCACCTACCGCCGCCGGAACGCCGTCAGCGCCCGCGTACCCGCCAGCACCAGCGGCCGGAGCAGCATCGGTTACCTCGCACCCGGCTGCGAAGCGTCGGTCAGTCCGCACCCTTCACACGACAGCCGCGCGGTGCTGCCCATCCACGCCGCATCGCGCCCTGGCCGCCGCTTCCCCGCTCTCAAACTCGTTTGCATCGGAACTTCCACCGGAGGCCCCAAGGCGCTGCAGTGTATCCTCCCCATGCTGCCTGCCAATCTCGCGGTGCCCATCGCCATCGTCCAGCACATGCCTCCCGGATTCACCGCCCCATTCGCTCGCCGCCTCGACTCGCTCTGTCAGCTTCGCGTCAAGGAGTCCGAACCCAACGAGCCTTTGCTCCCTGGTGTCATCTACATCGCCCGCGCCGGAGAGCAGTTCCGCGTCATCCGCCGAGGAGCCGGTGCCTTCGCCCACATGTCCTTGGCGCCTGCCAACACCCCTCACATCCCCTCTGTCGATATCCTCATGCACTCTGCCGCTGACCAGTTCGCCCAGCTCGCCATGGGCATCATCCTCACCGGCATGGGCTCCGATGGACAGCAAGGCATGGCCGCCATCTACCACGCCGGCGGCTACACCCTCGGCGAAGACGAATCCACCTGCACCGTCTACGGCATGCCGCGTGCCTGCGCCGAGTCCGGCTCGCTCCACAGCGTTCTCCCGCTGGAGGCTATCCCCTCGGAAATCGTTCGCCTCACCGGATGCGCCGCGTCTTCGGCTGCCACGGTTGTCGCGCCTTCGTCTGAGCTTTCTACCGGTTAGGCAGTTTCGGAGATGCTGCGTCCCGAAGTCGCTGGCCGTCGCAACCCTCAGGAAGCGACGGCAGGCAAACACCCGATATAGTTTCCTCGAAACTGCTCTAGCTGTGACCTGCCTCTGCCACTTAAATTCATTTCGCCTCTGATGCTCTGAATCGCTCCTGCCGATAGATGTTCAACTGTTTCGTGCACTCGCACACCAACCGTTGCACGAACCCATATTCCATTGCGGTTTGTCCGCACCAACCCTGAAGACTGATGCGGTTACGAGGTGGCTGTGAATTCAATGACCATAGGGAAACGTCTGGCAATTACCAGCGTGTTGTTAGGCGGTTTAACGCTCTTGCTCGGCGTCGTGGCGCTGGTAGGTCTCAGCTCAATGGAGAAAAATCTCCATTCGATTTCGGAGGATGCACTCGCTGGTGTCTCTTCGTGTAGCAAAGTAGAGTCGGCGGCGCTTGAGGTCCGAGGCGACATGCTGAAACATATCGGCTCAACCGACGACAAGGATATGGCTGCCATTGCCGATAACATCAAGACGCTGCATGTCCAGATGGAGCATGATCTTGCGGATGTTGAAAAAGCAATCTACGCAGACGAGGAAAGAGAGCTATTCCGGAAGATCCGGCCAGCGATGGAACGGTACTTCCAGGTCTGGGACACGGAAGTCCTTCCCCTTAGCAATGCATCGAAAAACGTCGAAGCATACGCAAAGTACCGGGCCGATGCGACTGCAAGCTTCACGGACTTAACAGCCGCGGTGAAGGCCGAAACAGAATATAACCGCAAACTTGGAGATAAATACTCGGCTCAAGCCACAGCCACAGCCACCAGCGTTCGCTGGACGACCTGGGCCGTGCTGGCGCTTTCAGTATTAGGCGGAAGCGGACTGATGTTTTACCTCACCCGTAGCGTGAACCGCACACTGCGCGCGGCAACTGAGGAACTGTCCCAGGGGGCGCAGCAGGTGGCGAGCGCGGCAGGCCAGGTGGCGTCTTCCTCACAGAGCCTCGCCCAGGGAGCCTCGGAGCAAGCAGCCTCGCTGGAAGAAACCTCCTCTTCTACCGAAGAGATCCGATCCATGACGCAAAAGAACCGCGACAACTCGGCAAGAGCCACGGAGTTGATGAAGAAAACTTCTGAACATATTGCGAATGGCAACGACAAGGTCAACCAGATGGTCGCGTCGATGGAGGGGATTAAAGCGTCAAGCGAGAAAATCTCCAAGATCATCAAGACAATCGATGAGATTGCCTTCCAGACAAATATTCTGGCATTGAACGCCGCCGTTGAAGCGGCACGAGCAGGAGAGTCAGGCATGGGCTTTGCCGTGGTCGCCGACGAAGTGCGCAGCTTGGCACAGCGTTGCGCGCAAGCCGCGAAGGATACCGCCAGCCTGATAGAGGAATCAATCAGCAGTGCATCCGAAGGCGACCACAAACTAGGCGAAGTAACCGGGGCAATCACCGCAATCACCGGCGCAGCCGAGCAGGTGAAGATACTGATCGAGGAAGTTAGTGTGGGAAGCGAAGAACAGACTCGCGGGCTCGATCAGATCGCCAAAGCAATGTCGCAAATGGAAGAAGTAACGCAGCGGACAGCCTCAGGTGCGGAGGAAAGTGCCTCTGCCAGCGAGGAACTGAACGCTCAGGCAGATGCGATGCGCGGCATTGTGGGTGGCTTGGAGGAACTGGTTGGAGGCTCAGCCACGAAGCAGGTGATGTTCACGCCCCCGAACCGCATCACGAATCGCAATCAGCCGGTGCGACAACGATTGATGCCTTCTCGCATCTCTCTGGAGGAAGATCCTGAATTCGTGTAATGCTTGCGGTAGTGCCGCGCTGCATAGCGCGGCACTACAAACCTTTGCGGAGCAGCCCTACTGCGCCCTCGTCCCCAGCACATGCGTCAGCTTCTTCGACAGCGCCTTCAGCGTGAAGGGCTTCTGCAAATATTCGAACTGCGAATCCACTTGCCCTTCATGCGTCAGCGCATGTTCGCTGTAGCCTGACATGAATACCACGCGCAACTCCGGCAGTGTCTCCAGAATCCGGTTCGCCATCTGCCGCCCATTCATCCCCGGCATCACCACATCGGTCAGCAGAAGGTCGATCTGTTTTCCATGCAACCGGCTTGCCTCGATCCCCTCGTCCGGATGGGCACATGCCAGCACCTCATATCCATCCCGCTCCAATACCTCGCGCAACAATCCCCGGACAATGTCCTCGTCTTCCACCAGCAGAATCGTCTGCTTCGCTACTCCATCGCGATCTCCATTCCCTGCAACCGGAGTATCGCCCCCTGCTCCCATCACGTCCGGCATCCATACCTCCGCGTTCGCTCCACGAGTCACTCAATGAAAGAATCGTTCGGTGAGTCTTACATTCTCTCCGAACCAGTCAGTTTGTGCACTTCTTTCTTCCAGTTCACTCTGACTTTCCACCATGAGATTTCAATACAGAACCATCGTCCCAATTCAGTGCGCTCAGTTTCAGGGCAAAATAAAAAAACGGCCTTCAACCTGGCCGCCTCCGCTCTTGTTTACTTTTTCCTCAACTACAGCCCAAGCCGGTAACTCAAAGGTCAATCCTTCCAAATTCCGCGCAACCATGGACTCTTTAGTTAACCCGGCTTCCACAACGATTATCTACCCGTGCAATCCCTGCGCCCTAACTCAAGCTGCCGTATCCTGTCGCCTCAGCATCGCATCCTTCAGCATCCACCACAGAATTCGCGGATTCTTTCGCGCCTGTGACAAGCTGTATGGCAACCACCCATAGCCATATGGCACATACACGCGCGCGCCTACTCCCATTGCGGCGGCAATCTTCAGCACCGCTCTCGTAGGCAGCCCAAACAGCAGCTCCAACTCGCACGGCGTGCCCGCTTTCATCAGTTTCTCCAGTGCTGGCGCGGCCAACGTGGGATTGTGCGTTGCCACGGCCACCTTTTGCGCTCGTCCCGCCAGCCGCTCAATCACCGCAAGAAACCCTGCATGAGGGTCCTTGCTCGGCATCGCCGGATCTTCCCACTGCCCCTTCACCACGCGCACCGCAACTCCACGCTCCACCGCCCAATCTGCATCCTTCAAACTCCGCTCCCAGCGCCCCGGCAATGTGCAGGAGACATTCGCATAGTGCCGCAGCAGGCTCTCTATAAGCATGCGTGTCGGCTCCGCGGACTCTATCCCCAGTGCATCAAAGTGCAGACGAGTATTGTTCGATCTACATAGGCCGATCACCTGCAGCAACGCCTCTTCCGAATACTCCAGCGACGGAGCCTTCACCGAAAGATAGCAGTCCAGCCTCTCCGTCCCAATCGCCTGCGCTGATCGCAAGGTCGCCTTGAGTACGTCTTTGGCATCGGCACCGACCTCATCCCAGAATGCGATAGTGCTGCCCAAGCCGCGCACGGCCAGTGTCCTAGCCGCCGTCAGCGCATCATTCAACTCGGCTCCTGCAATGTAGGAGCTCGCTGCGCGCCGCATCACCGGGAGCATCATGCGCCCAATGCGATGACGTACTGGCTGACTCATTTCGATTTCTCCGCCCGGGCACGCAGATGGGACTTAATCGCACCCTTTGTGTGTTCAGTGATGACGTTCACCCAGCCTCGCACGGTCGGAGCATGAAGATGCACACTCACCGCCTCGTGCAGCCGTGGAGCCCAAACTTGGTTCCATGCAGCGGTGGTTCCCATCAGTTCGTAGCGATTGCATCCACGCTGGCGCGCGCTGCGCAGGCTCTCCACCATCAGCAGAGTGCCCGGAGAAAAACGCGCAAAGCTCTCGTCAAAGCCCATCTTGAAGAGCCAGAAGCATCCATCCTGCTCCACCGCAAACTGCATCGCCGCCGCCTGCCCGCCTATGCGCAGAATTCCAATTCGCAGCGTGCCAAGCTCACAGGCCGCTTGCGCAAAGTGCCGGTAGAAGCCGCCCACCCTTGGGTCCGTAGCGAGTCCCGTTCCCTGGTTTCCTTTCCATCCCGCCGACTCTGCCGCAAACGCCTCGTCCAGTAGCGGCGTCAGCTCTGCCAGGGCTGGGCGTATGATCTCGCACTGCACTGCCCCAACCTTCGCTGCATTGCGTTGTGCGCGCCGCAGGTCGGAGCGCCGTCCCGCGTTTAGACGCGCCTCCGGCTCCAGCCATGTATCGTCTAGCTCCAGCCACGGATGCCCTCCCACTGGCTGTGTGACCAGGCGGCGTCCGCCCGCGCGTCGAAGAGCCTCCACCATCATCGAGTCAGCAAACATGTCCCGAATCAACACCGATGTTTTCAGACGCGCGAGTTCTTCGCTGAGTGCCTCGGCGGCACTGGCATCGACGTAGGCAAAGTCCGTGGGCTCCCACAGCTCGGCTCCCAGCGGAATGAGCGCGGCTGAGCCACGGCTGGCAGCCGTAAATGCGGCAATCGCACGTGGAGTAGGCGTGCCTGCGGTCACAATCCGCAAGCCATCATTTTCAAACGCCTTCGCGCAGGACCAAGCCCAGCTGTAGCTCTGCATGGGAGTGGCTGCGCCGAGCGTTTCCCAAGCAGCGCGCAACGCTTCCACCGCCATAACAGCAGATCCCTCCCTGCCTTGGCGCTCCAGAACCAGCACTGGACCCTCGCCGTGCGGGATGTGCTCAGCAGAGCTGGCCCGACTCGTGCTCATCCACTCTCACCTCGTCGTGGTTTTAGAGGCAGCGACTCACCTCCTGGATGCCCCAAGGCGATTGGAACTCACATGGATCTCAGCGTGACGGCCAAATGCATAAGCCAGTCGAGCTCTCGCAGGCATCCCCGGAGCGCACAACTCCAACTAAATCAGAGAAGCCGGATAATGGCTTCCATCCTCTGGGCCCTGAGTCTCTCATGAGTGCGCAATCCAGCATCCTTCCGGTTGAGGAACGCCCGTTGTCCGTCGCCGAACATCGCGATTGGGCCGGGCTGCAAAGCATACGTGCCTGCTGGAGCAATCTTCTGGCACAACTTCCCGGCCTCAGCATCTTTCTTACCCCCGAGTGGTTATTCTCCTGGTGGCGTGCCTATGGCGAGGGAAAGGACTTCTGCGTGCTTGTATTCTCCGGTCCGCAGTCGGAAGTAGTAGGCATCGCTCCTTTGTATTTTGAGCGTAAGAAATCGCCGCTCCTGCCAGAGTTACGCGTACTGCGGATGATAGGGGATGGATCGAACGACTCCGATGATTTGGATTTCATCGTAAAGCCCGGTTATGCGGAAGCAGTGACACATGCCCTGCTGGATTGGATGCGCGCCGCGCCATGGGACACCTGTGAGTTCAACTGTCTCGCGTCGCAATCCGAAGTGGCCGCTCTGCTGGCGAGCCAGTCGCGCGCTCTGGGCTGGAGAGTTGAGAGCGCGCTGCGCCCGCTGGCTAGAATCAATTTCCCAGCTACTTGGGAGCAGTATCTAAAACAGCTCTCCTCCAAGGAGCGCGGCAAGATTGGTCATCGCCTTCGCCGCTTGCAGGCACGCCATGCAGTGCGCTTCCGCCGCTGTGAGCACCCTGACGAGCTGCCCGTATTCCTGGACGCATTGTTTTCGCTACACCAGAAGAGGTGGGAGGCTAGAGGCGAGCCAGGAACTTTCGCACAACCAGAGCGCCGGCGCTTCTATGTGGACATGACGCGCGAATTGTTTCGCCGCGATTGGCTCGAACTGTGGCTCTTGGAGGTGGACGGAGTATCGGTGGCTTCGCAGATAGGCATGCGCTATGGAAGTTGCTTCTATGCCCTGCAGGAGGGCTTTGATTCGGCCTATGCCGCCGACAGCGTGGGCTATGTGCTGCGCAGCCAAATCCTGCGCAACTGCGTCGACTCCGGCGCTCGTACTTACGACTTTCTCTACGGAGACCAAGAGAGCAAGTTACGCTGGAACGCACAGGTTGGCCACTATCTCGACCTTCATCTTGCGCGGTCCGGCCTTGGAGCGTTTTATCTGGCAGGCCGTCAGGCTCTTCGTAGTAGAAGAAAATGGCTTCGAGCGCATCTTCCCGCCGGGACCATAAAGATGCTGCAATCTCTGCGTCGCTCCTTGCATGGCGGTACCGGAAAATCGAAAGACACCGCACCTGCAGATACAGCATGAGACTGTCAGCCACCTGAAAACGAAGAACCCCACCGAGACAGACTGTTACGAAACTGAGTGACTCTGAGGTAAGTTAATGCGAAGATGCCCTCG
>CAZLJQ010000044.1:0-38625 GCA_964559875.1 uncultured Acidobacteriaceae bacterium
CTGCTCGACCTGCGCGGCTATGGCCGCTCTACGCGTCCACCCGAGATGGATCAGCCGGCGGAAAAGAATCCGCCACTGGTCACCACCGATGTTGCCGTCAAAGATGTGGCCGCCGTTGTCGACAACATCCTCGCCCGCCGCAGGGTGCCGAAGATTAATTTAATCGGATGGTCCTGGGGCACTACCATCATGGCCAGCTACACCTCCCAGCACAACGATAAGGTGGAGAAGCTAGTGCTCTACGCGGCGCAATGGCTGCGCAGTACGCCGCCGCTCATGGGAGGCGGAGACGGTCCACTGGGGGCATATCGAACAGTCACCATGAGCTCGGCCAAAGCCCGCTGGCTTACCGGCGTGCCGGAGAACAAGAAGGCTGACCTGATTCCGGCGGGGTGGTTCGAAAAATGGGCGACGGCGACCCAGGCCACTGATCCGCAAGGCTCCGCACAGAATCCTCCGGTGTTGCGGGCGCCCAACGGCACGGTGCAGGATAGCCGTGAGTTCTGGCAAAAAGGAAAGCCGGTTTACGATCCCGCGCTGATTACCGTGCCCGTGCTGCTTCTGAACGCCGAGTGGGATTCGGATACGCCGCCCTACATGTCGCAGGCCGTGTTTGAGAGGCTGGTGAACGCTCCCTACAGGCGGCGTATCCTCATCAGCGAAGGTACGCACACGGTCATCATGGAGAAGAACCGCATGCAGCTTTTCCGCGAAGTTCAGTTATTCCTGGAAGAGCCAAGGTAAGGGTGAAGATTCAGGAGTGGGTATCCAACTCCGCTGGCCGTGTTCGTAAAACCAGGCCAGCGGAGTTGCTATTCTCTTTGCCCGCTAGAACCCATAGAGCTTGGCGGGGTTGGTAACTAAGATGTGGTTGCGCGTGGCCGCATTGGGTGCAACCGTGGCGAGCAAGTCCAGCAGCAGTGCATCGTCAGGCTTTTCCTTTTGCAGAGGATGCAGCCAGTCGCTTCCCCAGACCATGCGTTCTGGTGCTTCCTTTACATACCCACTTGCCACAGCGACGCTATCGGAATAGGTCGGTGGACCGACTTTGGTCTCGTAGTAGTAGCCGGACAGCTTTACCCATCCCTTACCTTTGTGCAGCATCTCGGAAATCATGGCGAATACCGGGGACTTGACGCCGTCGGGCTCCGGAACGTGGCCAAGATGGTCGAAGACGACCTGACAAGGGACGCGGTTCAATATTTCCTTGTGGGCAAGGATATCGAGGCCATCGGCTTGAATCTGAATATGCCATCCCAGGGGCATGATGCGCTTTACCAGTGGGCCGATCATCTCCCATGTTGTTCCACCGCCCTGCGCTATGTTGAAGCGAATGCCGCGCACTCCAGCTGCGTCTAACTGTTTCAGCTCCGCGTCGGTTACGCTGGTGTTGACCACGGCCACGCCGCGTGACGATTTGCCAAACTGCTTGAGCGAGTCGAGCAGGCAGCGGTTGTCCACGCCGTAAGTCGACGGTTGCACGATGACATTGCGTGTTGTGCCAAGCCGCTTCTGCAGCATCCGGTAATCGGCTACGGTGCCAGGAAGCGGCTTCAGCATCGCATTGGGATCGTAAGGGAAACGTTCGGGATCATAGATATGATGGTGGCAGTCGGTTGCGTTCATGGGTACCTTCAAGTGAGGCAATTCAGTACCCGCTGACCATTTCACCGCGACTCCCTGTTCACTGGCGCTGGGCCAGCCATGAGCTAACGCAGTCATGCCTGCGACCGCGCAAGGAACTGACACTAGAAACTTCCGACGGCTCCAGTCATTGCTTTGCATTACATTCCTCCCAATAAAGTTTTCAGGAACAGTATGTTTAAGCGACGCAATCCGATTCTCGCCAGGAAATGTTTGTTCCGGTTTCGGACGCTGGAATTGTACTGCGGGCAGAAGTATTTGCAAGACCAAAGCTGCTTGAGTCAACGGCCACACGCCGTGATACCGCACCCTGCGCGTTAGCTCCGGCGTTGAATGGTTGGTTCTGGGGCTTAACAAACGTTGAGCCGATATCCCAGGAAATCATCTCTTCGGGCCTACCTTTTCTTCTGCTATATTCAATTTTGGCGCCAGCGCCTCCCATGTTGAACACCAGATAGTCTTCCGCTAACGCGAATAGAATTGGTTCACCCGTGTCCGTATAGTGAGTTTTGGCGATATCTAAAACTATTTACAAACTTTCAAAATGCGAAAAGGGGAAACAACGATGTCGGATTTGTTGAAGGAGAATGTGATCCGTTCCATTTCGACTCAGGAGCTCGAGCGGAGATGGAAGGCAGTTCGTGAGGTCATGAAGGCGAAGAAGATCGATGTCTTACTTATCCAGAACAACAACGACTATCTAGGTGGCTATATTAAGTGGTTTACGGATATGCCCGCTGTCCACGCCTATCCGGTTGCAGCCATCTTTCCGGTCGCCGACGAGATGACGGTTTTCTGGCATGGATCGAGTGATCCGCGCGACGTGGGTCCCGCAGCATGGCATTTTAGAGGCGTCAAGAAGCGGGTCAATACGCCCATCATGCTCTCCTTGAATTACACCTGCACATTCGACGCGGAGAAGGTAGTAGAAGAGCTCAAAGGGTACAAGTCGCTCCGCGCTTCTTTCGTTAACGAAGGCGCAGTGACGGCCGGGTTCTCCCAATACATTCGGCAGCATCTGACAAACGCGACGTTTGTCGACATGACGGATGAGATTGATGAAATCAAGGCAATCAAGAGTCCTGAAGAGATCGAATGCATCAAGCAGAGTGCCTACATTCACGACGAGGCAATGAAGGCCTGCTTTGCGGCAATCAAACCAGGCGTGAGAGAGTTTGAAGTCGCCGCCATGGGAAGATTGAAGTGCCGGATGCTCGGGAGCGAACAGCAGTTCATTCTGATTGGATCGGCTCCTGCCGGGCATCCCTTCGGATATGATTCGATCCACGCGATGAATCGTCAGTTGCAGGAGGGAGATCAGATCGGCATCCTGGTCGAGGCTGTTGATCCCGCCGGGTATTACACGCATCTGCACCGGATCGCCTGCATCGGCAAAATCCCCGAGGAACTCCAGAAGCACTTTGAGGATGAAAAAGAGCTACAGAACCTTAACCTGAACATGGTTAAGCCTGGCGTAGATCCGATGGACTTGTGGGATGCGAATAACGATTTCCTTAGAAGCCGGGGATACGCAGAAGAGACCAGGCTCTATGCCCACGGCCAAGGATACGACCTGGTGGAAAGACCCTCCTTCCAAATCGGCGAAAAAATGAGGATCATGGAGAACATGAACATCGCAGTTCATCCCGTTGTGGCCTCGAAGAAGGCAACGGCAATCATCTGTGACAATTACATAGTCACCAAAACAGGGGTGGGCGAATGTCTCCACAAACTCCCGAAAGAAATTTTTGTCGTATAAGGGTTTCGAGAGTCGAGCTTGTAATTTGATAGGTTCAGTCTGACCGGTAAGGGTAACGATGCTCGTATCGTTGCCCTTATCTTTGATCCTAAGAACTGCCTTCTGGACCGTAGCTCTGGAGAAGTCACCTTGTTGTGATGGAGAGGTCTTGCGATGAAGACGAAATATAAGATTGGGATCATCCCGGGCGACGGGATTGGAAGGGACGTCATCAAGGCGGCCCAGATTGTTTTGGACGCAGTGAATGAGGGCTCGAAGACGTTTTCCCTCGACTTTTTGCGGATGGATACGGGCGATGCAGCCGTGGCCAGGTATGGAGATGCTTTCCCAAAAGAGACGATGGAGGGGATTGGACAAACCAATGCGGTCCTCTTCGGAGCAGCAGGAAACCCGAATACAACGAAGGTGCTCATGGGGTTTCGATTGGGATTCAATCTCTATGCCAATGTGCGTCCCATCAAGGCCCTGCCGGGTTCGGGGGCATTGCGGCCGAAGGCAAATTTGATCATCGTGAGGGAGAACACAGAAGGCCTCTACAAAGGGGTTGGCTATATCGATGGGGATACCTATGTCAATTTAAGGGTATTCACGAAGCTGGGTATGGAACGAATTCTAAAGTTCTGCTTTGAGTTGGCTCTCAGAGAAGGACGAAAGAAGGTAACCTTCACTCACAAGGCACACGTTCTTACCTATACCGACGAGCCCATGCGGCAGATGTTTTACGAGATTGCCAAGGCCTATCCATCCGTTGAAGCAGAAGACATGACTGTCGATGCCTGTGCCATGCAGATTGTGATGAAACCGGAACGCTTCGACATCGTCTTTGCGGAAAATGCGAATGGCGATATTTTGAGCGACGTAGGGGCGGGCACGATAGGGGGCATGGGATTTGCATTCAGCGGAAATATCGGCGACTCGATGGGCGTCTTTGAGCCGATTCACGGAACCGCACCGAAGTATGCGGACAAAAACGTCGTCAACCCGATAGCCGCCATCATGGCTGCGCGAATGATGTTTGACTACCTCGGAGAGAAAACGACGGGATCGCTCATCGAGAAGGCCATCACCGATACCCTTATTGAAGGGAAGGTCAGGACCTATGATCTCGGCGGAACTTCATCTTCCACAGATGTTGCTCAAGCCATCTCTGAAAAACTTCTAAAGAATATGAGTGAAATAGGCTGATTCGCTTCGCGAGGTTCATTGGAAATGACGCTCGGAGAGCTGGTGAAAAGGGTTTCGCCAGCTCTCCGAGCGTCAACTCGAAAGATCATTTCGCGACTCTGAACTCGCGCGGTGTTTATGTGGTTCTGATTCTGGCCGCTCCTTCGGAGGCGGCTCTTGTAAGCTGTTCAAGGTTTTTGCCGCGAGTTTCAATGCCCAGCCATACGGTCGCAGCGGCGGCCATAACTAAAGCGCCTCCCAATACTGTCCAAATCCATTGCACATGGCCGCTTCCCATGAAAATGCCGATCATGTATGGACCGGCCGCGCCGCCAATTCGTCCGAAGGCCATCGCAGTGGAGGTCCCCAGCACGCGTATGTGGAGGGGATAAACCTCAGGGGTATAGGGAGTGATCGCGCACATGCCCATTTCGATGAAATACATGTACCCGGCTAGATCGTAAGCAAAGTAAGTCCCATTCAGGTGAACCTGTGTTAGCACCAGGAGGAAAACTCCCGCCATCGCATATCCCAGGATTGTGAACGGCTTTCGTCCAATCCGGTCGAGGAAGACATAGGTAGTCAAGCGTCCGGCTATGGCCACGAGAGAGATATACAGCGTATAAGCCAGCGCCGTTTTTAGGCTTAGCCCATAGAGCTTTAGGAAGAAGGTCGGCATCCACAGGGTCATTCCCCAGGAAGCCATTGCGGGCAATGCCCAGATGATCCACGTGTGAGCCGTCCGGCGGCGCATTTCCGGGGTAAACAAATCGCTAAAAACAGGCTTGGGAAGCACCGGCGGTGGCGGTTCATTCGATAGAGCGAGGCGAGATTGTTCAATCGCTTCGTCGGAAATTCCAAGGTAATTGAGCGCTTTTCTAGCCTCGGTAAAGCGGCCGCGGTTGGCTAGCCACCTGGGAGATTCCGGAACGCCGCGCCGCACCCAAACCAACAGCAATGCCGGCAGCACGCCTATCAGGAACAGTCCACGCCATCCCCATGCCGGAACCATAATGATCGCGACAGCAGATGCAATGAAGGTTCCAACGGGAAACGTGAGAGGAAGTACCCCACCGCCGAAGCCCCGGATGCGAGCGGGAGAAAATTCGGCCAATATGGCGGCGTCCACGGGAATCGCGCCGCCCAGTCCCAACCCGGTAACAAAACGGATTCCAATCAGAAATCCCACCGAGAAGGCGGCAGCAGCAAACCCGGAAAATAACGAGAAGATCAGAACCGTCAAGGTAAAGGCAATTTTGCGGCCCCACTTGTCGGCAATCCATCCCCAAAGAAATGATCCAACCATCATGCCAACCATGGTGGAGGAAGCAATCAATCCCATGGTTTGGGGCTTCAGACTAAATTCCTTAGCCAGACCTGGCAACGCGAATCCCAATAACTTGCTGTCCATGTTGTCGAACAAAGACGCTAAGGCGGCGACTACGATTACCGTCAGCAGGCGGCGCGTAATCGGCATCGCATCGATTGCATGCCCAATGACTCTTAGATTGAGTTGTTCCTCACCAACGGCTTGACCCGTGCTTGCCATAAGGCTGACTCCCCCAAGGTTCACATCTGGTAGAGGTTATGATTATTTGCGAGCAGAAGTATGTATGCTCCGCCGCCTTATCGCAAGTGAAAAGTAAAGATGCCGGATCGGATCTCACAAATGCGTACGTCAATAAGAACGGCAGTTCTGTGAAGCCCCAATCTTATCCGTCTTGCGCGTGAAGCAACGCTTCGCGCTACGGCCTGAAGACCGAGGACTCAGAATGGTCTCAAAGTCTCCTGATATGATGAAGTGGTTTTCGATAGGTAGTTTTGGAAGGCTGTTTTAGCTATCGAACTCGGTATAGGTAAGTGAGGCCGCATGGGTTGCTTGGACTCGTGCGCATTCATAGGGAACCGCGAAAGGTGGATTGGGCGGTGAGCAAATACGACTCGCTCTTTTCTTTGGAAGGAAAAGTTGTTGTGGTGACCGGGGCCAGCGCGGGCATAGGCCGTGACTTAGCTATCGGTCTTGCAGAGGCGGGCGCAGAACTCGTTATTTGCAGCCGCCGAAAGCAAGAACTCGAAGAAGTACGCACGGAAATAGAGAACTGCGGCAGACGCGCGGAAGTGTTTGTTCTCGATGTGCGGGATGTGGCGTCTATCGAGTGCTTGAAAAAGTTCATCACCCAGCAGTTCGGCCGGGTGGACGTGCTAGTGAATAATGCCAGTTTCTCCGTCAGGAAGCCGTCTTGGGACGTTACCGCGGAAGACTGGGATAACGTGCTCGATGTTGGGTTAAAGGGACTCTTCTTCTGCTGCCAGATCATTGGAAGCATCATGCGTGACCAGAACTACGGCAAGATCATCAACATGAGTTCCACCTATAGCCGTACCGTGACCAACGGCAAGTCGGTGTACGCGGCGATGAAGGCAGGAGTGTCGCACTTAACGGAGGCGCTGGCGGTCGAATGGGCACCGGTCGGCATCCGGGTGAATGCGCTGGCGCCGACGGCTGTCGCGACTCCAACCCGTAATCTGCAGGGTGAGGTTCTGAAGAATGTGCTGCGGCGTATTCCTCTTGGCCGTTTTGCAACTACCGAGGATTTGATCGGCGCCGCGATTTATCTAGCCAGTCCGGCATCTGATTTTGTTACTGGGCAGACCCTATTCGTTGATGGCGGTTGGACTGCTGGATAAGCTCAACGTATTTGCTTAGCGGCCTCTGGACTTGATAGCGAGTGCATCTGGGTTCATCACTCGCACGGGGTCTCCATTCAGGAAGGCGAGTGCGTTTTCTTTACTCTGCTGGTAGAACTCCGTCCAGGTGTCTTGTACGGCGTAGCCAAGATGCGGCGTCAGCACGGTGTTGGGCGCATTGCGCAGCGGATGGTTCGCCGGGAGAGGTTCACGGTCATAGACATCGAGGGCAGCAATGATGCGGTGCGATTGCACAGCCTCAAGCAGCGCTGCCTCGTCCACGATTGGCCCGCGAGAGGTATTGACCAGGATCGCTCCCGGTTTCATGCGTGCGATGTCAGAGGCACCGATCAGGCCGCGTGAACGCGCTGATAGCACCAGATGAATGCTGACAGCATCCGAGCGCGAGAAGAGTATCTCTTTCGAGACAAGAGTTGCACCGGCGGCTTGCGCCCGCTCGGCGGTAAGGTTCTCGCTCCAGGCAAGGACCGTCATGTTCAGCGCCCGGCAGTAGTTGGCCATGTGCGTACCTAGACGGCCAAGCCCGATAATCCCAATGGTCTTTCCGGCCAGGCTAATGCCAACCGGCAGTCCTTCCTGAAAGTGTCCAGCGCGGATATTTCCGTTGGCGGATGGTATGGCCCGGGCGGCGCTCAACAGCAGACCTAGCGCCAATTCGGCGGTAGATGCGCGGGCGGTTGTATCTGCCGTGTTGCATACGAGCACGCCCTGAGCTGTGCAGGCAGCGGTGTCAAGCGATAGGTTGCGCGATCCGGTGATGCCGATCATACGCAACTTGGGCAAGCGATTAATGAGTGAGGCGGGAAGCGGTGTGCGCTCGCGCATCGACAGCACAATATCGAAATCCGCAAGCTTTGCTGCGGCGTCGTCTTCACCCTCGAACGCCTGGCCAAAGAAGACGACTTCCGCACGCGCCAGTAGCGGTGACCAGTCGGTGCTGTTGCGTGCTACACCCTGCCAGTCGTCTAGAACTGCCACCTTAGCCATCGTGCCTCCTTCGACCCCGCAATGATCTACCGCTCTGCGTAGCATAACGCATGCGGATGCACTTGAAGACCAAAAGTAATGCAAGAAAAATGAAGCGGGCACCTACGTCAGTAGGTGCCCGCGGCAGAAAGTTAAGGTGCGCGTGGTCCTTGTGCGATTCGGTTCGAACTACTTCAGCAACGCAATCCCACCAGGGCCGAGATTTGCGACGGACCAGTTCACCGCCTGAACGAAGACGTTGGGGAGAACTCCGATGATAATTGTACCCGCCGCAGTAACGTAGAGTGCAAGATTCATAGCTGGGGTGGTTGGTACGGAATCTTCGCTGATTGCCTTACCGATGAACATGGCATTGGCAACCTTCAGATAGTAGTAGGCCGCCACCACGGAGTAGAGCACGGCAACAGTCGCCAGGGTGTAATGACCGGTTTCTATGAGGCCGAGGAAGATAAAGTACTTGCCGTAAAAGCCTGCAAGAGGCGGAACGCCAGCCAGTGAGAGTAGGAAGACGAGCATCAGTATGGCTTCGAACGGAGCCTTTTGGACGAGTCCGGCAATATCTTCGATCGTGTCTCCGATGATGTTACGGCGGCGCAGGGAGGTGAGCACGGCGAAGGCGCCGAGGTTCATGAAGGTGTACACCAGAAGGTAAAAGAGAATGCCCTTAATTCCGGTGCGATTGGTGACACCATCGCTGGCGATCAGGCCGAGCAGCATGTATCCGACATGGGCAATAGAGGAGTAAGCCAGGAGACGCTTGAGGTTGGTCTGGGTGATGGCAGCCAGATTCCCGACGGTCAAGGTGAGCAGGGCAGTGAACACCAACATCGGTACATAGAGCGACCGAAGCGGATAGAGCCCAAACAAAAGTATGCGCAGCATCATGGACCATCCGGCAGCCAGCACCGCAACGGACATGAAGCCGGTAACGCTGGTCGGCGCACCTTCATAGACGTCAGGCGCCCACATATGGAAGGGTACGGCGGCGATTTTGAAGAGCATGCCGGTCATGAGGGTCAGCAGCGCTAGGATTACAAGCGGGTCCTTGGGATAGGCTACCGCTCGTAACGAAAGAGCGTGTGCGATATCGCCAAGATTGGTGGATCCGGAGACGCCGTAAAAGAGCGAGAGTCCGTAGGCGAAAATCGCCGATGAAAAGGCTCCCAGCAAAAGATACTTGAGCGCGGCTTCATTGGACCGCTGGTTGCTACGCAGGAATCCGGCCAGAATGTAAGTCGAAATGGCCATCAGTTCTAGGCCGATGAAGAGCAGCACGAGGTCGTAACCGGCAGCCATGCACATCATGCCGATGACGGCGAAAAGTATCAGGGCGTAAAACTCTCCGTGATTTTCACGCTCGATCTCGAGGTAGCGGATAGAGATAAGTATCGCGACCGCAGCTCCCACAAGGAAAAGATAGTAGAAGTAAACGGCAAAGGGATCGAGGACAATGCTTCCAAAGAATCCACGCAGCGGCTCTCCGCTCGAGGGCAGAATGCGCTGGATCTGGCTGGTTGTATAGGCCGCCACGGCAAGCCCGAGCAAAGCCGGTATCGCGCTGTATTGCTTCAACCGGGCCGGCAGCAGCAGGTCCATGCAAAGGATGCCGAGGGAGAACACAGTCAGCACGATGATCGGCGCACCCAGGCGATAGTCTAGCGCCGTGAATGTTGGAAACGAAGGCAACGATATTGCGGCCGCGATCATGACTCTAGCGCCCCGCTTCCGGCGCCGACTGGGCGCCCGGTGTTACAACCGTTGCAACCTGCGTCTTGGCTTCAGGCAGATGCCGCACGTTGTACACCGCTGGATGGTTGATCTGCTCGACCAGTGCGGTTACAGGCTGATCGAGAATCTGGAAGAACGGTTTCGGGTAGAGGCCGATCCACAGCGCCATGGCAATCAGTGGCAGGAAGGTCGCCAGCTCGCGGGGGCTTAGATCGAGAAGCTTCTCGTTCTTTGGATTTTCGACCTTGCCAAAGAACACTCGCTGATAGAGCCAGAGCAGATAGGCGGCTGCCAGCACCACTCCGGGTACAGCCCACGCGGCCCATGCTGCCTTGGCCATAAAGGCGGCTTGCAGGATGGTGAACTCGCCGACAAATCCGTTGAGCAAGGGCAGTCCCATGGACGACAGGAACATGATGAGCGCGATGGTCGCGTACACCGGCATGATGGTGGAGATGCCGCCGTACTCAGCGATGTCACGAGTGTGGCGGCGCTCATAGAGAATTCCGACGATCAAGAAGAGTGCGCCAGTCGAGATTCCGTGGTTGATCTGCTGCAGCACCGAACCAGCTAGGCCCTGGCTGTTGAGGGCAAAAATGCCGAGGGTACAGAAGCCAAGATGGCTGACGGACGAGTAGGCCACCAACTTCTTCATGTCCTTCTGTACCAGCGAAACCAATCCGCCATACAGAATGCCAATGATGGATAGCGCGATGATCAAACCGCGTACCTTGGGGTACATGACAACTTGGGGGAAGAATGGCAGCGAGAAGCGGATGAGACCGTAGGTTCCCATCTTCAGCAGGACGCCAGCCAGGATCACCGATCCGGCAGTTGGCGCTTCCACATGGGCATCCGGCAACCAAGTGTGGAAGGGGAACATGGGGACCTTGATGGCGAATGCGAGGAAGAATCCGAAGAAGAGCACTATGGCCGCCGTAGTGCCATACACCTGCGGAATCAGCGGAGCAGTGTGGTAGAGCTCCTGAATGCTGAAGGTGTACACGCCGGTTTGCGCGTGATGGAACATGTAAAGGAAGATCACGCTCAACAGCATGAAAACGGAACCTAGCAGGGTGTAGAGGAAAAACTTGATCGCTGCGTAAAGCCTTCGCGGGCCGCCCCAGATGCCAATTAGCAGATACATTGGCACAAGCATGGCTTCCCAGAAGACGAAGAACAGGAAGAAGTCCAGCGACATGAAGACGCCGAGCATGCCCGTCTGCAAGACAAGGAACCACGCATAGTATTCCTTTACGCGGTCCTGGATCCCGGTCCAGGAAGACAGGATGGCGATGGCTCCAAGGAAGGTCGTCAGCATGATGAGCAGGAACGAGATGCCGTCAATGCCGAGGTAATAGCCAGCACCGATGGTGGGTATCCACGTATTCGGCGCGCCCTCTTGGAACTTGAAGCCGGGGTAGTCTTTCACCTGCCAGAACCAGCCCACCAGCGGCAGAGAGACCACGAAGCCGAGCATGCCAAAGATGTTGGCTACCCAGCGAATTGCATTCTTCTGCCCGCCGGGAATGAACATGAGCACGACAGCGCCCACCAGCGGTGTGAACAATATGATCGAGAGAATGTGGTTGTACATTTAATCCGTTCCTGCGGAGCTCTCCGCAACCATTGGTTACTACCGGAGTACGTAATACCAAAGCAATCCTGCAACGCCAAAGACCATGACCAGCGCATACCACTGCAGCAGGCCAGCCTGCAGAAGCCGTACCGGCTTTGAAAGTTTACGAGCGATATATGCGGGGCCGTTGACACAGAACCAGTCAATCACCCACTTATCCCACCAGGAGGAAACGTAGCCGAAGGCACGAGTAAGCCAGCCAGTAAGGTTTACGCCGCCATCCAGCACGCCAGAGTCGATCTTCCAGAGCGCCTCTCCGGCGCCGATGGCTCCCAAGCGGACGCCGCCGCCAATTTCGCTGCGCCCGGTGAATGCTTTGTCGTAGAACTCATCCACGTAATACTTGTTGAGCAGAGTGCGATAGACCGGAGGAGCCATGGCATTGATCGGTTCGCGGATCTCTTTGCCGGGCTTGTCGTATGCCTTCCAGCCCATGAAGGCACCCGCACCAGCAGCACAGACCGAGGCGATCATCAACACGTATTCCATCGTGGAGCCGCCTTCGCTCTTCTCCTCGACAGGAGCCGCCTTGCCTGCTTCCACTGCGGCTTCGCTGTGGTTCTCAAATACCGGCGCAAGGAAGTGCTCGAAGTGATTGCTGCCTCCCAGGCTCGGCCCGACGCCGAGGTATCCGGCAAAGACGGCACAGAAGGCCAGCACCATCAGTGGAATGGTCATCGAGCGCGGTGACTCATGCAGGTGATGTTCTTCTTCGTGCGTCATGCGCTTGTCGCCGAAGAAGGTCATGAAGATCAATCGGAACATGTAGAAGCTGGTCATCAGCGCCGTGATAAAGGCCAGTACCCACAGAATGCGGAACTGGCCGTTGTGGGCCGACCAAGCTTGCCAGAGAATCTCGTCCTTGCTGAAGAAGCCCGCCAAGCCTGGGATTCCGGCAATGGCAAGAGTGCCGATCAGCATGGTCGCGAAGGTAATGGGAATCTTCTTGCGCAGTCCACCCATGCCGCGCATATCCTGCTGCCCGCTCATGGCATGGATTACCGAGCCGGAGCCGAGGAAGAGCAGCGCTTTGAAAAAGGCGTGGGTGAAGACGTGAAAAACTCCGGCGCTGAAGGCTCCAACGCCCAGGGCAAGGAACATGTAGCCAAGCTGGGAGACGGTGGAGTAGGCGAGCACACGCTTGATGTCGTTCTGCACCAGGCCGATGGATGCGGCGAAGATGGCGGTCAGGGCTCCGACGACGGCAACGACCATCATGGTTTCCGGCGCCAGCACAAAGATCGCGTTGGAGCGCGCCACCATGTAGACTCCGGCCGTGACCATGGTCGCCGCATGGATGAGTGCGGAAACCGGCGTGGGGCCTTCCATGGCATCAGGCAGCCAGACGTAAAGTGGAAGCTGCGCCGACTTGCCGCAGGCGCCGACGAACAGCGCCAGCGTTGCCGCGGTCACAATACCGGTGCCCATAAGGGTTGTCGACTGTGCTCGCGCCATCTCAGTGACGCGCACAAAGTCAAAGGTTCCGAAGAGCCAGAAGATGGTCATGGAACCAAGAAGCACTCCGGCATCGCCGATACGGTTGGTGATGAATGCCTTGTTGGCCGCGGTGGAGGCGGAGTGCTTGTGGAAGTAGAAGCCGATGAGCAGATAGGAGCACAGGCCGACACCTTCCCATCCCACGAACATCAGCAGGTAATTGTTCGCCAGGATCAGGGTGAGCATGGAGAACATGAATAGGTTCAGGTATCCGAAGAACCGGTAATAGCCGCCCTCGTGTGCCATATAGCCCGTGCTGTAGATGTGGATGAGGGTGCCTACACCGGTCACAAACAGCAGCCAGACGCAGCTGAGCGGGTCGAGCAGCACACCGGCATTCACCAGGAACTCGGCCTTCCCGCCGCCGTGCAGCGTGTACATCATTTTGCCGCCGCCGCTGCCCATCCAGGTGAAGAGTACGCGGTCGAACTGCGGCAGTCCGCTATGGGTGAATTGCCATACGGCCAGCGCCGACCAAACAAACGCCAATGCAACCGCCCCCACGCAGAGGGTGTTCACGAGCTGCTTCGGCAGCTTACGCCCGAAAAAGAGCATGAGCGCGGCGCCTGCGGCGGGTATCAGCGGTACGATCCAGATATTTTCAAGAAAGAACATTATTTCGACTCTCGGTGTTCTTTAAACAAGTTGTTCCGCCTACCACTTCAGCAGATGCACTTCATCCACGTTCACCGTCTCACGGTTACGGAAGAAGGCGATCAGAATTCCCAAGCCGACGGCAGCCTCAGCGGCGGCGTCAGCGGCGATGAACAGGGCGAAGACCTGCCCATGTAACCCGTACAAGCGGGAGAATGCCAGCAGGTTCAGATTCACCGAGTTCAACATCAACTCAATGGACATGAAGATGATGATCACGTTGCGGCGCGTAATCACGCCCACCATTCCAATCACGAAGAGTAGGGCGCCCACCACCAGATAGTGCGTAATTCCAATTTCCAGCATTCTCACACTCTCCGCTTCGCCATAACTACGGCGCCGACCACCGCCACCAGAAGAAGAATAGAGGCAATCTCAAAGGGGAACATGTAATAGCCCGTGTCTCGGCCGTAGAGCAACAGACCGATCTGCTGCACGTTGTTCTGCTCGGGAAGATCGAGGACGTGTTGGGGAAGAGTTTTGGCTCCGCGCAACAGTCCTGCAATTACCATCACCGCGAACATGGCAGTCGCGGCCAGCGCGACGATCCACTGCTTGTTCAACATCTTTTCTATGTAGAGGGACTCGATGTTCACCAGCATCATCACAAACAGGAACATGACGAGGATGCCTCCGGCGTAGAGTACGATCTGGACGCCGGCCATGAACGGTGCGTAGAGCATCAGATAGAGTCCGGCGCACGCCAGCAGGGTCACAATGAGTGCCAGCGCCGAGTGCACGGGGTTAATCTTGGTGACCATGATGATGGCACAGAGCACCGCGATGCCGGATAGGAAGTAAAAGAAAAACGGAGTAGCGACGGGAGTCATTTATCGTAAACCTTTCGCGAAGTTCCATCCTCCAATTGCTTCCGGTCGAGTTCCAGTCCGTCGCGTGAATAAAGCGCTATTTCGTAGTCCCGCGACAACTTCAGTGAGCCGGTATTGCAGGCTTCTTCGCACAAGCCGCAGAACATGCAGCGGCCCATATCGTAGTCGAACTCGGTGAGGACCTTCTTCTTCGTTTCGGGATCGCGCATGCTGCCGACCTTGATGAGCTTGTCCGGACAGGCAAGGGCGCAGGCTCCGCACGCGGTGCAGAGCATCTTCCCATTCTCATCCTTCACCAGACGCGGCTGGCCGCGATAGCGGTCGGAAATTTCGGGCCGCTCCAGTGGATACTGCTCCGTCACCAAGTCATTCGGGTCCTGGTGACGGAAGGTCACGAAGAGGCCCTTGAACAGGTCGATCAGGAAAATCTTTTTCAAACCTTCAATAAACTTCATCGACCTACCTCCAAACCAGGGCGAACAACTCTTGTCTGACGCCAATCAAGGCCGTTAGAACCACCAGGCCAATCGAGATCGGGAGCAGCACCTTCCATCCGATCTTCATCAGCTGATCGAACCGATAGCGCGGAAATGTCGTGCGTGCCCAGACGTACAAATACATAAAGAACCCAACTTTAAGGGCAAACCAGAAAATGTCCTGCACTCGATCGCGTACGCCTGGCAACAACATCACAATGCCAACCACGCCAAGGACACTAGCAAACGCGCCCAGACCAAGGGCAGCGCTCCGCATAGATTTCAGACGGGGCATCTTTGTGTAGGTAAATAGACATAACGCCGCCAGCGCAAGAAACGCCAAGCCAGGAACGAGAGAGAAAGCCAGATCCCAGTTTCTGCCGCCCAGCAGGTTCGGGAAGGGGCGAAGCCAGCCACCAAGCCAGAGCGTCACCGCCATGGAACTCACGGCCATCATGCTGGTGTATTCGGCGAGAAAGAACAGCGACCAGCGGAAGCCGCTGTACTCGGTCATAAAGCCTGCAACCAGTTCGCTCTCGGCCTCCGGCAGATCAAACGGAGCGCGATTGGTCTCTGCCACCATGGCGATGACGAAGACCGCGAGCGCGATCAGTCCGACAGGGAAGAACGAAAAGACGAACCAGGTGTGCTGCTGCATCTGGGCCTGCACCACGCCAATCATGCTCAGTGTTCCGGTCCCAGTGGCCATGCTGGTCATCATCACGGCGGAGACTACCGCCATGCTCATGGCGATCTCGTAGGAGACCATCTGCGCGCCTGAACGCAGGCTACCCATCAGAGGGTAGTGCGAGTTGGAGGCCCAGCCTGCCATGATTACGCCAAGTACGCCGAGCGATGAGACGCCCAGCATGAAGACCACTCCGATGTTCATGTCGGTGATGGCATGGGTGCGCCCGAATGGGACCACAATGAAGGTGCAGAATGCGGTCATCACCACGCAGACCGGAGCAAACCAGAAGACGATTTTGTCGGCGTTCGCTGGCGTCAAATCTTCTTTGATGATGAGCTTGAGCGCGTCGGCAACCGGTTGCAGCAGTCCGTGCGGACCAACTCGCATGGGGCCTAGGCGAACCTGCATGTGCGCCATCACCTTGCGCTCGAACCAGTTCATGAAAATGACGCCGACTGAAATTCCTGCGAAGACCAGCAGGACATAAATCGTCACCCAGATCAGGCTGCCGGCTTCGCCTGGCGTCACATTCGAGTGCAAGTACCCGAGGAAATTATTGATCACCGGTCCACCTCGCCGAGCACGATATCGAGCGTGCCGATAATGGCCACAACGTCAGCCACCAGGCCACCCTTGGCCATCTTCGCCAGCGCCTGCAAATTGATGAACGACGGCGGCCGCACACGTACGCGATAGGGCTGCGCAGTGCCGTCACTTACCAGGAAATATCCCAGCTCGCCCTTGGGAGCTTCGACGCTCATGTAGACTTCGCCAGCGGGAGGCTTCAGCACTTTGGGCACACGCGCAATGATTGGCCCCTCCGGCAATCCCGCCACCGCTTGGCGGATGATGCGGATCGATTGCCGCATCTCCTCGATGCGAACCAGATACCTGTCAAAGGTATCGCCCGCAACGCCAAGTGGAATGTCGAACTCAAAATCTTCATACGAAGAGTAGGGCTTTGCTTTGCGCACATCCCAGTTGACTCCGCTGCCCCTCAGCACAGGTCCGGTGATTGCGTAGGCGAGGCAGTCATCGGCGGAGATGCAGCCGACATTCTTGGTACGCTGCATCCAGATGCGATTACCCGTGATGAGATCTTTGTACTCATCGATCTTCGGCAGCAAGTCGTCGCAAATGCGCAGAACATCTTTGATAAAGGCTGGGTAGACGTCCCAGCGGCAGCCACCAATACGGAAAGAATGGGTAGTAAGCCGTGCGCCGCAGTATTTCTCAAAGACATTCAGAATCTCTTCGCGA
This sequence comes from uncultured Acidobacteriaceae bacterium, assembly GCA_964559875.1. Lineage (GTDB taxonomy): Bacteria > Acidobacteriota > Terriglobia > Terriglobales > Acidobacteriaceae > TOLSYN. The sequence continues at coordinate 17,039 of CAZLJQ010000044.1, forward strand.
TCGCGGAAGGCGTAAAACAGCGGCGTCACTGCTCCAATATCGAGTACGTGCGTGCCGAGCCAGATCTGGTGACTTGAGAGGCGGCAGAGTTCGGTGAGGATGACGCGCAGGTATTGCGCGCGCTTGGGCACCTCGATGCCGACCAGTTTCTCCACCGCCATGCAATAACCCAGGTTATTCGAAACCGCGGCGGTGTAATCCAGACGATCTACGAACGGAGCGAAGCCGGCCCAAGTGCGGCTCTCAGCAATCTTCTCAATGCCCCGGTGCAGATAGCCGATCACGCACTCGAGGCCGTTGACCTTTTCGCCATCTAGTTTGAGGATGACGCGGAGCACGCCGTGCGTGGAGGGGTGTTGCGGCCCCATGTTCAGAACAAGTTCTTTGGAATCCAGAAATGTGTGGCCCGGTTCAACTTCGGGCAGCGATTCGTAAAACTGGTTATCGCTCATTGTCCACTCTCGATTCCCAAGTTCTTCTGGACCCAGACGGTGTCCTGCTGCTTCAGGCCGTAATCCTTGCGCAGTGGGAATCCTACCCATTCGTCGGGAAGCAAGATTCGCCGCAGGTCCGGGTGGCCGGCGAAGCGTACTCCGAACATGTCGTAGACCTCGCGCTCCAGCCAATCGGCTCCCACCCAGCGGTCGGTCAAAGTGGGCACGTCTTCGCCGTCTGCAAAGCGCGCTTTCACGCGTACCCGCTCATTGGTCGGCATGGAGAAGAGAATCCAAACGATCTCAAATGGAAGTTCGTCTTTGGGATAATGCACGGCAGTCAAATCGGTCAGGCTGTGGAAGCCCGAATCGTACAGCGAAAGCAGTACTTCGTGACATATCGAGCGGTCCACCACCAGGTAGTTCTGCTCTGCATAGGTCGCGGCATCGCGAATTCCTGAGCCGTACGCGCTCTTGAGCTGCTCCACGATTGCGCACGTCCACGGCACGTTGGTGGGTGGTTTAGGCGGCGCGAGTGGTGGAGTTGCGGCTGCGGCTGGCGCTGGTGCCGCAGGAGTCGTCGGCGAAGGCGGATTCCCCTCTGGTACCTCAGGCATTCTTTGTCCCCATGTTTCCTTGTTCGAAGCCATTGATTCGAACATTGCTTTCAGCTTGCATCGTTCTCCGGAGCGGACCCGTGATGCCGGCTGCTCACTTACTCAAAAACTCTGGACCGACGGGTCTAAATCCACTGCAACGCGCCCTTCTTCCATGCCCACACGTAGCCGAGCACCAGGATTCCGAGGAAGACCAGCATTTCCACGAAGCCATATGCCGCGAGTCTCTTAAACTGGACCGCCCACGGATACAGGAAGATTGTTTCCACGTCGAAGACCACAAAGAGTATAGCGACGATGTAGAAACGCACCGTGTAACGCTGTCGTGCATCGTCGAGTGGCTCAATGCCGCATTCGTACGACATCCCCTTTACCTTCTCAGGGTTGCGCGGACGAATGAGAGCGGCAACCGCCAGTGTCCCGGCAGCCACCAGGAAGGCAACCAGCAGGAAGACGAAGATGGGAACATAGTTCCTTGGCATAGAATTTGGTACCTCAGCCGTTTTTAGATGTCGAACCTAGATTTTCCCCAAATACTTTTGCAAGAATCAGGCGCGTTTCTATAACGGCGGTTTTGCTTGCAGATAATGAGAGCCTCTCTATTTTCTAATTCGGAGGACCCTGACGAATCTGTGATTTTGGTCACAAGTCGTAATTTCGCGCGAGCTTGACTGTCAACTTCCACAGACACTGCTCGTTTGGCTTAGCAATCAGTTATAAATGTAGCACGGAGTGTTGAGCTGTTCCCACGATAGCGCGAGGAAAAACATGGCAGATGCGAACGAGAGACTGAGAATAGAGTTCAACCAATGGGCGGCAGATGGACGCGGCGAAGGGATGGAGGGCCACCACATCAGCATCGCCGAGCAGACGATTGCGCGCATGGCGCTCAACCGCGGAGATCGCGTGCTGGATCTGGGATGCGGCGCCGGTTGGGCCACGCGTCTACTGGCAAAGGCTGTTGAGGGCGGGCAGGGAATGGCTGTCGGTCAGGACATCTCCGATGAAATGATCGCGCGTGCACGGGTGGCTTCGCGTCACCTGGAGAACGTTCTTTTCGTGATTGCTCCCGCGGAGGAGATTCCGTGGCGGGATGAGTATTTTGAGCACGTTCTCTCAATCGAAAGTTTTTATTACTGTCCTGACCAGGAAGCGGTGTTGCGCGAACTTTATCGCGTGCTCGTTCCCGGAGGCGCGCTGTTTTTGCTTATCAATCTTTACAAAGAAAATCCGTATTCGCTACGCTGGGTGGACCTGATTAAGGTCCCGGTACACGCGCGTTCGGAGGCAGAGTATGAGCAGATGTTGCGCGCGCAGGGTTTCACCGGAATTGAAATCGCGCATGTTCCCGACCTGACGGCGATTCCGGAGGAGTACAGCGGCAATTGGTTTGCAAACGCCGAGGAACTGCGCGAGTTCAAGCGCATCGGCGCACTGTTATTAGTGGCGCATAAACCGGAGTGATTGGGATATCTGAAGTACAATAGACAGTACAGAACTGTGGGGGCGGAATGACCTGGATTGATGACCGATTTGACAAGAATTTCATGGTGAGCACGGTAGACTACGTCTTCAACTGGGCGCGCAAGTCCGCCATTTGGCCCATGACCTTTGGCCTTGCCTGCTGCGCCATTGAGATGATTGCTTCCTCGACCTCGCGCTTTGATATCGCGCGCTTCGGGTCGGAAGTATTTCGTCCCAGTCCCCGGCAGAGCGACCTGATGATCGTAGCCGGAACCGTGAGCCTGAAGATGGCCCCCGTGGTGCAGCGCATCTACGCGCAGATGGCGGACCCGAAGTGGGTCATCGCCATGGGCGGATGCGCCTCCGTGGGTGGACCGTTCGACACCTATGCGGTGCTGCAGGGCGTGGACAAGATCGTGCCGGTAGATGTGTACATTGCGGGCTGCCCGCCACGCCCGGAAAACCTCTTTTACGGGTTGCTGAAACTGCAGGACAAGATCGACCAAATGTCGATTGCCAAGCGGCCTACCGAGGTGCGCCTGAAGCAGGAGATGGCCGAGGAATTCGCCCGTCAGATGACGGTAAAGCAGGCTGTACGCGAAGGTTCGGTGAGCACGATTGATAACCAGTCGCGACCGTAATTCGGGGTCATTCCGTCTCGATTGCGTGATATGGTTCTTTCCGGGGCTAGGAACGAGCGCGGCCTCACCGCGTTCCTTTTCAGCTCAGGGAATCTTGCGTTTCGGTATCCCGTCACCGCATAGTGTGACGTTTGTCACGTCAGGAATGCCCGCTACGCACGAAAATGTTTCTCAATTGTGAGGAGGCATAATGGCACGTGGGTCTGTCTCAATTGTAGTAGAACGATGTAAAGCATGCGGCTTCTGTGTTGAGTTCTGTCCAAGTAAGGTTCTCGCGCTCTCGTCCGCTTTTAACTCCAAGGGGTACCATCCACCACACGCGGTAAATCCAGACAAATGTAATGGATGCGATCTGTGCGGCATGTATTGCCCGGATTTTGCCATCCACGGAAGCCGTACTGATAAGGCTGCCGGAGCCGCGACCGGCGCGGAGAAGGAGTCCGATGATGCAAGCTGACCCAGTAGGTGTACTCACCGGCCCACACTTTATGGATGGCGACCACGCTGCCTGCGAAGGAGCCATCGCCGCCGGAGCACGATTCGCCGCCGGATATCCGATTACGCCCTCCACTGAAGTAGTCGAGCGCTTTTCTCAGCGCGCTCCCAAGATCGGCGCCACTTTCATTCAGATGGAAGATGAACTCGCCGCTTCGATCACGATTCTTGGCGCGGTGTGGGGAGGGGTCAAGGCATTTACGGTCACCTCCGGTCCTGGATTCTCCCTGATGATGGAGCACATTGGCTATGCTGCCATGACCGAGACGCCTTGCGTCTTCATCAACGTGCAGCGCGGCGGCCCATCTACCGGACTTCCCACTCTGCCGGCGCAGGCTGACATGATGCAGGTGAGGTGGGGTTCGCACGGCGACTACGAAATCATCGCTTTGTGCCCGAATTCTCCTCAGGAGTGTTTCGACCTCACCATTAAGGCATTCAATCTCTCCGAGCAATATCGCGTGCCGGTATTTGTCATGATGGACGAAGTAGTGGGACACATGACGGAGAAGGTTGTGATTCCGCGCGCGGAAGAGATTGAGGTCGAGCCGCGGCACTTTACTAGCAAGGATAAGAGCAACTTCCTGCTTTTCGCCCCAGTCGGCGAAGAACAGACTCCGGAGATGGCGAAAGCTGGAGACGGCTACCAGGTGCACGTCACCGGCCTGACCCACGACGAGCGCGGCTATCCGAACATGACGCCCGCCGTACAGGACAAACTGGTGAGGCGTTTGGTGAGCAAGATTCGCGACAACGCCGAAAAGATCTGCCTCTCCGAACAGCACGATATTGAAGGTGCAGACGTGGTTGTGGTCAGCTATGGGATCACTTCGCGGGTCTCGCAGCGTGCAGTGGAGATGGCGCGCGCCGAGGGATTGAAGGTTGGCAGCTTGCGCCTGATTACGGCATGGCCGTTCCCGGAGCATATCATCCGCGCAATTGCACCCAAGGTGAAGGGGATGGTAGTTGCCGAACTTAACCTTGGCCAGATGGTGCGAGAGGTGGAGCGCTGCGCCGGTGGACACTGCCGCATTGTGCATGTGGGCCACGCCGGTGGCACCGTACACAAGCCGGAAGAGATTCTGAAGGGTATCCAGGAGGCGATGCGATGAGTACAGACACCGTTAACATTACGAGCCCGACGGGAAATCCTGTAGAAGATTTTCTGCGTACCGAACGGATGCCACACATCTGGTGTCCGGGATGCGGCATTGGCACTACGGTGAACTGCTTCACCCGCGCTCTCATCGAATCCAAGATCGATCTAAACCGGCTGAGCATCGTGAGCGGAATCGGCTGCACCGGAAGAGTTGCCGGCTATATAAACCTGGATTCTTTCCACACCACTCACGGCCGCGCCATTCCCTTTGCCACCGGACTCAAGCTTGCGAATCCTGAGATGTCCGTGGTGGTCTACAGCGGCGACGGTGACCTGTTTGCCATTGGCGGCAATCATCTCATTCACGCCGCACGCCGCAACATGGATCTAAAGGTCATTTGCGTGAACAATCTCACGTATGCGATGACTGGCGGCCAGACCGGGCCTGCTACGCCACTGGATGTCATCACTGCAACGGCGGCCTACGGAACGTATGATCCTCCGTTTAACCTGCCGCAGTTGGTGGATGCCGCGGGCGCTGTTTATGTGGCTCGTTGGACTACCTTCCATGTAAGGCAACTAGCACGCTCGATGGCCGAGATGTTCAAGAAGAAAGGCTTCGGGTTCATAGAGGTTGTTTCACCTTGTCCGACGCTCTACCAGCGGCGCAACAAGATGGGCGACGGCCTGGACACCATGAAGTTTTACAAAGAAGTATCCAAAGTCAAGCACGGCGCGCCAACCAGCGAAGTGGGACTCACCAAGAGCGGGGAAATCATCGTGGGCAAGTTCGTAGACCGCGAGCGTCCCGATTTCGAAACCATGATGCGCGCCCACTTCACAGAGTCGCTTGGCGAGAAATACATTCCGGCGGAGAGTCCCATATGCAGCTAACAGAAATCCGTGTCGCAGGTTTTGGCGGACAGGGCGTTATCATGTGCGCCAGTGTCATTGGACGTGCCGCATCCATCGTGGAGAACGCTTTTGCCACGATGACGCAGAACTTTGGTCCCGAGGCGCGTGGCGGCGCATGCTCGGCGCAACTGGTTCTTTCGCCTACTCCGGTTCTGTATCCCTACGTCGCTCATCCGGACATCATGGTTTTGATGTCGCAGGAGGCGTTTGCAAAGTTTCACGGCGACATCAAGCCGGGCGGGACACTGATCATCGAGCAGGATCTGGTTCGGGTGCCGAACATCGCGGTACCTGACGTAAAGGTCTTCGGCATTCCCGCAACCCGCATCGCCGAAGAACTCGGCAAGAAGATGGTGCTCAACATCGTAATGACCGGATTCTTCGGCGCCATCTCAGGAATCATGCCGCGAGAATCTTTACGTAAAGCAGTAGAGGATTCAGTGCCAGCGGCCTTTGCCGAGTTGAACCGCAAGGCATTCGACGCTGGCTATGACTACGGCTTGAAGCACCTGGAAACGGGAGCAATCGAGCTGGGCGAGGAAGATCCGGTTACGGTCTCCGAGTAGCATAAACGCACTCAGACAGAAGCCCCGGGCAGCCGGGGCTTTTTTGCTTTTAGCCGCGCCAGAGGTGATACAGCAGGTAATAGATCACCACCCCGGTGATCGAGACGTAGAGCCAAAGCCAATAAGTCAGCGGCGCTATCTTCACATGCTTGGCATACTGACGTTTAAGGCCGCGGCTCAGGCTCACCAGTATTAGCGGCACGATGATGACGGCAAGCAGGGTGTGGCTGGTGAGCAGGGTGAAGTACACAGGCCGCCGCCATCCCTGTCCGGCAAAGTGCAGCACACCCGCGTGGAAATGGTAGTAGAGATAGCAGGCGAGGAAGATCACTGAGGTCGAAAAGGCGGCAAGCATGGTGCGCTTGTGAGCTTCGATCTTCCGGCGGTCGATGAAGCGTTTGGCGGTTACCAGCAGGACGGCCGCTGTTCCGTTCAGGGTTGCGTTAATGGCCGGAAAGTAGGAGAGCGTGGACGCTTGCATGGATCGAACCTCAGGCTGCTGGTTTGGTGCTGCGGCGATTAGCCACTACAAAGGCCAAGGTGAACAGGATGATGGTGAAGACCACCAGCACAGCAAGACAGGTGGCAATCGGAAATTCTGGCGACGCAGCGGCCGGAAAAAGCAATCCGCGCAGAGCCTCGGTACCGTAGGTCAGCGGGTTAATCCGCATCAGGAAGGCCATCCAGGGCGAGGCTGAACTGACCGGGAAGAGGGAACCAGAAAGCAGCCAGAGCGGAATCAGAAACAGGTTGATGATGGCATGGAAGCCGGAGGTTGAGTCCATGGGCCACGCGATGATGAAGCCCAGGGCGGTCAACGAGAACGAGACGAGAAAGATGTCGAGAATCACCAACAGCAGTTGCACCAGACCGAAGTGAATTCCGAGTAGCGGCGCGATCACCAGAAACAATAGTCCTTGCAAGGTCGCCAGGGTAGTGCCACCCAGCACCTTGCCCAGCACAATCACCGAGCGATGGACCGGCGCGACCAGTACCGAGAGCAGGAAACCCTCGTTGCGATCCTCAATCAGGGACATCATGGCGAAGATCGAGGTGAACAAAACGATCATCATCAGCGCGCCTGGGAAAAAGAAATCGAGATAGTTCTGGCCTCTGCCCGTGGTGGGGTTGCGGAAGGAGTTGCCGAATCCCGCACCAATGACTACCCAGAAAATCAGTGGCGAGGCAATGACGCCGACCACACGGCTCAGGTTGCGGTAGAAGCGCACGACCTCACGCCGCCACAGCGAGAGTGCGGGCATGATTCCGAAGGTGGACCGCGTGATTGCCGGATGCGATGTAGTCTGCGTTGCCAATTTTCAGCCCCAATCCTATCTAGCGCTTTTTCTTCTTCATGGTCTCAGCGGCGCGCTTTTCGAGCCCCTCGGCATCTTCGTTCCAGAAGCGGTGCCCGGTGCGGCGAATAAAGACATCTTCCAGTGTCGGCTTACTTACACTGACCGCCTCGATTTCGCCGGGAAAGGCCTCGACCACGTTTGTGATGAAGCGGTGCCCAGCCTCTCGCTCAATGCGCACGCGGCCATCGTCAAGGACGGTAGCCGCCACGCCGAACTGTGCGCTGATCGCCAGTGCGAGTTTCTGCGCGTCGTGCGCGTCGAGCAGGATGACGTCGCCGCCGATCTCGCTCTTCAACTGCGCGGGCGTGCCAAGAGCAACCAAGTTGCCGTGGCTCAGGATCGCCAGCCTGTCGCATTTTTCGGACTCTTCCATCAGGTGAGTGGTCACAATGATGCTCACGCCCTCCTGATCGCGCAGGAGTTGCAGATACTGCCAGAGGTCTCGGCGCGCGCCGGGATCAAGTCCCGTGGTGGGCTCATCGAGCAGCAGCACCTGGGGACGATGCAGCAATCCCTTGGCCAGTTCGAGGCGTCGCTGCATGCCGCCCGAAAAGGTTTCGGCGCGCTCCTTGGCGCGATCGGTGAGTGAGACGCGCGCCAGCATCTCCGCCACGCGCTGCTTCAGCGCCGCGCCGGTGATTCCATAGAGATGGCCGACGTGGATGAGGTTCTCCTCTGCCGAAAGTTTCACGTCAATGCTGCGCGACTGGAAGACGACGCCGATCTGGCGGCGCACGCCGCTGGGATCGAGAGCCACGTTATGGCCCAGAATCAGGGCGCGTCCAGCGGAGGGAAGCATCAAGGTGGAGAGAATGCGGAAGATCGTCGTCTTGCCGCTGCCGTTGGGACCAAGCAGACCGAAGATCTCGGCGCGCTTCACGCTGAAGGAGACGCCGTTGAGAGCCACTCGGTCGCCATATTGATGGCGCAGGCCGTCGATCTCAATGACCGTCTCCGGTGCGGACATATTGGCGGAGTCGAGCTCTTGTTCCTGCATTCTGGTCGTCAAAATAAGCAGTCCTCGGCAGCTATGAGTCGGGCACGCATCATGCAGCGCTGTTCAGCATCATCAGTGCAAATAGCAAGGGCAAGTAAGTCACGGTGGCCTTCAGCAGAGCTCGCGCCAAGATTCGGGAGCGGGGAGTGGAAGGCGGCAGGCATTCTTTCCAAATGCGGGCGCAAAAGTAGAACAGCCCCAGTCCCAATGCGGAGGCGCCAATGAAGTACGGCAATCCCGCCATGCCCAGCAGAGTGGGTGCAAGTGTGGTGGGCAGCAGGGCCGCACCGTACATCAGAATTTGCCGTGCAGTGGAGCGTCCATCGCTCTCCACCACAGGCAACATGCGGATGCCAGCCTTGGCGTAGTCATCGCGATAAAGCAGCGCAATGGAGTGGAAGTGAGGGAACTGCCAGAAAAAGACGATGGCAAACAGCACCAACGCTTCGTACTCCAGTTTGCCGCGCGCTGCGGTCCAGCCCAGCACTCCGGGCATGGCTCCGGGAAATGCTCCCACAAAGGTACAGAGCGGACTGATCTTCTTCAGCGGAGTGTACATCAGCAGGTAGCAGGCAGCGGTCAGCAGACTGAGCCCGGCGGTCAGCAGGTTGAGCTTAACGGCCAACAGAGTGGCTCCGCAGGTGGTCAGGACAGCCCAAATGGCGATGGCGTGACCTACGCCCATGGTTTGCGTTACCAGCGGCCGCCGCATGGTGCGCCGCATCAGCGCGTCACTCTTACGCTCGATAATCTCATTCATGCACGCCGTGCCCGCCGAAACCATGCCGATACCGGCCAGCGCCCACAACAGCTTGATGGTGAGCACCGGTAATTCCGACTTGTGTTCACCGAAGAAGAAGCCGCACCAGGCGGTCACTACCACCAGTGTGGTAATGCGCATCTTGGTGAGTTGGAGATAGTCGCGCAGCAGCGCCATTGGGCCCCGTGCGCTCACCGCCAGTGGCTGAGTGAGAGCTGTCGTCATGTGCGCACCCTGCGCCCCGTCGCTGAGGCCTCAAGCGGCTCCGCCTCGAAATGGCGGCCGATCTGAATTGTGAGAACCACAGTAGTCACCAGCACCAGTGCTCCGCAGGCGACGTGAGCCACAGTTGCCACCACCATGCTGGCCAGCGGTGCCGCCGCGCCCTGGCTCCAAATCACGCGTGTAACGTAGCTGGCGATTCCCAGGGTGATCTGCACCGCCAGCAGAATCAGCAGCACGGTTGCGGGTTTAGTCAATTGCGGTGTTGAGCGATGGCGCTTCAAGGTAGTAATTGACAGCCAGCTCACCATAACGAAAACTATGCAGGCTCCAACAAGGTGTGGTAACAATCGGATTCCTGAGTGGCGGAAGGCCGCACCCATCACCAGTTGCAGCCACACGGCTGCAACAGTCGGCGCGGCCAGTGTTGTGAGACGGGGATGTGCGTCGGCCCGGACCACTGGAGCCGGAGCCTGCACCCAGCTCTTGCTGGTGAAAAAGGCAATGCTGACCATGATGCAGAAGAACGTTTGCGCCAGCGTGGCGTGTGTGGTGGAGATGGCAGGGGGAAGATAGAAAAGAACAGTGAGTCCGCCAAGTATGCCCTGGGCGATCACGGTGCCCAGCGCGCACCAGCCCAGAATCCGCATCCAGCGGCGCTGATCCACCTTCTGTGTCCATACCGCGACAATAATGGTGAGCAGCCCCACGAATTCGGCCAACATGCGGTGGCCGTGTTCGAATTTAACTCCGCCTACCAGCGGCGGAATCCGGTAGAGTGAGCCGAACGAGGTGGGCCAGTCCGGCACAGAGAGCCCCGCTTCGTTGCTGGTCACCAATGCTCCAGCGACGATCAGCAGGAAAACGAAGCCTGCCGCAACCACGGTGACGGCGTGATGGGCGCGATTATAGGGAGTGCTTTGAGCGTTAGAAAGTTCGTTCATGAATTTCAGGGAGCTCGATTGGCACGATGATTGAGCGCACCGGGATGGTCTCCGGCGAACGGTTTATTCTATCAACCTCATAAGAGAGAAGATGAGAATTCACAGGCTGGCGATGCAGCCCGAGGGCTACTCTGGCAACATTTTTCCCGGCCTGCCCTACGAATTACTCCGGCAGTCAGACTGGGTTGGTTTCCTTCGCCGCCTGCTCGCGCCAGGCGGGGCTTTCCATGGCCTCGATCACGGCATCGGCGAACTCGCCGGTGGATGCCGTACCGCCCATGTCCCGGGTAATGTGCTTGCCCTCGCGATAGACCGCGTGGACGGCGTATTTCACCTTGTTGGCAGCATCCTGCTCGCCTAGGTGGCGGAGCATCAGAATGCCGGAGCGTAGCACCGCTGTAGGGTTGGCGATGCCACGTCCAGCGATGTCCGGAGCCGAGCCGTGCACGGCTTCAAAGATGGCGCATTCGCTACCGAAATTTGCTCCTGGTACCAGTCCCAGCCCTCCGACAAAGGCCGCGCAAAGATCGCTGACGATGTCCCCATAGAGATTCTCCAGCAGCAACATGTCGTACTGGTAGGGATTGGTGACCAGCTGCATGCAGGTGTTGTCCACGATGTGCTCGCCGTAAAATATCTCCGGATACTCCTTGGAGACGGTGCGCGAGCAGCGGATGAACAATCCGTCGGAGAGCTTCATGATGTTCGCCTTGTGGATGGCGTGTATCTTTTTGCGCCCGAACTTGCGGGCATACTCAAAGGCCCAGCGCGAGATCCGCGTGGAGGCTTTTTCCGTGATGATCTTGATGCTCTCGACCACGCCAGGCACCACCTCGTGCTCGATGCCGGAGTACAGTCCCTCGGTATTTTCGCGAATGATGATGAGATCGACTCCTGGATAGCGTGTGGCAACTCCAGGAAGGTTGCGGATGGGCCGGAAATTACAAAATAGCTCGAACTGCTTGCGCAGTTGCACGTTGATGCTGCTGAATCCGCCGCCGATAGGCGTAGTCACCGGGCCCTTCCACGCAACGTGGGTGCGCTCGACGGACTCGGTCAGCTCCTTGGGAATGTACTCATGATACTTGGCGAAGGCATCGGCACCGGCGGCAAAGCTTTCCCACGCAAACTTGACCCCGGTAGCTTCCACTACGCGGATTGCTGCGGCTGTAACCTCGGGACCGATTCCGTCGCCCGGAATCAATGTAACTTTGTGTTGCATGGCCACTCCATCGCAAAGATCTCGCGACTACTCGTTGCCTGAGCGTTGGCCGCGTTCTACGGCCGCCAGCGCCTCTTTGGCTTCTCGCACGTCCTTGGATCGCAGTAAATCCTGCAGCTCTGACATGAACTCGTGCACATCCTTGAAGTCCAGGTAAACGCTGGCAAAGCGCACATATGCAACCTTGTCCAGATTGCGCAGCCGGTTCATGATCAGTTCGCCTACCTCGCCCGTCCTGCGCTCGCGCTCCGGGCTGTCAATCACAAAACTCTCGGCCTCGTTGACGATTTGTTCCAGTTGACTAATTGGAACAGGCCGCTTTTCGCAGGCACGGAGAAGGCCGCTCAGCACCTTCTGGCGCTCAAATTTTTCTCTACGGCCATCCTTCTTCACCACCATATAAGGGATTTCGTCGATCCGCTCATAGGTCGTGAAGCGCTTTTCGCAACGCAGACACTCGCGCCGGCGGCGAATCGATTCGCCTTCTTTGCTCTCGCGCGAGTCAACAACTTTGTCTTGATCAAATCCGCAAAAAGGGCATTTCATGGTGCTAATGTCATCGCGCCGCTTGCCGCCAACTGCCGGCTCACAGCCTTTCCTGTCAACGCTTAATCGTTGAGCTACCGATTGTATCAGCAGCCGCGCTTCCGGCGAGCGGGGTGGCCTCCGCTTCAATCTCTTCCTCTTCTTGCGAACTCTCTTCCGAGAGGCGAAGGAATGAGAGCTTTTCAAAGCGTGCCAGCAGCACTCCGGCCGGAATCACCGACATGAAGGTTACCAGCCAGAGCATGATGCCACAGCTTACCGCCAGTTCGCGCGTAATGTTGTAGGGCTCGACGCTGAAGACGTTGGAGGAGAGCACGCTGATGACCGCCAATTGCGATCCTCCGACTCCGCCGGGCAACTGCACCACCGAGCCGAACATGCTGCCGCCCATCAGCAACAGCACATCCTCCATCTTCATGCGGTCGGCATGAGCCGTTAGCTGCTGGCTGTCACCATTGGGTAAGGTGACCGTGTATTCCGTGGGACGGTAGGCGTGTAATACCTGGAGATAGGCCGCGGCAATCGCGTACCAGGTGACAAGCGAGATGAGCGCCACCAGAACAAAAGCCCGGGCGTTGCGGATGGTGCGAAAGCCCTTCTTGAAGGCGTCGATACGGTGCCCGAACGAGCTCGCCAGCTTGCCTGAGGAGTGACGCACCAGCATCACCACGGCTCCAAGCGCGAGCAACCCCAGGACGGCCAGCAAGGCATTGTGTTGGGCTTTGGCCGCTATTCCGGCAAGTCCGCTTTTCATCGACTGCATCAGAATATGAGAGATGCGTCCCCCCATCAGCACCAGAAAGCAGAACATGATCACTAGCACGGCCCCGAGATCAAAGGCGCGCTCTACCGTCCAGACCGCCAGTTGGGACTCCAGCGGCAGTTCCTCCTTGCGTGCAATCAAGTAGGGACGGACAAACTCGCCCGCGCGTCCGAACAATCCCAGTGCGGCAAAGCCGATGAACTGCGACGGCAGCAGACGGAGCGTAGTAGTGCGCTTGGTGGGCTCCAAAAAGATGGCCCAGCGTACCGCCCGTAGAACGTAGGAGAGATAGATAAGCGCAACGGCCGCACCAATGTGCCAAAGGCCAATGCCTGTGGTGTAATGGCGGAACTTTGCCCAGTCAAATGTTTGCCACGAGCGAAACTGGAGGTACACCAGGGCTCCGAGGATTGCCGCCACAACAACGAGGGATATGATCTGTTTCTTTTTCATAGGGAAAAACGAGCCGGAGCCGGTGTTCACGAATGCATGTTAAGCAACACTCTATTGCATCCTGTCTGGACAAACTCAGTGTCTGGAAGCGTAATTCAGAAATGAGCCGGGATCTTTCTTTGATTCTACTAAATTGCGGGCCTACTTGGCTGCGGCTTTTGTGACTGCTCCTGTGTCAGCTGTGGCGATTGCCGGTGAGCCGGATTGTTCCTTGGAGTCTCCGCTGCTCTTGCTCTTGTTGTAGTCGCGTACCACGCGTTGCACATACTGCTGTGTTTCGCGATAAGGAGGCACGCCCTTGTAGCGATCCACAGCACCCGGGCCCGCATTATAGGCAGCCAACGCCTTGATGGCATCGCCGTTGTAGCGTTCCAGCAGTTCGCGCAGATAGCGTGCGCCGCCGTGCACGTTCTGCTCCGCGCTGAAGCTGTCTTGTACGCCTAGCTTGGAAGCTGTTTCCGGCATTAGCTGCATGAGTCCCCGAGCGCCTGCGCGTGAGACTGCCGCTGCATTCCCGGCGCTCTCCTGCCGGATCACGCTGCGGATAAAGTCGGAATCCACGCCGTGTTCCTGCGAGGCCTCGCCAACGATCTGATTTGTGCTCTTTGTGGACCTGGCTGGTTGTGGATCGGGCTGGCTGGAATAGCTTGCAACGTCGGCGGCGGGAACGTCTATAAAACTAAGCTTCTTGTCATCCAGATAGAGCCGCACCAAGCCATCGTGCGTCTCATGCGAGCGATGGGCGATGGTAAATCCGTTGCGCAACTCTGCGATTTCGACGGCAAACACCGTGCCGGTCAGCAGCAGTAGGATCGCGATCATGCGCAACGCTCTCACCGTTCTATTCTAGTTCATCCAGCGCCGCTTCCACTGCCATGGCGACGCCATTTTCATTGTTGCTCAACGTTTTCGTCCAGCCGCGCCCGCGCAAATCCTCGCTGGCGTTGCCCATAACATAGGGGTGCCCGGCGAATTCCAGCATTTCGATATCGTTGTAGTTATCGCCGATAGCCATTACTTCGGCTGCCGCGTAGCCGCGCGCCCCCGCCCAGCGCTTCAGCGCTGCTCCCTTGGTGCATCCCTTGTTCAGGATGTCCACCATGCACAGGTCGCGCTCGTCGTACTGCGTTTTCAGAGCGGTGATGCGGGTCAGCAATTCCTTATTTCGCCTGAGCTGTGCTTGCGCGGCTACCATCCGCTCTACCGTCCCGCAGAACATCGCCTGGATCGGATCGCCGCTCAATCCTCGCTCGATGGGCTGCGCAAAGCGCAGGTACCGTGAATTCTTTTCCAGCCATCGCTTAATCGAGTCGTTCAACTCGTCGAGTGTCTCCAGCAGCAACGATCCCGCATCGTCGCCGTCGAAGGTGATGACCAGGTTGCGCCGGAACTCCGTCATGTGCGCAACCAACTCCAACGCAGCCGCCAACGGCAGCGGATCGCGGTAAAAAAGCGTGCCATCGCTGGTCTTGGTAACCGCGCCGTTGGAGCTGATAAGCGCCACGTCAAAGCCCAGCGCCTGCGCCACTGGAAGCGCGAAGGTGTGCCTGCGTCCGGTCGCCAGCGCAATCTCCACTCCCTGCGAGTGCGCACGCCGCAAGGTCGCGAGGTTACGCTCGCTCACCTGGAAGTTGGAGTCCAGCAAAGTTCCGTCAATATCAATTGCAATCAGGCGAACTGAGGACATTCATCTCGATTTTACAACTTCTGCCCAGACAACTCCGGATGCTAGGATTCTCTTAGATGATTTCTCACTTTTTTTCCTGGGGCATAATCGGCGTTGTGTTGATGGTGATGGCCTTGGTTCACTACGTCCGCCGCCAGCCCAGTTTCTATTGGTTCTACCTCATCATCTTTCTCGGACCGCTGGGCGCGCTCATCTATCTCGCCATCGAGTGGCTCCCCGAACTGTTTGATCCGGGCGCATTTCGTTTCGTTGAACGCGGCCGCCGTGTCCGTGAAGTCGAATCCGCAATCCGGCAGAATCCCTCGGCGGGAAACTACGAAGAACTCGGCCTGCTGCGCCTCGACAAAAGCGATTGGGCCGGAGCCCGAGCCTGCTTCGATAAGGCGCTTGCCCAGCGCGCCGATTCGCTTGATCCTTTTTACCGGCGGGGCCTGGCCGAGGTCGAACTTGGCGATTTCGCCGCTGCCCGCACCGACCTAGAACACGTAGTCACCGCCGATCCCGGCTACGACTTTCAGCGCGCCGCCGGACTGCTCGCCCTAGCCGACTGGAAGACCGGAAACATCGAGCGCGCCAAGCGCCTCTTTGTGGAGGTTCTGCGCACCTCTACCTTGACCGAGACCCAGCTCCACTACGCCGAGTTTCTCGCCGAAACCGGCCAGCGCGAAGAAGCCAAGCGGCAGGCCATCCGCATCCGCGACAAGCACGCCCAGATGCCCGGCTTTCAGCGCCGCCGCGAGCGTAAACTGTTCCGAAGAAACGCCGCCCTGCTGCGGCGGTTATAGGATCGAAATTGCCGAGCTTGGCAACGTGGCTATGAGCGGATGTCACGCCAGGTTTTCTCCCTAGCCCGCACTCGCGGTATCATTCCTTCTTACGCCATGACCGAACGCCTCTACTACCAGAACTCTTTCGTCTTCGACTTCACCGCCGCCGTCGAAGGCACGCGTGAACTTGCCGACGGACGTAGTGCGCTCGTCCTCGACCGCACCGCGTTCTACGCCACCAGTGGCGGCCAGCCCTTTGACACCGGATGGCTCGAGTTTGTCTCCACGGAGAGCGAAGAGCCAGTCGCTCTGCCTAAACTTCGCGTCATCGATGTGTTGGAGGACGAAACCGACGGTACGATCCTGCACGTCGTCGAGAAGCTCGATCTTCCCCTTCCGTTGCCGCTGCGCGTGCGTGGCTTCGTCGATGTAGATCGCCGCCAAGATCACATGCAACAGCACTCCGGACAGCACGTGCTCTCGGCTGCTTTCCTTAAGCTCTTCGATGCTCCAACCATCAGCTTCCACCTCGGCGAGGAAACCTGCTCCATCGACCTCGGTACTACTTTCCTTAATACCGCACAAATCGTGCAGGCCGAACGCCACGCCAATCAGCTCGTGTGGGACGATCGGCAGGTGCTGATGCATGAGGCCACACCCGAGCAGGCACGCAAAATCGGTGTCCGAAAAATTCCCGAAGCCGCCCGCGACACCCTTCGGCTCATCGAAGTCCGAGGCGTGGACCTATGCGCCTGCGGTGGCACGCACGTCAAGACCACGGGGCAGATCGGCAACATTCAGCTTCGCAAAGTCGAACGCGTCAAACGGGCAGTCCGGGTTGAGTTTGTCTGCGGAGTTCGCGCCCTGCGCCACGCCCGCAAGGATTTCCAGGTCCTTACCGAAACTGCCGCGCTCTACTCCTCACATCTCTGGGAGGTTCCGGCGCAGACCGAAAAGCTGATTGACTCGGGCAAATCAGCCCAGCGCCAGCAGCATAAGCAGTTGGCAGAGATTGCCGAGCTTAACGCGCAAAGCGCCCTGGCCAGCATGCAAGCTGAGCACGGGCGCAAGATCGTTGCCAAGTTTTTTGCCGACCGCGATCTCGCCTTCGTCAAACTCTACGCTCAGAAGCTCGTCGCGTTGGAAGCCAATGTCATCGCGCTCGTCGGCGCAGGGCAGGGAACTCCAGCACTGATATTTGCGCAATCCCTCGGTGCCGAATCAAGCGCCTTTGACGCGGGTGCCGAACTGAAAGCTCTGGTCACCTCCAGCGGCGGACGCGGCGGTGGCACACGCGAACTGGCTCAGGGCGGCGTGCCTTCCGTTGAGCTGATTCCCGAGCTGCTCGCTCGTGCCGAGCAACAGGCTCGGGCGCTTGACGAGGAATGAGCTCGCAATGATCGACCAGCCTCTCATTCTCATCACGCTTCTCGTTCAGCTTGGCGTCTCGGCTGCCGTCAGCAGTGTGCTGGTGCGCTCGCGGCGTTTCCGCGTCCTGCTCTTTCACGAGGATCGCGATATCTGGGAAAAGCTGGAGATGGTCCTTATCGTGGGCGGACCCTTCATGCTTGGCGTGCTGGTGCGCGGCACGGTCAAGAACTTTCTTGCCGCCGACATTTCCTTCGAAGCGGCAATTCTTCTAGGCGTCATTGCCGGGCGCACTGCCGGTGTCTGTGGCGGAATCCTCGTCTCGCTGCCCTACCTGTTCATGCACTATTACATGAACCTGCCGCTGAATGTGGTGGCCGGTCTCAGCGCAGGGTTTCTGCGAGAGCTTGCCAAGGATCGCGAGGCCATCTGGTCGTTCAGCCCGCTCTTCGATCTGAGCATCTACCGCTGGATTCGGCGCAGCATTGCCAAGTCGTTCATAGACTGGCAGACTTCGTTCTTCTTCATGATCCTGGGCCTGCAGTTCCTTCGTATTGAGACTAAGGATTTTTTCCCCCGCCATACGTGGGCTCTCGATTCCCCGAACTGGGTGGTACGCTGCGCCATCTACATCACCACCGTGATGACTGTGGCGATTAGTCTCAAGGTGCTCAACAACACGCGCATCGAGATGAAGCTCGAAGAGCAGGAGCGGCTGTTATTGCAGGCTCGCATGGAAGCCCTGCAGAGCCAGATCAATCCCCACTTTCTCTTCAACACCTTGAACTCCGTGGCCTCGTTGGTGCGTTTTGATCCGGACACGGCGCGCGAGATGATCCTCAAACTCTCCAAGATTCTTCGCCGCCTGCTCAAAAAGGGCGACTCCTTCGTCGAACTGCGCGAGGAACTGGAGTTCATCGACGACTATCTCGCCATCGAGGTCATCCGCTTCGGAGGCGACAAATTGAAGGTGGTGAAAGAATTCGACCCGGCAACCCTTGAGGTCGTAGTCCCCGCCATGCTTATCCAGCCCATCGTGGAGAATTCCATTAAGCACGGTCTCGCGCCTAAAATTGCCGGAGGCACGATTTATCTGCGTAGCCGCATCGTGGCGGGCATGCTTGTCATTGAGGTAGAGGATGATGGCGTGGGAATCGTCGAGCCGGGCTCGGAGGTGAGCGAGTGGAGCGCGCCGCAGCATGGCACCGGAATCGGCATGGCCAACGTTCGCGAGCGCCTCAATGTGCTTTACAGCGACTCCGCCCGTGTCGAGGTTGAAAGCCGCACTGGTGCCGGAACCGTCGTGCGCATTCTGCTGCCTATTCCACACACTGGCGAAATGGATGGTGTCAACTACAACCTGCGCTCCAACAGTCCCCGGCAGCCGCAAGTCTGAGCGCGGTCGCTTGCACTAAATTACAGCTTGCGCTCCAACAGACTCCGATAAAGTTCTTCGTATTGCGGAATGATCTTCGTGGTGCAGAATCTCGCCTGCGCCGTGGCTCGCGCCGCCTTGCGCATTTTAGCCAGCAACACATCATCGGTCAGCACTTCCAAGGCTTGCGCTGCCATCTGGTCCACATCTCCTGCTGGCGACAGGAATCCATCCACGCGGTCCTCAATCACTTCCGGCACTCCGCCCACTCTTGACGCAACTGGGACAACCTCGCAGGCCATCGCCTCCAGTGCCGCCAAGCCAAACGACTCCATCTCGCTGGGCAGCAGCATCACGTCGGCCATCGCCAATTTTTCGTGAATCCTGTCCTGCTTGCCCATGAAGTGAATCTTGTTATGAATACCCCGCTCGCACGCCAGCCGCTCGGCCGCCCGGCGGTCCGGGCCATCGCCGATCATAAGCAGCCGCGCTGGAACCTCTTTCTGCACACGGTCAAAGATCTCCACCACGTCGGTCACTCGCTTTACTGGCCGGAAGTTTGACAGATGCACCAGCAACCGCTCGTTTGTCCGAGCAAATTCCGCGCGTCGCACCCATGCCTGCTCATCGCGGCGGTACAAGTCGCAATTCACAAAATTGTGAATGACGTGAATCGGCTTGGTGATCGAAAAACTCTCAATCGTCGAGCGCTTCAAGTTATTGGAAATTGCCGTAACCGCATCGCTCTGCTCAATCGAAAAGCGCGTGATCGGCAGGTATGAGCGGTCCAGCCCCACCAACGTAATGTCAGTGCCGTGCAGCGTGGTCACGTAGGGCAGCCGGCGGGGCTGCCGGACGTGGTCATGGCAGAGCATCTGCCGCGCCAGCATTGCGCTCACCGAGTGCGGGATAGCGTAATGCACATGCAGCAAGTCAAGGTTGTAGAGCTCGGCCACCTCGGCCATCCGCGTCGCCAGCGCAAGGTCGTAGGGCGGATACTCGAATAGCGGGTATTGCGAAACTTCTACCTCGTGATAGTGAATTTGCGGATGCGGCTCAGTCAGCCGGATCGGCTGCGAGTATGAGATGAAGTGAATATCGTGTCCGCGATTGGCCAACTCGATGCCAAGCTCGGTAGCCACTACTCCGCTGCCGCCATAAGTGGGATAACAGGTGATTCCGATTCTCATCGCTCTCCATGTCCCTTGAACTCCGCTGCAACCACTCGGCTTGCAGTCTCCTCGCCTGACACTGTGGATTTCTCGCCAAAGGCAGCCAGCTCCGCACCATACTGCTCCCGCAGCTCCCCCGCGGTGATCTTCAGTAATGCGTTCATTTCGATCTCACGCGAGGCGCGCAGCCGCGTACGCACCCTGGCCAGATCGTCGTCGTTCAATCCGGGATGGCATACCAACTCCCAGGTGCCGGGCGGCATGCGCCGCAGCATGGTGCGCAGGTGTTCTTCGTCCAGCGTGCCGGTGCTGGCTACTCCCAGACTGCCGTCTGTGGTCGTAAAACCTGCTCTGCTCACCATGTTCAGCCAGCGCCGGTGCAACGCGGAACGCAGCAGCGTCGTCTGGGTCTTGCGAGTCAGCAGCTTCAAGTTGTGCCGCGCCGCGTCAAAGCTCACTACTCCCGGAGCCTCGAACGGATTGCGTAGCGCAGATATGCCATGCGTCGAAGCCGCCCGTAGCATGGACCGCAGGATCGAGGGAAACATGTGCGTGTGTTTGTGTGAGTCAAAGTGGGAGAGCCGAACTCCGGCCTCTCGAAGCCGCGCCATCTGTGCCCCAGCTTCGGCCTCTATCTCGTCGGCCTTGAAGCGTCCAACGGTCACCGCTCGAAGCACTTCGCCAATCGATTGATAGAAGCGATCTTCTCCCGGCGCCAGCAGCGAACGGACCTGATTCGGCGGCAGCACGGGCTCGCCATCCACCAGCACAACGTGGCAGCCTACGCTCAGTCGCGGCATCTGCCGGGCTAGTTCTGCCGCCTCGTCCAGGCAGAATCCAGTTGCCATCAGAGTTGTTGAGGTGACGATGCCGCGCAGGTGACAGTCGGCAATGGCGCGGTTTACTCCATGCGTCAAGCCGAAATCATCTGCGTTTACAATCAACCGCTTCATGGGAAAAGTGTAGCAGGCGGGAGAGTGATACGCGTCTTCATCGGGCGCGAAGAACGGAATCACCGCTCATGTTTCTTGTGCGAGCGAATGTTTGCGCTAAATATGCCAGGCAGCTTAGGCGGTCCTAACTGCCTCCGCTTCGCCCTCGCCAATGAACTGCTTGATCTTGTCCAACAGAGCAGGGAACAGATCCTGCTTTTCAAGCCATGCGCTGACCTCGTCGCAGCCCTCTTCCGGACCGTACCCAGTCACCACAACCACAGGAATCTCGGGCGCCTTCTGCCTTATTTTGCGGGCCAGTTCTACCCCATTCATCCCTTCCATCCGATAGTCGGTCACTACCAGGTCAAAGGTTTCGCGATCGAACTTTGCCAGCGCGTCGTTCGGGTTGTAGGCATATTCTGCCCGATAGCCTTGTGACTGCAGAATCTCGCAGCTCAGACGCGCCAGAACTTCGTGGTCATCTACAAATAGGATTGCTTTCATCGGTCCACCTTCGGAAAGTCCAGAGATGCACACCACTCGCTAGCTGTGTTGGATTCCAATTGCAGTATCCCGCGATGCCTGCTTTCTCCATCGCTTTCTCTCTATCTCCGAACTTCGACACGCCTAATTTCCACAATCCGGTTTGACCGCGCCCCCAACTCTTTCATATACTCAACTTGCGAGTCGGTTCCACAAGAGGCCGCCCCCAGAGTCGCGTGACAAACGGCCATGGGAGCACCGTAAGGGCGGTTAGCTCAGTTGGTTAGAGCGCCTGCCTTACAAG
>CAZLJQ010000045.1:0-37156 GCA_964559875.1 uncultured Acidobacteriaceae bacterium
GTATTGTTGATCATCTTCATGGTGATCACGCCGATGCTCCAGAAGGGCGTCAGCGTGAACTTGGCTAAGACGGACAGTCCGGTCAAAATGCCCGAGGCCGACAAGGAAGATTCCCTCATCGTGGCGGTCATGCGCGATGGGAAGGTTTACTTCAATTCCGATGTCGTCACCGCAGATCAGTTGACCGACAAAGTGAAAGACAGACTGGCGAACAGAACTGATAAGCGCATTTTCGTCAAGGCTGATGGCGGCGCCAAGTACGGCGACGTTGTCTCGGTGGTCGATGACGTCCGCTCCGCCGGAGTGGATCAACTCGGCCTCCTTACCGAAGAGCGTAAGCAGGGTTCGCTCGAATCGCCGGCATCGTCCGGGACCAAGTAGGAGACCGCTATGGCAATGGCAGTGGGTGGCGGGGACGGTGGTCCTCAGGCAAACATCAACGTAACGCCGCTAATCGACGTGCTGCTCGTGCTCTTGATCATTTTCATGGTCATCACACCGCTCACGCCCAAGGGCCTCGACGCGCTGGTTCCTCAGCCTCCGAAGAACCCTCAGAAGCAAACCAGTCCGGATGAGCGCACCATTGTCGTCCAAGTGCTCAAGGCCGGCAACGGTGAGTTACTCAAGATCAATCAGGATGACGTGACCATGGACAAACTTCAGGGCCGTCTGGAAGATATCTTCAAGACGCGTGCTGAAAAGGTTGCGTTTGTAAAGGGAGATCCCGATCTCACCTTCTCCGACGTAGCCGAGGTAATCGATAAAGTCCACGCTGCCGGCGTGGATAAGGTTGGTCTCATCACAGCCAAGATAGAAGCCGGCCAGTAGCCGGATCGCGAGAACCGAGTGACGGGGAGTGCCGCGAAAGCAGCACTCCCACCTCCCTCGCCGGTCCCGGTAATTCGACGTGCGGGAGTTTCGAAGCGCCTGCAGCCGGAACGGAATCGGGTGCCGTATAACTGGCTGTAACAGCTTCTCCCGAGACCTCAGATCCCGGCCAAAATTGGCTATGGAAGGTGACATCAAATGAACAGAATCGTACGCGTGGCGGCCGGATTATTTCTCGCTCTCATCGTATTGGCAGCAGCCGGCTGTACCAAGCTCCAGGCTCGCGATCACCTCAATAAGGGTGTGCAATCTTATAAGAACGCCCGCTACGAAGAGGCGATTGAACACTTCAAGACTGCCGTCAGTCTTGACCCCAGCCTTCTCAATGCCCGCATCTATCTCGCTACGGCTTACGCCCAACAGTATGTGCCCGGTGCTGAGACCGACGAAAATAAGCGCTTCGCTGCGCAGGCCATTGAAGAATACAAAAAGGTACTTTCCATCGATCCCGCCAACGTAAACTCCGTGAAGGGGATCGCCTATCTTTACCTCCAGGAAAAACAGTTCGACGATGCCAAGCAGTACTACGAACGGGCGGTCAAAATCGATCCGAATGATCCGGAATCCTACTATTCGGTCGCCTTTATAGATTGGAGTCAGGCCTACAAATTCCGTCAGGACGAGCGCAATAAACTCGGTATGAAGGCCACCGATCTGCTCAAGGACAAAAAGGTGTGCGCAATCGTCAAGCAGCACAACGCACCTATGGTCGAGGAGGGTATCAACCTTCTCACCAAAGCCCTTCAGCTTCGGCAGGACTACGACGACGCTATGGCTTACATGAACCTGATGTACCGTGAGCGCGCCGACTACGAGTGCGATAATCCTACCGGTCGTACTTCGGACCTCAAGACCGCCGACAACTGGGTCGATAAAACCATCGCCACCAAGAAAGAAAAGGCCAACAAGCAGGGTGCCGGGGGCATTGTAATGGACCAGCAGAAGTAGTCCCCTCCGTCTGTGTGTTCGTTTTTACCGGCGGCCTCTCTGCGGAGAGGCCGCTCGCATCTTCGCCTGAAATTTCCCCGGAATCCTCCCTGCAAGTCTGTCCTTCCGTATTAAATCCCTAACTGTCATGCTGCACCCACACAACTGGATAGAGCAGGTTCTCGATAACTTGTCGAAGTCGATGGCAAGGTTTGTCAAGAAGACCAGGAAGCGGTCCGCTCCGCTGGCAAGCTGGGTTAAGCGGACGAGAAATAATTCAACCAAGTGACCCGGCAATATCGCTTGCTAGCGATTCCAACGAATGGATTGCGATCCCTTGTTGCCCGTAATAGAATCCTCTGCCAGCGCCATCAGCAGCAAAAATTTCCGTGTAGCTTTCCTCAAGGGGAAAATACCATGAATAGAAGAGATTTCCTTGTTGGCAGTGCGATCGCCGGTGGCCTCACCTTAACCGACGGTTTGGCCATGGCCGAAGATCATGCGGGCAGTGTTCGGACGACAGTCATCGACACTCACGCACACTGGTATCCGCAGGCCTGGGTCGATTTGGCTGCCAAAGAGGGACCAAAGTACGGAGCCAAGATAGGAAAGACAGATAACGGCTACGTAACGTTTGCCACACCCAAGTTCACAGCTGTTTTTTCACCGGCTTTTGTCGACCTTGACGAGCGCATGAAGGCTATGGATAAGCAGGGCGTTGATATGCACGCGCTGTCGCTGACGAGCCCGATGGTCTATTGGGCGCCGGCCGATCTTGGACTCACACTCTCGCAGGCATTCAACGATAGCTGCGTCGAAGCTCATGCCAAGTATCCCGGTCGATTTGTCGGCATGGCGATGCTGCCTATGCAGGATCCAAAACTTGCTTTGCAAGAACTGGAACGCGTCAGCAAACTGAAGGGAATGCGCGGCGTTTACATGTCCACTTTCCCCGCTGATCGTGAGATGGACTACAAGGAGTACTTCCCGATCTATGCCAAGTGCGAGCAGCTCGGATGGCCAATTTTTCTGCACCCGGTGAATCCCGTCGGTGCGGATCGCATGAAGAGATTCTACCTGGGCAACCTGATCGGCAATCCATCTGAATCGGGACTCGCTGCAGCCTATTTGATCTTCGGTGGCGTCATGGATGCATTCCCCAAGCTGGATGTCCTGCTGCCCCACGCGGGCGGAACATTCCCGTGGCTTTCAGGCCGCTTTGACCGTGGCGTTGCCTGCCGCCCCGAGCTCAAGCACATGAAGCAACCAGCCACCGACTACCTGCGCCGCTTCCATTACGACACAATCACCCACAATCCTCAGCTGCTTTCCTTCCTGATTCAATATGTGGGTGCCGACAGAGTTGTCTTAGGCAGCGACTACTGCTATGACATGGGCTACGATATGCCGGTACAGGCGATAAGCAAGGTTCCGGCTTCTCAGCGTTCCCTGATTCTCGGCAGCAACGCCGCAAAGCTTCTCCGGATATAGTTCGAATATCAGTAAACCCGGTAAAAGCGAATCTGGCGGATGTGCAGCTCTGGCATGACAGAGTTGCACATCCACCTCGCCCCGTCTCGTGCCGTACTCACATATCCTCTTCCGTTGCGCCGATATACGATCGTGATGAGCTACCTTGACACCGTAAAACAGCCCGGGGTAGCATAAATGCGCCCTCAAAGCCCCCACGCTAGGTTTTCATCTCGCTAGCGCAGTATGTCTGCGGCGGGGCTTTGCTACATCTAGCCAAAGGTAAAGGATTAATGAAACAGATAAACGTAGGAATCATTGGAACAGGTTGGTGCGGAGGCATCCGCGCGGTTGCTTGCGCGGCGAGTCCTTTTGTGAATGAGCTGCATATAGCCGAAATCAAAGAGGATCGCCTCAAGGAAGTTGCGGAGCAGACCAAGCCCGTAACCGCGACCACGGACTATCGTAAGCTGATCGAGAATAAGTCGATCGATGCGATCATCGTTTCGGCAACACCCGAGACAACGCACTATCCGATGGCCAAGGCAGCTCTCGAAGCCGGTAAGCATTTGCTTCTCGAGAAGCCGATCGCGCTGGAGTTGAAGGAGGCTGACGAGCTGATCTCAATCGCGCGCAAGAAGAATCTGTCGTTTGCCATCGGATATTCCCAACGCTTCAATCCAAAGTTCGCCTACGTTCAGCGGTCCATTCAGGATGGCACGATTGGCCAACCAATCAGCGCCCTTGTGAGCCGCCACATCACCCGCAATCTCGGGAAGAAAATCGGTGGACGCATTAAGCTGTCTCCTGCCGCAATGGAAGCGACTCACGACATCGATTTCGTCACTTGGTGCTTTGCCCCGCGTAAGCCGATCCGCGTGTACGCCCAGGAAGTACGCAAGATCATGGGCCCACAATACAACGTACCCGATTGCGTATCCATCATAGTCACGCTGGACGACGGCTCCGTCTTCACGATTCTCGCCAGCTGGGTTTTGCCTCCTGCCTATCCGAATTTCTCTTCCACTTGGATCGAGTTCATAGGCACCGAGGGTGCAGTCATGGTAGATGACACCCATCGCGACGTCTATGTCTCAACCATGAAACAGGGCATCCAGTTCCCTATCTCGACGATGCCGGGCGAAAAGGTGAACCACGTGTATGCAGGCCCCATGGAAGCGGAGACCCTCCACTTCCTCGAGTGCGTGTCGCTGGGCCGGCAACCGCTCGTGACTGCCGAACACGCGAGAATGGTTATGCAGGTCTACCAGGCTGCAGATCTCTCGGCAGAGACCGGAAAGCCGGTCGACATCGTGTATGAAAGCTCAGCTGCTCTCGTCTAGTCATCGAAAGTCCGGGTGTGTTCAGCCGCAGACCGCTGCTGAACACGCCCGAATGATCACGTCGGCCTGCAGGCCCGCGGGGTGCACGCAGAGTCCAGTCGACATTTCACATTTCTACGGAAGCTCCGCCATGTCGGAGCGCACCTCTCTCGTTTGGTGGTCGGCAACTCCGGGAGAAATGGTGGACACACAGAGCGCAGTTGCCTAAGACGGAGTGATCGTGGATACACCGCGTGCAGCTATCTCGGACCAGGGAGCGTCGAACAAATCCGCCGCGACCGGGGCTCCGGTTAGCCAAATGAAAGCAACAAACTTCCGCTGGTACATCCTGGTGCTGATCAGTTTGATGTACCTGATCTGCTACATGGATCGCTCCAACATTGCCGTCGCCCAGCTTGAAATTGCAAAGCAACTTGGACTGAGCAAAGCGCAAATGGGTATAGCGCTGGCGGCGTTTACCTGGGCGTATGCAATCGCGCAAGTCCCAATGGGCTGGCTGGGAGATCGCTTCGGGGCGAGGAAGGTGCTTACCTGGGTCATGGTGTGCGTTGGTCTGTCCCCCATCATGACGGGCGCCTCCATGGGCTTCAATTCCTTGTTCGGCGCGCGGGTTGGGTTGGGTCTATCAGAGGCCGGTGCGTTCCCGGTCGCAAGCCGCGGAATGCAGATATGGTTTGCAAAGTCGGAGCGTGGACGCATCCAGGGCATTACCCATTTATTCAGCAGGCTTGCTGTTGTGGTCACACCTATCCTTTCGATCACCATCATGGTCGCTTTGGGCTGGCGCGCAATCTTTTACATTTTTGGTCTGTTCGGTATCGTATGGGCAATCGCCTTCTACTTCATCTACCGCGACAATCCTGAAGATCACAAGAGTGTGAATCGTGCGGAACTTGCGAAAATACGGGGTCTGAATGAGGACGGCTCTCTCAAGACGGTGTCGCAGCAGCGGCAGCAAGTGCCTTGGAAGCTCATTCTGCACTCGAAGAACATGTGGTACATCGCACTCGGTTATTGCTGTTTCTTCTTCGGAACCAACTTTTATCTGACTTGGTATCCCACTTATCTTCGTGAATACAGACACATGTCGCTGAAGTCGCTCGGCTTGCTGGGCACTCTTCCCCTCATAGCCGGCATGCTCGGCGACGTTGTAGGCGGATCTTTGTCGGACCTGATTTACAAAAAGACACGCAATTCGAAATTTGCACGTCGCGTGGTAGCCGCACCAGGTTTCCTGCTGGCTGCCGCTTTCGTGATACCCGCGGCCAGAACGAATAGTTCGTTGGTATCCGTGCTTTGTCTGGCGGCGTCGTTCTTCTCGCTCGAACTGGTCATTGGACCGGCTTGGGCGGTTCCCATGGACGTAGGTGGCCAGTTCAGTGGCACG
Source organism: uncultured Acidobacteriaceae bacterium (assembly GCA_964559875.1). Taxonomy (GTDB): domain Bacteria; phylum Acidobacteriota; class Terriglobia; order Terriglobales; family Acidobacteriaceae; genus TOLSYN. The sequence continues at coordinate 6,016 of CAZLJQ010000045.1, forward strand.
GTGACGAGCATTATGAACATGGCGGGTGCGCTGGCAGCCTCGTTCACTGCGATTATTTACGGAAGCCTGTTCGGAAAGGGGCTTTGGGTTGCTCCTTTCATCGTGACTGCTGGCGTCATGACCTTGGGTGCACTGATTTGGATATTCCTGATCAATCCCGAACAATCAGTGGTCGGAGCCGAAGGCTAGGCGCCCGATTTCCTGGGTCTCAGGCTTGGCGGTAATTGCGGCATAAATCTTTAAGTATGGGGTAGATGATGGCTAACGAAGTAAGTGCCAGTGAAGCTCTTTCCGGTGAGCAGGTAGGTGTAAACCTCGGGAAGCGAAGCGGCTATCGATGGACAATCCTCGTGATGCTCAGCCTGATGGCGCTCATCACCTTCATCGATCGGACCAACATCTCCATCGCGGCTCCCAGGATCATGAAGGAATTTAGCTTCACGAAGACCCAGATGGGCTTGGTCTTTGCGGTGTTTGCCTGGGCCTATTCGCTTGCCCAAATTCCCGGAGGATGGCTCGGCGATACCTTTGGACCGCGAAAGGTGTTAACCATCGTGGTGTTGTTCTGGTCGCTGATGACCATGGCGACGGCCCACGCTTTGGGTTTCGCCTCGATGCTCGCGATCCGCTTCATCTTTGGTCTGGGGGAGGCTGCCTGCTTCCCGGCGGCTACCAGGGCCATGCAATTCTGGTATCCCAAATCCGAACGTGGATTGGTCAATGGAGTCACACACAGTTGCGGCCAATTTGCTACCACGCTTGTCCCGCTGCTTGGTGTAGCGATCATGACCGCCTGGGGATGGCGGGCTATCTTCCATCTCTCCGGAATCGTCGGCATAACCTGGGCTATCGCTTGGTACTTTATGTATCGCGACCGGCCAGACGATCACAAGAGGGTCAACGCGGCGGAGCTGGCCTATATTCAGGACCGGGCGAACGGCACCAAGGCTGAAGTAAAGAAGAAAGTTGCCATTCCATGGGGCCTCATTTTGCGGTCGCCCAATGTGTGGTTCGTGTCGTTGGCATACTGCGGCTACATCTACGGCGCATACTTCTTCTGGTACTGGATGCCAACCTTCATGATGGAGCGGCAGCACATCTCGCTCAAGAACATGGGTTTCCTTGCCCCGCTGCCACTGTTCGCCGGCGCTATTGGAGTATTGAGCGGCGGTGTCATTACCGACTTCGTCTACAAAACGAGCGGCAACCTCAAGTGGTCTCGCCGCGTTGTCTGCATCGGAGCAATGGCGGGCGCCGCTCTTACCATGATTCCAGTGGCTTTACTGTCTAAGCCAGTTCCCGTCGTGCTATGCATGATCGCCTGCAACTTCTTCATCTCACTGAGCACGGCACCATCTTGGGCTGTCTCTATGGATATCGCCGGGGGCTTTAGCGGTTCGGTCTCCAGCGTGATGAACATGGTCGGCCAGGCGTCGGGCTCTCTTTCGGCAATCCTCTTCGGCGCTCTGACGCAGAGAGGTATGTGGCTGGCGCCTTTCTACATTACCTCGGGAGTGATGCTGGGTTCCGGGCTGTTGTGGGCGTTTGCAATTAATCCCGAACGGGTGGTTACGGACAAGAAAGCCTAGCCACATGGCTTAAACACCATTCACGGATCGCGCGAGCCGGAACAAACCGTAGCGCGCTATAAAATGGGAGATGGAGTAGAAATGGTTTTGCACGATACCAATGCAGCAGGAAGTAGCAGTGAGGTACGGACAAAAATTTCCGAACTATCGGCATTCATCGCCCGAGTTCTCAAATCCGTAGGCCTTCCGGAGAAAGACGCTCATAGTGTTGCGGCGCTTATGTCGAAGGCGGACGCACAGGGCTCTGACGGTCACGGGGTCTTTCGTTTACCCCAGTACGTCAAGCGGATTCAGGCCGGCGGAATGAATACCAAGCCGGATATGCGTATCCTTCAAGACAAGCCTGCCACCGCAGTGCTCGACGGCGACAATGCCATGGGCCATCTGGTAATGACCCGAGCCGCCAATATCGCCATCGAAAAGGCTCGAAGCTGCGGCATCGGCTGGGTCGGTGCATGCAATAGCAACCATGCAGGACCAGCTTCTCTGTATGCGTCCATGCCGTTGGCTCAGGACATGATCGGGCTCTACATTGCGATTGGCAGCGCCAATCACTTGCCCCCCTGGGGCGGCATCTCCATGCTTCTCAGCACGAATCCAATCGCGATTGCCGTTCCGAGTTTGCAGCATCCACCCATCGTCCTCGACATGGCAACCACCAATGCGGCCTACGGCAAGGTAAAGATGAAGGCGCAGCGCAATGAACAAATGCCAGAAGGCTGGATGATCGATCGCCAGGGCAAGCCCTTGACCGACCCCAAGAGAGCCAGTGAAGGCTTCTTGTTACCCGTAGGGGGTCCAAAGGGATACGGTTTGGCTCTGATGTTTGGGCTATTGGCTGGAACCCTCAACGGGGCTGCGTTCGGCAAAGATGTCATCGACTTCAATAAGGACTTCAAGACAACCACCAACACCGGCCATCTGATCGTAGCTCTCAATATCGCTGCATTCATGGATGTGCAAAGCTTCAAACAAAAGGTCGATGACATTTGGACGGAGATGAAATCATCTCCAACACTGCCCGGCTTCGATGAGGTCAGGCTTCCCGGAGAGCGCTCCGCAAGGATTTACGAAGATCGCATGGCGAATGGCTACACGTTGCCGCAAGAACTACGTCGAGCCCTGGACGATCTTGCCGACCAAGTGCATGTCGAGCGGCTATGAAGCGCTTCTATAAATTTCAAACGAACGAAACCGTGTCTTTATTTAAGGAGAATCATATGAGACAGATTCAGTCTGTTATGGTCGGCAACGGGGGTGGACGATGAGAGACCGTGAAGCGAAGAGGATTGGCCTTGCCATTATTGGCGCTGGACGTGTTGGTCTGATCCGCGGCTTGGTTGCTGCGCGTCACCCTCAAGTCGACTGGATTGGCATTGCGGAAATCAAACCCGACCGCGCCAAAGTGGTCGCGGACGCAGTCGGTGCCGACTTCGTCACCTCGGACTATCGCGAGCTCTTAAAGCGCAGCGAGGTCACCGCCGTTATTGTTTCCACTGACGAACATCTGCACGTCGATCCAATCCTGGCAGCTTGCGAGCATAAACAGTCGTTGATGATTGAGAAGCCGCTGGCTACCGAACTCGCCGATTCTGAGCGGGTCTTGGCCGCGATTCAAGCGTCCGGCGTCGATGCCGTCGTGGGTTACACCCAGCGTTTTCGCCGTCGTTGGCTGGCCGCGAAGGAGAAGGTGAGCACCGGTCAGTTAGGCGACGTGACGTTAGTTTCCTCACGCGCTTTCATGAACCGCCTGGTTGCCATCGACAACTACAAGCGCACGGCTCATCCGGAGAGAATTTCACCGATGGTGATCTCCGGTACTCATGCCTTGGACATCGTGATGTGGATGATGGAGAAAAAGACGCCGGTCGAGGTCTATGCTCGCTCGGTTGACAAAGCTCTAGGTCCGGACTGGAAGGGAATCGATGCCACTGCCGGTGTCATCAGCTTCAGTGACGGGTCCATTTATCAGGCGACCATTTCGTGGGCATTGCCGGTGGTTTGGCCGGGTGCCGTCTACAGTCTTGACGTGGGCATTGTTGGTACCCAGGGCGTCCTCACGATTGACGACACGCACCGCGACATCGTGCTTGCGACCACCAAGTCGCAATCTGAGGGATACAACCCCGACGAATCGCGTCGCGTCGATTTCATGGGAAGCTATCCTCCTGGCGATATCGCTCTCGGAGAGTTGAGAGGACCGATGCGGGACGAGACCGAGTCATGGCTCAACCGCGTTGCTCTCGGCTTGCCGACCCAGCACGCCACCGCCGCCGAGGCGCACAATCGCCTTATGCTGACGAAAGCATTCGATCTTTCTGCACGTCTCGGAAAGCCAGTCAGCTTACCAATTCGGTCAGAGCAGGATGTTTACCCAGGTGTGAAATCAGGCAAAGCCAGCGTGTAGCTTTTGGTAGGAGCTGGACTGCTGACATGTATCAATACAATAGGCCCGGCACCGAATAATATCGGTGCCGGGCATTATAATTAGGGCCGAAACAATGCGGGAGGTTTCAGTGAGTGGGAAATCTGCGGTCGTCCTCAAAATCGAATCGGTGCCTAAGTTTCAAAGAGGCGACGGAGTAACTTCAACGCTTTTGATCGGTAGCGAGAGAGTTCCTGACACGGTCTTTACCTCTGGTCTAACTTCTTTTCCTCCCGGAAGGAAGGCGCCCGTGCACTGCCACAACTGTGGCGAGCAGGTAACATTGCTCGAGGGCGAAGGAGAGGTTGAAGTAGACGGACAGACTACTCGTCTTGGCAGGCTCGATACAACTTACATTCCGGCTAACAAACCTCATCGTTTTAATAATGTGGGGACCACTCCATTGGTTATCCTCTGGATCTACGGCGCGCAGCAGGTTACCAGAACATTCATGGAGACCGGAGAGACAGTGAATCACCTGTCCGCGGGGGATACCGTGAATCCAACTTCCACCGTTGCAGCCAAGCCAGCCGATAAGCAGAAACTTTAACTGCAGAACAGTTGCTCAATCTTTCATGTCGAGCGAAGAAAGCAGGTCAACGAGATGACAACGATGCGAATAGAACGAGACAGCATGGGTGAAATCGAAGTCCCCGCCGAAAAGCTGTGGGGCGCGCAAACCCAGCGATCCATTCATTACTTCAGTATTGGCCACGACCTTATGCCGCGCGAGATGATCGCAGCTTACGCCATCCTGAAAAAAGCTTCGGCCAACGCGAACCACGCCGGAAAGCGTCTCGGCGATGAAGCGCATGGCCTGATCGTTCGCGCCTGTGATGAGATTCTTGCCGGTCAGCATCAGGATATGTTCCCGCTGCACGTCTGGATGACCGGAAGCGGCACACAGTTCAACATGAACGTGAACGAGGTCATCTCAAACCGGTGCTCGCAATTGGTTGGGATGGCGCTGGGCAGCAAAAAGCCTGTGCATCCTAACGATCACGTCAACATGTCGCAGTCATCCAACGACACCTTTCCTGCGGTCATGTACATTGCATCGGCCATGCAAGTGAATCAGAAATTGATTCCGTCACTTCGAGCCTTGCACAAAGCGATTGCTGCCAAAGCCGAAGAGTGGAAAGACATCATCAAGATTGGCCGCACCCACATGCAGGACGCAACTCCGCTTACTCTGGGGCAGGAGTGGTCGGGATATGCGGGGCTGCTGGCCGACGACCTGCAACGAATCGAAGATGCGCTAAAAGGCGTCTACCAGCTTGCGCTCGGAGGCACGGCAGTGGGAACCGGAATCAACGCCGCCGAGGGTTTTGCAGAGGCTGCCGCAGAAGAGATCGCGCGCCTTACCAAGCTGCCATTCGTCACCGCGCCAAATAAATTTGTGGTGCAAGGCTCACACGATGCGCTGGTGCAACTCTCCGGTACGCTGCGCACCGTGGCTGTGTCGCTGTACAAAATTGCGAACGACATTCGCCTCATGTCGTGCGGACCGCGCGCCGGCTTTGCTGAGTTGATGATTCCAGAGAACGAGCCCGGCTCGTCGATCATGCCCGGTAAGGTGAATCCGACGCAGGTGGAAGCACTCACGATGATTGCTGCTCAGGTGATGGCAAATGATGTTGCAGTCGGTTTCGGTGGAGCTGGCGGATACCTCGAAATGAATGTTTACAAGCCGCTGATGATCCACAACATCATCCACTCCATCACCATCCTCTCGGACGGATGCACAAACTTCCGCAAGTTCTGCATTGAGGGCACCAAGCCGAACCTGCGCAAACTGAAAGAGAGCGTGGACCGGTCACTGATGCTGGTGACTGCTTTGGCGCCCGTCATCGGTTACGACAAAGCTTCCCAAATTGCCCATCATGCGATGGAAAAAGACCTGACATTGAAAGCCGCTGCGCTGGAGTTGGGTTATGTAAGCGAGGAAGAATTTGACCGCGTTGTAGACCCCACCAAGATGGTGCGGCCCAGCTCCGCGAAGAGTAAGTAGCGCAAAACCGGCCGCCGTATCAGTGGACGTGAGGTTGCACCTCTTTCGTGCAACCTCACGTCCGGTTCTCAATGCAGTTTGCCCTCGATAGATCAGTGTCGCCGTCCGCAATTTGATTCGCCATGGATCGGAATGCGAATTTATAGCAGGTTCTTACGCCGGCTTACGGAAAATACAGGGAAACAATACCCATTCTGTTGTGCTATCTTTCCTTGTCTCCAAAATCATAAAAATGCGGGCTCGGAAGGGGAGGAAACTCTTTGCGCCAATTGGATTCGGTTCCAGAAAGGGAGTTCACCAGTACAGAAGCGCTATTGCTGTACGTATTTGTCGGATGCTGTTACATCAACAACGCCATGGATCGCACGATGTTCCCGCAGTTGGTTCCTTACATCAGGCAATATTTTCATATGACCCTGGTCCAGTCCGGTTTTATTTCCACCATGTTCACTCTGGGGATGGGACTCGGAGGCATACCTGCGGGCTACCTGCTGGACCGCTATTCGCGCAAGTGGGTCGTCGTCCTCGGCATCTGTATTTACTCGGCCTTCACTCTCCTCAATACCCACGCATTTGGTTTCTGGAGCATGACCACCAACTGTGTGATCACCGGAATCGGCGAGGCGATCCAACAGACGGCGCTGTACACGATGTTGGCGATGTTCTTCTTCCGCACACGCACTCTTATGCTCGGCGGTATGAATGTCTTCTATGGCGTCGGCGCGTTTGTCGGTCCGAATGTCGGCGTCTGGATATTTCTGAGAACAGGTCAGCACTGGCAAATCCCGCTCTACTACTTCGGTTTCATGGGCTTCGCCATCTGTATTGTGTGGATCTTGTTTGCGCCGAAGGCCTTTACTGATTTCACGGGCAACTCGTCCAGCAAGGCTACCTTCACTCTTAAGGAAGACCATCTGCCCGACGGCGTTCTGAGCCGGAACCTCATCCTGATCAGCATCCTGAACATCATGGTAGGCTTCTCCAGCTTCAGCAGTCAGGGTATGTATCCCACCTTCTTGAAAACTCATCTGGGATTCAATCCGGCCACCACTGCATGGTGTGCCAGCATGTATGGACTCGGATCTTTCCTTGGCCTGCCGGCTGGATATCTGGGCGATAAACTCAACCAAAAGTGGGTTGTCTTCGTCGCCATATTCATCTCCATGTGTTCCGGGTATTCCATGTATAACTTCGCCACCCGGCCGGGCACGCAGGCGTTCCTCATGTTCCTTGTCGGAGGCTTCGGCACTGGCTGTCTCTTCCCTAATGTGTACGCACTCACGCAGCGTAGCGTTAAGAAAGCGTACCTGGGACGAGCTTCCGGACTTGCCTCCTCTGCGCACTATGGACCGGCACTTCTGGCCGGCGGATTCTTTGCCTGGCTCGTCTCCCATATGGGTTGGGGTAAAGGCGCCATCGTAACTTGGATCGTCTGCCCCTTGATCTCACTCGTGTGCATTCTGCTCTTCGATTACGATAAGACCAGCAGACTGGTCAAGAATCCGGCCGCGGAACCCTCAGCTACTACTACCGCATAGGCGGGTGTATTCTTTCCAGAGCCTCCAGTCCCGCTGCCATTTGGCGCGCAGCTGGAGGTTTCCTAAATCCAGTCATCATTCCGAATCATCATAGTTGGCAAAAAGAAAGGCTTACACCGTGTATCCATTTTTCCCTGATAACTACACCTGGACCTTCAGAACCAATGGTCTGCTCTGCGAGAGCACGTATGGCGGTGGCTCGATCGGAGAGATCATGCAGGTGGTCGCGAAGCTGAACACCCGGCAGCCTGAGAGTTGGTACGTCGAATTTGAAGCGATGGCCGACAAAGTTGCGGCTCTCGCCTGCGATGCCCAGCGGGCCGGATTAACGCTCATCGCCTCCCAACGTTTTCTCCGCGCGTCCAAGTACTACCAGGCCGCCGAATTTTTTGTAAAGGTAGGCGATCCCAAGCGGATGGCCTCGTACGAGAAGAGCATCGATTGCTTCCAGAAGGGAATCGCGCCTCTGGGCAACGTTGAGATCGTCAAAGTTCCTTACGGCGACACGTTTCTTCCTGCCTACTTCGTCAATGCTTCCCGTAAGGGCGAAAAGCGTCCGGCGATCGTCATGTTTGGCGGCCTGGATTCCACCGCCGAGCAACACTATTTTGCCGTCGGCCGCGCCTGCCCGGAGCAAGGACTTTCGATCCTGTTGGTAGATGGACCCGGCCAGGGCGGGGCCATCCGGTTAAACGGAATTCCTACCCGCTACGATTACGAGGTTCCCGCAAAGGCTGCGTTTGATTACCTCGAAACCCGCTCGGACGTGGATACCAAACGCGTAGCTCTCATGGCATGGAGCATGGGTGGCTACTACGCGCCTCGTGGAGCGGCGTTTGAGAAACGTTACGCGGCCTGCATCGCCTGGGGCGCGCAGTATGACTTCGAAGAAATCTGGAACAAGCGTCCCGACGACTATCCCTTGGCAATCTATTTAATGTGGATTCTAAGTGTCGACAACATGAAGGACGCAAGGCAATTGCTCAAGAACTTCAAATTGCGCGACGTGGCGCCGCTCATAGAATGTCCGACGTTAATTCTGCATGGCGAAGACGATCAGCAGATTCCTCTCAAAGATGCCTATAGCACCTATGAACTGCTGCGCTGTCCGAAGAAACTGAAGGTATTCACAAAGCAAGATGGTGGAGACCAGCATTGCCAGTTCGATAACCTGCAATTAGCGCGCGAGGAGATGTTCGGCTGGTTGACAGAGGTGTTTGCGCTGGGGAAATAGTTTTCTTGAAGTGAAGCGGAGCAGAAGGATCTGCCATATAAAAGCAGATCCTTCTGCTCCGCTCAGGATAGCCGTTCCAATTGCGATACGGCCACTTACTCTGACGCTTTACCCTTCCACTGCAACGATCTCTCCACTGTCGGCTGACTTGCCAATCGCCTCGAAGGCGGAGATATTGGCCACCATCTCAGCGTGGGTCACCGGATAAGGAGCGCGGCCACACGCTGCGTCCGCAAAAGCCTCCACATTCGCCTGAACCATGGACATAGCCGGGTATTCGACGTGCTCAGGCAGGCTTCCGTGCTTGCACTTGGTCAGAGTCCAGCCTTGCGGCGCCTGCGGATGCGTCTTGTCGTGCAACTCCATCCAACCTTTGCTGCCAAAGACGGCAAAACGAATCGAGAATGGCGGTCCACTAATGGAGGAAATAACTCCTTTGGCGCCGCTCTTGAAGTTGATCAGAATCCCGAGGGTGTCCTGAACCGGACCGGCCAGCGAATCGCTGTATGCCAGCACGCTTTTGGCAGCTCCATTCACCCCTACCGAGAGATCCAGTCCGTGGATGCCCAGTGCGGACATTGTGCCCGCCGGCCGTTCCTTCTTTTCCAGCCGCCAATTGTCGGTCGCAAGTGGTCTTCCCGGATTTGTCAGAGTTGCTTCGGTCATCTGGATCGAACCGAGCTCACCCGCTCTTACAGCTCGTAAGAGCTCCTGCATCGCGGGCTTGAAGCGGTGCTCATGGCCAACTCCGAGCACCACGTTATTGCTCTCGCACGCCGCAACCGCCGCCAGCACCTCCTGTCGTGTCAGGGTTAATGGCTTCTCACAGAAAACATGTTTCTTCGCTTTCGCCGCAGCAATAATCTGCTGGGCGTGCAGGCTGTGCGGCGTGGTAAGAACCACGGCACCCACCTCGGGATCGGCAAGCGCCGCGTTGTAATCGGTAATGAACTTGAATCCCTGTGCTTGTGCCCACTCTCCGGCGGCAGGTACGGCGTCCACCGTCATCGCAACGCGCACTTTCGAGCTGTCCTTCAGATCTCCAAGAAGGGTTTTTCCCCACCAGCCCAATCCGACGAACGCAACGTTCAGTCGTCCATCATCCGCAAACCCCGGCTTACTCATTGATGACCATCCTTTGCTGTTCTGAAATAGAAAAACCTTCCCCATCCACAAACGCAGCCTTCCCGCACCGGCCAAACGAAAGTCTGCGGCGGCAGAATTCATTCTTAATTCGCGCTCCCAAACTTGTAAAGGAAATGTTGCGCTCTCCTGGAAACCTGCTAAGACTAAAGATGTAAAGTACATTGGCGGCTGGCGCAACCTAGGAGTAGGATGGGTCCCATCCAGCGAAACCTGTGATCGCCAACAGAAAATAATTCCAGCTCAAGGAGGAGCTTGTAATTATGAGCGAAGTGAGCCGAGCGTCTGAAATCAAGATGCACAGCGAAGTGCGGGATGGAATGCAGATCGATTGGAATGCACCAATCGTTATGGACGACGGTGTGGTTATGCGTGCAGATATCTTCCGCCCCATTGCCGATGGACGGTATCCAGTGATTCTGAGCTACGGGATCTACGCCAAGGGCCTCTCTTACCAGGAAGGCTATCCCATGCAGTGGGAGAAGATGGTCACCGACCATCCGGATATCCTCGAAGGCTCGACCAACAAGTATCAGAACTGGGAAACCACCGATCCCGAGCGCTGGGTGCCGCATGGCTACGTCGTTGTCCGCGTGGATTCCCGTGGTGCCGGCTGCTCTGAAGGCTTCATGGAACCCATGTCCCTGCGAGAGATTGACGACCTTTACCTTTGCATCGAGTGGGCAGGCACACAGTCCTGGAGCAATGGAAAAGTCGGCATGCTCGGCATCTCCTATTACTCTTACAATCAGTGGCGCGTGGCTACCAAGCATCCGCCGCATCTCGCCGCAATTATTCCCTGGGAAGGGCGCAACGACTATTACCGCGACTCTCTCTACCATGGCGGCATCTTGTCGCAATTCCAGGAGCGCTGGGCCAAGACCCAGGTGGCGCACGTCCAGTACGGACGCGGAGACAAGGCCAAGAAGAATCCCAACACTGGTGAATCCATCGCTGGCGCAATAACGCTCTCCGATGAGGAGTTGGCCAAGAACCGTCTCAACATTTACGAGGAGATCAAGAAACACCCGTTGAATGACGAGTGGCACAAGGCGCGCACCGCCGACCTCTCGGAGGTTACGCTTCCGGTATTAACCTGCGCCAACTGGGGCGGCCAAGGCATTCACCCACGCGGTAACTTCAACGGCTTTATGTATGCAGCCTCCAAGCAGAAGTGGCTGGAAGCGCACGGCGATTCCCACTGGTCTTTGTTCTCCACCAAATATGGGCTTGATCTGCAGAAGCGCTTCTTCGACCACTTCCTCAAGGGCATTGAAAACGGATGGGAGAAGCAACAACCGCGTGTGCAACTCAACGTCCGCCATCCCGGTGAAAAGTTTGTCTTGCGCGCCGAGAACGAATGGCCGCTTGCTCGTACCCAGTGGACCAAGTTCTACATCGATCCCTCGGCTGCTTCCCTCACGCCTAAACCCGTCTCCAAGGGCTCATCCATCGAGTACGACGCGGTGGGCAACGGTCTCACCTTCCGCACTCCTCCGCTGACCAAGGCGACCGAAATCACCGGCCCAATAGCAGCCAAGCTTTTCATCTCCTCATCGACCAAAGACGCGGACTTGTTCCTGATCGTGCGTGTCTTCGACCCCGAAGGTAAGGAATTAACCTTCATGGGTTCAACCGATCCCAATACTCCCATCGCTAATGGCTGGCTGCGCGTCTCGCATCGCAAGCTCGATCCTGTGCGTTCGAAGCCGTATCAGCCGTTTCATCCGCACGACCGCGTAGAGCCGCTGACTCCCAACGAGATCTACGAGTGCGATATTGAAATCGTTCCATCCTGCATCGTGGTTCCCGCAGGCTGGCAAGTGGCCCTTACGGTTCGTGGCAAGGACTATGAGTACGATGGCGAACTGAACGAATTCGGCAAGAAGTTTTACTACGGAACGCGGGGCACGGGCGGCATGACGCACAACGATCCCGACAACCGTCCGCCCGATGTCTTTGGCGGAAAAGTAAATCTCTATGCCGGCGGCCAGTGGGGATCATATCTCCTGCTGCCGATCATCCCGTAAGAAAGAGTTAACTCGACAATTGCGGCCGGCGCGCATCATGGCTCCGGCCGCAATTTTGTTTTCGGACATCGTAATACGTTTGTCGAATGTAAGTTTCTGTTGTCTTGCCCGCGCAATTCGGTAACAATTGCTGCTTCTTTCAACGCTACTGTCTTCGCGAGGTACTCATATGTACGAACTGGATCGCCGATCATTTCTCCGCACAGCCACGGCTGCATCCTTCGTGGCGGCCGGTACTTCCATCTCGGCACTCGCCGTGCCGCGAGCAGCCAGTGCGGATGCGGCCTCGACGCTTCCTGCACCTCCGCCTGCTGTCACGCGTATTCTGGCCCATTACATCGTGACTGCAAAATATGAGGATCTGCCTCAGGCGGTACGCAAGGAAGGGATCCGGACGCTGCTGAACTGGGCCGGAGTTGCGGTCGGAGCATCGCACCACGAAGGCGTGAATGATGTGATCGCCGCCCTCGCGCCATTCTCTGGCCCTCCCCAAGCCACCATCATGGGACGGCATGAACGCTTCGACATTTTAAACGCAGCCATGATTAACGGCATCAGCACTCACATCTTCGACTACGACGACACCCATCCCAAAACCCTCATCCATGCATCCTCGGCGGTCATCCCCGTCGCACTTGCGCTCGCGGAGTACCAGCCGGTTTCCGGAACAGATTTTCTGAACGCCGTCGTTCTCGGCGTAGAGACCGTCTTTCGCACGTGCAATGCTGTATGGCCGGAACATACCGACCGCGGTTGGCACGGCGCTGGATCGGTTGGCCAGTTTGGTGCTGTCGCCACTGCTGGCAAGCTTCTCGGGCTCAATGAGCAGCAGATGATCTGGGCGCTGGGTTTGGCGGCCTCGCAGCCGGTTGGATTCATCGAGTCGTTCGGCTCCATGAACAAGAGTTTCAACCCTGGCCGGGCGGCGAACAACGGGCTGCTCTCGGCCCTCCTCGCGGCGAAAGGTTATACAAGCTCCAACCAGATGCTTGAGGCAAAACTTGGCTGGGCAAATGTCGTCAGCACCAGGCACGACTTCCGGGAAATCACCGAAGGACTCGGTCAGCACTACGAAGCCGCACTGAATACCTACAAACCGTTTGCCTGTGGCATCGTGCTGCACCCAGCCATCGATGCTGCAATTCAGCTACGCAATCAATACAACCTGAAGCCAGACCAGATCGACCGCATTGAGCTGCGAGTCAATCCGCAGGTTCTGGTACTCACGGGCAAAAAGAATCCGTATGCAGGTCTCGAAGGCAAATTCAGTATTTATCACGCGGTTGCGGTGGCCGTGGTCGAAGGCGCCGGAGGTGATAAGCAGTTCAGCGAACGCGCCGTACGCGATCCAGTCGTTGTGGCCCTGCGGGAAAAAGTGGTGCCAATCGTCGACCCGTCGATTAAGACAAATCAGGTTGACCTCACCATCATTACCAAGGATGGACGCAAGTTAAACAAATTCATTCAGCATGCCGTTGGCAGCGTCGAGGTGCCAATGAGCGACAGCGCAATAGAGGCGAAGGTTACCGACCTCGCCGAAGGAATTCTGCCGTCCGCGCAGATTCGGCGTTTGATAGAGACCTGTTGGAACGTTGAAAAACTCCCGAGTGCTGCGGCCATCGCGCAAGCGGCAGCCGTGTAGCCTGCCGCCAACAGCAAGCGAGGATGATATGCGCCTGCTGTTGGCGGCTATTTGACTCGGTGTGAGGTTAGTCTTCAGGCAGCGGTAGGCCGCGAGTCTCCTTGGCGAAGATCAGCGCGATCGTCCCAAGCAGATAGATCGAGGAAATGGCCGCCGCTGCTTTCGCATACGAGCCGAAAGGTGCGACCAGCATTCCTGTCACAAAGGGACCCAACGCCGTCAGCACCCGCGCACTGCCATTCACAAACGACAACGCCGTTGCGCGCATTCGTGGTGGATACAACTCGGGCACATAGACCGCCATCCCGCCGAAGTAGCCGAAGAACGTAAATCCGATCAGGAAAAGTCCGCACAGAAACAACATCTGATTACGGACAAAAAGGAACAGAACCGGCGCCAGGATCAGGCTTCCCAGCAGATTGATTGCAAACGTCGGTTTACGTCCAATCCGCTCGGTAATAAATCCCCATGTAACGTAGCCGATCCAGCCTCCCAGCGAATACACCATGCTTCCGTAGGCTACCAGGGCCAGGTGTTTCGATGCCGCGACTCCTTGTGATTGCAGAACTTCCCGGATGATACTCGGAATCCATCCTCCCACGGCCCACGTGCCGATCAAAGCACAAATCGACATCGTGATGCAGATCAAGGTGGGCCTGAGATACTCCCCTCTCAGAATAGAAAGCAGCGTGAATTCCAGGAACTTCTTGTCCTGCTCTGAAGTTTGTCCACATTGCTTAAGCTGCTTCCGCTTCGCCCGCACCTTTTCAAATGCCTCTGGCTCGTGAACCCATCGCCGGATCAGCAAAACGCAGAGCGCTGGCAACACGCCAACGAAAAACACCTTACGCCATCCATAGGGACCCACAATGCGGTAAATAAATGCGGCCAGAAACGCTCCCAGCGCGTAGGCAGACATCATGAAAGAAACAGCTTTTGGACGGTACTTATTGTTCCAGGTTTCCGAGATCAGGTTCGCTCCCAGAATCGACTCAACCCCCGATCCAAGCCCTGTCAGGAAACGCAGTACCCCCACATGCCACCAAGCCGTCGCAAAGCCGGTCAATCCCGTGAAGATTGCGAACCATAAAATCCCAATGCTAAGGATGCGCACTCGCCCGAAGTAATCCGCCAGAATTCCGAACGCAATGCCGCCTACGGCCCATCCAACCAGATACATCGCAATATTGAGTCCGCCGTAATATCCAATCTGAGCCGGTGTAGCGGATGCTCCCAGCAACTCCCTCATCGCCGGTTGCACAACCATGGAATATAGAACTCCATCCGTGCCGTCCAGGCCCCAGCCCAACATGGTGGTGATCAGCACCAACCACATGTATTTAGTGATGACCGTCTTCTGTTCGGTAGTCGGCGGACTTGCTTGCGAAGTGCTCGCCATAACTAGAACCCTCACCCCTTGTGTAGATAGCCATCGGACTTATCAACGAAAGGAACCACCAGGGTGCCGTCGGCTCCATCGCGAGAATCAAACTTTCACGCGCATTGCCAGCCGCACGGCACCCAAAGCGTTCAGCGCGCTGCCACGCGGGCGCCCGTTGCCTTCGAGTACTTCTCGTAAATGGTCTTCCAGCGCGTGCCCGCTTCCTCGGCAGCTCTTCTGTACTTGTCGGGGATGAGGTGATACGGAGGCAGCGACGGGCCGCAGTTCATATAGCCTGCCGCGTTGAAGTGAATCTTCTCGATCTGAATGTTATAGCGATTGAAGATCTCGAAGCTTCCTTCGGGCAACATCGTTTCATAACTCCAGGCGATATCTTTCGCAATCTTCTCGGCCTCTGCCATGTTCCTGGAGAAAATGGCGTCTCTCATCTGCAGGATGGGCGCGGGGCCGCAGCAGGCGCCTGGCGACCAGCAGCCATCGGCCTCTTCCGGAAACCATTTGGCGGCAAAGAACCAATCTGCTTCTACCGGCCAAAGCTTAATATTCCCCTTCACCGCTCTCAGGTCGCTCACATAGGATTCAGGAGACAGGCCGGCGCTGATCGCCCTGTACTTGGAGGCCACGATCTGCGGTATCTTGGCCAACTCCGCGTACACCGCGTTGGGGATCTTTCCTTTGAATGCATCCGCGTTGTCGTAAACCACGATCGGCATCTCAGGTAATGCCTCGGCCACATCCTTATAGAACTGCACCATCCCCACTTGGTCCAACGCGCACCACATCGGACGTCCCAGAAATAAGCCGTCGGCTCCCATCTCTTGGAGCACTTTGCCGCGCTGAATCGTCTCGCGCGTATTCAACGTGGTCGCGCCAATGAATACCGGGACTTTCTTATTCGCCGTGCCGATCACTACTTCCGCAAACTGCCTGATCTCTTCCCACAACAGGGAGGCTCCCTCGCCATACGTACCATTGGTCCAAATCAGGTCGACTCCGGCCTCGACCTGCGCTTTGACGACGCGCTCGGCCTCGGCAAGATTCACCACATCGGTCGCTCTCCAGTTGTCGCAGCCCTCTTTGACCGGTGTCGGCACGATTGAAGCCACGCCACGTATGTCCCGTGCAGAAATTTTGGGAAATTTCATCGATATCGCCTCGTGTTCCTTGTCGATTATTTTGGTATCCGAAACTCTATCTTCGCGCCGTTTGCGAGTCAAGAAAATCATTGGTGAACCCAGAGGTCGCTCATGTTGCAGTCACGCATGAGGAAATTGACTTCCTCTCGGTAAAAAGACTTTCGATGGGCGGAGAAAGCGGAGAAATACGTGAGGTGGTCCACTCTGCTGCACTCCGTGCAGCCTCCAACCGGTGCCGGTTGATCCCCGGCTCTTCCCCGATTAAAATTCTTGCAGACGATATGAATGAAACTCTTTCTCTTCTGAACAGCCATCGCAGTGAGCGCAGCTTCAGCACCGAACCGGTAAGCGACGAAGCCTTGGATGCCATTCTGGAGGCTGCCCGTAGGGCGCCAACATCCAAGAACTCGCAACATGTTTCCATGGTCGTTGTCCGCGACCCTGCAAGGCGTGCACGCATCGCCGAGACCGCAGGCGGGCAGCGATGGATCGCAACTGCTCCGGTATTTATTGCCGTCATCCTCGACTTCTACAAAACGGAGTTTGGTGTCGAAATGGCCGGAGAAAAGCCGGTCGTGCATGAATCGATGGAAGGATTGCTGGCCGGCGTCACCGATGTGGGCATCGCCCTGGCAACCATGATGCATGCGGCACACTCTCTCGGATTGGGAATCGTGCCAATCGGCGGTATCCGCCGCAATGCGCAAGCCGTGACTGAGTTGCTCGAACTACCGCCCCACACCTTCCCGGTCGTGGGACTGGTCGTCGGTCACGTGGACAAGCCGGCCGTTCAAAAGCCACGCCTCCCCATGGCAACCTTCCGGCACGACGAACGCTATCACTCCGAAGGAATTCGCGAAGCAATCGCCGCGTATGACGAAACCATTATGGATTATTGGAAGAGCATCGGCCGCGCAGATGGGGAAAAATGGTCCACGAATACGGCGAAATCTTACAGAGAGTCGATCTCCCGGCCAGTGAAAGCCGCAATTGAAA
The DNA here is from genome assembly GCA_964559875.1 of uncultured Acidobacteriaceae bacterium. Classification (GTDB taxonomy): domain Bacteria; phylum Acidobacteriota; class Terriglobia; order Terriglobales; family Acidobacteriaceae; genus TOLSYN. The sequence goes on from CAZLJQ010000045.1 coordinate 23,162, forward strand.
AGCAGGGAATCACTCCGATTAAGTGATTGTGCGAATCTGAGAATCTCGTCCGTCCGTCGATTTTGCGCTCTGACCTGAGGTGGCGTCTTTCGCCTCAGGTCTACTTCACAAAACTTTACGTATCACCGCTGCCCCGGAATTGGCGAAAGTGATTGTTCAAACCGTCCGCTTGGTTTATAACTCAATCACCTCTACACACTTCCACCATACGGGCTTTCGATGACACCAGAAACGCATTCCTCCCATTCATCTCATGCTTCCAAGCCGTTATGGCGCAGGGGATACATCCAAGTTCTAATTGCCGCGGCTGCCGGATCGGCGCTGGGTGCCTTCTGGCCGCAAGCAGGCATCGCCGTCAAACCCTTGGCCGACGGCTTCATCGCTCTCATTAAGCTGAGCATCACCCCCCTAATCTTCCTGGTGGTCGCTACCGGTGTGGCGCAGGTCGGCGACATGCGCAAGGTCGGGCGAATCGGCCTGAAGACGCTGATCTATTTCGAGATCATCACTACCATCGCGCTTATTATGGGCACCCTGGTCGGCAACGCAGTTCACTTTGGCTCGGCCATCCAGCGGCCCTCTGGGACCCAGGCTGCCACTGCCGCGGCGGCCACCTATGCCAACACCCACGTCCAGTCATTGTCCCAGTTCCTCTTCGCCATGGTTCCCGATAACCTCTTCGGTGCCTTCGTGCACGAGAGCGTCTTGCAGGTACTGGTCATTGCATTGCTGGTTGGCGCCGCTCTGTTGCGGCTCGGCGAGACAGGCGTCGCGATTCGCCAGGGAATGGAGCGCTGCATCAGTCTGGTCTTCGGAGTAGTCAACATCATCGTCATGACCGCTCCGCTTGGCGCCTTCGGTGCCCTCGGATTCACCGTTGGGCGTTTCGGCGTTCGCACGCTTTACGCGCTTGGGATGTTTGTGGGAACCGCATGGCTCACCATGGCCGTGCTTATGTTTGTTGTCTTCGGCATCGTCTGCCGGATCTGCGGTGTCCGCATTCTCGACATCATGGGACGCCTCAAGGAAGAGTTACTGGTGGTGATCGCCACCTCGTCTTCGGAAGTTGCTATTCCAGGCATGATGCAGAAATTGGAAGCCTCGGGTCTTTCGCGCACCACCCTTGGACTAGTCATCCCCACCGGCTATTCGTTCAACTTGGATGGTGTGGCAATCACCATACCCATGAGTTGCCTGTTCATCGCCCAGGTCTATGGCATCCACTTGGATCTTCGCCAGCAGATCACCATGTTTATCCTGATGCTGTTCACCTCGAAAGGTGCAGCCGGAGTCACTGGAGGCGCTTTCGCCGCGCTTGCCGCAACCGTTGTTGCCAGCGGCCTGCCCGCCGAAGGCCTCGCCCTGCTGTTAGGCATCGATCGCTTCATGTCTCAGGGCCGCTCCATCGTCAACACGGTCGGCAATGCAGTTGCGGCCGTAGTCGTCGCCAAGTGGGAGGGTGAGTTCGATGCCAAGGCCTGGAAGTCATACAGAGAGAAGCTTGACGCCGGAGAGCTAACGCAATCCGCTGCCGTCGCAGGAAAATAAGAACATGTTCGGCGACTCGTCGTGCCGAGGCAAGTAACAGAGGAGAAGAAAAATGGAGAATCAATCCGCCAGCAACGTCAACGATCCTCGCCCGCGCATCGCTCTGCTCCTGGGAGATTGCACCGGCATTGGCCCGGAGCTGGTCGCCAACGTACTGCATGGAAAGCGCATGAATAACGTCGCGCGATTGGTCGTGGTCGGCGATGCCCGCGTGCTCGAACTCGGAATGCGAGACGCCGGTGTAGAGCTGAGTTGGGTAAAAGTTCCGAACACGGCGGCCATCGACTGGTCATCCGATGCGGTGCCGCTCATCGATCTCGGCAACATCGATCCATCCAAATACCCACAGGGCAAGGTCTCTGCCGAGTCCGGCAAGCTTACCGGTGATACTCTCGCCTACGCCATTGAGATGGCGCGCCGCGGCGAGGTCGATGCCATCACCTTCGCTCCGCTCAACAAGCGCGCCATGTTTGACGGCGGCTGGCGCTACGCTGACGAGCACAAGATGTTTGCTCATCTCCTCGGACACAAAGGCTACTTCAGCGAAATGAACGTGCTCGATGGACAGTGGATGTCGCGCGTCACCGGACACATGGCCTTACGTGAAGCACTCGACGAAGTCACGCCTGAGCGCATCCGCGAAGCCATCACTCTGGCCGATACCATGATGCGTCGAGCCGGCATCGAGAATCCGCGCATCGCTGTCAATGCCCTCAATCCGCACAACGGCGAAAACGGTCTCTTCGGTCGCGAAGAAATCGATCTGATTCGCCCCGTCGTTCAGGAGATGGCAGCCCGGGGAATCAACTGCAGCGGTCCCTATCCGCCCGATACCATTTTCATCAAGGCCTTCGCCGGAGAATTTGACAGCGTGGTTTCCATGTATCACGATCAGGGTCAGATCGCTACCAAACTGCACGGCTTTCACCGCGGTGTCACGATTACCGCTGGACTTGAAACCATCTTCACCACCCCGGCGCACGGCACTGCCTACGATATCGTTGGCAAGGGCGTCGCCAAAACCGGAGCCATCGAGAACGCTCTTCAACTTGCAGCCCGCCTCGCCGTCAGGAAACCGCAGAACGTCGCTGCGTCAAAACCGTAGAGCGGATCGGATCTGGCTGTTCAGAGAATCGCCGCTTCAACCGCCATTAAGCCAGAAGAAGCGGCGTGTTCTCAGCTGATACCCAACAAAATCTCGTCTGTTACATGCTGGCCTAGTCTGGATGAATACTGTTCCATGCAGCACAATATTATTTGGGGAGGCAGTTCGTGAAAGAAGTAGTTAAGAAGCAATGTTGGCTATTTTTGTTTGTTCTACTGGTTTTGACCCCTGTCCTTGCTCAGCAAGGTTCTCCATCCCTCCAAACCAAAGAAGGCGATTACGTCATTCAGAATTTCAAGTTTGGGGATGGCAGTTCCTTACCCGCAGTAAAGATGCACTACACGACACTCGGAACGCCCAAGCGCGATTCCAACGGTCAGGTGACCAACGCAGTGCTGATTCTGCACGGCACCAACCGAAAAGGCGGAGTCTTTCTAACGCCCAGTTTTGCCGGCAAACTTTTCGGATCGGGCCAGCCACTGGATGCCTCCCGCTACTTCATCATTCTTCCTGATCAACTCGGAGCTGGCCTCGGTAAATCGACCAAGCCCAGCGATGGCCTCCACGCGAAGTTTCCGAACTACGACTACGGGGACATGATTCAGGCGAACCAGCTACTGATGACGCAAGGCCTGCAGATCAGCCATCTCCGGCTTCTGGTGGGCGTTTCCATGGGTTGCATGGAAGGCTTCCAGTGGGGCGAGTCCAATCCCGGATTCACAGATGCAATGATGCTGCTCTCCTGCGTTCCGGACCAGGTGGCGGGAAGAAATCGCATGGTTCGCAAGATCATGATCGACGATGTCCGCAACGATCCAGGCTGGAAGAACGGCGACTATACCGAGCAGCCATACGGGCTCCGCGCGGCCATGGGACACATGTTGGTAATTGGCAGCGTTCCTGTCATGTGGCAGAAGCAGTACCCCACCGGAGCCGCAGCTGACAAATTCGTGGATCAGTACATCGAAGAGAACTTTAAGACAACCGATGCCAACGATCTCATTTATCAGTACGGAGCCTCGCGCAACTATAGCCCCGCAGCCGACCTCGGCAAGATCACGACCCATGTCACGCTGGTCAACTTCCCGGAGGATTTCTGGAATCCCTCTGAGATTGATACCGCCCAACGCCTGATGCCGAAGGTTAAGAACGGGAAGTTCATTCTTGTCCCCTGGTCACCCGAAACTCGCGGCCACTACTCGTTCTTTGTGGCTTCCCTTTGGGAAAAGTACTTAACGGAGTTACTGCAGGAGACCTCAGCTCACTAACGCAAGCTAATTTCCATAGATCGATTCAGCAAAAAACTGGGTTGGGCGCGCGAGATGCGTTCCCAATCCAGCTTTTTGTTTGTCCTCACTTTGGTTCAGAGAGAGCTTTACTCCATCAGTGATGGAGAATTTTCGATAGGAAAAGGCGGGCGCGTTCGGAGCGGGGCGACCCAAAAAAATTCTCTTTCATGTCGTCTTCCACAATTGAGCCTTCGTCCATGAAGATGACTCGGTTCGCGACTCTCCGCGCAAATCCCATCTCATGAGTCACAACCATCATCGTCATTCCTTCCACTGCCAGCTGAACCATCACGTCCAGCACCTCGTTAATCATCTCCGGGTCCAGCGCCGAAGTCGGCTCGTCAAACAACATGCAGATTGGGTCCATTGCCAGTGCCCGGGCGATGGCCACCCGCTGCTGTTGCCCGCCTGAAAGTTCCCCCGGAAACTTCGCGGCGTGCGCATTGAGTCCCACACGATCCAGCAGCTTCAGTCCCCGTTCCTTGGCCTCTTGCGGATTCCGCCCCAAAACCTTGATCTGCGCAATCGTCAGATTCTCAAGCACGCTCATATGCGGAAACAGTTCAAAGTGCTGGAAGACCATACCCACCCGCGAGCGCAACTTTGGCAGGTCTGTCTTGCGATCGCCCACCGAAGTTTCCTCGACGACGATCTCGCCCTTCTGGAATGGTTCCAGCCCGTTCACGCACTTGATCAACGTGCTCTTGCCGGAGCCTGACGGACCGCAAACCACCACAACCTCGCCCTTTTTGACTTCGGTGCTGCAGTTCTTGAGGACCTGAAAGGTGCCATACCACTTGGAAACATCGCGAATGGAAATCATGCAGCCCGCTCCTGGAGACGTTTAACCACGTAAGACGAGGCGGAACAAATAACGAAGTACACCGCGCCCGCAAACAGCAGCAGCTCGACGATACGGCCATCCCGTTCGCCGACCCTCTGCGCGGTACCAAAGAAATCTCCAAGACCGATCACATATACCAAGGCCGTATCCTGAAACAAAATGATGGATTGAGTAAGCAGCAGAGGAACCATGTTCCGGAATGCCTGCGGCAGCACAACCAGCCGCATCACCTGTCCATAGCTCATTCCCAAAGCGTAGGCTGCTGAAGCCTGCCCCTTCGGGACGCTCTGAATTCCTGCCCGGATGATCTCCGAATAATATGCTGCCTGAAACAGCGAATACGCGACCAGTGCGGATGGCAGCCGAATGTCCTGAATTGCTCCGCCAAACAATGATTGAATCGCCTGCGGCACAATCAGGAAGAACCACAGAATAACCATCACCAGTGGTATCGAGCGAAACAGGTTCACATAAAGCGCAGCCAACCGCGCCAGGATCGTGATGGACGACAGCCGGGCAACCGCCAGCAGCGTGCCCCAGATGATGCCAACCACGATCGCAGTAAACGTGATTTCCAGCGTGATGATCGCGCCGTGGGCAAGGTAGGGAAGCGCGCCGGGAATCGAACTCCAGTCAAATTCGTACATAGCCTATCGCGACACCATATAGCCCGGAACGCGCGTGCGCCGCTCCAGCACGTGCATAAAGAACATCACTAGACCATTCAGCACCAGGTAAAGCGCGGTGACGGCGATGAATGCTTCATAAGGTTGAGCCGTGTAGTCCACTAGTTGCTGTGCCTGCCGCGACAACTCAACCAGCCCCACCGTCGTTGCCACCGCAGAGTTCTTGATCGTGTTGAGAAACTCAGAAGTCAGCGGTGGAAGAATAATGCGGAAAGCCATCGGCAGCAGTACATACCGGTAGGTCTGCGGGAGCGAAAGTCCCATGGCAAGTCCAGCGCCCTTTTGTCCCGGCCCCAGAGAATTAATGCCGGCCCGCACCTGCTCGGTGACGCGCGCCGCGGTAAACAATCCCAAACAGAGCCATGAAGCGATGAACTCCTGGGCCAGCGGATTCGTCTGCTTGAACCAATCGCCCAGCCTCTGCGGCACCAGTTCAGGAATCACGAAGTACCAGATAAACAACTGAACCAGCAGCGGAATGTTGCGGAAGATGGCGACATAACCGGTGGCAAATCCACGCAGCCACCGGTTCGGCGTCGTGCGGAATACTCCAAGTACCGTACCGATCACCAGAGCTGTGATCCACGAGACAAGAGACAACGCCACGGTCCACTGCAATCCCACCAGCAACCATGTCAAATACGTTGTCTCGCCCGATGGAACGCGGCTAAAAAAAATCGACCAGTTCCAGTGATAGTGCATTCCAACAATCCCCCAGAAGTATTACCGCAGCCCTGCAATCAACTCCAAACCACCTGTCTCACTGGTACGGGGTGTCGTTGGGATGCTTGTAATCTGCTGCAACATCCGGACTCAGCGCGAAGTTCATGTTCAACCCCTTGGGCGGAACTGGCGAAAGGAACCACTTTTTGTAGATTCGGTTGGCCTCGCCGGAACTCATGACGTTGCTGAAAACCTTATCGACAAACTGTTTGAACTGTGGGTCATCCCTGCGCAACATGCAGCCATAGGCCTCGCGCGATTGCGGCGTGCCCACGATCACCCAATCATCCGGATGCTTCGCTTTCATGCGTTCACCAGCCAGCAGCACGTCGTCCACCATGAAGGCGACCGCGCGCCCAGTCTCCAGGATGAGGAACGATTCGCCATGGTCCTTGGCGCTGATGATATTCATCCCCATGTGTTTCTCCTGATTCATCTTGCGAATCAGCTCTTCGGAAGTCGTGCCCGCAGATACGACGACCGTCTTACCCGCAAGGTCAGGGAAGTCATGGATTCCGGAGGTCTTCTTGGTGAGCAGGCGGGTGCCGATTACGAAGATGGTGTCTGTGAACGTCACCTGTTGCGCCCGTGCCTTGTTATTCGTGGTGGAACCGCATTCCAGGTCGATAGTGCCGTTCTGTACCAGCGTAATGCGGTTCTGCGAGGTAATCGGGATCAGGTTAACTTTGAGATTCGGCTGGGTCTTTTTCAGCGCGTCCACTACTTTGTACGCAAAGTCGATGGAATATCCAATCGGCTTCTGATTCTGGTCGTAGTAGGAAAAGGGAATTGACGACTCGCGGAAGCCGAGCGTAATCGTTCCTGTGTCTTTGATCTTCTTGAGCGTACCGTTGAGTTGCTGAGCGCAGACTGGAGCAATCAGAACAGTGGCAGCGATTGCGGCGGCGACTGCTCGCTTGACGAACGTAACACTCCGTCCTGTGATGGAGCGGCTGACGTAGGACATAAGCGGCTCTCCTTTCGAGAGAATCAACTGGAGTTCCGGCACAGACAGAAACCGGCGACGAGGACCGAATTAAGTAATTAATTATATGCTGGGCTCTCGGACGGATGGCCGCAGCCGCGCTATTTTTCGAAGCGAAAGGCGCTAAATGCGCCCGGAATGATTGGCTTTCATCACGAACTCAGGCTAAACACCTGCCCCCTGGCGGCAAGCACGTTGTCGTCAGGGGGCATCTTTGGCACGATTTTTAGTCGGAAACGAGCACTACTTGAGAATTGCAGCCGCGCCCGCCTTGCAGACTACTTCATCCTGTGAACCTGCACCGCCCGAGCAACCGATCGAACCGATGATCTTGCCACCCTCGACCAGAGGAATGCCGCCACGGGATGCAATCACCCCATCCAGAGTGAGTACAGTGTTAGTGGACCCTACAGCGTTCTCAAAGACCTTGGTTTCGCGACGGCTCTGCACCGCCCAACGAGCCTTGTGCTGCGAAATCTGGATCGAGGCAATCTGCGCGCCGTCCATCCGTGCGAACGTAACCAGGTTTGCGCCGGAGTCGAAAACCGCAATGTTCATCTTCCAGTCGTGCTTCTTGGCCTCAGCTACGGCTGCGTTAATGCCCACTTGGGCGCGTTCCAGCGTTATCGGAGTTCCATAAGGCACATCGAACGGCATCTTATCCGGTATCACATCCATTGGATTTGTGGCTGGAGGTTGTTGTGCACCCATCGGAATAGCGGCCAGCATGGTAACGCAAAGCAGGCCAACGGCAAGAACTCGTAACAGGGACATTGTGCTTCTCCTTCTTCGGTTTGTTTGCGACTATGAAGCCCAATCATCTACTGAAATGGCTTCCCGCGCACGTCTTTTTTCGCCGTGCCAACAAATTATTTGAGGACGTTACCGTTTAATGCTCCGCAACCGCCGGTCGCCCTGATCGCCCATGCGGAACCCGGCCGAGTTTTGCATACTATCTCCGCCTTTTCCTCTGCCTTCCCAGCCAATCCTCAGAACTGCCGTAAAATGATCTTCGATCCCATGTCCACCCGCAATCCTCAACCCCCGCGCCGCGCGCTCGTCTGCAATCTGGTTGCCGGGTCGTTTCTCTTCCTCGCTACCGCGGCCTTTGTCTTCTGGCAGAACACCCACCTAACCGTGCTCTGGGATCTCAGCTACATCCTCGAAAACGCAACCCGCATCTCGCTCGGACAAGTTCCTTACCGCGACTTTCCCTTTCCATACGCGCCCCTCACCTTTCTCGTGCAGGCCGCCATCATAAAACTCTTCGGGCGCATGGTCCTTCATCATTACCTTTACGCGGCTCTCACCGCCGCATCCGCTACCGTCCTCACCTGGCGAATTCTGCTCCGCGTGCCGTCCGCCTCGCGCTTGCCGGTTCGTCTCACTGCCTTTCTGCTCGCTGCGCCGCTCCTTTTCCTAGGCACCGGCAGCATCTTCCCTCATCCGTTTTACGATTCCGACTGCACCCTCTTCATCCTCTTTTGCCTCTGGTTGCTCCTGCGCCTGGAGTCCCGTAACTACCCTCCGCTCGCCACTTTCGCCTGCGGAATCCTGCTCGCCATTCCACCGTTCATCAAGCAGAACACCGGACTCGCCTTTCTGCTCAGTGCCGCCCTCTGCATCGTCTGGCTCGCGCTCCGCAATCGCCCCGCTTCGGCGCGCCTACTTGCCGGAGCTGCCATCGGCCTCGCCATCGCGTTCGCGCTCATCCACTACACTGCGGGCCTCGGCAACTATTTCCACTGGACAATTCAGTTTGCAGCCTCGCGACGCCTTCCCGGCCTCCGGACCATGCTCGGCGTCTATCAGGACACCGCGCTCCTCTGGAGCTTCGCCGTCTTCATCGCAGGTCTGGTAATCCTTCGCCTGCCGTCTGCCGCTCTGCGCAATCCGCTCCGCTGGCTGGCTGCCGTTCTTCTCTCGCTGCCATTTCTCTGGGCCGTTGCCCAGCTTTTTCTCCAGCAGGATGACTCGGACCGTGTCGAAGCTCTTCTGCATCTTTGGCCCGTCCTGCTGGTTGCGTCGCTGGTCTTCGCCTTGTGGCAACTTCCCCGCGCTCAATCCATCGCCCAACTTCTTCCTCTCATCCTCCTCGCCGTCATCCACGGAGCATTTCTCTCGCAACAGCTCTGGGGTTCCACCTACGCTCTCTGGCCTCTGCTCATCGTCCTCCTGGCGACGATTCTCATCGCCCTCACCCCGCCCAATCCAATCATTGCGGCCACGCATGAGATAACCAACACCTCTGCGCCCACAATCCTCCCGGTCCTCACCTTTGCCGCCGTGGCTTCTGTCTCCTTGCTCATCACCGGAGCCTTTTACGCCCTCAGCCACGAGCGCCTCAGTTACGTCGATCTCTCCGGAGGCACCCTTACCCGCTCCACTCTGCCTGCCTTGCGAGGCCTCGCCATGCGTGGCAGTTATCTTCCCGATTTTGAGGAGCTAGTCGCCTACTCCAACCGTGAAATTCCCCGCACTGACGCCATCCTCATGCTGCCTGGCGAAGACCTCTTCTACTTCACCACTGGACGTGTCCCGCAATTCCCCGTCCTCATGCTCGACAACACGGTCAACCCCTACACCGCCGCGCAGCTCTCCCAACTTGCCCGGGAGCGCGATGTCCAATGGCTCATCATCAAGCGAACCTTGCAGCTCCAGGAAGAGCCTCTTTCTTTTCGCCCCCAGCTCCTTGAGCTTCTCTCCCGCGATTTCTCACCCGTCGAATCCCTCAACAACTACGACATCTATCGCCGCAACCACTAGCCAATCTCGTTCCGCGCCGAAACGCAAAAAGGCCGGAGCATCCGCCCCGGCTCTTGTTTCGCCTCTGTTCCTAAACCCGGCGCAGCCAAACCTCCTGCACCCGGTGGTCCGGACCCTTCTGCATCACCACCTGCGCACGCTCTCGTGTCGGAGCCACATTCGTCACCAGGTTCACCAGGTTGATGCGCTCCCATATATCGCTGGCAAACGCCTTCGCCTCCTGCTCTTCCAAATCTGAGAAGCGATGGAAGTACGATCTCGGATTGCGGAATGCCGTAGTCTTCAGCAGCATAAAGCGCTCCAGATACCAGCTCCGGATGTAGGTCTCCTCCGCATCCACATAGATTGAGAAATCGATCAAGTCGCTGGCAAAAATCCGCGGCGCGCGAGTCCCCGCCTGCAGTTGTATCTGCAGCAGGTTCAGCCCCTCCAGAATCAGAATCTCCGGACGCCGGAATTCCAGAATCTCGTTGTCCACAATGTCGTAGCTGTCGTGCGAATACACCGGAACCTTCAGCGTCTTCGCCCCCTGCCGCAGTGCGATCATAAAGTCGAGCATCTTGCGCAGGTCGTAGCTATCCGGAAACCCTTTCCGCTCCATCAGGCCGCGCTCTTCCAGCACCTTGTTCGGCAGCAGAAAGCCGTCCGTCGTCACCAATTCCACTGACGGATGATCGGCCCATCGTGACAGCACCTGGCCCAGCACACGCGAAAACGTGCTTTTGCCCACTGCCACGCTTCCCGTCACCGCAATCACATAGGTTGGCCGCTGGCTGGGCCGTCCCAGGAATGCATCCTTCACCCGTCCTAACCCGTTCGCCGTCGTAATGTGAATGTTCAGCAACCGCCCCAGCGGTAGATAAATCTCCTCCACCTCTTGTAGTGAGACCGGGTCGTTCAATCCGCGTAGCGCATCCAGATCCTCGTCGCTGATCTCCAAAGGCATGTTGGCTCTCAGCTTTGCCCACTGTTCCCGGCTGAACTTGTCGTACAGATGCGGAAACATCCCATGCATCTCCTGCGCGCTGCGGCTCACCGCTGTCCTGCCATCCCCCATCCTGTCCTTTCACCTCTCCGGAACCCACGCCGCATTCCGCTTTCGAGTGTAGTCCTCTCGCGCTCAACCTGTCTCCGCCCCCTCGCCGTGCTTCAACTGTTACGAATCGTTGCGCGCCTCCAGAACCCTCTATTTTCCCGTTATCATTCGATCAGGTGACCATGTCTTCTCCTGCTCAACCGGCTCGCGGCTGGCGCTTCATCCTCCGCGCTCTCGAACGCCGCAACTATCGACTCTTCTTCAGCGGCCAGAGTCTCTCGCTCATCGGCACCTGGATGACTCGCATCGCCACCAGTTGGCTTGTCTATCGCCTCACCGGCTCGGCATGGATGCTCGGCTTTATCGGTTTTCTCGGACAGGTTCCCACTTTTCTATTCGGCCCCTTCGCCGGCGTCTGGGTCGATCGTTGGAGCCGTCACCGCACCCTGGTCTGGACCCAGGTCCTTTCCATGTTGCAGTCCTTCGCCCTCGCCGCCCTCGCATTCAGCGGACACATCTCCATCTGGCACATCGCCCTGCTCAGCGTCGTGCAAGGCATCATCAACGCCTTCGACACCCCTGCACGGCAATCCTTCCTCATCGAAATGGTGGAAGACCGCGCCGTCCTCTCCAATGCCATAGCTCTCAACTCCACCATGGTCAACGTCGCACGGCTTCTCGGCCCCTCCATCGGTGGCCTCATCATCGCCGGCTTTGGCGAGGCCTGGTGTTTCACCATCGACGGCATCAGTTACTGCGCCGTCATCCTCAGTCTTCTGCTCATGACCGTGGCTGATTCCGCACCACGCCGCCGCGACGAGGAGAATCTCTGGCGTGAGCTCACCGAAGGCTTCGGCTACGTCTCATCCTCGGTTCCCATTCGCTCCATCCTGTTCTTGCTCGCCATCGTGAGCCTCGTCGGCATGCCTTATACCGTCCTGATGCCTATATTCGCCAAGCAAGTCTTCCACGGAGGCGCGCACACCCTCGGACTTCTCATGGGCTCAACCGGCGTCGGAGCTCTCATCGGCGCCCTCACCATGGCCGCCCGCCGCTCCATTCTCGGACTCGGACGCCGCATCGGAATCGCTGCGCTCCTCTTCGGCAGTGGAATCCTTGTCTTCGCGCTCTCCCGCAACCTTGTCCTCTCGGTCGCCATGCTGCTGCTCACCGGATTTGCCATGATGACGCACATGGCCTCCAGCAATACCATCCTGCAAACCATCGCCGATCCCGCCAAGCGTGGCCGTGTCATGAGCTACTACTCCATCGCATTCATGGGCATGGTGCCCTTTGGTTCGCTCTTCGGCGGAGCTCTCGCCGCCCGTTTTGGAGCTCCCCATGCCCTCGCCGTCAGCGGCGTTGTCTGCATCACTGCCGGATGTATTTATTTCTCCTATCTTCCATCCATTCGCCGCGCTCTCCGTCCCATCTACATTGAGCTCGGCATTCTCCCCCAGATGGCCCAAGCCATCGATACCGCCACCACCCTTACCTCCGACTCCGCTCCCCAATGATGACCGCGTCCTTCCCAAGAAATAAAAAAGGCCACCGGACGCCCGGTGGCCAAGTCGCAGAGTTCAGAGCTTAGAAGGTGCTTCTCGAATGGAATCTGTTTCTTGCAGTGCAGCCTTGGGCCGTCACCGCAGAACAGTCAGGACCGAGGTCCCGCACCTTTTATCGCTCATCCTCTTCTGTTGCAAATCTGCGTCCATCTTCAAAGAATTCCGTAGGTGCTTCACCACACGTAACTTACCGTCGCATTGCGAAACGCCGTTAGCAGCTTATCTATGGAAACCGGAACAACTGCCCCTGTTCTCTCCGCTTTTCAGTAGATTCCCTGCCGGTAACCTGCCGCGCTAATCATGCAGTAAATATATGAAAGCCTGGAAGGTATGTTGCTCGATCTCTCCTCGCACAATAGAACGAAGAATCATCAGCTCTCCTCGCCACGGATCTATCGATGTGCGGCTTCGTCGGCCACAATCGCAATCTCCGACGCATCTGCTGCCGCAATCACCTTCTCGCGCTCCAGCATCAGGCATTTGTTAGCGTCCAGTGCCAGGCAGCTCGCGCCCGCCTGCACCATCGTCTCAATCGTGTGAATCCCCACCACCGGCACGTCGAAGCGCATATCCTGGTTTGGCTTTGCCACCTTGATCACCGTCAGCTCCCGGCTCAGCGTGCTGGCCTCTCCGTGCAAACTCTTCATCAACGTTCCGGCCCGCAGAATCGCCTGATCCGTGCCTTCCATCGCCTCAATCGCCACGCAGGCCGCCTCGGCAATCACCACCGTCTGCCCAATGTCAAAGCGCGCCACGTGATGCGCCACCGCCCGCCCGTACGTAATGTTGGTCTGCTCCTGGTCGCTCGGCCTGCGCCGCGTCAGCACTCCCGCCGTAGCTAGCATCGGCTCCAGCAGCTCCGTCGAGCTCTGCAGGTGAATCCCCTCGTCGCCCAGCACCTTTGCCACCGCGCCAATCAGCGAATCCGTATTGCGCGTCGTCAAACTCAGCAACAGCTTGGCCAGCTTCCAGTCTGGCTTAATCGCGCTGAAGATCTGCTTGTGCTTCACCTGCCCGGCCATAATCGCTTCGCTCACGCCCGCGGCTTTGAACGTATCAATCAACTTGCTCAATTCGCCAAGGCTCATCCAGTGCACTGCCACTGCACCGCGATGTTCAATCGCCGGGTCGGTCTCCTCGCGGATCGCCGCCACCACAACCTCATAGCCCTTCGACGCCGCCGCGTCCAGCACCAGAAACGGAAATTTTCCATTCCCCGCAATCAATCCCAGTCGTGCACCCATCTCGCGCTCCTCGGTCTTGCCGCCATCCTGCCTGCACAACAAAGCCGGAGCATACGGCCCCGGCAACCTTTTCGTCCACCCTTATTCTTCTGCTGCTCTTGCCTCTGCTTCTGCCTTTGTCCTGCTGTTGCACTTGCCTTTGTTCTTGGAGTGTCATCCTGTCTATAACAACGTCCGGGTTGTCCGGGCACACGTTTCCTGAGA
>CAZLJQ010000046.1:0-35159 GCA_964559875.1 uncultured Acidobacteriaceae bacterium
TTATGGCGAAGGTTACGCGACAGATGACAATGCCCGCGCGTTGATTGTGGCGATGATGATGGAAGAGCTTGGGATGACGGCGCTTTCGGAATCGGCCAACCTTGCCTCGCGCTACCTGGCATTCCTGTGGCACGCGTTCAATCCTGCCACTGGCCGGTTTAGAAACTTCCTGAGCTACGAACGCCAGTGGCTCGAAGCTGCGGGATCGGAGGACAGTCACGGTCGCGCGTTGTGGGGCCTCGGAACAGTCCTGGGCCGCTCCAAGTCTGCAGATCTGCGGGGCGCGGCGGGGAGGCTTTTCGAATCAGCGCTTTCTGCGATTCTAGGTTTCAAGAGTCCGCGAGCGATGGCATTTTCAGCATTGGGTCTGCACGAGTACCTCGGTGGATTTCCTGGAGACAGAGCCGCTATGCAGACGATGGACGAACTCTCACATCGTTTGCTCGATATCTATGCTTCCAATCACACGACCGGATGGCTCTGGTTTGAAGACGTGCTCGCCTACTCAAACGCACGTCTGCCCCAGGCTCTGATCGCGTGCGCCGCGCGCACCTCTGACAAGGTGATGCTTGCGGCTGGTCTCGAGTCCTTGGACTGGGTTGTGACGATGCAGCGCTGCGAGACCAAAGGACACTTCGTTCCGATCGGTTCGCAGGGTTTTCACCGTAAAGGTAGCGACAAGGCTCGCTTTGACCAGCAACCGGTTGAGGCGGGGGCAACTGTTTCAGCGTGTTTGCAAGCATTTCGTGCAACCTCAGATGGCCGATGGTTGAAAGATGCGTGGTCTGCATTCAACTGGTATCTCGGGGACAACGATCTGCAAATCGTGCTTTACGACTCCAGTACAGGTGGGTGCCGTGATGGGTTGCATCCCGATAGGGTCAACGAAAACCAGGGAGCGGAGTCAACACTCTCCTTCTTGATGGCGCTGCTTGAGATGCGCCTGCTGGAAGACGCAGAATTGCCATTTGCCAAGCACGAAGCTATTGCCACTCCACGCGCCTTCCTCAGCACTCCATTGGAGATTTCATGAGCGTAGTAGTTCACGCCGAGCCACTGCTATACCGCCATGCTGCCAACCCGATTCTGACCGGTAAAGACTGGCCGTACGCGATCAATAGTGTTTTCAACGCCGGCGCAATTCTGCTCGAAGATGGTTCAACGCTTTTGCTTTGCCGTGTGGAGGACCGTCGCGGACTCTCTCACTTGTCCGCGGCGCGCTCGGTAAACGGAGTCGACGGATGGCGGATTGACCCGAAACCAACTCTGATGGCGGACCCGGAAAATTATCCGGAAGAGCTATGGGGGATTGAAGATCCGCGAATTACATGGATGCCGGAACTGAAGCAATACGCCGTGGTTTACACCTCCTATTCGCGGGGTGGTCCTGGCGTCTCGCTTGCACTTACGAAGGACTTCCACAGCTTCGAGAGGTTTGGCGTGATCATGTCGCCCGACGATAAGGACGCGGCACTTCTGCCGCACAAGATTAACGGACGCTGGGCGCTCATCCATCGGCCTATGACGGCACTGGGCGCACACATCTGGATCTCCTACTCACCCGATTTGCGTCATTGGGGCAGTCACAAGGTAATGCTCGAGGCGCGGCGCGGGGCGTGGTGGGATGCGAACAAAATCGGTCTCTCTTCGCCGCCGATTCAGACAGACCGCGGCTGGTTAATGCTCTATCACGGGGTGCGGCAGACGCCTTCGGGCTGTCTCTATCGATTAGGCCTGGCACTGTTTGATCTTGAGCAGCCTGACAGGTGTCTGTGCCGTGGGGATCAGTGGATCTTTGGCCCGGAGGCTGAGTACGAGCGTCGCGGCGATGTTAACGACGTCGTTTTCCCATGTGGGAACACCATGGATGCAGATGGCGACACAATCAATGTCTATTATGGAGCGGCTGATTGTGCAATCGCCTTGGCTCGCACAAGCGTTCACACTCTCCTGGAGTGGCTAGACGCGAATGGGAAATCTGAACGGCGGACGAGAGCGCGAGAGTTATGAACGCGCTCCGTAAGATCGCCCAATTCGCGTTCGAGTGCCATCATGCCGACCTAAGTCGCGTCTTTACGATTCGGAAACGCACGTACCGGGTCTGCTTCAAATGTGGGAAGGAAGTTGATTACTCCTGGGAACTAATGCGTTCACAGGAACCAGTCGTTGCTGCTAACCATCTCGCTTTACTCGAAAGCGAGATGCGCGTACGGGTGTGAATTACTTTGTTACGGGTTCCGTGTCATAAACTGATGCAGGGTAAACCAACGTTCCGCCTGGGATGGATCGTCGTGGCAAACCACGCCGCAAATATAGCAATGTTTGTGGTCTAAGGAGCCGACTTGCTCATGCCTTTCCGTGATTGAATGCGAAAGTCCAACCACACGCTGCCACAATAATCACTAAAGGACCCGAGCATGAGCTGGATTGACCATACGCCCCTCTCTGGGGTTGTTACGATTCAGTTGTTCAGGAGGTTCTAAACATGTTAAAGAAAGTGTTATTCGCAGTATTTGGCTTGGTCATTGCCATCACCTTGGCGTCGCCCCCTAAAGCCGAGTCCCAAGTAGGCATCGGTATCCAAATCGGAGCGCCGGCAGTTGTTTTTACAAGTGGCTACCATGAAGGCTACTACTACGAGAATGGCTATCGCTACCAGAGAGACAGTCGCGGATACAGACACTATGACCACGCCTTCGGTGGGCATAACGACTGGAAAAACGACCGCGCCCACCGGGACGGAAACCACCACGACGAGCATCACCCAGATGGCGACCATCGCGACTGGAAAGAATAACAGGGATCACGGCAACTTTAACTTCCTAAAGTTCTGCGTGGACAGCGGGTCGAGGTCGACGTGCTTGAACTACTGAATATAATTCCGAGGCTCCTGGGTATCTGAGCAAGATTAGCCGGTCTGGAGCTGTTTCTCTGTTACAAGGTCAAAATTGACTGACTTACATTGTGCGGAGCGGGTCAAACACTTAGAAGACGAGGATATATAGGTATGAGCCCGTTCCGTTACAGAATTCTCGTTGTGGACGACGACGTCATGATCGCTGAGATGGCGAAAGTGGTTTTAGAATCGCAGGGCTACGAAGTGCATTGCGCAATGGATGGATTCGGCGGCCTCACGGCACTGAAACAGTCGCCGCCCGATGTAATCATCTCCGACTTGCAAATGCCCAATATGAGCGGGTTCGAATTCCTTTCCATTGTTCGAAAGCGCTTTCCGAATATTCCAACCATCGCAATCAGCGGGGCATTCTCTGGCCGGGGTGTACCCGAAAGCGTTCTGGCCGATGCCTTCTTCGAAAAGGGCCAGTATTCCATGGAGGAACTTTTCCAGAAGATCATCGCTCTCTTGGAAGAATTCGCCGCCCGCCCACGCCGCGAGCACCGAGCCGAGCAAGCACCGAGCCGAGCCAGCCATCTGGATTCCGGTCAGCAACGCAAATTACATCGCGGTCACGTGTTCTTCCTGCCTAAGAACATTCCCGGTTCCCGCCCCACTCCCGATTGGTGCCCACAAAGTCGAGTGCGATGCCTGCGAGCCGGCTGTCTCATTCCATATCACCGATGGGTTTAGTAGCCGCGCAGCAATTCAATAATAGTGTCTTCTGACATCCGAGCTGGGACCCTCTTTCGAGAATCCGGAATGCGGCTCCCGGGAAGTCAAGAGGAGATGAGCACCAGCACACACGGTTCTTCGGTCTAAATCGTTGCCTGCCGGTTGCTTCCAATTTCTTTGCCGGAACGACCTCGATCACAGCATTACTCGTTTGTATAAACGGTTATGCCGCGCAGATCTTTATGTTGATATATGAGGCTCGAAGGATCGGGTCTCAGATCACAAGGATTCGTGGCTCGCGTTGCTACTGTGGCCCGGCAATTCCTCTTTTGAGCAGTTACAGATTCTGCGGAATTCGGCTCGGCAGAAACCTGCACTGGTTCTCCAACAGCAGGTTCACCGTCCAGATATGCATCGATGTTTTTCTCCATCTCTGCGGGAAAGGACGGTGCCAGACCCACGAGATTGGCTTGATAGGTCTTCAGCATGACTTCCCTGAAAACCGGGAGCGCAGCGCGGCTTCCGGTTTCCATTCCACCCAATGATCGGTTGTCATCGAATCCGATGCGCACTGCAACAGTAATTCCATCCGGGCCATAAGTGGACCCTACAAAGAGGGCATCGCGGTAGTCGTTTGTAGTGCCTGTCTTCCCCATTACTGGAATTGGGAAAGTGCGCGCATCAAGCGAATGCGCGGTCCCTGACGGAAGACGGACCACGCCTCGCAACCCTTCCTGGATCAGCGATAAATCTTCTCCGGTGTCGTTGCTTGAACAGAAAAACACAGAATGCGTGTATGTGACGTCGCCCCTGGTATGTTGAATCCTTGCGATCACGTAGGGGTCCGCATGTATGCCGCTAGCCATGAAGCGGTAAGCATTCGCGAGCTCGAGCAGGGTGACATCGGATGCGCCGAGTGCCGTGCTGTCATAGCGGTGCAATGCAGTATGGATGCCGATGTCGCGGGCTGTATCCAGAACAGAATCGATCCCAATCTGTTGAACAATCCAAATGGCTGCCGCGTTCCTCGACTCAGCCAAAGCCTGCCGGGCTGGGATAATGCCCTTAAATTCATGGTCAAAATTAGCGATCCACTTCGGAAGTTGACCGCCCGAAGCCGTTACCGAAATGGGTGAGTCGGACACGGGAGTATTGAGATCGAGCATCCTTTGGCGAAACGCGGCTAGATAGACAATCGGCTTCATGGCCGAGCCTGGCTGGCGCATTGACTGGGTTACCCGGTTATAGTCGCTGAAAGTGGCGTTCTGGCTTTTGTATATGCGCCGCCCGCCTACCTCGGCCAAGATGGCGGAGTCACTGTTGCGTAAAACAACG
Source organism: uncultured Acidobacteriaceae bacterium (assembly GCA_964559875.1). GTDB lineage: Bacteria > Acidobacteriota > Terriglobia > Terriglobales > Acidobacteriaceae > TOLSYN. The sequence continues at coordinate 4,907 of CAZLJQ010000046.1, forward strand.
ACTGAGCCCTGGACCAACCCCTTACTTCGGGGATGACGCCGCTCATAGAGTGCCATTTCGTTTTCGAGCGCTGCATTCGCAAAGTTTTGGATCTGACCATTGATCGTTGAATAGACCTCTATGTGTCCTTCCAGTAGTTGGCTCGTGCCGATATCGAGAAAGAGAGTGGCATCGAGACTCTTGAGCTCTTCAAGTACATTTTCCACCGCTGCGGGCGCATCGGTTGGAGCGCTGACGTGAGCGGCCAAATAAATTGGAGCACGCTCGCAGCGCGCAGCCGTCTGCGCGGAAAGAAAATGGTTCTTCACCATGAGGGCTAGAATCTGATTTCTCCTGCGGAGTGGTTTTTCATTGTCTGCCAGTGTGGGGGCATACTCGCTTGGCGACTTGGGAATCGCTGCAAGCAGCGCCGCCTTGTCGGCGTCATCTTCCGTAAGCGCAGTCATCGGTATGCCAAAGTAATACTGTGTGGCCGCTGCAAAACCGTAGCGCCCGTTTCCCAAATAGATGAAGCTTGCGTAACGTGCGAATAGTTCCTCTTTTGCTCTGCGCTTCGACCCGTAGCGCTTCTGCATCTCGCCCTCAATCCACAAGGAGAGACGTATTTCCTCAAGTTTTCGCAAAAGTTCGTTGGCGCCCGGCACACCAATAGCCAAGGCAAGCACGTGCGGGAGAAGGCCCTGATGTTGGAGCGTATTGCTGCTTGATGTGCTCATGAGTGCTTGAAGGAAGTAACCACGTACAAGCTGTTGAGTAATCGTCGAGCCCCCTTGGGGAAACACCAGTGCGCGTTCTGGAACATTCTTGCCTGACGAGCTCTCGATGCGGGCGATCAAGGCGTGAGTGTTTGTCTTGCGAATCAAACGAGGAAAAACGGAATAGTCCACTCCCCCGTGTGAGAAGAAGTTTTTGTCTTCGGCCGAAAGAATCGCGTGCCGCAGAACCTCAGGAATGTCGTGATACTGGACAATTTCCCGGTGTTCCTTTCCCATTTCCATGAGGACGTGGCCATTCGAATCGAAAATGTAACCCATGGTGGGAGGTTCAAAGTGAATGAACGCGTCTAGATCGGGTAAGCCTTCTCGATCGAAGTCGACATAGATGATCCCAAACGCCGCAAGTACAAGCGGAATGGCAGCCAGCAGAGAAACAATCTGAAGCAGGTGGCTTGTCTTGTAAACCCTCCATAAGGCAGCAATTGACCCTCGAATGGTCCTGAAGAGCCGCCGATGAAGTGGCTGAACCTTATGCATGTGAGTTTCAGACTGCCGGAGCGCGGTGTGTCCTGATTCTTAATCCCCCGCTTCGAGCACCTTCCTGGTCCGTTCTTGTTTCACCAGACAAAGCTCGCATATCCAGAGTTGGAGTGCTGCTCAATATGGCTCACATTCAGGTTTTATGTGATGCGTGTTCTAACAGGGACAGTGAGAGTGACTTAAACAGACCGTCTGCTCCCGTAGGGAAGTCTTTACTTTCCGGGAGTGAGCATTTTTGCTCAGACGAGTTCAACAATGAACAGGTAGCCTCAATGTGCACTTCCAAACCGATCCGTCGAGAGGCGCAGGAATTGCTTCGGCAGGAAAAGACTATGTTGAAGAGGGCTATGCCAATCCGGGCCATCTGCTTTTTCTTAGTGGCAGGGTGCGCGGCCTTGTGCCAGGGACTTCCTTCATCGGAGTGGAGGTCGCTCCCGAATGCTCCGTCGTCGATACAGCCTCCAACGCAAGCTGATGGATTTGATGCCTCCGTCTCTAACAGCGCGGGAATACTGCGTGGAACCGGACATTCTGGCACGCAGCCCAGTTTGGCCGCTCATTATCAAACGGCGTTTATTCAAAAGAAATCTAGCGCCTATGCCCCATCGAACAATAGCAGCTTTATCGGCCGAGTCTCCTACGCAGCTTCGAGCATTTTTATCTCACGTGACGGCTTCGGGAAGGGCAGGCTGAATAGTTCCTACCTCCTCGGGATGCTCACTTCGGTAGCCTCCCAAGCTGCATCCCGTCCCTCCAGGGAGCGATCCACTTCGACGACATTCAACAATGTTGGTTCGACGATTGGCGGTGATGCAGGCATCAACGTTTACCACGAGTTTGAGCCTGGCATCCGCCAGATCGTGGGGAGGCTCAAACCGAAGTTCGTGTTTAAGATGCAAGAGCACACTATTCACGACTATCCACTGCGAAGTGCAGCGTCCATTCCGACAAGATAGCGGTCCTCATAACTCTCCCTACGGTCAATTGTGAGCAGTTGTCCAATAAGGAGGAAGACGAGCATTCATCTCCTTATCCAGTAGCACAGGTGGGGCAAGACCTGCGGTTCTATCCACGGATACAGGGGCGTTGATCACCAGCGCCCTGCATTCGCCCGAGTTGCGCCCTGGGCGCTTCTGAGACCGGCACTGCCGTAAATCTACCAGTGCAGAATGCTAAACAGTGAGCTCGATTGATCAGTACTCATCGACTGCCAGTGACACACTATCAACAGTGCAGATGCAAAAGGAGGAATTCAATGCCACACAGCATATTCGAAAAGGCCGGTGAGCACATCGCTGATTCGGTCCGCGAAGCGTCTCGTGTAACAACTGCAGTAGCAGACGTGATTGAAGATGGCGTAGGAATGGCCAAACGTGCAGCCAAGCAGAGTGGTGATGCCGCCGAGGACTTTGTCAACCAGTCAAGGCTGTGTATTCGGCGCGATCCGCTAACCTTGGTGGCAGCAACGTTGGCCGCGGGTGTTGCTGTGGGACTTCTAACCGGTTTGGCGATTAGGCGCAGGTAAGTATGAACGGAGACATCCAAGCCGCTCGCAAACTTCTTTCAGAACTTCGGGAGGCGTATGAGAGCCTCCCAGGACCTCTCCAACTAAAAGTCAAATGTCTGCTGCGCGAGAGCACCTCTCCTAAGAACCACGAATCGGCCACTGTACAGCCGTACACTTCATTTGCGCGTCAGCGCGAGTATTCTTTGGGCGGCGTCGGTCGGTGACCTCAACTCGCAACATCCAGCAAGCGAGATCTAATTCGCACTAGCGAGGCCAGGAGATGGTGAACACTTTCGATCCGAATACAAGCTCTGTAGCTAAAGCATCCATAAGAGCGGAGCTTGACAGGTTTGTCGAGAACTTCGGGAAATCTCTACAAAGCTGCAACGAGGCTGCCAAATTACTGATGATAGGAACAGCACATGAATGCAGACAAAGCAACACCCTGAAGCTGGAACAGAATTGCTCGATGTTCAGAGGCGTTTCAGTTCTTGCTGATAGCAGTATTCGCGGCAAAACATCGAGGATACCGAGGGTTCATGAAGCTCTCCTGTAAGTATCATTGCTATATGCCTCGCGAGTACGACCAATGAGCGGCGGCCTAGACTGCGCCGCCCCTATAGCAGCATCGCCAGTGCTTCCGGAACGATTGCGGCCACCCAGAAAACCAAGCAATAGCGAACGACACCGGGCAGGACGCACAGGTTGGTTGCGCGCAGCGGTACTAGGCGCGAATGACGGCATTCTTTCTACGTCGAGTCTGATGCTCGGCGTCGCGGCGGCACACGCGACTCACAGCAGTGTGTTGGTCACAGGAGTTGCCGGTTTGGTGGCTGGGGCCATGTCGATGGCGGCTGGTGAGTATGTGTCTGTCCACTCGCAGGCAGATACTGAAAAAGCAGACCTCAGGCTTGAGCGCACAGAATTGGCAAACGACTATGAAGGCGAGCACACAGAGCTTATGGCGATATACGTCGCTCGCAGCCTCGATCCATCTCTGGCAAATCAAGTTGCTTGTCAGTTGATGGCGCATGACGCATTTGGAGCGCACGCTCGAGACGAACTCGGCATCTTCGAAACTCTTAATGCACGACCGATCCAAGCCGCGTTGGCATCAGCGGGCAGCTTCGCCGTAGGAGCGTCACCACCATGGCCCCGGCATCAGCAGTCATCCCTTTAATAGCCGGTGCTTCGCTGGTATTTCTCGCGCTGCTGGGAGGGTTGGCGGCACGCGCGGGCGGGGCAGGGGTGATGGTCGGAGCCTTACGGTTTACGTTCTGGAGAGCCTTGGCTATGGGGTTGACCGCAGGTGTCGGGTTCCTGTTTGGAAAGGTTTAAAGGATTGCGCATATGTGTGCAAAACAATACAGACAAGGCTTCGCCACTAGACGATTTTTACAGAGGCAGTGGACAACTGTCATTAAGGTAACGAGGAGAACAAATGAACAGACTTAGATATCTTGCACTGGCGGTTGTCGCAGCAAGTTGCTTTATAGTTGCCGTTCCCAAAGTAGAGGCTCAAGTCAGCATTAACATCGGAGTCGCCCCTGAATGTCCGTATGGGTACTATGACGCCTCTCCTTATGGCTGCGCTCCGTCCGGCTACTACGGTCCGGAATGGTTTACCGGTGGTGTCTTCATCGGTGCCGGACCGTGGTTTCATGGCGGCGATAACTTCCGTGGCCAAGTGAATAACAGTTATCACCCTGACCACGGCTATCGAGGGGCAATGCCACAACGTGGTGAGAGAGCAGAGCCGGCAATGCATGCCGCCAATGCTGCACACTTTAAGGGAAATGAAGTGCGTGACGGGCGCGGGCATACGGGCGAAAACAAACGCTAGGATCAGGCAGGCGAAAGAGCATCTGGCAGAGCCAGATGCTTTGACGTCTGCTCGCTCTCCTTATACGCGACAACGGGCAAGAGGACCAGATTGTAGAATGCACGCTCACTCGTAGACACCATGGAGCTTTATTCCCACGATTGGGGATGATTGAGCAGTATTGACCATCCGCAAAGCAGAATATCGCCTATAACCAAGGCTGGATATGAGTTCACTACAGAAAAGGAGATAGACATGCTTGGAACTATATTGATCGTGATTTTGATACTGGCGCTTGTCGGTGCTTTTCCGACGTGGCCGCACAGTAGGAACTGGGGCTATTACCCGTCCGGAGGATTGGGACTGGTAGTTGTGATCGTTCTGGTTCTGCTTTTGCTCGGCCGGATCTGAGTCATGCGTGCCTCACCAATATCATATGGCGCTATGACGGCGCGTTGGCGGCCGTTTTCCGCACGTGTGACTGCCCTTCTTCTCGTCGTTCTTATGTGTAGCACCGGGGCACCAGCGTACTCGGTTCTAACCCACGAGGAAATCGTTGACCTGTTGTGGACCAGTGAGATTCGCCCGCTCCTGCTTAATAGGTATCCGGGACTGACGGAAGACCAAATCAAACAAGCTCATGCCTATGCATACGGTGGAGCTGTGATTCAGGACCTTGGCTACTATCCCTTCGGGAGCAAAGAATTCAGCAACCTGGTGCATTATGTTCGCAGCGGAGACTTCGTTCGCGAACTGCTGCTCGAAAGCCAGGATGTCAACGAGTACTCTTTCGCGCTCGGCGCGCTGTCCCACTATGCCGCTGACATTGCGGGTCATCAGAAAGCCGTAAACCTGGCAGTCCCGATTGAATATCCGAAGCTACGTGCGAAGTATGGCAAGTCAGTCCGCTACGCTCAGGACAAGAACGCACACTTGAGGATAGAGTTCGGATTCGACACCTTGGAGGTCGCGAGAAATCGCTATGCCTCGCAGCAGTACCATGATTTTATCGGCTTCCAAGTGTCCAAACCGTTGCTGGAACGGGTCTTTCCCGTCGTGTACGGAGTGGAACTGAAGGACGTGCTGACCCACGAGGATCTGGCAATCGGCTCTTATCGCTTCGCGGTCAGCCGATTGATTCCAGAGATGACCCGAGTCGCGCTGCAGACTCACAAGAAAGATTTGATACGCGAGAAACCGGATTTTGCGATGCGGGAGTTTCTGTATCGGCTTTCGCGCTCCGGGTATGAAAAGGAGTGGGGCAAGGACTACAAGAAGCCTGGAGTGGGAACGCGAATCCTGTCCACACTCCTGCGATTCATGCCTAAGGTTGGACCATTCAAAGGCTTGGGCTTCAACAGTCCCACGCCACAGACAGAAGACTTGTATATCAAGAGCATTAACACCACGGTCGACCAGTATCGGGCCCTTTTGGAAGAGGTGAAGAGCGATTCGCCTGTGCTGCCGAATCGAGACCTTGATACCGGCAACGCAACCAAAGCGGCGGAATATTCGCTGACTGACGACACCTATGCACAGTTGCTGGCTCAATTATCCGAGCAAAAGTTTGATCACACATCGCCGGAGCTACGCGAAAACATCTTGCAGTTCTATTCCGACCTTTCATTGCCAATCGAGACGAAGAAGAATGCAGCTCACTGGCGGGGTGTGCTCACAGAACTGGACCTACTGAAGTCGGCGACGCCGGCGCAGCCCATGTTGAGCGGCACCGCACAGTGATCGCGCATGTCACGCAATGTTTCACAGGTGTTTATTGAGTGATTGCATGTTCACGGACCACCTGATTACCAACTCCGACGTAGAGCAGAAATGCTGACGCAACTGAGCGTTATTGACCAGTCTCCTATGGGACGACGGTGGCACACTCTTCAGTGCATGTGCCGATCACGAGCGAAAAGCTAGGTTGTTCAAGTAGCTCATGAAAACGTAAATTCCACCTACGAAAATGGAGAAATACAATGAAAGTAATACAACGTGTAGCTCTGATGGTGGTTGCCATCGCTCTGTTAGCGATCAGCATACCTGTATACGCGTCCGAGATGGATGGCCGTATCGAATCATCCGCTAGGAAGTCGTATGCATTCGAGACCTACCTCCAGACTGATGATATTAAAATCCAATCCGTGAATGGCGTTGTGACCCTAACGGGAACCGTCTCCGAAGCGTCTCACAGATTATTAGCCCGCGAATCCGTGGCAGGCCTGCCAGGGGTTAAGAGTGTTGACGACAGGCTGGAAATCAAAGGTGAACCACTCGCAGAGGACTCGGATGCGTGGCTCATGATGAAGGTGAAGACCACGCTCTTGTTCCATCGCAGCGTGAGCGGCTTCAAAACTGAAGTGACCGACGTCAAAGACGGAATCGTCACCTTGCAAGGCAAAGCGGCCAGCCAGGCACAAAAGGATCTGACGACCGAATACGCCAAGGGTGTGGAGGGGGTTAAAGACGTAATAAATCAGATGACAGTGGCAGGAGCAAAGACGTCAAGAACGGTAGGCCAGGATGTTGATGACGCTTCCATCACCGCCCAAGTCAAAATGATATTGCTATATCACCGCTCGACCAGTGCACTCGATACCTCGGTCACCACGAAAAATGGTGTGGTTACATTGGATGGCAAGGCGAATAGTGCAGATGAAAGGGTCTTAGCCGCCAAACTCGTCAACGACGTAAACGGCGTCAAGAGCGTGAAGAACCTCATCAAAATAGAGTAATGCTAAGGGTGGGCTGGGAATAAATGTTGACCTAGTCCAATCCATCGCGCCTCTGGCCGGCCACGCCCCGACCAGACTTGCGCGATGATTTTGTGCTGACGGTTCTGATTTGCTCTTTCGGGACTCTCATCGGACCATAGGAGCGGAGCGGCCCCTTGTAACGTCTGCTCCATCGACACTTGGCTTCGCGGATGCCGGCCGCACCTTGAATTGCCCGTTAGGATGTTGTCGTCTCGGAGAGCTGCCCCTTCAAGTGTGCAATGCTTTCTTTGGCACGCCCAATTTTCTGTTGAATCTTGCCCGCCCTCTTTTCGGACTTTCCATCGGCTTCCAAGCCTCTGTTACCAATGACCTTTCCGAGTGCCTCCTTGATCGTTCCCTTCGTTTCGTGGATATTTCCCTCGATCTTGTCGTCAGTGCTGGTTTTCATATTGTCTCTCTGCGCTCTTAAACATGAATCATTGAGCGCTATCCCTTTTGTAATCTCGTGGTCTTCTAACATCTGAGCAAAATTGACCATCTCCAGAAAGGGAGCGCGGTTCTTTCCCTAAACAGGAAGCGCAAACTGCCGCTTGCGTCTGCTCCCCAAGTTTCAAATCGGGAGGATGGGCGAAACTCTCCGCAGCGCTGGTGGGTGCGCAAACTGAACATTTACAATACCGGTCCGCCTGTGGGAGCTATACTGTCCCCCGGCGAAGAATTCAGAGTGGGAGATCCCTGTGGCTGTCCGACGTAACGTCGTTGCGAAGAGGAAGGCTGGGAGGATGCCCCCTGATTTGCGCCCATCTCTGCTCCCGGCGTTACCTCCTGCAGTGAAATCGGTCCCAACAGCGGTACTGCCAGAACGAGCTGACTCATTCGATCCGCACCTGCTCCTGACGAAACTCTCCGCTGGAAAGACTACCCGGGTTTACTTGGCCGAAGAGCGCGTCTTTTCTCAAGGGGATGCTGCGGATGCGGTCTTCTACATCCAGAGCGGTAAGGTGAAGCTCACAGTCGTATCTAAGAGTGGCAAAGAAGCAGTGATTGCCATTTTGCTGCAAGCCAGTTTCTTCGGCGAGGGCTGCTTGGCGGGTCAGCCGCTTCGTATGGCCACGGCCAGCGCTGACCAGAAGAGCACGATTGTGCGCGTCGAAAAGCGTGCGATGGTCGCATTGCTCCATCAGGAGCCGGTGTTTGCCGAACAGTTTCTTGCCTATCTTCTTTCGCGGAACATCCGCATGGAAGCTGACCTTGTGGATCATCTGTTCAATTCCAGCGAGAAACGCCTCGCCCGGCTCCTACTGCTCATGGCCAACTTCGGACAGGAATCCAAACCGATGCCGCTCATCGCAAGAGTGAGTCAGGAGACCCTTGCCGAAATGATTGGCACAACCCGTTCGCGAGTCAGCTTCTTTATGAATCGCTTTCGGGAAATGGGTTTCATCGAGTACAACGCTGGTGGGGTGAACATCCACAGCTCTCTTGTCAGCGTGGTGCTTCACGATTAGCGGCGGGCCTTCCGCAAAGCTGCCTGGGCTCTGCTTGTTGCCCTTCCCATCATCTTGATTTCTATCGTAGCCGTCGCAGATACTCCCATCGAGAAGAACCGACAATCTGTCCAGCAGCTCTCCCGCAGAGCGCTTGTGAGCAAAAGTGCACAGCTTTCGTGAGACCGCCGCTAGATACTGTTTGCTGTGAGCGAGCCGTGAACTTCTGGAAAGAAAGTCGCTGACCGAAAGGGTGAACCTATGATTGAACGTCTCAAAGAATCTGGAGGGGCCGCGTTCGGCTTTCGCGTGGACGGAAGGCTAACGGACGAAGAACTCAAGGCATTTGAACCGCAGCTCGGATTTTTCATCGCGCAGCGTAAAAAGCATCCGATCGGAATTCTTGCAGACCTGACCGCAATGAGCGGTGCCGAGTGGAAGGCGTGTTGGGAGGAGATGAGGTTTCTGCAAAAGCACACCGACCATATCGCCCGCATGGCAGTCGTCGGAGCACATGGCTGGACTGCCCTTGCGGCTATGCTCACTTCCGGAGCCGCGATCTTGGAATCGGAAACCCGTTACTTCCATTCGTCTGAAATTCAACATGCTTGGCAATGGGCAAGAACCGCGAAATACGCTGAAGAGTCGCCCGTCCATGTGATCTCGCCGGCAACCGGAATCTGGAAGGATTATCGTCCCGAGTTCATGGACGTGTAATAACAAGCGAAATATTCGGAACCTGAACATTCTCCGCGTTGAGTGTGTAAAACGATACAGACTTGGTATCAGGTTAATGCGAATCTAGTGGTGAAAGAGACTGGACGCTTCTGAATGGTGTTCAGTGGAGGGACTCTGTTGAAGAAATCGTTGATTGCACTACTGCTCGGCGTCGCGTTGTTGAGCGCGGCATTGCCTGCATTTGCAGCTAGCCAAAACTATAGAAGGCACCACCGCCACCACCATCACCACCACCATGCCATTATTGTCGTGCGCTAACAGCGCACGGGATGGATAAGCACATTCCGCAAGGCAACAAGCATGCGTTGGATACTGGACGGGACTTAGTCGGCGACGGGGGAAGTTATTGCGAGTACCCCACTGCCGCGCTCCCGTCCGTTTTCTCTGCTTTCCAAAAGCAGCCGGATTGAATTGGCAGGCCAATCTGGCAGAGCGGTTTCCGCTGCACGGCCTGAAATCCATGACGCCTCAGCTCTTACTCTTGGCTTCAGATTTCAGTGGGAGTTCTTCCTTCTCACCGAATCGGTTTACACGCTCAGGAATCCCCGTAATCAGCCGTTCATAGTTCTTAAGGCGTTCGCCGGCAACAATCATCCCTTGGGATGTGATTTCGTATTCGCGGATATCCTGGCTGTGGTCGCCGCCACGCATTTTGATAATCACCAGGATCTTGCGAAGTTGGCCGTCAATGGACACGTAGCGCAGGCGGATAATGTCATCGGTGAGAAACGAAATAGAGTAGGTACTGAAGGGGAATTCGGTAAAAGATTCGTCCACCTCCACCGTACTTAGAATTGTCACCCCGATTCCGGTCAACGCGAATATCATCCGGTAGAGAGACTCACGGAAGTCCTCGCGGAAACCAGGTGACAGCGCCATTTCAAATCCCGCGAGCGAATCGATCACCAGGCGCTTGGCGCCAATCCTCTTGACGGCATCGAGGATCTCATTCATGGTTTCGTCTACCGAGAGGTCCAGCGGACGAAGGTAGAGGATTAGAAGCGTTCCTTCCTTCTGTGGAGTTTCTAAATCCAGGCCGAAACTGCCAGCCCGATCCGCATAGGCTTGCGGCCGTTCTTCAAACACCGCCACAATGCCCGGCTCTCCTTGGCGTATCCCTTCGGCAATGAATTGGGTGGCCAAGACCGATTTTCCCGTACCCGAGGCTCCTGTTACCAAGACACTGTCGCCCTCAGGAATGCCCCCGCCCATCAACTTGTCCAGCTCCGGAATACCGATGGAAAGGCGGCGCTGGCTGGGTGGCTTGCTTTTGTGCCCGCTCAGGCCAAAAGTACGGGAGAAGGCTTGCAGACCGGCATCGGTGATGCGAAAGGTGTGCAGACCCGGCACCGAAGCCTGCCCCCGCAGTTTTACGATCTGCAACTTACGTACGACGGAATTTCGCTCCGCGATTTGGCTCAACCAGAAGAGGCCATCGGCCACAGTAAATATTGGATTATCCCTCAACTCATCCGACGCATATTCACCAATCAAAAAGGTCGTAGCTTGCCAACTTGCAAGGAACAGTGCCAACTGCTGAATGAAGGATTGCAAGTCCATCTCGCTGGGGCTGCCTTGCGGCTTCCGTACCATCGTGCGAAAGGAATCCACTACCACGACGGCAGGGTTGGATTTTTCTACCTCTTTGATAATTTCCGCCAGGACTGCGCCCAAGTCCTTTTCCAGCACAATCTGACTCAGGTTGATGAAACGAATCGAGTTGGGCAACTTGGCTGGGTCAAAGAACGTGTACTGCTGCTGGTATCGCAGCATTTTAATCGCGGATTCTCCGAGGACGGTGAAATACAGCGCCGGACGCTCAGGAGTGGCATTGGCAAATACAAACTGGTGGGCCAGGGTAGTCTTCCCGCTCCCCGGGGCACCGGCAATAATGTTGAAAGAGAATTCAGGGAGGCCGCCGCCGACGATCTCATCAAGACCGAGCACACCGGTCGGCAGCTTTTTAATCGAAACCTTATCTCGTGCGCTCATGCTTTTCTCCATCCCTTGAATCGCAATCATCGAAGACTGCATTCGGCCAGGCATCCTGCAGCAGCCGCAACGTTAAGGCTTCGCCAATGAATGCGTGAAGCTGTCCGAGTAATTCCGAAACCAGGACGACTTGGCCCTCGCCGCCCTGGTGCTTGTCGCTTTCCAACTCAGCATCGCCGAGTTGATGTAAAGAACCATCTGCCGCCATCTGCATGGCGCTAAGGCTTGGAGCTTTTGTTTTTGCTAACGTCAGGGCACGAGAAGCGAGTGAGTGGAAACCTGCAACTCCAGCGAGTGCACAAAGGTGATACCGCAACTTTTCGTAGACGTGAAGCACCGTAGACTCCGTTGACACGGAAGTCTTGTCACCAGTGGTTTCGTAAGTAAGAAGCCGCTGCGCCAAATCTCGCGTTTTTAGCGGAACCATCGCTCCGTTCCCAGGTAAATGCAAAGCCACACTTGGAGTGCGACACAGGCTCTAATGTTACGCTTATCGCTCAAGCAGGGGGAACGAATACGAGGGTGGAAAGTGATTCTGCTGTTTGTGTCAAAGATCGCGAAGTATCAGCTACCGGGCTGTATTCGATGGAATAGCCGGGCCGTAACATGACAGAGCATTGGAGGCGCAGGAATCAATTCATATACCGTTCTCGTTTTTGCTTCGGTGTGCTCTTCTGAGGATCGTCATTTTCAGCTTTAATGACCGCGAGAACCTCCAACACCGTAGCAGTGTTGCGGACATTTCCCGAGACACTCATAAGAGCCTCTTCGACAGAAGGATGCTGCCCTGCCAACAACTCAAGACGGTCGCTGACGCTGTTGAGATAGCCAACTTCTTTCAGAATGTCCTCGAATTGCCTGATGGTGCCCGATTCTGTGGTGATGGTGAGATTAGGAAATACGTCCTGTACAAGCTGGAGCGTCACGGCTGTGCCAAGCAAGGAAAGAATTAGTCCTATTGAGTGGGAAGTGAGGAGGACGTCTGCTTCGGAGGCATACTGCCGGTCACTTTGCAACGCAGACTTCCCCAAGCCCTGCAAGCTACCATCTTCAGCGATCTGCAAATCGTCAAGACTAGTAGTTTGCGATCTTGCGAGCGTCAGAGCCCGGCCAATGAGCGAGCGATACCAGACAACTCCCGCCAGTGCACAAAGCGGCCCACGCAGCTTCTCGCAAACTCGAACGGCCAGAGACTGCGTTGGTTCCGAGGTACCGCCAGCGGCTTCGTAAGCAAGAAGGCTTCGGGCTATGTCGTTGGTTTCCAGAGACACCGTCATGTGTTTCCCGTCTATGAACGTGCCAGATCCCTTGATTGCCGTGCACCGGAATGCTACACCTGTCGGAAGCGCGCGGCATAGTCGCCATCCTCCCGCCTTCAGGCAAGGACCCTCGGCACCCACGCCCTCTTCTACTTCGTGAAGATGTCGTGGCCCTGATCGTAACGACGCTCGGTATTTCCAGCCTGTTCCGCAGCCTCGTTGGCAACTCGGTCCAACATCTCTTGATCTTTCAGCTTCTCGATCTCCGCCGGAGTCTTCGAGTGAACTGGTCGCGGCGTGTTGTTCTGATTCGACATTGTCATTGTCTCCTTGGAAGTGCGCAACCCTAGAATCCCACAATAGAAGCCCGCAGACTGAGCGGTTTTGACCATCTTCCAAACAAAAATGCAGATAGTGTTTGCGGGAAGGGGGAGCCCTCCCGCAGCACGCCATATGTTTTGAGGAAGCGGTAGAGCAGGACTTTCTCACGAAGGATCCTGCGCGCAAGATTACGGTTCCCGCGCAATTGCGCGATACCGACAGAACCACATAGGAGAATCCGGGCTAGGCGTTCTGGGCTAGGCGTTCTTGCTGAAGTTGAAAAGTTGAGCTACAAGGTCTGCTTCCATGCGAGCACAAGTGTTGGAAAGCTTGCGTTTCAGCCCAGGAAATGGCGGGACACGATTATTGCACAAAACGTGGCGAAGCCGAGGAGGATAAGGCCGAGGATGGCGTTGACGAGACGAAAGAAGATCGAGCCTATGCGATGTGGAATGAAGTGAACGACGACGCTCAGTGTGATGAACCAAGTCATCAGGCCGGCGGCGGCCATCAGGACTCCCCATCCTGGGGCGCCGTCGCCCAAGACTGAACGGGCGGTGGGGAGCCAGTTGGAGGTGATGGCAACCCAATAAACCATGGTTAAGGGGTTGAGGATGGTCAAGGCGAAACCGTTGGCGACCTCGGCGACCAGATGCTCGGGGACGGTGCTTTCGTCCCAGTGTTGGCGAGCGCTGGCGTAGGCCTGCATGAAATCCTTAGCGGTGCGGACAAGGAAGTAGATCCCCGGCGGAAGCAGGACGATTACGCCGATGGTCGCCAGGGATGGTCTGGAGCATCGGATTGGACAGGTCGGAAAAGAGGTAGTGTCCCCCGAGGAGGACCAGAGAGAAGAGGGTTAGATCGCCGGTGACAGCGCCAATTCCGCAGGCCAGGGTATGGCGCCAACCCCCGATCACCCCGCGGCGGATGGCTAGCATGTTGACAGGGCCCATTGGCGCGGCTGCCGCCAATCCAATCAAAAATGCGGCCGAAAGCACGTGGATGTAGGAGACGAACACCATGTTGCGGCAGATGGATAGGATATCATTCAGCACTGTCTTGGACGAGATCGAGCGCGTCGCGGTAAATAAAATCGATGGCGGGGCGAGGGTCACCTCCAACCTCTGCCGGATCAAGGCATAGGCAGGGTATAGCGGGCAGGACGCCAGGGATGCTTTGCTGCGCGAAGCAAAGCTCGGAACAAAACCGGCAGCAGGCGCAGCCCATCAATAGCGAATTCGCTTCCGCGCCAAACTCATCGCTCTGAGCGCGCAATACCGTTGAGGTGGTTCTCTCCACCGTAGTACCGTTGGCGGGCCAAACATACCGAGCTGTTCCCCCGGTGCTGCTCGTCCTCACAATTGCATGTTTCGACCCTCGAACCGTCGGCGGCCTCGCTTCCACGTGCATTACACGCCCATGGATTCTTGCTCGGTCGCGCTCCTAACGAGCAATTGTGACCAGCTTTTGGAAGCCTGATCGTTCAATACTAATCCCGAACAAGGCGTTACTGTAGGCAAGGAAACGTCTCACACAAGATCTTGGCTGTTCGCAGGCACTAATAATGGAAGGAGCTTTCGGTGAGTTTTAACCTGATGGATTCTAAGTTGATGGCTTTCGGGACAAATGACACAGCGCCATCTCCCGTTCAGTCACTTCAGAACGTGGCTGTGATGCTCTTTCGCGGTTCAGAAGGAAGACCGTGGGGACCCCATGAACCTATGGTTATTTCCAGTCCCGCTAACGACCGGCTTGGGTTACGATCTCCGGCAACACAAAAGAGATGAGTTTCTTCGATAAGCGCACCGCGAGTGTACTCAGCACAATTGCGCTATTCTCCCTGATCGCAGGATTCATTTACGGCGCTCAACGTGTTCTCATTGTCTTCTTGTTCGCAGTTTTCTTTGCCTACTTGCTGGAACCCCTTGTGTCGCTGTTTCAGCGTCGGCCAAGGCTCGGCCGCGGGTCGCGCTCGCTCGCCATTCTCCAGGTCTATTCGATCTTGCTGCTGATCATCTTGGGCGTGCTCTTGGGCATCGGTCCTCGCATAGCAGATGAGGGGCGAACACTTGCGGCAACGCTGCCCGGTCTTCTAGATCAGATGTCCTCGGGCACGTTTGTCACGCAACTTGGCGGAAGGCACGGGTGGAGCCTTGATACCCAGACCCGTCTACAACAGTTCTTCGGAGCACACCGTGGAGCAATTAGTGCATGGGCAATGGACTTTGGCAGTCGCGCAACCATGCTGATGACGAATGCCGTCTGGCTCATCGTCATACCGATCCTGTCCATCTTCTTCTTGCGTGACGGGCGTGGGTTTGCGGATTCAGTCATTCAAATCGCGGGACGAAGCCGGCAGGGCCAATTCTTGAGCAGCATCGTTGAGGATCTCAATCTAATGCTCGCGGGATACATTCGTGCCCAGCTTATCTTGGCCGGATTGTCGCTGGTGGTTTATACCGTCGTGCTGCTTTTGTTGCGCGTACCCTACGCGTTCATCCTAGGCCTGGCGGGTGGCGCCATGGAGTTCATTCCCTTCGCCGGTCCCTTGGTCGCAGCACTGGTAATTTTCGGTGTCGCACTCCTAACCGGCTACCACCATTGGATTCTCCTCGCGCTGTTTTTGGTCCTGTGGCGGTTGGTGCAGGACTATGTAAACTCTCCGCGCATTATGGGCGGCAAGCTCGAGCTTCATCCGTTGGCCGCTTTGTTCGCAATTCTCGCAGGCGGAGAAATCGCCGGAGTAATCGGGGTATATCTATCAATTCCGATCATGGCTGCGCTGCGCATTGTTTGGAAGCGCTGGCAAAAGTATCTAGAAACAGGTGGTGTGGGAGGTTGATCTTCCTGAGTCTCGCACCCTACCGCTAGCCAGTTCGATCTTGCGGCCTTTCACCGTGGACCTGCTACAAGTAGAGTTCCTAGGCGTTGGATGGCAATCTTTGGTGAATGGCAGGAAGCCCGACATTGTTGGTACTTGACCTATATCCCTGTCTTCGTGTGATGCAGATTGACACGGAACTCGGCCCACAAAATGGACTGCACACAGCGCGTGGGGACCAGAACCGATCGATTTTGGAGCCAGGCTCCACTTTTCACATCGAGGTAGCCGAGGTGCCAGCTGGCCTCATCCATGACAAAGCCCTCAAGGATTCCAAAGTCACCATCCGTGGCCCACACCTGATATCCCAGCATATGCGAGGTGCTGCGCAGATGGGCGTCCTCGGCGGTATGTACCGGGTACTTCGCTCCAGCTGGAAGGGAAGACAGGAAGATCTCGTTGTTCACCCAACATGCCAGGGGGCCCCAGTATTCACGCATGGCAATTTCCTGCTGACGCGAGACTGGCTTCTCAGTATCGACGACAGGGCTGTCGTGCATTTGCTTTCTGGTCAGGTGAGCGCAACAGGTTTTGTTCGCCCAGTTGGGGTGTTCGAGCGCCGCAACGGGAAGAACCACATCGCGCCGTTTAAGCCAGCCGCCCACGTCTACCACCAGGTAGGAAACCTTCCAGGACTGATCATCGAAGAGGAAGGTGCGAATACTTCCCGTCTCGCCGTCGTTCGCGATGACGGGAGATCCGATTAATGCCTTGAGTTCGTATAACATGTTACCCTCCAGGTCGCCGGCACTACTAGGTCCTCAGACCCTTTGATTTCCCGCCACCATGGTCTTTCAGCTGCGAATCAGATTCGGAGCCACAGTCGGCGGTCACTTTGAGTGTTACGAGGACGTTCGCGCAATCTTCACATTTTCCGATTGATCTTTTCTAATTTCCAGCTCCGCCTCATGCCAGTCTTGATCCTGCTGGCTTTTACCGTGGACCCGCTCCTGATAGAGCTCATAGGCGCGTGCAGCAATCCGCGGGGTGAGATCGAGTGGCCTCCTGCCCAGCAATGGAGCTTTCGTTGGATCAAGAATTCGATAGGCGAGCAGTTTCACGCGGTCATTGATGAGGAACCAGGCCAAAGCGTAGGCCCAAACAAACGCCGCCCACCCCCAACCAAGCGGTGTCATGAATACTCCAAAGACCGCAATGAGGGTCGCCAGTATTTGTGTGCCGAGCACTGCTACCCATAGGATTCGCGCCGGACGTATGGACCAGAACGGACCCCGAGTGCGCGTGAGGAAGATCGTCAAGTGTCCAGCCACGGACAACTTCAGGTACATCAGCGTCTGAATGTGAGCACGGTCGAGGTGAAAGACGCGCTCGCCAAGATAAAACAATCCGAAGGCTGAAACGACTCCAATCACGCCCAGCGCGGTTGAGACGCCCAGCACCAAGTGCATGTTCCAAGTCTCGGGCTTGTCCTTGTAATGAACATTGTCATAGGCTATGGACAGGATGGCTCCGTCATTGAGCAATGCCAGCATTACGATCATCACCGCGGTGAGTGGATAGAAGTTGAACACCAGTATCGCCAGCGTCATAAACAGGAGCACGCGCAGCGTTTCGGCGATGCGGTAGATTGCATAGCTATTCATCCGCTGGAAGATGCGACGGCTCTCCTTGATTGCGTCGATAATCACCGATAGGCCGGAGGTCAGAAGCACAATAGACGCCGCCGCACGTGCCGCATCTGTCGCGTCGGAAACAGCAATGCCACAGTCGGCTTTCTTGAGCGCTGGGGCGTCATTTACCCCGTCGCCGGTCATGCCGACGATGTGCCCACGCTGCTGCAGGACATCGACAATGTGAAACTTGTGTTCGGGAAATACCTGGGCGAAGCCATCGGCTTTTTCGATAGCCTCCGCCGCCTGCGCCGTCTCGTGATGTTTAGTGTCCCCCAATCCGCTGGCATCAAGGATGTTCGTGCCCATCCCGAGTTGCATAGCAGTTTCTCGGGCGATGGCCGATTGATCGCCCGTCACCATTTTGACGTCCACGCCCATCTGGCGGGCGCTCGCGATGGTTGCTTTGGCCTGCTCGCGCGGTGGATCGAACAAGGGCAGAACGCCGGCAAACTGCCAGTTGCTTTCCTCATCTGCCCGCGCTACGCCGAGGGAGCGAAAGCCACGCCCAGCGAATTCGTTGACGGCTTTCTCGACGGCAGCCTTAACATCATTGGCATTCTTCGCCATCTCAAGGATCACCTGTGGCGCTCCCTTGGCCACAAAAAACTGCTTTCCGTCCGCTGACTTGACGGTGGCTTCCGTGCGCTTGTGCACCGGGTCGAAGGGCTGATAATGGACTACCTGATAGCCCTTCAGTACCTGATCGTCTTTCACTCCGCCGATCACGGCCAAGTCGATAGTGTCCTTGTCTTCCGCCCGCGAAGCCAGTGCGGCCCACAGAATCACCTGATCCGCGGGAATGTTGTTGACGGTAAACGGATCGCCCAGCGTCAACTTATTCTGAGTAAGGGTGCCAGTCTTGTCCGAGCACAGTACGTCCACCCCGGCGAGTTCCTCGATCGCCGATAGCCGTGTAACAATTGCTTCTTTCTTTGCCAGCAGACGTGCACCGACGGCCATTGTCACGGACAGCACGGTGGGCATCGCCACCGGAATCGCAGCCACCAAGAGCACCAGACAAAATTCCAGAGTTGTGAGAACCTTGTCGCCACGGAAGAGCGCCACTGCCAGAATTAACACGACCAGGGCTACTGCAAGAACGATTAGGTAATCTCCAATCTTCAGCACGGCACGCTGGAAATGGCTAACGGTGTGGGCTTCTTGCACCAGTTGCGCGGTCTTACCGAAGTAGGTGTTTGCGCCCGTGGCGTACACCATCGCGTCGATCTCGCCCTGGCGGATAATCGATCCCGAAAACACCGCTGCACCAGGTTTCGCGGTGACGGGCAAAGATTCGCCGGTCAACGCAGATTGATCAACTTCCACTGGATCGCCCGCCAGCAAGCGCGCATCGGCAGGCACAATGTCGCCCAGTCGCAAACGGATGACGTCGCCGGGCACCAGTTCCGATGCTTTCGGGGTAGCCCACTTCCCATCGCGTTTCACCTTGGCATTGATCGCCAACTTGGCCTTCAGGGCTGCGATGGCGTTTCCTGCCTGGTGTTCTTCCCAAAATCCAACCACGGCATTGGAACAAAGCAGCAAAAGAATGATGAAGAAGTCGAGCCAGTGCCGGACAATTCCCGACAGAATGACTGCTGCTTCAATCATCCACGGAATAGGGCCCCAGAAGTAGGTAAGGAACTTTAGAAACGCGTTAGTCTTCTCTTCCTTGATCTCGTTCGGACCATATTGCGCCAGTCGCTTCTGTGCTTCGGCCTGACTGAGACCGTCCGGAGATGAGCCCAGTTTTTTCAGCAGCTCCGGCGTGGGAAGAGATTTCAGGTCGTTTTTGGAATCGGGCTTTGATCCCGGCTTCGATTCGGGAGTTTTGAGCTGGGCCGCATTGGGCTTCATAGTGCGTATTCCTTCTGGCATCGCTGTGCCGCAGGGTTCGTATATATCTTTTTAGCTACCGACAACCAATTTCTGGCTCGTTTCCGGTTTTGTTTGGTGCCAAAAGCATGTTTCAGAGGCGATCCGTGATCTAGCGCACTCTCCCGACCATCCGTATCGAGTGCGGCATAATATTCGCCTCGGCGCACAGCCCGGTCGCACTGCGCTCGATGATGCAAAGCTTGCTGTGCCGCCGACACGTTGGTCTCGTATTCATTTGGTGTCGTTCCACTTCCAGTTCCGGATTTCCGGCATATCTTCACCGTTCCTGCCGATGTACTGCTTGTGCTCGATGAGTTTGTCCCGCATCTGCTGTTTCAGGTAGGCACCCTTGGAACCCAGATTCGGCAGGCGATCGACGACATCCTGCACCAGGTGGAAGCGATCCAGGTCGTTCTGCACCCTGATGTCAAAGGGTGTTGTGATCGTGCCCTCTTCCTTGTATCCCCGAACGTGCAAATTGCGGTTAGTTCGGCTGTAGGTCAGCCGGTGAATCAGCCAGGGGTATCCGTGAAAGCCAAATATGATGTGCTTGTCTTTCGTGAAGAGTGAGTCGTAATCCTTCTCGGTTAGCCCGTGTGGGTGCTCCGTGCTGGGCTGCAGCTTCATCAGATCGACAACATTGATCACTCGGATTTTCAGATCGGGCAGATTCTTGCGAAGGATGGAAACTGCAGCCAGTATCTCCAGCGTCGGAGTGTCTCCGCAGCAGGCCATCACCACGTCCGGCTCGGAGTCCTGGTCATTGCTCGCCCATTGCCAGATGCCGATTCCTTCCGTGCAATGTACGACTGCGGCGTCCATGGTCAGCCATTGTGGGAGGGCGTGCTTGCCCGCAACCACCACATTGACGTAATTCCGGCTCCTCAAGCAGTGATCGAAAACCGACAACAGGCAGTTGGCGTCGGGCGGAAGATACACGCGCACGATATCGGCTTTCTTGTTGATCACGTGGTCGAGGAACCCTGGATCCTGGTGCGTAAATCCGTTGTGGTCCTGCTGCCAGACATGAGAGGCGAGCAGATAGTTGAGCGACGAAATATCCCGCCGCCATGGCAATTCCAGGCAAACTTTCAGCCACTTGGCGTGCTGGCTGAACATCGAATCGACGATTCGAATGAAAGCTTCATAACTGTTGAAAAGGCCGTGCCGTCCGGTCAGAAGATATCCTTCCAACCAACCCTCGCATTGGTTCTCGCTGAGCATCGAGTCCAGCACCCGGCCGGCGGGCGCAAGAAACTCATCGTTCTTTACTTCACGGGCATTCCACTGGCGGTTGGTGACCTCAAAAACCGCGCCCAACAGATTCGAGACTGTCTCATCGGGACCGAAGATACGGAAGTTACTCTGCTCCTTATTAAGTTTGGCCACATCACGCAGGAACGAACCGAGGACGAGAGTGTCCTGGCCGTTCACCGCGCCGGGTGATGGCACGTCCACTGCGTGGACGTGGAAGTCCGGCATACGCAGGTCGTGTAGCAGAATGCCGCCGTTGGCGTGGGGATTGGCACCCATCCGGCAGTCGCCCTTCGGCGCCAGTTCGGCCAATTCTGGTATGAGTCGCCCATTCTTATCAAACAGTTCCTCAGGCTTGTAGCTTTTCATCCAGCTTTCAAGCTGCTTAACATGATCCGGATGCTCGGAATCCACCAGGATTGGCACCTGGTGCGAACGGAAGGTGCCCTCGACTTGCAGGCCGTCGACGAATTTCGGTCCCGTCCAGCCCTTGGGTGACCGGAGGACGATCATCGGCCAGCGCGGCCGAGTCGCGTCGTTCTTGTCCCGTGCGTTGCTTTGGAATTTCCGAATGTCCTCGATGGCTTTTTCCAAGGTGGTGGCCATCAGTTCGTGCATCTTCTCCGGCTCATCGCCTTCCACAAAGTAAGGTGTCCAACCGCAGCCTCGCAGAAACTGTTCCAATTCCTCAGGCTCTATCCGGGCCAGGACGGTTGGATTGCTGATCTTGTATCCATTGAGGTGCAGGATCGGCAGCACGCCTCCATCGGTAATCGGGTTGAGAAACTTGTTGGACTGCCACGAGGTCGCCAGGGAAGCAGTTTCCGCTTCACCATCGCCGATGATGCAAGCGACGATGAGATTGGGATTGTCGAACGCGGCGCCGAATGCATGACTGAGCGAGTATCCAAGTTCGCCGCCTTCGTGAATCGACCCTGGCGTCGTCGGAGCAACATGGCTGGAAATCCCGCCGGGAAATGAGAATTGCTTGAACAGCTCTTTTAGTCCGGCTTCGTCCTGGCTGACATTGGGATATATTTCGCTGTAGGTTCCCTCGAGATAAACGTTGCCCACAAGCGCCGGGCCGCCGTGCCCGGGCCCGGCGATGTAAAACATATCCAAGTCATACTTCTTGATGACCCGATTCAAATGCACGTAGATGAAGTTTTGGCCCGGCGTCGTGCCCCAGTGTCCGACCACGATCGGCTTCACATGCGACAGCTTCAGCGGCTCCTTGAGCAGCGGATTGTCGTAGAGATAAATCTGGCCCACCGACAGATAGTTGGCGGCGCGCCAATAGGCGTTCATCTTGTGGATGAGTTCTGGACTGAGTGTGTTGGTTTTCGTGATCGAGCCTTCTTTGTTCACTGCTTCGGATGGCTTGTGGAGCAGTTCCGGAGTGAGAGTGTTAGTTTTCATACGTTCAATTCCCCTTATCGCAGCCAAGCCCGAGAACCTGGCAAACTGTTTTAGCAATCATGAGTTCTTCATCGGTGCGGATCATGCGGACCGCTACCCGGCTAGCCGCCGAGGAAATCACGCATTCATTCGCGGTATTTAGCTTTTCTTCAACTTCGATTCCGAGAAATCCCAGCCCTTCGCAAATCCGAGCGCGGACCGGAGGCGCGTTCTCTCCAATGCCACCGGCGAACACCAGCGTGTCTAGCCCACCCAGAGCCGCAGCGAATGCGCCAATCCACTTCTTCACTTGGTAGCAGAAAAGCGACACAGCTTCCGCCGCCCGTACGTCGTGCGTTTCTTGTTCGAGCAAGTCGCGCATGTCGGAACTGATTTCCGACACGCCGAGAAGTCCGGACTGGAGATTGACCATTTCGTTAAATTGCTTTGCGCTCATCTTGTCGCTGCGTGACAGATACCAGACCAGTCCGGGATCGAGGTCGCCTGAACGGGTGCTCATCGGCACGCCAGCGGTAGGAGTAAAACTCATGCTCGTGTCTACAGACTTTCCGTGATGTACCGCTGCCAGGCTAGCGCCATTGCCAAGGTGTGCGAGGATGATACGGCCTTGTGCCGCTTCCGTTCCGGCCAGGCGGGCCAGTTCTCCCATCAGAAACTCATACGACAATCCGTGAAACCCATACCGCCTTACCCCCGCTGCTTCATAACGGCGTGGGATTGGCAGGATCTGCGCCACGCGCGGCAGATCATGGTGAAAAGCCGTGTCGAAACACGCGATCTGAGGCAGATCGGGGAACCGGCGATGAAATGCCTCGGTTAGCAGAATCTCCTCAGGCATATGGTCAGGATCGAATGGACTGAGCTGATGCAGCTCGGCAACCATTTCCGCTGTGATTCGCTGTGGCTTGTAATACTTCGCTCCACCTTGCAAGACGCGATGTCCGACCGCGGACAATGCACTATGGCCGATGCGTTGCTCGATCCAATCCATCAGGACAGTTACCGCCAACATGTGATCCGGCGCCGACACTGGCCGTACAAAATTGTCTGCCTGATCCGTGCCTTTCACCCGGAAGCTGGCCTCCGGAAGTCCAATACGCTCAAGACTGCCCACCAAAACTCTTCGCATCGAATCACCCGCTTCGAAGAGTGCAAACTTAATGCTCGATGAACCGCCATTGATGGTCAGGATGCGTGGATCAGCTGGTTTCATGGAAGAGTCCTTAATCATTCCGCAATCCGAGCGAAGCCAGCTTGGCGCAGGTGGACGCGTAATCCGAATGGAGAACGCTTCGAATCCCCAAACCTTCCGCGATCTGAACGAACATTGGTGTGTTCTCGATATAGATGACCTGCCGGGCTGGCGCTTGGGCGATATCCAGAGCGAGTCGAAAGATGTCAGCATCGGGCTTACGAATATGAACGAAGCAGGAAGAGATGAAAGAATCCACAAACCCGTCAAGCTTAAACTTGCGAATCCGATACGCATTCACCTCGCGCGATTCGTTGCTGACCACGGCGATCTTGAGTCCATATCGTTCCTTGAGCCGAGAGATCAGTTCAATCATCTTGGGGCAAGCCTTCGATTGTGCGAACATGAAGCGTCGAAACTGCGCTCGGGTGAACGGTCGCTTTTCGTAAAAGACCACTCGATTTAGATATTCTCCAAACGCAAGCTTTCCTTCTTCATGGGTCTCGAAGGTCAGTCGATGCCGGGACTCCGTTTCAGCCCACGGCAGCTTGAAGTGTTTCGCCGCTCGCCTGCGGGCATGATGATCCCACCCATCATTGAGCAGCACATCGCCGACATCCAAAAACAGCGTCGTAATCTCGGTTGAGCGTTTCATGATTGCCCTTGAGTTTCCGTTGTTACATCAGCGAGAGACTCGCGAATCGAGAGTTGGAAGCGAAGTAACAATGGTCAAAGTAGACCGCCTGGCTGAAATCTCACTTGCAACTGTGACATCTGCCCCGCTGGGAAACTGTGCTCTATTGCACACTATTAATGAATACCTCGCGCATATTCCTTGCTCCTCATCTCCCAATGATCTTTCTTTGCTTAATATTGCTTAATATCAAAACGAATAAGACGAGGAATGTGATCAATTGTGAACAGTACGCAAGCTGGCTCGGTGGCTAGGATAAAGATCGATCCTTAACTGAAGCTGACTCGGAGGTAAGACGATGGCGCAGGTACTTAAGATAGGGAGTGAAACCGTGCCATTGATGAGCGAGAGTCAAGACGCACCCTTAACTCAATCAGTTCTGTATCCTCTTCGCTTCGAACCGATCTATCAATACAGGCTCTGGGGTGGCCGGCGTTTAGCCGACATTCTCACCGCACCTCTCCCAACCGGCCCAATTGGTGAGGCATGGATACTCAGCGACCGCAACGACCATGCCAGCCTGGTGGCCGATGGACCGCTGAAGGGTCGGACCATCGCTCAATTGATGGTGCGATTTCAGGAGCAATTGCTGGGAAAACTAGCTGGGCGTTTCGAGCGATTTCCACTGCTGCTCAAGTTTCTCGATGCACGGGAGATGCTGTCGGTCCAGGTGCATCCGAGCGCCGGGAATGCCAACCTGCTGCCAGCGGGCGAGACCGCAAAGACTGAAGCATGGGTTGTGCTGGAAGCTGGGCAAAAAAGCCGCATCTATGCGGGCCTGACGCCAGGTACGACTGCAGCCAATCTGCGGCAGTCGCTTGTCAGCGGCACTGTGCCGGACCACCTTGCGCACTTTACTCCAAAGCTTAGCGACGCGGTTTTCATGCAGGCGGGCACGGTTCACTCTTTGGGCGGCGATATCGTGGTCTTCGAGATTCAGCAAAACAGCGACGTCACTTTTCGCTTGTACGACTGGAACCACGTCGATGCGAAGACAGGAGAGCCGCGGGAACTCCAGGTCGATAACGCGATTGCCTGTACTAATTTCGCTCAGGGTGAGGTCGGTCCAGCCGTGCCGGTGGTGGAATCAACAACGCCGGTGGTGCGCGAGAGACTCTTTGATTGTGAACACTTTCGGCTATGGCGCTTACGCGGAGTTTCTCCGTTTGTCGTCGGCGCATTGGGCGTGGCGCGCGTGCTGGTATGCATTGAGGGCGCAGGACAGATCGAGCACCGCGGCGCCAGCTATGCTGTCAGGAAAGGCGATGTTTTCCTCTTGCCGGCGGTGATCGGAGCGTGCGATTTCCAACCGAGCGATGTTGTGACCTTGCTCGAAATTGCGCTGCCGGATTGAGAGATCAGGAATTCAGAGGTAGAAGCAACCATTGCTTGTTTAGCAGGTTGCGATTAGGCAGCGTGACTTTTTGAGGGAGATCGATGAGTGGGTTTAAGCTGCAGCGTCTGGGAATGTTGATGGAGCCGGATCCGGGTAATCCGAATGAGATCGAGGGTGTCCTGAATCCGGCTGCGGCGCGTGGCCCAGACGGCCAGCTCTACCTGTTCCCGCGGCTCGTGGCGCGGGGCAACTATTCTCGCATAGGAATTGCGCGGGTGCGGTTCAATGAAGCGGGGGATCCGGCGGGTGTCGAGCGTCTCGGCATCGCACTGGAGCCAGAAGCCGATTATGAGAAGCGGCCCAACGGAGGAGGTGGCTGCGAGGATCCTCGCATCACGTTCGTGGAACCGCTCCAGCGATACATAATGACTTACGCAGCGTTTTCGGCCAGCGGACCGCGGATCGCGCTTGCCAGTTCGAAGGACTTGCTTCATTGGAAGCGACTGGGGCTTGCGACCTTTGCTCCATATGACGGCATCGATTTCGTGCGTGTGGATAACAAGGATGCCAGCATTTTCCCCGTGGCCATTCCCAATCACGCCGGGAAAATGCAGATGGCCATGCTCCATCGCCCACTTTTCCATGGCACCCGCCCGGAGGAAACGGCTCGCCAATCCGCGTCGCGGGTGGTGGATCTCGATCACGAAAGCATCTGGATTTCTTACTGCCCAATGGGCTTGAAGGGGCCCGCACTAAATCGCTGCGGGCTGTTTAATTCCCATCATCGGCTCGCGACCCCAGTGGAGCCCTGGGAACGGCTCAAAATCGGCGGCGGCACTCCCCCCATCCTGACCCGTCATGGCTGGTTGATTGTTTACCACGGCGTCAGCGAATTAGCGGAGCCAAGCAAAGATCTACATCCATTGTGCTACTCAGCCGGGGTCATGGTGCTCTCAAAGAAGCACCCACAAGTAGTCCGCTATCGTTCGGCGGAGCCTGTAATGACGCCGTCGCTGTCGCGAGAGCGTCACGGGACCGTCGCCAACGTTGTTTTTCCCACTGGCATCGATTGGCGAGAAGACCTCGGCTTGCCGGATCGCTTCGATGTCTATTACGGGATGGCCGACAACCGAATTGGGGTAGCGCGCCTCGACGTGCCGGAATTGTTGCCCGCGGAAGCAGTCGCCGACCCTCCGGGAGCGAAGGTGTAACGCGGGCAGATACTCGGGATCAACACGAAGATGACTCTCGACTCGATCTCTCCTGAACGAATCTGCGTGGAATGAACAAGAAGGAACAGTTAATCACTTCTGCGGATGCGATGCTCCGGTTGCGCGTGGGACGGAACTGCCCCAAAGCGGAGTACCTGGAGGAAAAGCAATCGGACCAGCGCTTGGGAGCTGATCCGAAGATAGCCGCTCACTTCAGTTGCACTCCGCGCCATCAACGCTGCTAGCAGAAGTGCAGGCACTGGAAGTTACCGCGCAGGCCATCGCAGGAGAGAATTGATGAAAGCAACACAGAAACTTCACGAAATGGGACAGAGCCTCTGACAATCTTAAGACGACACAGCAGCAACCGTGACGGACGAGGATTCTACAATCGTCATCCAGCCGGCTTGAAGCTGTGGGCATCCAGGCAAACAGCACATTGACGGTACAGCCGCTGCGACCGAACACTGAGCACTGTCCGGCCGGAGCCCTAAGACCCGCCGTACCATCTCCTTGACGTTTTCGGGGCTACTGGGGAGAGTTGGCTTTCTCTGCCGCGTTAGTAGACCTGTTATCCTGCTTGAGCGCCTTGGCATCTTCCTTCCGAGCTTTGGCGTTCGCATCCGCTGCCTTTTCCTCCAGCTTCTGCTGTTTTCTCTGATCTTTCATCTCCCCTTTGGTCATGGGAGCGTTGTCGGCGGAGGTGACGGAGTCCTGTTCCACGGCGGGTGAGCTCTGCGTCATTGCAGGGGGAAGGGCGGTATCTGGAACGGAGCCTTGCGTTGTGGTGGTTGTGGTGGTCTGAGAAACGGCTGGCTGCGAATCCTGTGTCGTAGTGGTGGTGGATTGCGTGGTGCTCTGCGCCATCACGAGCGAGGACAGGGCAAGAACAATGATCGATCCCAGAACGACGGCATATATCTTGTTGGATTTCATTTGACTCTCCTTTGATACGTTCGTCAGAGAGTATGGTATAGCG
Source organism: uncultured Acidobacteriaceae bacterium (assembly GCA_964559875.1). Lineage (GTDB taxonomy): Bacteria > Acidobacteriota > Terriglobia > Terriglobales > Acidobacteriaceae > TOLSYN. The sequence goes on from CAZLJQ010000046.1 coordinate 32,484, forward strand.
CCTGTCACCTTGTAATCTGAGCATAGTTGCTCGCCGGCGGACACTTCCCTTCTCCTAGGAATAAACGCGATTCCGCACAAGCCTGAGGTGGTGGTAATGGGGGAAGTGAGGACGGGTGAATGGCACCTGACCGAGAGAGCGAAGTTGACGACCTCTACAAGCAAGGTATTTGCCCAAGTTGAGCAACATTGGACAGACCACTGGCATTTGGAAATGAGAAGGTTCGGAGTGAATAGCTGAGGAGGCTAAAGTGCTCTGGACGGCTTTTGTGGTGCTTCTGAATTTTTGGCTTATGGGATTTAGTATTGAAGTCGGTTGGCTTATGATCTGTTTGCTTCTTGTAGTCGGGTTTCGTGGTGCTGGTCTTCAACCAACTGAACAGGCTCCGAACGGTGATTTAGCTGAAGTGGCACGTGTCTCGTCCTAATTGGGATATCCGGTCGAAGACGAATTCCAGTCTGAAGCCGAACGCCGTTCCGTTGTGAATCCGAACAGCATTCCGGTCTGAGAGTGAACGCCGATTCCGTAGGAAGGCGAACAGTTTGTGCTGTTCACTGGAATGGCCAAGAGCGCGCAAGCTATTTGGAGTAGCTCAGCCGTCTTGGCGTAGACGGCTGATGTGCTCAACTATGATAAGTTGCCGACATGACGCGATCAAACAGAACGGCAGACTTCATTTGCTCACAGTATTCCGCGAAGCCGGGACACGGTCCTTTCCAACGGAGATCCTCCACCGAGTCAAAAACGAGCACATCCAGTCGAAGGGTCGCAAGCGTGCGATACAGCAGGGCGTCATTCCAGCCGTTCAGCAGTGATTCAGACAGTGAGCGGGCTTTTCGGATTGATGGATGCCAAGCTCGCCAGTCCTTCGGAATATCTTCGAGGTGAGGGTACTGCGATAAAGTTACAGCGGCAGACTTTGTGCCCCAACCCGGCAATCCCGGGAAGCCATCGGCACTATCGCCAACCACCGTCAGGTAGTCCGGAATCGAACGGGGCTTCACTCCGAACCTCGCCATCACGCCGCTTTCATCGCGCACGACATTGCGTATGCGGTCCAACTGAACCACTCGTGTGCCGACGACACACTGACCGAGATCTTTATCCGGCGTACAAATGAAGACCTGCCCCACCCTGTCATCCTGTGCCGCCTTACCGGCCGCAGAAGCCAGCGCATCATCCGCCTCATAGTAGATCATAGGCCAGACAACCACTCCCATTGCTACCAGCGCTTCCTCCAGAATTGGGAACTGAGAGAGCAGCTCCGGAGGTACACCTTCGCTGGTCTTGTATCCGGGATAGAGATCATTGCGAAACGACTCCACGACATGATCGGTTGCCACTCCGATGTGGGTTGCGCCGCGCTCGATCATCGACAAAATGGATGTCAGCACTCCGCGGACCGCGCCAATTTCCTGGCCGCTTACATCTGAGGCGGAGGGTATGGCGAAGAAGTGCCGGAACAATTCGTATGTCCCGTCTATTAGGTGGATGTCCATCTAGTTTTGATCCTTTACTGCGCCGCCGTTGCGAGATATCTGCCTGACACCTTAGACAGGAATTGTTGACCTGTGATGAAGTGCCCGTCGCTTCCAAGTTGCGTTGGAGATCCGGATATCACTTTCTATGGAGTCTAATCGGAGCGATTCCATGGACATGATGCCGATTTGATTCTCGGGTAAGATGGCCTTCGAGGCAAGCAAGTCACTCTGAATTGCGTCCTCATTGTCCGCTTCGATCCAAGCTCCTGCGGAGGATTTCCAACAGCGGCTGCTGGCTTTTGAGGATGCGCTTCTTTGCTTCAGATATCGAAAACCAGCCGCCCCGATCAACCTCGGGAACCTCGATCAGACACTTTAACCGGGGCGGCCATTCGATCTGACACAGATTGCTTATCAGGTGCTGGGGCCCAGGTCAATAAACACCCCATCGGCTGTGAATCTAAGCTTTTCATGGAATTCACGCCGGGCGGCGTCCAGGACGTCCTCACCTTCCTCATACTCACCTTTTGGGATGGACCACGCACCGATGTCCTTCTTCGCCCAGAACGGACCGCCTGGTGAACCAAGAAGACTTCAATGACCAAGTCGAGCCTTCGATGCATGATTAAACCTGCACTACACTTCGGCATCGTTGATTGTTTCACCCCTATTTGAGCTACGCCTATGACAAATCGAGACCCTCAGCCCTGCCTCAACCGGAAAGTGTAATCGGAATTGATTGTTTCCTCACGGCTCGACCTTGTAGCTTTTCTGACCCGGGCTGCACGGTAGCCATGATTAACCCGCTTAGCCCAGCACACAAAGGGCAGAGCAGGTGTGGGTGACGTGTTTTACAACAAAGCCGCGCACTTCCTCCGCCCGAGCCCTGATCAACACAGGCACTCCCAATCCATTTGTTGCTCGAGTGTGGACATATTGTGGTTCCAAGTGACGGATCTCGGTACAAGCACAGGCTCGGCCCGCTGTGCCAGGGGATCCGCACCCAAAGCGAAACGTGAACTGCAGCGCATTGGGCGCGGATCTACTTCAAAGGCATGTGTCGGCGGACTTCAGGATTTACCGTAAGGAACGTGCAAAGCTGCTCGACTCGCGGGGGCCCTGGGTCAATTCTTGCTAGGGATGATTGTGGACTTCTTGACCTGACCAACGACGGCGAATTTGTTCTGGACTGCGT
>CAZLJQ010000047.1:0-34022 GCA_964559875.1 uncultured Acidobacteriaceae bacterium
GGCACCAAGCTCAAGCTCGCCTTTGAAATGGGCGTGCACCACACCGTGGGCGGCGACCTGGTGAACCACTGCGTCAATGACATTGCCGTGCAGGGCGCAACCCCTCTGTTCTTTATGGATTACCTTGCCGTGGGCAAACTCGAGCTGGAGATCGCCGAGAAAGTGATCAGCGGACTGGCCGAGGCTTGCAAACACAATGGCTGCGCCCTCATCGGCGGAGAAACCGCGGAGATGCCCGGCTTCTATCCCGATGGCGAGTACGACTTGGCGGGATTCATCGTGGGCGCAGTGGAGCGCGAAAAGATTCTTACCGGAAAAGATGTCCAGGTGGGCGACGTGCTTATCGGCCTGCCTTCCACTGGTCTCCATACCAACGGCTATTCGCTGGCCCGCAAGCTGATGTTCTCCGTGGCAGGCTACACCCCCGACACCTACGTGAATGAAATGAAGGGCAAGGTCGGCTCCGAACTGATGAAGCAGCATAAGAGCTACTGGCCCATCGTGCGCCGCATGGTCGATGCCGACGCCGTTAGCGCCATGGCTCACATCACCGGCGGCGGCATCACTGAGAACCTTCCGCGCGTACTGCCCAAAGGCGTAGCCGCGCTGGTCGAGATGGGAAGCTGGCCCGTACTGCCCATTTTCGAACACATGCAGAAGATCGGAAACATCGAGCAAGCCGAGATGATGCGCACCTTCAACATGGGCATCGGCATGATCCTCGTAGTCCCGGCCAATCGCTTCAAAAAGGTGCAGACCATCCTCGACCGCGCCGGAGAAAAAGGCTACGTCATCGGCCGCATCGTCAAGGGCGAACGCAAAGTGCAGTACACGTAAGGCGTCCGCTGAGATCGGCAGCCTTTACCGGCTGCCGTCAAGCAATGCGCTCGCAAGGTGTGTGGGCTCCTTGGGAACATAGATTGTGCAGTCTTTGTTAACCCACGCGACGCGGTAGTTTTCCGCCGCTGCGTTCAAAATCGGTTTTACAAAGCGTTCTGGCATCGCGGAAGGTTGACCGCTGGCAGCCGGTGGGTCTTTGAATTGAATCGCCGCGAACCCCTGTTTCCGAATACGCTCGACAAAGACATTCGCATCAAGCCGCCCTGCGTGGATAAGGCTTGTGCTGTTGAATGGGTCGTAGGTGTAGGGCTTGCCCGCCATGTAACAGCGCAATAGACTCTCGCAAAGCACTGGCCCGGGTTGTGCGCGGAGAAAATCCACCTGGGCCACGAATCGGGCCTGCACTTCGTGAACCTTCCGCCAGTTCGCCACTGGCCAGAGAATCTCATTGCACTGCATCGGAATCAGCAACCAAAGGAAAAACAGCAGCGGAATTCCGGCGGTGTAGAGTGATCGTTTGCCCATTGGCCAATGCGCGACTTGCCGCAAATCACTGAAGAAGATGCCGAGCAAGATGGCGATTGCGACCGTGTTGCTGAAATAGGCGTTGAAGGAAACACCGCTTCCGCCACTGAAAAACAGTCCCACGAATAGCGAGATCACAAAAAACAGGCTGAGGACACGACAGTGCCGGTCATGACGCAGTTTGATGGCAGTGGCGCAGGCAGCTACGAACGGAATCAGAAGGGGCGGGTAGTATTCGCCTGCTTCTTTGAGCATATGCATCGGCGAATAGAGCCTCGGGGTGAGGATTCGCTCGACGACAAACCGGCCGCCAATCGCTGCATTCACATAGAGAGCAACGGCGGCGAGCGCCATAAGCACCAGGCAGAAGTTTCGCGCGCGACGCCGGGAAAGCAGATACAGGTCGAAAATGACTGCGAGTGGAAAATCAATTTGATTATGTTTGATACTTCCACCCAGAACGAACAGAAACGCAACACCAATCAACGCGATGTCACTCTCGCGGCGGAAGATGTAAAGCAACAGCCCCGCAGCAAAAACAGCTTGCGCAAGCAGTTGAGGATCGTCTGCCCCAACATAGGAATTCGCATTCGAACAGAAGAGCGCGATGCAATAGGAAGCTGCCAGCAAAGCGGGCAGCACTGAACCCGTGATGCGACGAACAATGAATCCCACGCACACACTGGTGACGGCCAAGCCTAGTATGGAAAGTGCACGTCCGGTGAAGAGGAAGTCGTGCGTCAGGCGATTCAGCTGAGCAATCAGGTAAAAAGAGAGCGCCGGATAATTCACGGTCGTCCATCCAGCAGGAGAACCGTACAGCGGCAAATGATGCGCAACCATCCATGCGTTGTAAACGTTCCAGCCCTCGTTGTATGAGACCTCCACTAGGAAGAAGGCGCGATAGACGGGAAAGATGGCGGTGTAAAGCGCAATCGCGACGCAACCCGCCGTCGCCAGAAGCTCCCAGCGAAAGCCTGTCCACCATTGAGCCGTTTCCCCGCCATGGAAAAATGTTCGAGTTTCAGTAGGGAGACACGAGGCTATCTCTGGCAGTTGTTCCTTCTCGTCTTCAGAACTGATCAATGCAAACGAACTCCTCACGTATGAATGGACGGATGGCTATGTCTTAGAACACCTCTCTCTCAGAAAAATCGCGCAGAATTCGTACATCGAGATAAATATCCGTCATGGCGGCCAGCCACATCCGCCAGGCCTTTGGCAAAAGTGCATTATTTCCAGATTCCGAGTAGCCGTCGCAGCGCCAGCAACTCGCCCAGATGGTATGAGTTGTGGTCGATCACGAGAACGGCTTCTCGCAGCAGGTTCTGTCCATCTCCCCATGGAAACGCGGCGGCAAGATCGTTCTTGGAATCGCCCACCAGCTGAATCATCGCGTCCCGGTCTGCCAGCACCGACTTCACCGAGTTATCCCACGCCGCTGAATCCGGCGGAGCTGCGGCCTTCGGCCAGTAATCGTCCGGAAAGTTCATCTCCTTGTAGCTGCCATCATGATTAGCGCTGAAGCGCAGAATGTCGTTTTGTGCCAGCCGGACATGCTCAAGCAACTGCCACGCAGAGTACGGCAGACCTGCCTTTTCCGCCTGGAGATGCGCGGGAAACTCCGCTACTACGTCTTCAAAGCGTGCGTGAGCATTACCGCCTTTTAGCGCCGCTATCAACTCCCGCCGGAGCGCGGCGTAAACGTCACCTGCCATGGACAAAGCCTCCTGGAGCAATGGTCTCCCAGGGGTAGATTGCTTTGCCCGCCCACGCGATGCCCGAAGCGCAGCCGTTTGCCGTCCAGAGCGGCAAATTCCGCTCCATCCTTGAGCCCCACCCTTGCCGCGCTATATTCTGAATGTCCATGACTCGACTCGGCATTCTTCTTTCCGGACGCGGCTCCAACTTCCTGGCCATTGCCAGCAACATTGCCAGCGGTAAGCTCAAAGCTGAGATCGCCATCGTGATCAGTAATTGTGAGGACGCTGCCGGTATCGCCGCAGCCCAGGCACGCGGGCTGAAAACGCTCGTGCTGCCCAGCAAGGGACGCAAGCGCGAGGAGCATGACCGCGCCGTCGTCTTAGCCCTGCGCGAGGCCGGGGCAGAGCTCGTCATCCTCGCCGGATACATGCGCCTACTCTCGCCCTGGTTTGTGCAGCAGTTCCCGGGAAAGATCCTCAACATTCATCCTTCCCTGCTGCCATCATTTCCAGGTCTAGAGGCGCAAAAGCAGGCGCTCGAATACGGAGTGCAGGTCAGCGGCTGCACCGTTCACTTTGTGGACGAGCATCTGGACCACGGAGCAATCGTCTTGCAGAAAGCAGTCCCCGTGCTTCCCTTCGACGATGAACACACGCTGGCTGATCGAATTCTGGTTCAGGAGCACATCGCCTACAGCGAAGCCATCGCCCTGGTGGCCACAGGCAACTATCGGATGAATGGACGCAGGGTATTGCCTGATTCGGGCAACGGGGCGTAGAAAAGCCACCTCTAAGCGGATAACTCCTGCAATGAAGGGACTCGTTCTATGGCAAACCTACGCTTTGGAGACTACGAGTTTTCACGCCACCAGAGAAAACTCACTTCCGCGCTGGGATTCCTGGCAGTTGGACTGGGCTTGGGAGCGCTGGCCGCATTGCTGGTCACTCCCAAAACCGGCAAACAATTACGCAAAGATGTGCGCCGCAAGTATGAGGACGCTCGCGATGCGATGGATAACTTCACGGATCGCGCCGGCGACGTCTGGGAACGCCGCGAGGAGTGGGCTAGCGCCGCACGCCGCAAGGTCGAGCCGGTAACCCGTGCCTTCCGCCGGGCCTAGAGCAGCTCCAGGGGTAGTGGCTTCGGGATACAGCATCCCTGGAACTGCCGTAGTCCGTCGCCAACAGAACACTGCACATCAGCATCTTCACGCTGGACCTGAATATTCGAGGCCGGGGGCGGTCTCTGCTTGCGCGAGAGACACTTGCATGTAATGTGAGTGTTTCTGCCGCAGCCCGTGGTAACTGCTCGGGCTGCTTCGCTTTATTAGCTAGTAGAGGTGGAAGGTTACTTCAATGTTGACTTCAACCGGCACGGGTTGACCATCCTTGGTTCCCGGCTCGAAGCGCCATTGGCGAACTGCTTCGATGGCTTTCTCGTCCAGTCCCATGCCCAGCGAGCGCAGCACAGCAACGTCGTGCGTCCTGCCGTCTGCCCCGACTACGATGCGAAGCACAACGTTACCCTGGAACTTGTTCCTGCGTGCTTCTTCACTGAACTCAGGATCGGGACTGAAGACAGGCCTGGGGGCGCGAACGCCTCCGCCCACCCGATAGGCTCCGCCGCCGATGCCACCGCCATGGCCGGGACCAACTCCGGGACCGGAGCCAGACCCCACTCCGCCGCCACTACCGCTGCCAATTCCTCCGCCAACGCCTGTACCGTTCGAAAGCGTGCTCATCACCTTCGCCAACGGGTCGCCATTCTGGGTTGAGGTCGGCAGCTTAATCTCCGGAGGAACTACCACCGTAGGCGTCACCGGCAATTTGGGCTGCTCCATGGGGAGCACCGTGGGAGGCGCTAACTGCGACTTTGCAAACTTGGGAAGAGCTCCCTTGGAAGCAGGATTCACATCATGCGAGCCGCCACCGCCGCCGCCACCGGCAACATCTTTGGATGGGGGCAAAACATAGGGGCTGATCTCCACCGACATTCCAAGTTCCTGCTTGAGCGCCGGAGCATGAGAAGCCGTCCAGCTTCCAATCCAAATCAGCAGGGCAAGCACGCCACAGTTCACCGCAAACGAGACGACGAAGGAACCCTTACGAACTTCGTAAATTCCATAGCCATCCCCAAATAGAGTCGGCAACACATCGTGCTTCGTCTCAAGGGGAGCGGAATTGGAAGGCGGGTTCTTAACGTCGGGAGTGGACATGAGCGACCTTCAGTATAAATCGGCAGAATCGAAAACCGCGCCGGAAAACGCCGCTTCGCCAGCTTCAATCCGCTGCCGGGCACCCCTTCCGCAAATTAGGCAATCTGGAATCGGCGGCACAACACAGGCACCATGGAACGATGGCACGCAGCTCTCGTGCAGCAGGCCAAAATCTCCGCTGGCACAGGTATTCACCCTCAGCGTAGATGCATCTCCACGACGTGCTGTTTCACACGCAAATGTGCCATGTCTGCAGCTCACACCGGAAGATGGGGTCAGTCTTTCTTGTTGCCCTCGGTGCCTGCGGCGGGAGTTGCGTTTTCTGGCGCTTTCTTCTCGACGGCCTTCGCCCTGGCGGCCAAGGTCTTCTGACGCATCTTCTCGGCGAATTTCTGACGGTTCCGCTCTTCTGTTTGCCTTGACATATGTTCTAGTCTACCTCAATCACCTTACTCGCCACGTCATCTGCCGCCTGTTGCAAACTCGCCGGTGTTCCCAGGTCGCGCCAGTAAGAGCCGTCTGCCCGGAAGCCAAGGATCGTTTCTCCCATCCCCGCCAGTCGCAAGTACTCTGGAATAATCGGAAACGTCTGCGGCTCATGGGCCTCGTCCATCAATCCAAATATTCGCGGCGAGATGATGTGAATGCCTGCAAACGCCAGCTCCTGAACGCGGGCCGCAGGACGAGCCATCTCCGTCTCTTCCCCGCGACGCCGCCCGCATAGTGTAAGCCGCTCGTCGAAGAGCAGAGTGCGCGAGCTCTCCCGCCGCTGCACGGCTAAGGTCGCCAGTGCATGATTTGCGCGATGGGCGCGCACCATCTCCCCCAGGTCGATCGAACTGAGTACATCGACGTTATGCAGCACGAACGGCTCACCACCTGCGTCATTGTTCGCGTCGTTATCCGTTACATCGTTGAGAAAAAAATGCGCCGCCTTTTTCAGTCCTCCGCCAGTGTCGAGCAACGCCTCTTCCCGCGAGATCGCAATCCGCATTCCGAAATTATCGTGAGCCCTCAGATACCCCACCACCATATCGGCGAAGTGATGCACGTTGATGATCACTTCCATGATGCCGAATCCGCGCAGGCGGCGCAGCGTAATCTCCAGCAGCGTACGTCCTGCCACTTCCACCAGCGCCTTGGGCCGCTCGCGAGTCAGCGTCCCTAGGCGGGTGCCGAGTCCGGCAGCCAGAATCATCGCCTTCATCGCGCTGCCCTCATCTGACCCAGCCCTCCTGCTCGCGATGCCGCAGCACAACCCTGACGCCGCTTTTCGCGGCCAGCCGTTTTGCCGCCTCCTCCGCCAGGAAGACCGAGCGATGCTGGCCGCCGGTGCACCCGAAGGAGACCATCAAGTGCTGGAAGCCTCGACGCTGATACTCCTGTACGCTGGCTTCCACCAGCGACATGGCCGCGTCCAGAAACTTCTGCACCTCCGGCTGCAGGTTGAGATACTCAATCACTTCCACATCTTTCCCGCTCAACTTTTTGAAACGCTCTTCGCGCCCCGGATTAGGCAGGCTCCGCGCATCGAAGACAAATCCGCCGCCGTTGCCACTCTCATCTGCCACGGGCCCACGATGAAAGGAAAAACTCGAAACCTGCACCGTCAATTCGCCATGAGCGTCAGCCTCTGGAGCAACATCCGTTGGCGCATCGCCAACCTGGCTCGGCGACTCTTCCCTTTCAGCCATGGAGGTGAGCGCCTCCATTAGCGCAGGCAGTTCCACCGGCAGCGTTACGTTGTGTTGTAGCCAGCGCAGATTCTTCAACGCGTAAGGAATGCTCTGCAGAAAATGTGCCTTGCGCTCGTAGTAGCCGCGAAATCCATAGGCCCCCAGAGCCTGCAGGATGCGCACGTACACGTAGGCATAGTAGTGGTGCAGAAACTTCTCGCGATCCAGTTCAACGAAGCCGCCGAGCGCGTCCAGATAATGTTCCAGCAGATGTTGACGCAACTCCGGCGGCAGATCGGCCTTGCCATCAAACAGCAGCGAGGCGATGTCGTATTGCAGCGCGCCCCGGCGTCCGCCCTGGTAGTCAAGAAAATAGGGACGCCCCTGGTGCAGCATGATGTTGCGCGATTGAAAATCGCGATAGAGAAAGTATCCGCGATCGGCGCTTAGCAGAAAGCGCGTCAGCCGGTTGAAGTCCTTCTCCATTGCCTGCTCGTGGAATGAAACTCCTGCGAGGCGGAGAAAATAATACTTGAAGTAGTTCAGATCCCAGGCTATCGATTGCCGGTCGAAACTCGAACGCGGATAGCAGCGCCGGTAATTCAAATCCCGTCCGGCCTCCACCTGAAAACGCGGCAGCGTCTCCACTACCTTGCGGTATGCCTCGACAACCTCGGGCGCAATCTGTGTTCCGGTGCGATGCGCGGAAAGAAACTGAAAGAGTGTGGTGTCTCCCAAATCCTCTTCGAGATATGCTCCCTGGCTCAGATCTTCCGCGTAAATCTCCGGCACTGGAAGACCGTGACAGCGAAAGTGTCTGGAGAATTCAACGAAGGCCTTATTTTCTTCGCGCACGCCATGGACAATGCCGATGGCGGAGACACTGTCGTTCGCCAAACGAACGATCAAGCGTCCCGATCCGCCCAGTCCACCCTGCAATGGCTGCGCCCGCAGGGCTGCGGAACCAAAACGATTCGCGAACAACTGTCTGAGAACATCGATCAATGGGATGGGTCCTAAGCCGCTTCTTCTGTCTCCAAAAGAATACGGCCTTCAGCCCTGATCGAAAAGCCCCTTGCCAGAGATGCCGTCCTCGCGGCTATGATGAATACGTCCTGCAGGTGAACGAAACCATGGCTCCAGCCGAACCCAAGCGCAATTTCTTCCAGACAGCGGTGTACAACTTTTTCGCCCTCTATCTCGGCGTTACCCCGCCAGCGCCCGGCCAGGAAGGCTTCTACGCAGCACTGTTGCTGGGCATCGCCGCGCTTCTCGTCGGCTTTGGCTATCTCATCGTCCGCTTTCTGCTCAACCAGATGCTAAGTTAACCAGCGCCAGCGCGGGTCTCTAGGCAGCGATTCCGTCCCACTCGATCTGCATCTCGACTAACTGCGGGCTGATCGCGAACTTCGGCTCGGTCAGCGCCTGAATCGCTTCCACCGTCACGCCTGGAGCAATCTCCTCCAGCAGCAAACCGCCCCCGGACTGCACCTTGAAGTAACCCATCTCGGTGACAATCGTATCCACCACGCCTAGCCCGGTGATCGGCAGCGTGCAGCGATTCAGAATCTTCGGACGCCCATCCTTGGTCGCGTGCTCCATGGCGACAATCACCCGGCGCGCCGCCGCCACCAGGTCCATGGCTCCGCCCATGCCCTTTACCATCTTTCCCGGAATCATCCAGTTGGCAAGGTTTCCCTCGGCATCCACTTCCATTGCGCCCAGCACCGAAAGATCCACGTGCCCGCCGCGAATCATCGCGAACGACTCCGCCGAGGAGAAAAATGCCGTGCCCGGCAACTCGCTCACCGTCTCCTTCCCCGCATTGATCAGGTCCGCGTCCTCCTCGCCTTCCAGCGGATACGGACCCACGCCCAACATTCCGTTCTCGCTCTGCAGCACCACCTGCATTCCTGCGGGAACGTGGTTGGCCACCAGCGTTGGCATGCCGATGCCGAGATTCACATAGAAACCGTCGCGCAGCTCGCGTGCAATGCGACGCACAATATATTCACGTTTGTCGATCTTCGCCTCAGGAGTTGTGCTCATCGTTTCCTCTCAGGCCGCAGCCTTGCGCACGCGGCGCCGCTCGATTCGTTTCTCTTCGCCCACCGCCTTAAAGATGCGCTGCACGTAAATGCCCGGCGTATGAATCTGAGCCGGATCAAGCCCTCCGGGCTCGACCATCTCTTCCACCTCGGCGATGGTGATTCTTCCCGCCGTCGCAATCATGGGATTGAAATTCTGCGCCGCCTTGCGATAGATGAGGTTTCCCCAGGTGTCGCCCTTCCAGGCCTTTACCAGCGAGAAGTCGGCCTTCAGCCAGCGCTCCATCACATACGTCCGGCCATCGAACTCGCGTGTCTCCTTGCCTTCGGCCACAATCGTCCCCACGCCGGTCGGCGTGAAGAACGCCGGAATCCCCGCGCCTCCGGCACGGATGCGCTCCGCCAGCGTGCCCTGCGGAATCAGCTCCAGCTCCAGCTTGCCGCTCAGTGCCATCTCTTCAAAGAGCTTGTTCTCTCCCACGTAGCTGCCCTTGTGGCTGCGTATCTGTCCCTTGCGCAACAGCAGCCCAAGTCCAAAATCATCCACGCCCATGTTGTTGCTGATTGTGTCCAGGTTGCGCACGCCCTTTTCCACCAGCGCCGCAATCAAATTTTCCGGAATCCCGCACAGACCAAAGCCGCCGACCATCACCGTGGCGCCGTCAGGAATGTCGAAGATCGCCTCTTCGGCGTTCGAAAATACTTTTCTCATGGTGTCTCGCTCAATCGGAATGCAGACTCCCCCACAGAGCCTGCCGCGAGATTAGATGCAGAATTCCCGGAAAGCTACGCCCTAGATTTGCGATGATTTGGAGCGGTGCGGATTGCGTGAGGCGAGAGTGCCGCAAGAGCGCTTCAGTCCTTCAGGAACTTCGCAAACTCTCTCGCCTTCTCAAACCGCTGGCGGAAGTCAGCGCTGCCGAGGCTCTCGCGCAGCTTGCGCACTTCAGCCTCCAGGCTCTCCAGCGCGGAGGCGATATTCTTGCGGTTGCTGGCGGCAATCTGCTCCCACATTGCAGGCTCGCTTCCGGCAAGCCGCAGCATGGAGTGCAGGCCGCCCGCATGAATCTGCAACCCGGGGTCGTCTGCGCGGAATGCCTGCTCGAGGGTAAGCGCTAGCGCCGTGGAGAGCATCTGCGGCAGATGGCTGGTGTAGGCCAGGATGCGGTCGTGCTCCTGGGGAGTGCTGAAAATGACGTGCGCGCCAATCGCTTCCAGCGCCGATTGCAGATTGCGCGGCGCAGCCGTCAGCTCTGCCCTGGCCAGAGGCGTGAGCACCCAGACACAGCCTTCGAACAGCTCGGCCGAGGCGTTCGCCAAGCCGGAGAGCTCGCGTCCGGCCAGTGGATGTCCAGGCAGAACGCGCTCTGCCGCCGAGGGACCAAAGATTTCGCGGGCTGCGGCGGCGAAGGCTTGTTTCGTGCTACCCACGTCGCTGACCAGCGCTTCGGGCTTCAGCCGCGGCGCAATCTGCGCCAGTAGCCGGATGCTGGTTTCTACCGGAGTGCAGAGAAAAACAAAGTCACTCTCTGCCACCGACTCGCCAGCGTCCACGGTGCCGGAATCGATGACGCCCAGTTCCAGCGCCCGTTGTGTCAACGCCGTGCGGCCACAGCCTACGATGTGCGCGACCAGTCCAGCGCGGCGCAGCGCCATCGCCAGCGAGCCGCCCATCAGCCCCAGGCCAATGATGCTCACGCGCTTCAAAGATGGATTGGAAATCACGCCCTCAACGCTCACTTGCGCTCCAGCACGTCAGGTGACTGCAAGCGGCGCATGGCTGCGAGGATTGCGGTGTAGATCGTTGCCAGTTCCTCATCCGGCATTGGCCCATTGTTGCAGCGCGCCACGTTGGCCATCACCACCGCCTCGCGCTTGGGTTCGTACACTCCCATGTGGTTCGACTGCTTGAAACGGCCAATCTCCAGCACGCAGGCGGCCCGCTGATTAAAGAGCTCAACCAGCTTTTCGTCGATGGCGTCGATGTCGGTGCGCAGTTTGTTCAGATCCGTCGGGGTCATTTCACTCCTGAGTTTGTTTACTTATCGTACTGTTTTATCCACGCATCCTGCTCAGCCTGCAAGGTCTTGTCAATCCAGCCGAGGTAGCTGCGCCCGGCTTCGTCCTTACCCACCCAGACACGCGTGGAAGGCGCAATGTGAGCGTCTCCGCCAGACAGTGAGAGCTTCTGGCCCGCTTCCACGGAAGTGCGTGCAGCCGCAAGATCGGCGGGGAAAAACTGCTCGGTCATGAGGCGATCATTGAAGAACGTAAGCACGAGCTCGCCCGTCTGTCCCTCGATACGAGCATTCTTCTTTGAGATTACCAGCAACCGGTACGGCGGACGCGTGTCACTGGGCAGCGGAGTGCGATCTACGAGAATGTCGAAGCTGCCGTCCATCATATCGAGCTTTCGCTCTACGGTTTGCAGGCTTTGTCCACTGAACAACTCCGCGGACATTTTGCTCGGCTTGAAATCCTTTTCGCCCTTGTGTTTGCAGGCCACGGCGAAGCAGAGACAAAGGACCATGGCAGATGCAAACAATCGTTTAGAGTTCGTCATAGTAGTTGCCGAAAGTATAATTCACCGCGCCTGAGTTGCCAGTCCCCATTCGACATAGAACCTGACGATTGACGTTCGTGATAATGGTTAGAAAACACGAAGGTACTGAGTGGTTAATCCTTGCGCGGACTTCCGAAGGATTAACTCATCGGTTAACCCGGGCCTGCTAACAATTCACCTTCCGTGCAATCGTTGGCAGGGTGCGGCGGCCACCTCAATGCCCGGACTTCCACCGGCGCGACCTTTGCCGATTCGGCGGCATCGCATAGAGTGCACCATCCGGTGTAGCATGAATGGTCGCGCACATCAGCGCGCGAGCTAGGAGCCAACGCAATGCAAAGATCGGCAAGCGCCCACTGGCAGGGCGGATTGAAAGACGGACGAGGGACAGTCAGCACCGCTAGCGGAGTTCTCTCGCAGACGCAATACTCATTCAGCACGCGCTTTGAAAACGGCATCGGCACCAACCCCGAGGAACTGATCGCGGCGGCGCACGCCGGATGCTTCTCCATGGCGCTTTCGGCGCAACTGGACGGCGTGGGACTGAAGGCCGAAGCCATTGACACCAAGGCCGCGCTCACCTTTGAAAAAGTTGGCGCGAATTTCACCATCACCAAGATTCATCTGGAGCTGCGCGCCAAGATTCCCAATGCCGACGACGCCAAGTTCCAAAAGGCCGCAGCGGACGCGAAGGCCGGATGCCCGGTTTCGCGCGTGCTGAACGCGGAAATTACGCTGGATGCAAAGCTGGTCTGAGCGTCCGTATTTTGCAGTACCGCAGGGATTCGGCGCCCGCCGGGTCCCTGATCCTTTCTAAGGTCGCGGATTCTTTCTGGTAGATGATCGTACGAACCCCAGCAAACGTCTGGCGCAAAGCCTTCATCCAAACCTGAGCAGGACTTGCCGCGATGTGAGGGGGAGGACTGTGAAAGCGGATGGTGCGCATTGAAGATTACAATCTTTGGCCTGACGCTGTCGTCTTCCTGGGGCAACGGACATGCCACACCGTATCGTGCCATTCTTCGTGCGCTGCACCGGCTGGGGCATCGCGTCACTTTTTATGAGTGCGATGTGCCCTACTACGCTAGGCATCGTGATTTTCACGAATGGGCTTACTGCGACCTCAGGATTTACTCGTCGTGGGATGAGATCCAGAGTCAGGCGCTGGCCGAAGCTGCGGAATCTGACGTGGTTGTGACCGCCAGCTATGTTCCGGAAGGCGCTCGGATTGCCGAAGCGCTGCTGGCGCTCGAAGGACCTCTGCGCGTCTTCTACGATCTGGACACGCCGGTCACCTTGCAGCGTCTTGCGGAAGGCGACCTTGATTACCTGCGCGCAAAACAGTTGGCCGCTTTCGACCTGGTGCTCTCCTGGACGGGCGGCGAGGCTCTGGAGGCTCTGGAGCGCGATTTTGGCGTGAAGCATGTGCGTCCGCTGTTTGGCTGCGTGGACCCGGATGTGTACCGTCCTGTGCGGCCGCGGCCCGGTTTGCGATGCGAGCTGAGTTATATGGGAACCTATGCGGCCGACCGGCAGGCGAAGCTGGAGTCGATGTTTCTGGAGCCGGCGCGACAACGCCGTGCATCTCGCTTCCACCTAGCTGGGCCGCTTTATCCAGACGAGTTGCAGCGGACGGCGAACGTGCTGCGCTCAGAACACGTCCCACCGTCAGAACATCCTGCGCTGTACTGCTCGTCGCGGCTTACGCTGAACCTGACGCGCGAAGCGATGGCGGCAAGCGGGTACTGCCCTTCTGGACGATTCTTTGAGGCGGCGGCTTGCGGCACGCCGATTGTCACGGACTGGTTCCGCGGGCTGGACTCGTTCTTTGAGCCCGGACAGGAGTTGCTGGTCGCCAGCGACACGGCGGATGTTCTGCGTGCGCTTGACCTGCCTGACGCAGAGTTGCTGTTCATGGCGCGCCGCGCTCGCCAGCGCACTCTGGACGAGCACACTGGATACCAGCGCGCGTTGACCATGCTGGCGGCATTTGAATCCGCACGCGCAGCGCGCACAACAAGCAAAGCACAGATGGAGGCCGCATGATCGGCATTATTCCCGCTGCGGGTGCAGGGCTGCGAATTCAACCGCTGGGATGCAGCAAAGAACTTTTGCCTGTGGGCTCGCGCGAGGTGGACGGAGTGGAGCGGCCCAAGGCCGTCTCAGAGTATCTGGTGGAACGGATGATAGCCGCCGGGGCGCGGCAAATCTGCATGGTGATCTCCGCCGAGAAGAGCGACATTGTGCGCTACTATGCCGAGCGCGACTATGCGGCAGAGATTTTTTATGCGGTGCAGCGGCGTCCACGTGGGTTGTGCGATGCGTTGTTCCGCGCAGAGTCGTTTGTGCGTCCCGAGGAGCAGGTGCTGATCGGATTGCCGGACACGATCTGGTTTCCGGAGAATGCCTTTCGCGCCTCGGTGAAGCAGGGTGAGGGAGTGGACCTGGTGCTGTTTCCGGTGGCGAACCCCAGCGCTTTCGATGCAGTGTTGTGCGATGAGCATGGCCGCGTGGAGCGGGTCGAGGTGAAGCATGCGCATCCTAGCTCAAATTGGATTTGGGGCGCGGTGACCGCATCGGGACGCGCGTTCCACGAGCTACGAATGCTGTGGGATTCGCGCCACCGGCAGGATGAGTTCCTGGGTGATCTGCTGAATGCCTACATAGCGGCGGGAAACCCGGTCCATGCGACGGCCAACGGCGAGCATTACATGGATGTAGGCACGATGGATGGCTACCACAAAGCGCAGGATTATCTGCGGGCAAGAAGTCGCAGGCCAGTGGAGCAGGCAAGCGAGAGTGCTGCATAAGCAGGAGTCTGCTCAAGACGGTCTCGGTCGCGGTTTCCCGATTTAAAGTACTGAGTGCCTTGGGCTGTTACTGTTGCCTATTTTTTCCTGTTCACAATTTGCCGCCAGTTCCGCGTAGACTTCTGCCTTGTAGACGCAGTATCTGAATGGACATCGGCGGAGGAAAGTTGAAAGCGAGAGTGGGATTTACCATCATACTCAGCTTGATTTACTTCGCGCTGGCGTTGAAGGCATCATTTG
The DNA here is from genome assembly GCA_964559875.1 of uncultured Acidobacteriaceae bacterium. Taxonomy (GTDB): domain Bacteria; phylum Acidobacteriota; class Terriglobia; order Terriglobales; family Acidobacteriaceae; genus TOLSYN. The sequence continues at coordinate 14,622 of CAZLJQ010000047.1, forward strand.
GGCTGACCTCTGTTGATTTTTGGTCTGGCGTATTTCTTTCTCTAGGTCTTATGAGTGTCCTCCCGATTGGCATTCTTTCAATCTGGAAGCCCAAAATAGCGGGACGGATGTTGATCGTGGTGGCGGCTGTGGTTGTTTGCTCAATCATCTTTGAAATTCACTCCCATGAGGAGGTTGGCGGTCTTGTCATTGCATTACCCATCGTATTTTCGGGGATGCTCCTTCTCAAGAAGTCGCCGTCGGAGGATGACTGTCAATTAGGCTAATTGCAGATTCCTGTCGCGACGTCGTGCATATGACTCACAATCCCGAGCTATGCAACGGTAGACGCGCTGCACGCTATTCGGACGCGCGGGCGGATTGGAGCGTGGAACGCGCTTCGCGCGGCTTTAATAGAACCCACCTTAGCTTGCCAAAAGAGGCAAGCGAAGATGGGGCACCCGGGTCACCCGCGTGCACTTACGAATGTGAGACGTCTGCCAGCGCTGCATAATCAGCAACGGAGGTGATGGAGTAGCATCAAATTGCTATGACTACGACATTGGAAACAAAGCGCACTTCTTTTGCAACTCGTCAACTTGGAAACTCAGATTTGAAGCTCACTCCGATTGGTTTTGGAGCGTGGGCCATTGGCGGCGGCAACTGGGACTTTGGCTGGGGGCCGCAGGACGATCGGGAGTCGGTGGAGGCCATTGAGCGCGCGCTGGATGGCGGCGTGAACTGGATTGACACCGCTGCGGTTTACGGATTGGGACACTCAGAGGAGATTGTGGCCAAGGCTTTGGCACACAGGGCGAAAAAGCCTTATGTCTTTACCAAGTGCGAGAGGCGCTGGCACGAGGACCGATCGATTTACGTGAGTCTGAAGAAAGAGTCGGTGCGCGAAGAGGTGGAGAACTCGCTGCGGCGGCTGAAAGTGGATGTGATCGACCTCTACCAGATTCACTGGCCCGATCCGGAGGCAGAGATTGAAGAGGGCTGGGAGACGATGGCACGCATCAAGGAAGAGGGGAAGGTGCGCTACATTGGCGTCTCCAACTTTAACGTGGAGCAGATGAAACGGGCACAGAAGATTGCGCCGATTACATCGTTGCAGCCGCCATATTCGCTGGTGAATCCGGCGGTGGAGAAGGAGATTCTTCCCTTCTGCAAAGCGCACAACATCGGCGTGATCAATTACTCACCGATGGCCAGCGGACTGCTCACAGGAAAGATGACTGCGGAACGCATTGCGCAGATGCCGAATGATGATTGGCGGCGAAAGGCCGCGCACTTCAGGGAGCCAAAGCTCTCACGCAATTTGAAGCTGGTGGAGTTGCTGCGTGAGATTGGCGAAGCACATAAGGTGCAGCCCGGAGTAGTGGCGATTGCGTGGACACTACGCAATCCGGCAGTGACAGCGTCGATTGTGGGCGCACGGAGAGCAAGCCAAGTGGACGGCATCCTTCCGGCGGCAACATTCCGGCTGAGCGACGAAGAGAGCGCGAGGATTGACGCCTTTGTAAAGGCAAACCCAGCGTAAGACAGCGACGGCAGACAGAGCGCGAAGCGACCAGAATCCCCCCGTACCTATTGCGAAGCGGAGCCGCGTGCTTTAGAGGACGGCGACGCGGTTTTCGGCCAGCTTCGATAACGAATCGGTGAAGGGCGCGGTGGCGACGCCGCGCTCGGTGATGATGGCGCGAATGTAGCGCGCGGGGGTGACGTCGAAGGCCGGGTTCTCGACCAGGACTCCGCTGGGCGCGATCTGCTGTCCGTAGATGTGAGTGACCTCGCGGGTGGAACGCTGCTCGATGGGGATTCCAGAGCCGTCCGGGGTTTCCAAATCGATGGTGGAGAAGGGCGCGGCAATGTACATGGGAATGCCGTGTTCCTTGGCGAGAATGGCGACCGAGTAGGTTCCGATCTTGTTGGCCGTGTCGCCGTTGGCAGCGATACGGTCGGCGCCGACGATAACAGCCTGAATCTTGCCCTGGGCCATGATGGCTCCGGCCATGTTGTCAGAGATGAGGGTGACGGGAATGTTGTCCTTCATCAACTCCCAGGCGGTGAGGCGCGCACCCTGGAGGAAAGGCCGGGTTTCATCGGCGAAGACATGAATGTTTTTGCCTGCTTCGACGGCGGCGCGAATGACTCCGAGGGCGGTGCCATAACCGGCGGTGGCGAGAGCTCCGGCGTTGCAGTGGGTGAGAACGCCGCCGTGGCTGGGCATGAGCACGGCGCCGTTGGCTCCCATGGCGCGGTTGGTGGCGATGTCTTCGTCGTAGACGGCGAGCGCTTCGTTGATGAGCGCCTGCTTGATGATAGGAATGCGATTACCGCTGAGTTCCTCAAAGCGGCGCTGCATGCGGCGGATGGCCCAGAAGAGATTGACGGCGGTGGGACGGGTTTCTCCCATGACACGGCAGATTTGGCCGATTCCGTTACGCAACTCCGAGATGCTGGTGACGTTCAGATCGCGCACGCCAAGTGCAATTCCCATGGCTGCGGCCACGCCAATGGCCGGAGCACCGCGCACGATCATGGTGCGAATGGCGTTGGCTACGGCTTCGTAGTTGGCGCAACAGACCCAGACTTCCTCGGTCGGCAGCTTGGTTTGGTCGATGAATAGAACGCCAGAGTCAGTCCACTTGAGGGTTTCAAGCACAGATATTCTTCCCGTCACGTTGAATTGATCTAGTGTAACTGGTTTTGCAGGGAATTGCGGAAGGAAAGGGGCGCTTAGCAACGGCAATGGCCCTGCGGGGCATGGACGGGACGGGCAGACGGCCCGGCGGTTTCGGAAACTGGAATCCGAAGAGTTGGCCGGGGGAATCGCAATATTAAACCTTAGCCTGTAGAAAGAATTCGGGCAAAGTGCCAGAATCAGAGTGGGCGCTCCGAGGGGCGTTCGTTGGAGGAATCGCGTTGAAGAAATCGATGATCGCAGTATTGGCCGGGGTTTTGCTATTGAGCGCGGCAATGCCGGCATTTGCCAAGAAACACCACCGGAAACACCATCACCACCACTCCCATCACGTATCGCAGGTCGCAAGATAAAAAGGGTTGCGGTTTAGCGAATCCCTCCGCTATGGCGGAGGGATTTCTGCGTGCGCGAACATGAAGTGCCAGGGATGCGCTGGCGGGTACAGGCCAACCGACGGCCATCCGGCCGCTGGAGCTAGGCTACTCGGCTGGCTCCGGAGGAAGTTTGTGCTGCACCCGGAGACCTCGCGCCATCTCGATGATCTGGACGCTGTATCCGTCGGGATCGAAGACGAGAGCCCAGCGGCCAAACGGGTCCTGACGCGGGCCGACGGCAATCTTGCCGAAGCGGCGGCGGATTTCGGCGACGGCTTTATCCATGTCGTCAACGTAGATGCCGATGCTCATGCCAGTGCTGGGGCTTACCTTGACCTCTTCGCCCTCGGGATGCAAGCCGATGATGATGTTTCCAGCATCGAGCTGGGACCAGTTGGACTGCTGGATGAGAAGCTTAAGACCGAGAACATCCCGATAAAACGCGACGCTGCGCTCCATGTCGCGTACCACGACCATGACGAGACCAAGTTTGCCAAACATCATTCGAGCTCCCCGGGCGCGCACACTGCGGCGGCCGATGAAATTATGGTAGTCCGGCGCGACGGCTGAAGCAATGTTGATGGACGCGCGCCTTACTCAGGAGAGATGCAAGATATGCTCCGCGCGCACCTGGGAAGCGGTATAGATGGAAACGAAGGGCGCGCCTCCGGCAGCACTTTCCACCGCGGGACGGCCCAGGGCCTCTTCGCGCTCGACCAGACACATGACGCCGAGGATCTCAAAACCGAATTCGATGGCGGCCTCGATGGCCTGGATGGTGGAGCCCCCGGTAGTGCAGACATCATCGACAATGACGACGCGCGCACCCTTTTCGCGGAAACCCTCGATGCGCTGGCCGGTGCCGTGCGTCTTGCCGGTTTTGCGCACGAGGAAACCGTGAATCAGCTCGTGAGCGGCAGGAGCGGCAACATCTTCGGAGCGCAGGTGCGATTGCTGAGCACTGAGCATGGCGACGGAGACGACGATGGGGTCGGCGCCCATGGTGAGGCCTCCGATGGCCTGGGGACGCCAGTTGCGACGCTCGATTTCATCGAGGAAGACACGGGCGGTGAGGCGCGCACCTTCAGCATGCAAGGTGGTGGTGCGGCAGTCGATGTAGTAGTCGCTGGTGCCGCCGCTGGCGAGCGTGAACTGGCCAAGGCGAAAAGACTGCTTGGAGAGAAGAGTGAGAAGTTCCTGGCGTGCGTCTGACATGGGATTCACGATAACAAGAGGCGAGGCGGGGAGCAAGCACACCTCGCGGTAACCCCATGGCATGACGAGATAACAACCCCAATAGCAAAACGGCGGGATGCACTCCCGCCGCTCCAACTCACGCTTTAGAGCAGTTAATGCACGGTCGACGCAATTACAACTGAAGCGATTACCCCTGTTGCTACCGCACCAAGAACGTAGTTGCCATCCACCTCGCGCCACTCGTAACCGCGCGGCGGACGGCGCAGGTGATATGCGCGGTAGTCAATGCGCTCAGCGCGACCCCAATCCTCGTGTTTCATGTGATAACCCTTGCGCCACTCCTCGTGGCGAACGTAGGGATGATCGTGATGCTGGTCGCGGTCGTGATCGTCGTGGTCGTTGGCAAAGGCGGCACCGCTGGCCAGGATCATAGCGATTGCCAGTAAAGCAATTGATTTTCGAATACTCTTCATAAAGCTCCAGGCTCAGTACGATTCCGAAAACGGAGATTATGTTGGGTCTACCGCTTTTTTTTGCGCTGGAGCACTGTTTTCAGGGCGAAAGCAGCTCACCCGTGCGAAGGAAATTCGTCCGCGGCCTTCTCAAACACATAGAGCGGAACTGAGATGTCGTTTACCATCTGCTCTTCGTTGAATCACGCCGGTTGTCTATCACAGGGAGAGAATTCCATAACTCCGGAACTGGATACTGAGTGCTTAGCGATTGTTAGACAGGTATCTATCGCGGGGGGGAATCAGCTCAGTCTGAAAGTCCGTAAAACTTACACAAGAAGTATCCAATCAAAAAAACACCAATGAGAAAATACATTGCGACTGCCCACCAAAAATCAGTTGGTTCTTCGGCCCGGTAGACCCAACCATGAAAGCGGGCCCACGCTTTTCCCATACACACCCAAACCACAGCCGCGGAAAATGAAATGACCCCCAATATCAATTGAAAAAACGGCGGCTTTAGAATGAGTACAAACCAGGCACGAATAGCGTCCCCTTTCCTTCCATTCGGGATCGCCAACACCGACGGCAGCGGGCCGAACTTAACTGCTTTCTCTTATCAGTTCAAAGCTGGTTGTCAGAGTAGCTGAACGCCGTCGATTGTTCAAGATAAGCGCAGACCGAGAGGATTGTTGAATACTACAAGCCAAGGCACTCCCTATCCCTTTGTTATTGCCAGTTTGCAAATGTAGTGATTTTAGTAATCAGCGTGCCCGTGTTTGCCGATATGCCGTGCAGGAAAGGAATACCGGCCATGAGTACCAGTTCTATCTATTTCTCCAATGCCTCGGATCTTTCGACCCAGAATACTTCGGTCACGACCACCCAGAACTCGACGAAGCAGGCTGCCACGGACGAAGCCGTCGCGAGTGCAAGCCACGAGGACACGGTGAAGCTCTCGGCGGCCGCACAGGCAAAGCTGATGGAGCAGCAGGGCATGACGGTTAAGCAGATCGCCACCAACCTCACCACCGACACCAAGACCGTCGATCAGTACCTCGGGATCACCAGTGCTTCGTCCTCTGAAACCGCGTCCCTGCTAACCATGCTTCCCTGATCGGCAGACTCCACTTTCCGTCGTTCATCCAGCAGGAATGCCGATAGCTAAACGCTTCCGATTGTTCAAGGTGAACGCAGAGCGGGAAGATGGCGGTACTACAGGCCTTGTCACTCACTATCCCGAAGCGGGAATTAAGAATGGCGCAGGGCTTTTGTTTACTTCAAAGAAAAGTTGGTAAAGCCGCGGGTTTGCACGAAGAGCGCGAGGAAGAGCGTGCCGTTGTAGCCGACGTGCACCAGGGTGGATGAGGCCAGCGAGCGGAAACGCCAGCGGATGGCGGTGAGCGCGGCTCCGACAAGGATAATGCAGGTGATTTGTATCCAGGCACCAGCCAGTTGCTGGGAATGGATGATGCCAAAGAATACGGAGGTGACAACGAAGGAGACCAGCAGCCCGGCGCGGCGAGCGAGAGCGGGAAAGAGCAGTCCTCGGAAGAAGACCTCTTCGGCAAAGGGCGCGATAAGGACACCGAAGACGCTCATCAGCCAGGCATCGGTGGAGCTGCGCATCATCTGGTCGATGGGAAGCTCGGGGGGCGTGGGGAGAAAGTGCGAGATTAGCTGGACGGCGACGGCGAGGAAGACTCCTCCGGAGACGAAGAGCGGCCAGCGCAGAGGCCAGCGCCAGGAGAGAGCCTGGAAGAATCCTATGCGGTGGTGTTGGAATAAGCGCCAGAGGATGCCGAAGACCATGAGATAGGCAGCCAGTTGAGCGGGCAGGATGACACGCGGATCGTTGGCAAGCTGGGAGGTGGGGACTCGGCTGAAGGCGGTAATGTGGTGCGCGATAATGGTGGCGACGGCACTACAGGCGACGACGGCCAGCAGCACTCCGAGGAATGCGGCGACAACTTCCGGCATTCCAAAGACCGGCTCGGGCTCAGGGTAGAGCGGCCAGGGACGCGGCGCCGGCTGTGCGGGAAGCTGTTCGCTGGAGGTGGACACGATGCCGATTGTAGCAAGAGATGGGGGATTGACGATCGTTGATTGATTCATTGACGAAGCACGAGGGATTGAGGGATCGTCGATTGATTCATTGACGAAGTAAAAATCACACAGCTCAGAGCAGCAATCCGCGATTCGTCAATCCTCCAGGCCTTTTCAATCCTCAATGAGCCAATCTTCAATCCCTCAATCCCCCAGGTGAGCCAATCTGCGATCCGTCAATTCTTAGGCTCCGGCCTTCTTTGCGATCTTGGCCCATGTGTCTTTTAGGGGCAGAGTGCGGTTGAAGACGAGAGCGCCGGGTTTGGAGTCTGGATCGACGCAGAAGTAGCCGATGCGTTCGAACTGGTAATGGTCCTGCACTTTCGCGGTAGCGAGCGACGGTTCGAGTTTGGCGTCCAGCAGGGTTTCCATTGAATCGGGATTGAGATTGGCGGTGAAGTCCTCGCCCTCTTCGAGCTGGCCGGGATCGGACTTGGTGAAGAGCCGCTCGTAGAGACGAATCTCAGCGGCGATGGCGTGGGCGGCGGAGACCCAATGGATGGTCGATTTCACCTTGCGTCCGTCGGGCGAGTTGCCGCCACGGCTGGCGGGATCGTAGGTGCAATGGACCTCGACGATGTTGCCGTCGGCATCCTTGACCACGCGGGTAGCGGTGATGAAGTAAGCGTTGCGGAGACGGACTTCCTTGCCGGGCGAGAGGCGGTAATATTTGGGCGGAGGGACTTCGCGGAAGTCATCCTGCTCGATGTAGATCTCGCGGGAGAATGGTACCTGGCGGAGTCCGGCGGCGGAGTCTTCGGGATTGTTGGCTACCTCGACAAACTCATCCTTGCCTTCGGGATAGTTGTCGATGACGACCTTGAGGGGACGCAGCACCGCCATGGCGCGAGGGACGCGCTTGTTGAGGTCTTCGCGCTGGTAGTGCTCAAGCATCTCGATGTCAGTGGAGCCGTTGGTGCGTGAAGCTCCGATGGCGGCGCAGAAGGTGCGGATGGCTTCGGCGGTGAAGCCTCGGCGGCGAATGCCGCAGATGGTTGGCATGCGCGGATCATCCCATCCGGAGACACGCTTCTCCTGCACGAGCTGCAGCAGCTTGCGCTTGCTGAGCAAGGTGTAGGTGAGGTTGAGGCGATCGAACTCGATCTGCTGCGAGGGAAAGATTCCGAGCTGCTCGATGTACCACTTGTAGAGCGGCTGGTGGTCGGTGAACTCCAGGGTGCACATGGAGTGCGTAACTTTTTCGAGCGAATCCGACTGGCCGTGGGCGAAATCGTACATGGGGTAGATGCACCACTTGGCACCGGTACGGTGATGCTCGGCGTGGAGGATGCGGTACATGACAGGATCGCGCATGTTGAGGTTGGGCGAGGCCATGTCGATTTTGGCGCGCAGAACGCGGGCACCGTCGGGGAATTCGCCCTTGTGCATGCGCTCAAAGAGGTCGAGGTTCTCCTCGATGCTGCGGTTGCGGTAGGGACTGTCCTGGCCGGGTTCGGTGAGGGTGCCGCGGTGCTGGCGAATTTCGTCGGCGGTGAGATCATCGACGTAAGCCTTGCCTGCCTTGACGAGTTGCACGGCCCATTCGAAGAGCTGATCGAAGTAATCGGAGGCGTAGCAGAGGCGCTCCCACTCAAAGCCGAGCCAGCGAACGTCCTGCTGGATGGAGTCCACGTACTCCTGCTCTTCCTTCTCCGGATTGGTGTCATCGAAGCGCAGATTGGTTTTGCCGCCGAACTCGTCGGCGAGGCCGAAGTCGAGGCAGATGGCCTTGGCGTGGCCGATGTGCAGATAGCCGTTTGGTTCCGGAGGAAAGCGTGTCTGAATAACGGCGTCGCCATATTTTTTCGTCTTCAAATCCTCGATGAACATCTCGCGGATGAAGTGGGAGGGACGGGAGGCGGACTCTGCCGGAAGGTTGGCGGCATTGCTTTCCGAATTCGATGTTTTCATGATTCAAATTCCTTTATGTAGGAAAAAAGCAGCGATCATGGCTGCGTAATTCGATCAAAGCTGCGTAATCAATGACAACCGCTCCATGGCCTGACCGATGCGCTGGAGACAAAGTTCGCGACCCAGCACTTCCATGGTCTGAAAGAGCGGCGGCGCATTCTTGCGTCCGCAGACGGCGACCCGGATGGGCTGGAACATGGGTCCGGCTTTGAGGCCCAGATGCCCGGCAGCCGAACGTAGCGCGGCTTCGAGCGATGCGTGGTCGAAGGGCGTGGAGGCCAGCAACTCGACAGCGTGGGCGAGAATCCTGTGGGCCTGCTCGGCATCGCCCTTGGGCGGAATCAGCTCAAGACCATCATACGGCGGAAGCTGCGGGGCAAAAAAGAAGTCAGCGGCGGTGGTGACATCGCGAAGAAACTTGATTCGCTCGCGAATGAGCGGCGTGACCTGGAGGAGTTTCTCCGGGGTGGCGGCGAAACCGGCTTGCTGCAAAAACGGCAGGAGGCGCGAGGAGAGCTGCTCGACCGGCAGGGCGCGGATGTGCTCGGCATTGAGCCAGACGGCCTTGGGATCGAAGGGATCTTCCTCTTTGAAATTGACGACGGCGTTGGCGCGATTGACACCCTCCAGAGTAAAGGCGGAGGTCAGCTCAGGAACGGTGAGGAAGTCGCGGTCGTTTTTGGGCGACCAGCCGAGAAGGCAAAGGAAATTGACGAAGGCTTCGGGCAGGAATCCGGCATCGCGATAGGTGGTGACGCTGACGACCGGGCCGTGGCGGCGCTTGGAGAGCTTTGTGCCATCAGGCGCGACGAGGAGCGGAAGGTGCGCGAACTGCGGAGTTGCGGCACCGGTGGCCTGGGCAGCGGCTTCGAAGATGAGCAGATGTTTGTAGGTGTTCGAGAGGTGATCCTGGCCGCGAATAATGTGGCTGATGCGCAGGTCGGCGTCATCGGCGCAGGACGCGAGGTGATAGGTCGGCATACCGTCGCTGCGTAGTAGGGCGAAGTCCTCGACCTCGTCGGCCATTTTTGTCTGCTCGCCGTAGACGGAATCGACAAAGCGGAGGATGCGGTCGTGGCCTCGGGGGACGCGGAAACGAAGGGCAAACGGCTCTCCGGCGGCGGCGCGGCGGTCGCTCTCAGAGCGCGGAAGATCGCGCATTCCGGGATTGAAGAGCCAGGCACCCTGGCTTGCGGAGTATGCCCCGGACTGGTCGGCGTCGCCAGCATGGGCTGGGGTGAAGTCGCGGTAGGCGAGGCCCTTGGCGAAGATCCCTTCGGCCACTTGACGGTGCAGGGCAAGGCGCTCGGACTGCTTGTACTCTTCGTCCCAGGTGAGGCCGAGCCAGCGGAGGCCTTCGAAGATGGATTGGACACTGGCGTCCGAGTTGCGCTCGACATCGGTATCGTCGAGGCGCAGAACCATGGTGCCGCCGTTGTGGCGGGCGTAGAGCCAGTTGAAGATGAAGGTGCGCGCGCTGCCAACGTGCAGGAACCCTGTTGGAGATGGCGCAAATCGGACTCTCAGCATAAGAATTTAGTATAAACGCTTTGCCGGACGTGGCTAGATGGCGGGGCGAGAGCGAGAATTAGGCGACGGGTACGGGCCAACGGTTGGCCCTCCGGCTGCGGCGCTGGCGCACAATCAAAGCCCCGCACGAGATGAACCCGGCGGGGCGTGGGAAGGCGTTCGAGTGAGTTGCTAGGCTACGCGGATTTGGCTTCGACCACAGGAGCCGCAACGGCGGCCCGGGCGGCAAGTGCTTCCGCCTTCTTGCGGCGTTTTAGAAGCTTCTGTTTGCGGAGCCGATTGAATCTTGACTTGTCACCGATATTTCCAGACATTGTGAACTGCTTTCTGTGTGGCTCATTTGCGTGCGTAGTGGGATGCAATCATCTCATATCGGGGGCATGAAAAGCCCGCAGAGACACGAGAGGCTGGCAAGGTCTGGAAATCATCACTTGGCCAGCGCACCTGGGTGGATGCCGTCGGCAAGGGTAAAAGTGGAACCGATGCTGCCCACAACCGCCGTTTTGCGACTGAGCCCGGCGCGCTCGCGCAGATGATGCAAGGCTTCGATTCCGGTGCAGTGTGCGCCGATAAGATTTGCGACTTTGAACTCCTTCATTTTGTCGGCGGTCCAGTTCAGCTGCTCGTCGGTGGCGGCGAAGAGGTGCAGACCGCCGACAATTCCGTAGACTGGCTCGTTGGGAAATTCTTCTCCTGCATAGGTCAGGATGTTGACGATGCCGGCGTGGCCACATCCGGTGACCAGCACCAGGCCCTTGGGAGTGTTGAGCACGAGGGTCTGGTCCTCGGGAATGTTGTCTTCAACCAGGCCAGCCGGGGTTTGAACTTTTCCGCTTGTGCTCCAGTTGCGCTCCGGATATTTGCGCGGAACGGGACCGGTTAGCCACGCGCCGGGGAATATCTCCGTTCCCTCTGAGAGCTCGATGAACTTGCCGCCGGTGGCTTCATATTCTTTGCGAATGGCAATCAACTCGTTTTGTTCGCCCTTGGGCGATGGGCGGCTATAGAAGATTCCTTTCGCGACGTAGGCTACCGAAAGAGCGTCCGGGTTCTTCTTCATCAGCTCGCGGCGCAGCGTCATGAGCCCGCGAATGTGGTCCCAATGATTGTGAGAGAGAATCACTTCCTTCACGTCGGAGAGGTCGATGTGCAGATCGCGCGCGTTCTGCAAGACCGTTTCCGGATGGCTTCCGGTATCGAGCAGAATGCGATGACCGTCGGTTTCCACGAGCGCAGAGAATCCCCACTCGCCCATGCCTTCAAGGTCTCCCACGAGCATGGTAGAGAGCACGGTGACTTTGAGGTCGTGGAGCTGCGCGGCAGGCTTGGCGGCGATTGCGGTGGGTGATTGGGCTCTGGCGGGCTGCGCCCCGACTACAGGAATGAATAGTGCGACCAGAACCGCAAGCGAGAGCAACAGATGGAACTTTCTTTTCATGCGGTGGTTGGAACCATGGGCGAGAGTCCGAGTTGCCATTGCCGGGAGAACTCCAGGTCAAAGTCGCAGAGTGTGGTGGCCGATTGGCAAGAGTTGCGGGAAGAGGCAAAATTACCGTAGAATGAATTGTTCGGGACGAAGTCCCAGTTTTCACTATAAGGACACAGGTAAGTATGGCGAATCATGTTTCGGCGCTGAAGCGCGCACGACAGACAGAAAAGAAGACGGCGACTAACCGCGCCAATAAGTCGCGTATGCGTTCGGCGCTGCGCTCACTGCGCACCGCACTGACCTCCGGCGATAAAACCGCGCTGGATACAACGTTCCGCGAGACAGTTTCGGCTCTGGACAAGAGCGTGCAGAAGGGTATCCTGCACAAGAATACGGCATCGCGCTACAAGAGCAGGCTTTCGGCTCGTGTGAAGGCTGCGAGCGCAACTGAAACCAAGTAAATTTTCATTTTGAAGAGACGGCAGGCTTCGCGCCTGCCGTTTTTGTTTGGAAAAAGCAGGATCGTGCAGGATGGAGGGTGTTGCTTCCCATCTTAGCCGCGCAAAAGCTGCGCGTCGAAGGTGGGGCACCCGGCGCCTGCCATTTTTGTTTGCGCGAAAGTTCAGGCGAAGAATCGATTGCGGGCTGGAAAGCTGAAAGCGGCAAAGAAGGGTTGGACGGTGCGGTGATTCCTCGCCAGCGCTCGGAATGACACCCTCGGTATCGTTAGTCGAGGAGGGCTTCCTGCTGCCAGGCGGGGGCGAGTGGCTTGGGTTCGGCGGCGAGATCGAGGATGAGATTTTCGAGAATGAGGCGCTTGCTGGGCGGGTTGGAGCGCAGGGCTGCATCGGCGCGGGAGATGAGGCGGATGGCGCGGGTGAGTTCGCGGCGTGACTTGTAACGGCGCGCCTGGCGGATGACATCTTCGGCGGCAAAGGGCGGGATGCGGAAGCCCTGCCAGAGCACCTGATAGAGAGCGCGAGTGTCGCGGACGTTGCGTTCGAGGATGACCAGCATCTGGCGGAAGGTGCGGGCGAGCATGTAGAGATGACCAATGGAGGCCTCGTCGCCGTCTCCGGTGGAGAGCATGGCGTCGAGAATCTCAAGGGCGCGGGCGCGGTTGTGCGAGGAGAGCGCATCGGTGAGTTCGTAGAGAGTGCGCTGCTTGGCGGCCAGCACCATGGTCTCGACGTCGCCGAGAGTGATGCGCTTTTTTTCGCCGACGTAGAGCAGGAGCTTTTCCAGTTCATTGGAGATCATCATCATGTCGCCGCCGAGCGAGTCGACGAGTTCGCGCGAGGCATCGAGCTCGATTTTGGTGGAGTGCTGCGCGGCAGTTTCGTTGAGCCACTTGACCGCCTCACCCTCTTCAACGCGGGCAAATTCGATGATGGCGAGATGCTCGCCAAGGGTCTCGCGAATGCGCTCGTAACGATCCTTGTCGGTCATCTCCATGCGGCGAAGGTCGGCAGGAATGCTGATGTGATCGGCAATGAGGATGAGCAAGGCATCAGGATTGGGATTGCTCATGTAGGCGGCGATGGCTGCGAAGTCGGCATCGTGCTTGCCGCGTCCGTAGAGAGCCTTGACGCCGCGAACGAAGAAGACCTGAAAGTTAGCCATCAGCGAGCAGGTGCGGGCACGGTCGAGAATCTCGACGATGGGCGAGGACTCGAGATCGAACTCGTAGAGGCTGAACTCGCGCATACCTTCTGGGACGAGGTGCTTGAGGATGGCGTCGCGGCAGGTGCGGCGGAAGAATGCTTCATCACCAATGAAAACATAGCCGGGCTTGAGCCGGTGGGAGCTGACGTCCTGAATGAAACGCTCGACCGGGGCGAAGGCTTTCAAAGCTAGAACGCCTCCAGAATATTGCTGACCAGGGTGCGGGAGAAATCGCGCTCGAGACGATCCAAGGCTGGCCCCTGCTCCTCGAAGAAGCTGGCGAACTCGTTGGAGATCTGGTACTGGTCGCGGAAAACGTAGTTGGGATTGCTGTACAGAACTCGGCCATCGCGGGCGGTGAGCGTGACCTTGATGACGATGGTGACCAGTCCGGTGGCGGCGCGTCCGGTCACCGAATCGTACGCGACGGGGGCAACTTCGGCGGAGACGATGGTGCCATGAAGGACGGCGTCCGCTTCTCCCTCCGACTGAACCACACGATAACGAGTGCGGGTGTTGAACTCGCGGATGACCGCGCTGGTGAGGCCGGTTTCGACGTGATAAGTGTGAGTCTGATTCTGGAACGACGGAATCGCCAGAATCTTTACGTCAGTTGGAAGATGCGCGGTGGCACCGACGGCGTGATATCCACATGAGGCAAGCAATGGCAGCAGCCCGAGTATGGCAATTGCCGCCAGGAGCCGAGGAATACGTAGCGCGAGCAGAGGGGTCATTGGAGCTGTCCCCGGGGACGAGTTTGCACCATCTCTTCGGCGCACTCCACGGCCTGAATTGCCGAGACGCGAAGATTGTCGCAGGCGGCGAAGAGCCAGAAGCCGTTGCCTCCAGCGCCGTCGGCACGGACGTTGGCGAGGATATCCGAAGAGCCTGCGACGTTCACATTGCTGGGAAAGTCATCCTGCTGGCTGGCGATGGTGATATGCGGACCAGCCAGTGCGCTCTCCAACTGGGCAGCCGTGACCGGGGAGCCGGTCTGCACGAACATGGCGATGGCGTATCCATGGAATACGGGAGCCTGGACGAGAAGCACGGCGGGAGCGGGAATGGACTGCTGGGTGATGGAGTGGAAATGACGCGCAATGCGCGACTCGGTCTCGGCCAGCGACGGGTGCGCCGCATCGATGGACTGCGCGAAAAGATTGAAGGAGACCTGGGTGCCAAAGATTGCGTTGGGCATCTGCTGGAAGCTGAGCAGATTCACGGTCTGATCGTGGAGCTCATCCATGCCGCGACGGCCATATTCAGAAGCCGGCTGGCTAACAACGGCGGAAGCGAGCTGAATGGGAGCCGCCTTTCGCAGACGCGCAAGCAGCAGCGCCATGACCACGGCGACTGGGTGAGCGATGACGACCGGGGTTGACTGCAAGGCGACTTCGCGGGCGAGGCCAAGTTCGCGCTCAACCCAAGGCGCACGAAGAACCATGTCGGTATTGTTCTCCAGGGCGTAGCTGAGGTCGATGATCTCAGAGCCGGAGTCGCGCACAGAGGTCCAGGTCTTCGCGATGCAGGATTCATCGGCGGTGAGGAACGCAAAATCCACGCCTTCGAGATGCTCCGGCAGAACTCCCTGAATGAAGGTTGGCTCGTCATTGACCTGCTCGAGTTGACCGAGCACGTCCTCGTCATCCAGCAGCTTGATGTCGACGGCGGGAAAGCTGCGCTCGCTGAGCACGTCGCGGACTTCTTTGCCCTTGAGTGACGCGGCTCCGACCAAAGCGACGGTAAAGAGGTTTGAGTTTTTAGCAGCCTTGCTCATGATGCTCCAACCGCCTCCTGCGGGGGTGGCGGCGGCACGGGACGACGGTGCCCGAATGCATAAGTAAGCCGGAAGAATACACCAGAAATCATGTAGCTGACCGTCATGATGAATAGCACGTAGCGATGAAAATACCAGATGGCGGCAAACATGGGAGCAAAGAGCACGAAGAGGCGCGCGGACTGACGATTGCGGAAATCAATGCTCTTGGCACTCCAGAAGCGCCAGGTGCTGACCATGAGGAAGGCGCAGAGGAAGATGTAGCCCATCCAGATAATAGAGCTCCACCAGGACTGCAAGGGGTAGCCGAGGCGCAGATGCACCACGGCGGCCAGGCAACCGGCTCCGCCGGGAATCGGCATGCCGACGAAATACTTGCGGTTGGGATGTCCGGGATTTTTGGGCTGCGGATTGAGCTGGATATTGAAGCGCGCCAGCCGACAGGCACCTGCGGTGAGGAAGGCAAATGCAATGATGGCGCCGAACTGAATCAGCTTGTCGCGGAAATCGGTATCGAGCATGGATGGGAGACAGAAGAAGCCCCAGATCCAGGCAAGAAGTCCGGGCGCGACGCCGAAGGTGACCACATCGGCAAGCGAATCCAACTCTTTGCCGAAGTCGCTGGTGGTGTGGGTGAGGCGCGCGATGGCTCCGTCCATGCCGTCAAAGAATACGGCGAAACCAATGGCAATGGCCGAATGATTGAGATAGATGGCAGCGGCGTGCAGCGGATCGACACCGGGAGTAGCAACCACACCGTAGGCATGAGCTGCGCCAAGTGCGGCTTCCGTGATGGCGTAAAAGCCCGCCGCGAGATTGGCGGTGGTAAACAGGGAGGGCAGAATGTACATGCCCTTGCGCAAGCGGCGCGATTGCCCGTCGCTCTGGCGACGGTTCGGCAATTCCATCAAACTTCTCCTTGCGCCGCCGGCAGAATGGCAAGCGTCGAAGATCCGCACTGGACGACGTTGCCGACCTGCACAAGCACCCGGGCGGAGGCGGGCAAAATGACATCGCAGCGCGATCCGAACTTGATCAGCCCAATGCGCTCGCCGCGGGCTACACGGTCTCCGGGTTGGCGCGAGAAAACGACGCGACGCGCCAGCAGTCCGGCAATCTGCTTGAAGATGATGCTGTGGCCCTCTTCGGTGGTCAGGGTGCAGATGTTCTGCTCGTTGAGCTCGGCCGAGGCCGGGTTCATCGCATTCAGAAACTTGCCGCGGCGATATTCGACGGCGGTGATGACACCGGCGGCAGGCGAGCGGTTGACGTGCACATTAAAGACATTCAGAAAGATACTGATGCTGGTGCGCGGCTCGCCTTCCATCTGAATGGTGGAGACTGCGGTGATCTTGCCGTCGGCGGGAGAGACGACAGCGCCGCTGGTGTTGGGGATGACGCGCTCCGGGTCGCGAAAGAACCAGAGGAAAAAGGCCGCCAGCAAGAGCGGCACAAGAGCAAACAGGGGCGCGGCCCACAAACCAATGAGGACCGCAACCGCAACCAGCGCCAGCGCGTAATAGATTCCGTCTCGTACCATGGGAACCTCTCGATTATAGCGAAGGGCAGCGCCGGAATGGTTGGGAAAGACGTGAGGGCTCGATAAGGTTACTGTTCGTCGAGCAGTTTGACGATGGTGCGCTCAAAATCCTGCTTTACCTCTTCCAGACGGCCCGTGGCTGGGCCGGAGAATCCGGCGTGAATAAGACGCACGCGACCGTGACGATCCAGGAAAATGGTGGTGGGATAGGCACCGAAGTTGCGCAACTGCGGAAGGGTCTTTGCAATCTGGCCGGGGTCGGTGGTGCCCACCAGCAGCAACGGAAACGCGATGGAATACTTGCGGCGATAGATCCCGATCAGCCGCTGGCTACGCACAGAGTCATCTACGTACTCATAGCTGAGACCTACGATCTGGAGGCCGCGGTCGTGAAACCGGACGTAGAGCGACTGCAGCACAGGAGCTTCGTCATGGCAGTTCGGGCACCAGGTTCCGAAGATATCCAGAAGCACGACCTTGCCGCGGAAGGCTGGATCGTCTTGGGTAATGGTGGTGCCGGAAGCATCCACGCCATGAAAGCGGAAGGGCTCGGCAGGATTCTCGACCGAGGTGAGGTGCTCAGCGGCTTCAAAGCCGTGCGAGGTGGATGAGCGGGTTGCCACGAAGTTGAGCGGCCGGCCGACAGATGCGTAGAAGACGCCTTCGATGCGATCAGGCGAGACAAAATGGCCGTCGAGGCGAAGAGTATGGATGCCATCGAAGCGAGAAAGATGCAGCGCGCCATCGTTACCGAGCGTACCGGAGAGCAGACCGTAGTCGCCGCTGATGGGAGCGATGGTGCCCTCGACATGATTGCCTTGTTGCGTGAAATGAGCAGGAGCATGGTGCTCGGAAGCGGAGCTGGCTGAGGGATCGGAGTATGTGGACTGCCAGTCGCCGGTGATGGCATCGGCAGCGGGTGCAGAATTTTGGGAGTCGAGAGCTGGCGTGTGCAAGCAGCGGGCAGTGACCGCATAGTGAACGGCAGAAGAACCGCGCTGGCGCACGTACTCGCCTGCAAGCGCTTTGCAGGCTCCTGGACCGGAGGTGCAATGAGCCGACAGGAGCGCGTCGTATTGATCCAGACGCAGAGAGAGTTCCGCGCCCTGCTGCGTGGCCGAAGAAAAACCGATGCGGTCGCTGCCGTTGAGCAGTGCGGCACGAAGGCCGCTGGAAGTGCGCTCGATCTGCAGTTCAAAGGGAACCACAAAACTGTCACTGACGTCTGGGCTTGCAGCGGTCAGTTGGGCAGACCAGCGGCAGGCAAAGTCTGCGGGGGCATCGACGGCGAGGGAGGCGGAGGCAATGAACAGGACGACGAAAAGCGCGGCGGCCTTCTGCATCCACTGATTTGACCACACTTGCATTGGGTTGAAAAGTTGTGCGAGGGAGAGAACGTCTCCGGGAAAACCGCGTGAGGACGGCCGGCCGCACCAAAGCTGGCCGTCCTAAACGCGAACCTGCTATACGGGCGCGAACGTGTGCGCTCTATCGCCTGTGCTCTCAGGAGATCTGCTGGGCGCGAGCCTGGAATGTTTCCATCTCATCCTTGAGCCTGAGTTTTAGTTTCTTGAGCCGGATTTCTTCGATTTTTTCTTCTTCGGAGAGGTACTTCTTGCTGGAGAGGGAATCGAGACGCTGAGAGTAATTGCTGTGTTCATCGGCCAGCTTACGAAATTCTTCGTTGCTGGCCAGGAGCTGTTCGCGTACGGGGGCATTCATTTCAGCACCTCCAAGCCTGAAATCAGGTGCTGTAAAAACTAGCACCGGTCGCGGGAGCTGAGCAAGCGAAATCGAGAACTAGTCCAGCGCATGCACCAGAATCAGGGCATCTTCCGTAGGGTTAAGGTAATAATCCCGACGGCGGGATAGCTGCTGAAAACCATTCCGAAGGTACAAACGAATTGCGGCGTGGTTGGAGGCCCGCACCTCAAGAAGAATTCGCTCCGCGCAATGGGCGCGAGCTTCGTTCAGCAGCGCAGATAAGAGCGCGCGGCCAACTCCCTGGCGGCGGGACGCGGGAGAGACCACGATGTTTTCCAACTCCCACTCCGGGCCGCACTGGGCGACGAGAAATCCAATGGCGCGCGGTTGATCTGGAGCGTCGATGTCTTCGGCAATCCAGGCAAAGCGCGGGGGAGTTTGCGAATGGAAGATATCCAGCCACTGCTGCTGGGTCCAATGCGCGGCGAAGGCATCGGCCAGACTGATGGCGCCGAGTTGCGGGAGGTCAGAGACGTTTGCGAGGCGGATCTGCATATCAGCGGGAAGCGCTGCTGGGTTTGGGCGGGGAGAAGATTTCGGCATCGGAGCGACGCAGGTAGTTGGCATCGAGTGTTGCGACATCGGCTCGAACACCGGCGAGAAATTTGCGATGAGCGATGCGGGCATAAAACTCGGCTGTGGGACGAGTGAGCAGATGAGCGTCGAGAGCTACTTCGTGGAGGCGCGTGGCGAGTCCGTCGTCAGGGGTGAAGATCGGTGCCGGCGGATCGCAGGCGGCGATGATGGAGGTGAAATCACCGAAGCTGGCGATGCCCTCACGCATCATGTGCGCAGGCTCCTGACTGGATGCATTGACCATGTATTCGCCGAAGAAGAGCTCGGAGCGCTGAGCATCGAGGGCGGCAAGAACCGGGCGGGCGGACAGCGCTCCGGTCGCAGACGCTGGGGCGTCGGGTAACGCTGCGCTGCCGGTCGCAGACGCTAGGGGTAACGCTGCGCTGCCGGTCGC
>CAZLJQ010000048.1:0-33633 GCA_964559875.1 uncultured Acidobacteriaceae bacterium
GGAGTTCCATACCTAACGGTGATTCGAATCCATCGATACGTTTAGCGGTAAGATCGATGCCTTTGCCCATGACTCCGACCGTGTTCACGGTATTCACAAGCGCCTCGGCGGGGGCTTCCAATAGATTGCCTTGCGTAAATTTCATCATCAGAAGTACCAATTCCTCTGGATACTGCTTTCACGTCCACGTGGCGTTGAGCAAGCTCTGGACACCCGCGTTGTAGGTACGGCGGCTATCGGTCCTAAAGCTTTGGCACTGGTAGCGTCGAGGAAATCGGGGATTAGAACTTTAGCCGATCTCAAGGGTAAACGAATCGCAGTTACGAAGGGCTCTTACGCGCATCATCTGCTCTATCTGCTGCTGCAGGAAGCAAAATTGAATACGAACGATATCAACCTCATCCATCTCGCTCCGGCTGACTTAGTCAACGCTTTCAATCATGGCGACGTCGATGCTGCTGTAACCTGGGAGCCATTTCTAAGCCGGATCGAGGGAAATGGAATCCGTATCGCGGACGGCACAGGTATCAAACAGGGGTTGTGCGTAATCTTCGCAAGGAATCAGTTCGCAACAGCGAATCCACAATTAGTGGCAAGCGTGCTGAGAGCCTACCAGCGGGGATACGAGTATCTGAAAGCTCACCCGCAGGAATCGGCGCAATTGGTTGCTATTGAGACCAAGCTTCCGCCCGATCAGATCGTTTCCTTATACGGCAAGCTTGACTTTAGCCCCGCTATCCGCCCCGGAAATGTACAGGAGTTGAAACGGACCGAGCAATTTCTGTTTACGACCGGTTTGAGCCGGTCCCGCGTCAATATCGATGCTTTTGTCGATACACGCTATTTCAAACAAGCAGGATTGAAATAAGCAGTTGGTTATCCCCTGTGCTGCGGCTCATGGAATGTGCCAAGGTGCCACAGCGGGAGATATTGACGCTGATTGGCAGATTCGACTTCAACCCAGCAATCCGCCCGCAAAGTGTTGTGGAGTTAAGAAAACCGAGGAGTTTCTGCGCACCAGCGGTCTGAGACGTTCGCGAGTTGACATTGATACTTTTGTCGATTCGAGAAAACTGAAATACCGTAAATAAACAAACTGCCCCACGTTAGCCGATGCGATGTCCAGTACCGGGAGATGCTTTACATTTTGTTCCGGGACATCCTTTACAGTTTGTGATTAAGGAACATCTTCTGACCAGCATCGATCGACGATCGTCGATCGATGCTGGTCTAGGTCGAGTTCCCGGACTAGGGCCCGGCAGTAATACACCAACACCCGTTGTTCCAAAGTTACTAGCTGTACTCGCTCCCCAATCAGAGCTCGGCTGATCACGTAGTGCTGACGGTGCAGCTTGATTTTGCCGTCACTGTCGACTTTCAGCACGTATGATCCCTCGGGATACTCCCACTCTGGGGGCCGTGGATCATAGCGTTTCGCGCTCGGATTCCAGTGCTGCGCTGGTGTTTCCATGTGGAGCGCCTCGTGTGGACGCACATAGTTGTGCTCCCAGCGAAACTGATCGAGCCACGCCTGCAGTTGCTCCGTTGCAGGTTGACGACGATCCATGGCACGTTGTAGTTCGCCGTGGAATCGCTCCACCTTGCCCTGCGTCTGTGGATGCCGAACCAGGCTCCAATGCAGGCCCCACCACGGAGTGCCGTGATCCATCAGCATCGCTTCCGGAACCCCGGCCTCGGCGAAAGCTCCTTCCAGATGCTCGCGTACCTGCTCGCCGCTTGTGCTCGTAACCAGTTGCAGAGTCACTAGGTAGCGACTGTGATCATCCAGCACCGAGAGTGTCCCGAGCTTCTCACCACGTTGCAGTGGCCCCTTGAAGTCCATCTGCCAAAGCTCGTTGGGCGCGCTGCGTTCAAAACCCTGCGTCGCCGTCTGATTGCGATCTGCATCTCGCACCAAACCATGCCGCAGCAGAATCCGATGAATCGTCGTCGCCGGTAACCCCAGCCCGCGTCTGCAAAGCAAAACCTGTAGTTTGCGTGCACCCCAGTCCGGATAACGTTGCCGCATTGCTACAACTTGCTGTTCCAACTCAGGCGGAGTCCTCTCCGGGCTGTACAGTGGCCGGCGACTGCGCTCGACAATACCGTCTACCCCATCCAGGCGAAAGCGAGATAACCGCTCGTAGCCAGTTGGGCGGCTGATTCCATACTCCTGACACAGGGCGCGGAACGAATGCTCGCGCCGGAGTGTAAAGGATCTCCCGGAACATCGTGTAAGCATGTCATGGAACTAAACACGATGCGAGCTAACATGGGGCATCCATTTTTTAGATCCCGACGGGAGTAGCTTTCCCGACTGGCGAAACCTTCATCTGCTCAACTTCCTGCTGTATCTGATCGAAGAGCACCGAGGAGAGATAGCGTTCGCCAAAATCCGGGAGAATCGCGACGATCAGCTTGCCCTTGTTTTCCGGACGCTTCGCGATCTGCAGGGCTGCATACACCGCGGCACCGGAAGAGATCCCGACCAGCAGTCCTTCTTCCAGCGGAAGACGCCGCGCCATAGTAATGGCGTCGTCGTTCGTGACCGGAAGGATTTCATCGACCAAGTCCGTTTTGTACACCTTCGGGACAAAACCAGCGCCGATTCCCTGAATCTTGTGCGGACCAGGTTTGCCGCCCGAGAGCACAGGACTGTCCGCCGGTTCGACCGCTACCGCTTTGAACTCCGGTTTCTTACCCTTGATGTATTTGCTGACGCCACTCAGGGTACCGCCAGTTCCTATGCCGGAGACGACAAAATCCACCCGGCCGTCGGTATCGTTCCAGATTTCCGGGCCGGTCGTTTCAAAGTGAGCTCTCGGGTTCGCCGGATTATCAAACTGCTGCAGGATGTAACCATTTCCTGTGTGGCGCTGAATCTCTTCTGCCTTGGTTACCGCGCCTTTCATTCCATTAGGGCCAGAGGTAAGCACGACCTCGGCGCCAAAAGCGCGCAGCAGCACACGGCGCTCAATGCTCATGGTTTCCGGCATCGTAATAATCAGCCTGTAGCCCTTGACAGCAGCTACGAATGCCAACCCAATCCCCATGTTGCCCGAAGTCGGCTCAATCAGCACAGTCTCGCCGGGTTTGATCTTACCTTCGCGCTCTGCGGTTTCGATCATGGCAAGGCCGATACGATCTTTCACGCTATTGGCCGGATTGGCACTTTCAAGCTTAGCAACCACCTTGGCGTAAGTACCTTTGGTCACCCGGTTCAGTTGAACCAGAGGAGTATGGCCGACCAGATCGGTAACGCTTTTCGCAATCTTCATTTCATCTCCCGCAATTCATGCACGCTCGATCAGCACAGACCAGTGGTCATCGGTTTTTATTTGTTCCAACACACGATGCCCTTCGTCCGCGACGGATCGGGGAACGTTTTCGATCGGTGCGCCATCGTCGAGCAGTACCTTCAGGATCTGCCCCTTCTGCATCCGCGCCAGATCGAGCTTTACCTTTACAAAATTCATCGGACACCCGACCGTCCGGTAATCGCGCTCTACCTGCGGGACCGGAGCTGCTCTGGATTTCGCAGGCGCAGTGCTGGCGGCTTCCGCCGGAAAACGTAACGAATTGTCCATGCTGGCATAGAGTTTCTCAACCGCTTCGGCTAGTCCCGTTACATCCGTTGCCAACTGCCTCAACTCGACGGTGTTCTTCGCGTGAGCCGCATCGACGACTGGCAAAAAGCGCGCCTCGACCAACCCTGTGCCGATGAAGTGTCTGCTGAACTCCTCAAATACGGCCTGATCCGAATGTGCCTCGACACCGCGCGTGATCAACAGCATACGCGAAGCGCACAAGGCAATCTGGTAGAGCGCCTCACTTTGCTTCTCCGGAGGCAAGCCAGCCGCCAATTCCTGCTGGGTTTTCTTGATCTGACGCAAATCGACTCCGATCAGATCAAACAGTCCAGCCGAGCACTCTCCCGTTCCTCTGTCCGCCAGCGAAAAGACTTCCGAGGCTCCCCAATCGTAGTAGTAGTTCTTGTCCTCTTCAAAGTCCGGTACAGTCTTATATCTCTGGCAGAGCGCATGAATGTCGCTTGCGCCCTCCACGTCAACATAGGCAGCGAAGGAAGTAAAACGCGACTTCTTCGGCAGGTAGGTCCGAAGCAGATCGCAGACAAATGCCGGAAGATCGCGGGCGCTAATGGTTTCAAAAACTTGTGCCAGCCGCGCTTGGCCGTCCTTGCGGTCAGCCCCGGCTACAATTCCATAAGCTGGATAGATTTGCTGCCCTTTGCGTCCGACTCGGCCGTAAAAACCCAGATCGGCAAGCATATGCTGGGCGCAAGTATTCGGGCAGCCGGAAAGGTTCAGCTTAAACTCTGCGAGCTGATCCAGATCGAGTCCTGAATCAACCAGCTTGCGCGTAATCTGCTGCAAGGCTCCTCTCGATAGACAGATGCCAAGTCTGCAAGTATTCGCCCCGGTGCAGGCATTCGCATTAGCCAGCAGCAGCGGTGTGGACGAGAGCTCGGAAATGCTTTTGACCACGGCATAAACGTTTCCAAGATATACGCCCGGGATGTCACGCAGCCGCAGATTCTGCCCCAGCGTAGCACGCAGCACGCCGTCGCCGAATGGCTCCAGAAACTGTGCCAGCGCAGTCGCCTCCTGATTTTTCAGCGCGCCGAATGACATTGGTATAAGGACAGAGTAGAGCCCGGATTGCCGTTGTGACTCCACATTGCGGCGTCTCCAGAGCTGGAACTCAGCGCTATCGTCCTGCACCGGAGCAAGCCCAACAGGGATTTTCGTCGGGGCACATGCGGGCAGCTTCAACGGCTCCGGATGGGACGCGCGCAGTTGGGCAAGCTCTTGCTCGTATAGCTCGCGGAAGCGCTGCTCTCCGAGCTGCTTCCATAGGAACCGCAGGCGAGCAATGTACTTATTCTTGCGGTTGCCATACTTGTCGAGCAAGTGCTTGGTGGCCTCTGCCACAACGTAAACATCTGCGTCCGGAATAAACTCGTAGAGCAGATGCCCGACCTCAGGGTCCGAACCCATGCCGCCGGCGATGTACACCTTGAATCCGCGTGCGCCGTCTTTTATGGATGCGATGAAGCCTAGATCATTAAATTGGGCATAAGCCGTATCTTTCGCAGAATTCGAGAAAGTAATTTTGTACTTGCGCGGCAACACCCACGAATCAGGTTCGGCAATCAACCGGCTGGTTAGCGCGAAGGCGTATGGACTGGGGTCGAACACCTCATCGGCCGCGGTGCCGGCGTCGGGCGAAACCATAATGTTGCGAACCGTATTTCCACCGCCGCCTCGGGTTGAGAGTCCCGCGGCGAGCAACTGCCGCATCACAGGAATCACATTCTCCAGGGCAAGATTGTGGATCTGGAATTCCTGCCGGGTCGTAATCTGGATGGCCTCACTGCCGTACTGCGCCGAAAGCTGCGCCACGGTTTCCAACTGACTTGGCGTGATCGCCCCGCCCGTACAGCGGATGCGGAGCATGTAAGTCCCGTCTTTGCGCTGCTCATAGCAGCCAAAGGGTACACGTCGCGCCTTCAGGGACGCCGCATCAAGTTCTCCTCCGAGATGCTTGCTGATCATCGATTCCAGATTGTCAATCTCAGAGGCCAAGGAGTTTGGAATTTCGTAAGACATCACTTCCCCTTCCCGAGTACTGTTGAAACCTCAATCTCTTCCCGCGCCACAACACCCTCGCGAATTCTGAACGACTTCACATCCGGCTCCGGCCCGGCCAGCGAGACAATCACGTAGCTGATCTGCGGATCGAAAGCCAGGCGAATATCCTCTTGCGACGGACGCGCCGGACTTGCCGGATGGCTGTGATAGGCGGCCCGAAGCGAGTAGCCTTCACTACGCATTTGCCGCAAAGCTGCAAATTGCTCTTTCGGATCGAGACTGAAGTGTTCGGGCGAGGCATCAACGTTCCTCAGACGAATCACTCGCTGCACCTGACCGTCTCTCTCTCCCAGATACCCGCAAGCCTCAATCGGAGCATGCTCCCGCGCATGACGAATGATTTCCTCAACCACGCTGGCCGCGAGCATCAGCATGCGGGCGCTCCGTTGGTCTTCAAGTCGCAAACAACCTGCTCTTCGTCCACTAACTCATGGATCGTGCGATTCTCACCGCAAACCGCACAGCGGCGGTTGCGATTAAACCGAACTTTGCGGAAGTTCATGTCCTTGGCGTCAAACGTAAGCAGTGCGTTAGTGAGCAACTGCCCGGTCCCGCAGATAAACTTCAAGGCTTCGGCGGCCTGAATCGTCCCCAACATGCCAGCGACAGCACCGAGGATACCCGCTTCTGAGCAGGTCGGAATCGCTCCTTTAGGCGGTGGGGCAGTAAACACGCAGCGATAGCAGGCAGACTTGCCGGGCACGACTGTCATGGTTTGTCCGGTAAAGCGCAGGATGCCGCCATGTGAGAACGGAATGCCAGCCAGCACACAGGCATCGTTGATCAAAAACTTGGCGGCGAAGTTGTCCGTCCCGTCGATCACAAAATCGTAGTCGCCAATGATCTGGCGGATATTCGCCGCGCGGATAAACTCGTGATAAGTCCGAACCGTAACGTCGGGATTCAGGGCGCGCATTTTCTCTGCAGCCGAATCGACTTTGGGCTTGTTCACGTCCGCGGTGAAGTGGATGATCTGCCGCTGCAAGTTGGAGAGGTCCACCACATCCGCATCGGCAATGCCGATGGTTCCCACACCTGCAGCAGCAAGATACAGTGCGGCGGGCGAGCCCAGACCACCGGCTCCGATGATCAGCACCTTGGCTTGAAACAGCTTCGCCTGCCCTTCTATGCCTACATCTTTCAGCAGAATGTGTCGGCTATAGCGTTCGAGACGTTCTTCCGTGAACTCAAGGTCACTCATATCGCTGCCAATCCTCTTTGCAGGTCTTCCAGAATGTCGTCGACATCTTCAATTCCAACCGAGAATCGCAACATCGAGTCGCTGACTCCCATTGCACGCTGCTCCTGCGGCGAGTATTCGCAATAGATTGTGGACGCCGGGTGCAAGATGAGGCTCTTATTGTCGTTAATGTTGGTAGCTCTCCGCACCAGAGTCAGCGCATTTTGAAGGGCAAAACACTCTTCGCGGCTCTGAAGGTCGAATGTGAGAATGCCGCCAGCGCCGCGCGGAAGCACACGCTCGGCAAGGCAATGATAGAGAGAACTCTCCAAGCCCGGATAATTCACCCGCACCACGCGAGGACGCTGCTGCTCGAGCCAGCGCGCAACCGCCAATGCGTTGGCGCAGCTTTTGTCGATGCGCAGGCTCAGCGTTTCTAACCCAAGCGTTTGCAAAAAAGCATTGTGCGGTGACAGGCATGCTCCCATATTGCGGTACACCTCGCGCCGCAACAGTGCCAGAAATGCATTCGGACCAAACTTTGCTGCCCAGGGGGCGATCTTCGGATTCTGGCTCCACTGAAACGTTCCGTTGTCGAGAATCAGACCGCCGACCGAAGTCGCTCCGCCCGAAATGTACTTGGTCGATGAAATCACTTCGATGTCGACTCCGAAATCTTTCGATTTCAACAAGTACGGCGTGGTCACCGTGCCGTCGAGAACCACTGGCACGCCGCGCTCATGCGCGATCCGAGCCAAAGCTTCGAGATCAATCAACTGAAGTTGGGGATTGGTGATCACTTCCAGAAAAACAGCTCGAGTATTTGCGTTGATTGCCGCAGCTACCGCGGAAGAGTCAGACATGTCCACATACTTCACCTCAAGTCCCCAGGGCTCGAGCGTGCTCTCGAAAAACGAGCACGTATTTCCAAACAGGAATCGCGTCGTGACGATATTCGTGCCTGCCTCGGCCAGTGCCAGAATCACATTGCTGATAGCGGCCATCCCCGAAGAAACAGCGATCACGCCAATCGCGTCCGAGAGGAGCCGAACACGATGCTCGAATTCTTCTACCGTGGGATTGGAGACCCGGGAGTACGAGTGCGCCAGGCTTCGGCCTTCAAACGCAAATTGAATGGCCTGAGCATCGGCAAACTCAAAGGCGACGTTGTCATAGACGGGAGGACGCAGAGTGCCTTGAGCGTCCATCTTGGTATGGCTGCCATGAATCGACTTGGTGGCGAATCCACTCATTCGCCACCGCCCATGAAATACAAGAAATCGACTTCATCGCTTGCGGCCAAAGTTGTTGACGCGTAGTCCGCTTTATCCACAAAGTTGCCGTTCAGTTGGACCGAAACCATATCGGGACGCTCGACTTTATTGAGCGCCAGCAATTCAGCGACGGAAGTCGGCTCCTTCTCAATTGTCTGAAGCTCGCCATTGACTCGGATGACCATCAACGAAAAGACCTTTCCCGTATGAGGTAATTAACGGTGTTTGCTCGCGGCTTAATTCACTCGAATGAGCCCCGCACTCTTTATTTAAATAACCTGATTGATTTACTAATGTATATCGTGATTATGCAGCTCTGGCTTTTGTGTGTCAATAGAGTTGGACGTGTTCCAAATCAGGAGGGGATAACGGTTCGCAGGAAACGCAGCGCGAGAGTTTGCCAAGTGACTCATTACAAAACCACGTCAACTTTAGACATCTTAGATTTCGTACGTGACTTGGCTTTCTGCGGCGTAACACCGTTCGCAGACTTGTGCCAGCGTAGTTGAATTCAGGAAAGTTCTCGAATTCTCGTTGAACGTCTGCCACACGTCCTTCAGGGCAATTCTGGCTGTGTTTCGCCGGCGAGTTCGAGCTGCCAGGAAATTTACATTTTCTACAGGACCTTCGAGAGCTGTGACCACTTCGAGCAGGGTAATGGACTCCGCCGTGCGCGCCAGCGTGTACCCGCCTAGTCGCCCGCGAGCGCTGGTCACAAACCCCGCTTTTTTTAGCAGGAGCATGAGCTGATCCAAATATTGCTTCGAAATACCCTGACGCTCGGCAATCTGTTGGACCTGTACCGGGCCGGAATCCTGGTGGCGCGCCAGATCGACAAGCGCTAACAGCCCATATTCGCCTTTAGTCGAAAGTTTCATTGCTTTTGAGCTGTACTCCCATTCAGAGCTCGCTAACGTCGTGACCGCTCGCTTGACCGTCACCGTAATCCCTAGTTACGAACCCTGGATTACGGCAAAAATGGATGACGACCGCTAACAGGTATTATCCGGTAACGGATCGCTCTGATCAATAAGTTCCGCTGAGTTGCTAGCATCTTTGCCTTGAAACAGTCGCGCGCAACCGGCGTGGAACTACGACAAGGTGTGGGTGGGTCTCAGCATTATAGGGTCTGCTTGGATCTGAATGATGGGCGGATGTTCGCTGCAGCTTGCGCTAACGAGTCTCTCCAATTGGTCGATGGAGTCCGCCAGCGCAGGACTTACCCGCAGGTGGGGGATAATCACGCTGTACCTGGCGCCGCAGACCCGACATCGAATGAGATCGGCCAGTATCCTTCCCATCGGGACACCGGCAACTTCCAACTCGCCATTGCTGAGCGGAAGCCTGCACGCGATTGGATTGAATACGATAGGCATAGCTGATATTCCTCAAATCGTGTAGTCCACCAGAGTTTCTTCTTCGGCGAAGAACTCGCGGTAAATTGCTTTTCTCAAACGCGCAAAATCCAGACTACTGCGCTGCCGAGGACGCGGCAAGTCAATAGAAACTACCTTCTTTAACGTACCAGGACGATTGCTCAGGATTAGCACGCGGTCTGCCAGATAGATCGCCTCGTCAATATCGTGCGTGACCAGAATCATGGTCGTCCGCTCGGTCTGCCAAATGCGCAGGATCTCCTGCTGGAGCTGAATTCGCGTCAATGCATCTAAGGCGCCAAAAGGCTCATCGAAGAGCATCGCCTGTGGCCGTTTCACCAGTGCCCGTGCGATAGACGCCCGCTGCGCCATACCACCCGAAAGTTGATGCGGGTAAGCCTTCTCAAATCCGGTTAGTCCTACTAGCTCAATATGCGCACGAATCAGCTCGCGCGCTTCCTGCGTGCTCGCGTCGCTGAAGGCAAAGGCGATATTATCCCAAACCGTCAGCCAGGGAAGCAGTCGATGTTCCTGGAAGACCAAGCCGCGATCACGCCCAGGGCCGTCAAGTTTTCGGCCATTTAGTTCGACCACGCCCTCGGATGCATTTTCCAGGCCTGCGACAATGCGCAGCAACGTGCTCTTCCCACAGCCGCTGGTTCCGATAATGCTGACGAACTCCCCTGGCAGAATTTCAACGTTAATGTTTTGCAGAGCGAGTACATCCTTGCCCTTCACCACAAAGCGTTTGGAAACACCTCGCAGCGAAAGCTGTTCCCCGCCACCGTTGGTTGCCACTAACTGCATGGACATCTCGACTATTCTCCGTTGTAATGCAACTTCCATGGCACCAGGCGCACTTCAAGAAACTTCAACGCAACATCCATCAGTTTGCCGATTACACCAATTGAAATCATGCCCGCGATCACGACGTCTGGCTGGCAGAGTTCCCGACCATCCACAATGATGTAACCCACGCCTTGCTCGGCAGCAATCAGTTCCGCCGCTACAACGCAGGCCCAGGCTTGACCGATTCCGACACGCATACCCGTCATGATCGACGGCAGCGCGCCTGGAAGCACAATCCTGCGAATGAACTTCCATCTGGAAACCTCGAGCACATTTGCGAGTTCGACAAAACGGTTGTCCGTCTGTCGAATGCCATCAATCACGTTGATCACAATAGGAAAGAATGCGCCTAGAAAAATGATGTAGACCTTGGATGCTTCTCCTATGCCAAACCACAAAATAGCTAGAGGAATCCACGCAATCGGGGGGATGGGGCGAAACAGTTGGACAATCAGGTCTGTGATTCGCGCGACGGTTGTCGAAATCCCGACAGCCACTCCCAGGATGAGGCCCAGCAGCGCCGCCACCGAAAAGCCCTGCATCACACGAACGAGACTTACATAGATATGAACGCTCAGGTGCCCCTCGCGCACTAGCTGCCACAAAGTAGACGCGACCACTATGGGAGATGGCAAAGACACTGCCGGGACCAACGACGTCCGGCAGAGGAACTCCCACAGCGCCAATAGAGACAGCGGAAGGACGACGTACTGTAATGTGCGGCTAAGCCGAGAATCGCCGAACCTCGCGAGTGCGTTCCTCCATGCCAGCAATCGTACGGCCTGCAGGCTGTTCGCGTGCGAGCTTTCGGAGCCGGCCATCTGAGGCCTCGTAATCTCCAACGCTGATACTTTCGACATCATGATACGTACTCCTTAATCCCTTACCAAGCGGTCAAGATGGATGAACACGGGATGCTTGGCTTGTTCCTCATCTCGGCGGACCGAGGGCGATTCGTTGATAACTTCCTCAGGCTTAATGACCCAGACGGTACTTAAGTCAACATCGCCAAGACGCTTGCGTATGGCCACGTAATGTTTCTGGAATACTGGCCCCGCCACATGCGCCTTTACCGGTACGCCTTTTATCTGATAAGAAACCGTTCCTGTTCCCTTCAGCAGAACCGAAACCTTACGGTCGTACCAAATGCTTCGGACCAGATTGCGATTGGTGCGCGAAGACTCCAGTAGTTCCAACACAATCAGGTTCCCATCGTCGTCGAGAGTCAACGAACCCTTCACGACCGAATGCGGCGCTCCATGCTCGTCCACCGTAGTGAGGACCTTCACGGTCGATTCATCTTGCAGCAGTCTGGTGACTTCTCCATTTAACTGTTCAGCCATGAATTTTCCTTTCATCCACCCCGTTCCATTGCCAACCTTGAAAGCTTGCAAGAATAGGGATCTCGGAGATTCGTTTCTACTTCAGCCCCGCCTGTTGGAGGTAGCGGCTATCCAAAAAAGAGTCAATGTCGACGTGAGACCGGCTCAAGTTATTAGCGCGAAGAAACTCCTCCGTCCGTTTCAGATCCACCGTGACATCCTGTCGAATTGCCGGGTTATAGTCGAACTTGCCGATGACTTTAAAAATCTGGTCCGCAGGCAAATTCACATCTGACGCGACGAGTTGTGAGGCCTCCCGTGGATGAGCTTTCGCAAACTGGTAGCCGCGCTGGTAGGCTTGCAGTACCTTCACGACAAGCACCGGATTGGCAGTGGCGAAATCGTTTCTTACAAAAATCGGGCGCAGACCTTGCTTTACACCCGTGCCATCTGCAATGAGGGTACCGTTCTCTTCCAATCTGGCAAGGAATGGCTCCCAGGCGGCACCGGCATCGATGTCACCGTGATTGAAGGCATTGATCAGATCTGCTGGCTGGAGATGAACGATCCTGACATCGCTGACTTTCACATTGGCTTTCTGCAGCAATAGATAAAGAAGATCGTGTGAGACCGATCCCTTGGTGATTCCAACCCGCTTTCCCCTCAAATCCGCTATCGTCTTAATCCCGGAGTTTCTTCTCGCCACAACTCCCAGCGTTTTGGGTCCCACGCTAGCTATGCCGACGATGCGGGTATTCACTCCTGCCGAACGCAAAATAATTGCCGGGGTATCGCCGATAAAGCCAAGGTCCTGCTGACCGGCGGCGAAGGTCTCATTTTCCGGTGGTCCAGAAATGAAAGAAGTCCATTTCACCGTCACCCCACTTCTTTTGAGGTCGTCTTCCAGCCAGTGTTTCTGCTTGGCAATGAAGATAGGGATGTATGACAGGGAAGGCTGAGTGGCGATCCGAATCTCCTTAGCGGTCTGGGCGTTCGCGGCTTCAACGGTGGCTGTATTCCCCACAAAAGCCGCAAGCAGACTAACAATAACAACTAGCTTTTTCACGGTTTCCTCCAACTTCGTTGCAAACGGGAATCCGCAGCGCGATTCCCCTAAAATTCGAGTTACAGCAAGCGCGCCAGATCCGAATCTGGATGGTTGCCACAACGTCGGTAATCATCGAAATCAACACCTAGGCCATAACGCGCCCGCAACCTATGAAGACCCAAAGCCAGGCGTACGTAGTATTCCAGCGACGGTATCTTCTGGTCGTGAAAGTGGGATCCGGGACGCGGCGTCCAAACAATGAAGACCGTCGAAACGCCATGACTCGTCAGGTCCTCGGCTTCCTCCAGGGTCGCATTCAGCGCATCATCTTCGCTCGCGAATCCGAAAGGCTGGGCCAATTCCACACCGCCCACCACACCGGTGCCAACATTACCTCGACCGAAAATATCTACTGCCGCAATCAACCGCCGCTTCCACTCGCGGTAGCCGACCCACTTGGATTTTCCCGGACAAATCCAGTTAAAGAGCCGTTCATTCAAAACCTCCGTGTCGGCAACGTAGCTACTAACTCCGGTCTCCTCGTAAATGCGAGACAGTTGCTTTTCCGTAAAAGCAGAACTCATCAATTGGCACGGAAACTTCTTGGGCTCAAAGACGCGGCCCGCGGCCTGCAGCACTTCAATGTAGTAATCCACCTCGCGATCGAAATCCGAGTCGCCATGCATGTCGCTGCCTGCGGTCAGATACAGATTGGCAAAGCGTCCGGGTTCTTTGAGCGCTTCGCGCAAGGTCTCCTCGACGTCATCAGCGTTGACCCGCGATGGAATGTTCCACTCCTGCTTCTGCTGCTTAAGATGGGTCACGATGTCGCAGAACCGGCATTCGTGCTTATCTGTCCAGAAGTGGCAGTAGTTTGCGACAAATAGATTTAACCGCTGTGGGCGCGCAGTGAGAACATACTCCATCGCTGTGCCGCGACTGGTTTTCTTGCCGTAATATGCGGGCCGCGACCAAAGCTCGACCTCTTCCAGAATCTCTTCACCGTCACGAAGTACGAACTGGCCATCGTGCCAATCAACCACGTAGGGATTCAGTTCCAGCGGCGTAGGGTCGGTCAGAACTGTCGTGCCGTCGCGGAGGATCAAGGACTCAGGCACCGGAGTAAGTGCTCCATCACGAGCACCGAAAATATATTTGCCGCGCACCTGGTGTTGCGACGGGTCAACGTGCCGAAACGCTTCTTCCGTGTAGTGAACGCCTCGGCGGCGCGCATCGATTTTGAGCACGATCAGACGCGGAATCTGCGGATATTTTTCTACTACTTCTGCAAATGTGAGCTCCCGCTCGGCCCCAATGCCTTCTTGAACTGCGAACGGCGATGACATTCTCGTTCCTCTCTACTTCTTCCAAGCTTCAGAACCATTGCAGCTACTGTTGCGAGTTGCGACGCTGATCCTGGAAACTTCCGCTACAGCTTTTATTGGCAAAACAAAACGGCCCGCGATCTCTGGATCGTGGGCCGTGCGCTTCAGGACTTTTTGACTGCCTTAAAACTCTTGCACTAAGGCATCGCACCCCTCACACAAACCACGACTCCGCTCCGACACATACAACAGAAGCACATGTCCATTTCCGAAAGCGCGGTTATGTTGGTTATGAGGTGCATAAACTCTGAACACAAACTATCAAGGCATCGGGCAAAAAGCAATAACAAAATTTAGATCGAAATACTCAACAAATAGCGATCCATGTCAGAACCGCGCAAAATTTGCGCCCGGACAGAACTTCAACAGGACGTCATAGATGACGACTGCTTTTGTCATGTTCTGAAGCCTTCGTTCAATCCTTGGGGCGGCGTACGATGGGAGCACCCGCCGATTCGATCATGATGTTGAGGCAAGCGGGCTTATCGCTGGCCAGAGCCCGCTGCAATGCGGCGGGAACCTGCTCGGCGCAGGTGACATGTTCTCCATATCCGCCCAACGCCTCGACAACTTTGTCATAGCGGGCTGGCAGCAGCTCACAGCCTTTGGCACGTTCGTGCCCATAGGTGCGTAACTGTATCTGGTATTCGGCGTTCCAACGGGCGTCATTGCCAATAACGATGATGACCGGAAGTCGATTGCGCACGGCGGTCTCAAATTCGGCCATGTGGAAACCAAAGGTTCCGTCTCCCATGATGGCCAAAACCGTCTTCTCCGGACGTGCGGCTTTGGCGCCGAGGGCGAATGGCATTCCTGTGCCAATTGAACCAGCTACGCCGTTGATCAGTCTCTCGTCGGACGTGATCAGCGATTGCGCCCATTGCCCGATCTCGCCTCCATCGCAAATCACAATATGTTTCTGATGTTGAGCCAGGAAGCTGTTGATCCCTCGGCACACTTCGATTGCGTGCAGCTTCCCGCCTGTCTTGGAGCGCATCTCTTGCCACTGCTCCGGGCGGTAACTCAGGGCGGAAGCCACCTCTTCGCTCCAGCCGGAAGTTCGAGCACTCTTCTGCGCCCTCGCCGTAAGAGTCTGCATGGCGCTCGTGTGGTCAGCCTCGGCATGGCAGACCAGCCGGCCCGGCTTGGCGCCTGCGATCTGCGCCGCAGCCTCAAGTTCAGCGTGCAGAAGCATGAATTCGCAGCTCTCTGCAATGAAAGGAGCGTCGCCGAATTTCAAAGTAAAGTCGAGGGTTTTGGCAACCAGGAGAATAAGATCGGCTTGGGACAACACCTCGGCAAATGCGCCCAAGCTGGGATCGTTGATTCCGCGCGGGCTTTCGAGTCCGATTACCGGAACGTCCAAGGTGGATTGCAAGCCTTGCATCTGCTCGCGGCCGGACGCGGTACAAAGCGCGGGCCCGCAGAGTATCAGAGGCTTCCGCGCACGCGCCAGCCTGGCTAGGATGAGGTCGGCGACATTGTCCGCCAGCGGCATTCGCATAGGCTCAGTCTCGGCAGCATCCGGCAATGGCGACATCTCGAGATTGACTTCCTGCTCCAAAAGATCTTGCGGCAGGCTCAGATGCACCGGTCCCGGCCGGCCCGATGCGGCCACACGAATGGCCCGCGCGAGTTCGTGTCCCAGGGTGGCAGCCGATTGCGCTGTCCACGAGGCTTTGGTGACAGGTTTCGCCATTTCAGCCTGCGCCATCTCCTGGAAAGCCCCGCGCCCCAACTCACTCAATCTGGTATGCCCGGAGAGATACACAACGGGTGAATCGGAGGCCCGGGCCGTGATCAGCCCCGCCGCTCCGTTGGCGTGACCCGGCCCGCCCGTAACCATAGCAAAGCCAACCTTTCCGGTTACCCGCGCCCACGCGTCCGCCATGTGGACTGCTGCCGCCTCATGCCTGACATGAATCAACTGAATGCTCGTGTCTTGTACCGAGTCGAACACCGGCATGACATGATTTCCGGAAAGGGTAAATAGCTTGGAAACGCCATAACGCTCCAGTGTCTGGGCAACGATGTCAGCCCCTCTGAGCTTCTTCGGCATAAGTCCCCTTATATCGCAATTGTGATCCAGTGTACTTGAAAACCTCGCTAATCAGCTGCCTCTCGGCTATGCCCCGGACCTGCCACTTCTTGCGCTTGGGCGCAACTCGCGTCACTGGCATCGCAACCACGGGATCGCTATGCAGCACCGGGGACTCGGATTCCATCAATGACCCCCTTGCGTATGGGAAGCGATTCAGTTACTATGCGAAGCATGGATTTCCTGATGCCAATGAGCGAGTGTCGAGCCAGCATGTGTTGCTGCTGTATTCGCGTCGTTTCTGGCATTCTCGGCTAGTTTCAAGTTTCCAAGTCTCGTCGAGCCCACTGCCAGAGCGCAGTGGGTTTTGTGTTTTAGGACGTAGATGGCGGAAAAGAGTTAAACATGAGCACGGGTGGCGAAGTGGCTAACGCGGCGGCCTGCAAAGCCGTTATTCATGGGTTCAAATCCCATCCCGTGCTCCAAACTATTCGGAAGTGGTTTCGGAGTTTGAGAAACCTTATGACGTTTGCGGCTATTACGAGCACGATTGTTTCGCCCGCTTTCGCGACATGTCGCATGGCCATGGGCATGTGCACCAACATGCGCATTGTGGGCGAGAAGGCCGAAACATAAAGTTACAAATTCGGCGATTCAGGATTCTCGGAGGCCCACGAACAGATCGTGGGCCTACTTCTTTTTGGAGATCAAATAGGAGCATAGGAAATGGCAAACACTTTTACTTCTCAGACGGAAAAGACACTGACGCATATCTACGTACGCGATGCCCAGAAGGGCTTCGTCCGGCCCTGCTGGGCCACAGGTGCGGAGCTTTATTGCGGAATGTGCATGAGAGGTACGATTCAGCCGGTGATTGGCGCCGTGTGCCCAATCTGCTCCAGTACAGTCGAGCGCATTCTGGAAGTCGCATCTGGAGGAACGCCTAAACCTGCACGTAAACGCCGAGACTGTACGATCCGTGTGGTGAGTAAGGATGCAGGACGGGTAAGTTCTGGGATGTTGCTTGACTTTCTGGATTCGCGAAAAGCCCGCGCATAACCATGCCGGACTTCTTACGAACGGGCCGGGGGCAGGGTGTGCTGCCCCCGAGCCTTGCTGCGTGCCTAGGCGGCCTTCATGGATTTCGCCGTCATTGAGCAAGACCCGGCGCACCGACGGCACATCTCGGCACAGCGTTTCATCGTTGGATTGTCGCCCATGCCTTCGCACATGATCGCGCACGTTGTGCACATCTCTGCGCACATCGCGCACATTTCTCCACTCATCGGAGACATGCGCGCGATGCAATTGGCGCACATCTGGCATATTTCCATGCAGTCCATGAAGGTGCACATCATCTTCATGTCCATCTTGCCGCTGTTCATGCACTGCATCATGGTTTCCATGCACATGGCCATGCAGTTGCGACAATCCTCCATACATCGACGCATTTCCATAGACATTTCCATTTCCATTTTTCTTCTCCTGGTTTTGGGGTCTCCAAGCTGTTGTTGTGAGTCTCCCTGAAGCAAAATCACTTCAAGGGACTCCCTGACTGAAGGGACCTAATAATAACTCACAATCCGAGCCGGAAAACGAGGAAGAGCCATAGAATGTTGTTCTGGAATCCATAGAACAACACAATGATGACGAACATCGTTTTTCACTATTGAGTTGCCACTTAAGTTGTCAGTTAAGCGCCGTAGGGCACGATGCACTCCCAAATCACAAGACGTCAACCGACTGTAAGTGATTGAATCCATGTGGCGGCTTTTCGGAAAGTACATCTCATAATCCGTAGGTCAGTGGTTCGAGTCCACTCGCCGCCACCAAGTCATTGCAACAAATATACTTACGAGTGTACGACAGGGCGTTCTTGCTTCTGTTTTTGTTGGGTTGTCACTTAGCGATGATTTTGGCTTCGTGCCTGAAAAGACTGTCGCCTGACCAGAAGGCGAACTCCCGGCTCGGTTCATCGGCGACAAAGCTTGCGACTCGAACAAACTCGACGAGAAACTTGCCGAAGAGTACGGCGTCGAGATGATCGCCCCGAACCGAAGCCGACGCGGCAAGGCGCAGCACGCCCGATCACTACGCCGCTATCAGCTTCGGTGGAGAGTGAAGCGCTTGCTTGCCTGGATTCAGAACTTCCGAAGGCTCGTCACCCGATCGGAATACCATATCGAGACTTCCTCGGCTTCGTCCAGCTCGTTTGCCTACACACTAGTCTCAATCGTGAGCTTCTTGAAATCCTGATAGTACTCGTCGAGTATTTGCCGCGTGAATTTCCCGATCGCGGCGTATTCAGCGTCCGTAAGGTTGGCAAGCGACACTCGCGCTGAGGTGTCGACAACTTCAAATCCGTTGCCGGGCAACAATACGACGCCGGTTTCCTTCGCAAGGCGGAACAGAAAACCGATCCCTAACTTGCTTTTGATAAACCACGCTTCAAATTCTGGTCCGTACAGCTTTCCGCCTATTTCCTGCAGGTCTATCAACGTGTAGTAATTAACATCGTTGGGCTCGTGCATGGCTTTCATGCCCATATTGACGTATAGCGTTTGATATCTTTGCCGGATCAGCTGTTTGGCGGCATCTTTATAGCGATGCTCGCGATCCATCAATCCACTCAGTGCGAATAAGGCCATCTGTAACTGCTGCGGCACCGATAAGCCAGCAGTATGGTTTAACGCAACGGCACGACTATCGGCGACCAGGCGATCGATAAAGCGCAAGGTACGCGGCTGCGTGGTCAGCGAGGCATAGCGCGCGTCGAGTAGAAGTTTCTGCTTCTCCTGCAAGGCGGCTAGAGCTGCATCGAAGACATTATCGTCATGCAATGCGATAGCGCCGAGACGCCAGCCGGTTGCGCCAAAGAATTTCGAAAACGAATAAACACAGAGCGTGTTACGTGGGCATCTTGCAAATATCGAAACGAAGTCGTCTGCAAACGTGCCATAGACATCGTCAGTAACGATGAACAGATCTGGGCGTTGGGTCGCAACTAACGCAGCCAACTGGTCCAGGACGGCGGTTGATAACTTGGTGGATGGTGGATTGCTTGGGTTAACGATGCAAAATACCTTGATCGCAGGGTCCAGCAGCTTGGCTATTTCGGTTACCGGCAGCTGCCAGTCCGCATGTTCATCCATCCGTATGTCGACGATTTCGAGCTGGTAATCGTTGAGGACTGGGATTTCCAAGTAAGGCGAGAAGATGGGCGTACTGATCGCGATCTTGTAACCTGGTTTAATCAGGCTATTCTCACGCAGACTTTGGAAGATGTACGTCATTGCCGCTGTGCCGCCCTCAGTGGCAAACACTGAAAAATTGCCATTACGCGGCAGCGGTCCAAACATCTCCTGTGCAAGGTATGCTTTTACGATTTCTTCAGTATGCGGGAGCATCCTCGGCGGAGTGGGGTAGTTACAACCTAGAAACGCGCTGACCAATTCGAACAGAAATCCATCCTGGTTCAGGCCGAGCTGATCCTTAACATAGGATATTGCTGCGCGCAAGAAATGTATCCCATCCGTTTCGCTGTGATGGTTAGCGTAGGCACCGAACCTTTGGACGATACCGTCGTGCTCAGGCAGACCGCCGAAGCCGCTGTCCAAATATGAGTAGGAGCGCTCCGCTTCCCGCATAGCGAATTCGCCCAGGCTTAAAAACGCCCAACGTGGCAGTGTCGCCAGGAAATTAGGGTTGCCGCGCCCGGCATTCAACATCATTCGTTGAGCGTCTGACGAGGCAATCTTTATCAGTTGATCTTTGAGTTCAAAGGGGCTTAGCTCCGCAACTTGATAATCTGTGTTTTCTGACATGACAGTGCCTCGATACTGAATTAGTGGGCTGCGTTCTTGGTAATAATGCCAATGATGACCGGTCCCCAAAGGGTAAGGAACACGTTGGCGACGGCGTAGGTGACGGTAAACGAAACTACGGGTGTGGCGTTGCCGGCCTTCGACAGTAAAGCAGCGAAAGCGGGGTTGGCACTGCGGCCGCCGGCAACGCAGGCCAGGGCCTCAATAGGATTCTTAATGCGCAGGACAAAGTAGGAAAAAAAGAACGTAATTACCTGCGGAATCAAGGTCACTGCAACACCGAGAAACAATAGCGTCAAGCCGTGTTGCCGAATGGCGACCAGCGCCTGAGGACCGGCAGAGATGCCGACGATTCCGACAAAAACGGCTAATCCAAAGTCGCGGAGAAAGTTGGAAGCGCCTAGCGGTAACGCTGAAAACTTCGGATGAACACTGCGCAGCCAACCGAAGAGCAAGCCGGACAGCAGACAACCACCGCCGCTGCCGATTGAGATCGGGATGCCCCACAGCTTGAACTGAATCAAGCCGATGAGCATACCTACGAGCATACCAATGCCGAAGAAAATGAAATCGGTGATGGCTGCAGCGGTAATTTTGTAGCCGATCTTCGACTGCACTCGATTGAGGTCGGCTGGACTCCCGGTGAAGTGCAATTCATCGCCGCTCTTCAACTCAAGCTTACTCAGCAGAGGTAGATCGCGTCCCATCCGCTTGACTGCTGTCAGGAATACGCCGTGACGGGTATCCACATTGACGT
This sequence comes from uncultured Acidobacteriaceae bacterium, assembly GCA_964559875.1. Classification (GTDB taxonomy): domain Bacteria; phylum Acidobacteriota; class Terriglobia; order Terriglobales; family Acidobacteriaceae; genus TOLSYN. The sequence continues at coordinate 20,726 of CAZLJQ010000048.1, forward strand.
GATCGTGGATCTCGCCCAGTTCACGGCCACTGAGGGCGCGGTTGGTCAGAATAATTTCGCGGTTTTCTTGAACCAGCAACAGACCATTTGGGGCGGTTACTTCCCGACCTAGGAAGTCGGAAGCAGCATCCATAGCGTCGATCGTGCCGGTGACCGCAACGGAATCGCCGCCACGAGCAACCGTAGTATCGGTAAAATCGAGTGCCTTGCCATCGCGAAAAACGGCCTCGACCGCGGCATCAGAAAGCTTTTCGTCGATCGCCAGTGCCGTCTCACCTACTGCCTTACTGGTCTGTGTAACTTTATAGATGCGTGTGTCGATGCCCCTCACTGCATTGAACTGACCGGGATCGAGTTCTGCTCGACCACCGGACATCAGTTTTGCGAGCTTCACGGCCTCTTGGCGAATATTCCACTTCATGACCGTCGGAAAGAACCAACTGACCATGATGATCGGCCCCAGCGACCCAAAGATGTAACAAACGGCATAGCCGACGGCTACATTGGTCTGCATGGTCTTGATCAATGCGGGAGTCAGTCCTAACTTGGCGATTGCGTCTCCGGCTGTGCCGAGAATCGCGGACTGGGTGAGCCCGCCGGCGGCAAGCCCTGCCGCCATTCCTCGATCCAACCCGAACATCCAGGCAGCCAGCAAGACACAGAGCAAACCCGTAAGACACATGACGAAAGAGGAAGCGAGTTGGTTCAACGAACGTCTGTTGAGAGCATGGAAAAATTGAGGTCCACCTTGGAATCCGACGGCGTAGATGAACAGAGCAAAGAATATATTCTTAATGCCACTATCTATATTGATGCCAAGCTGTCCAATGACAACGCCGACTAGTAGGGTTCCGGCGATACCACCCAAAACAAAGCTGCTTATTTTGATTTTTCCAACGAGATATCCGAGCGCGATGGTTGCAAAGAGCGCGAGCAACGGCTCAAGAGTGAATAGGTGGCGCAGGATATTCATGTTGTTTCCTCGTCGCGTCCTCTACTTTGATTTTGTCGGGGCGGTTTTCGCAACGCCCGGCATCTGCGAAATTACCAAGTGGAGAGATAGACGTCTGTTCTGTATTGCTCACATGGCGAAAAAGGAGCGCCGTGCTTTCCTGCAAACAATTGCGTGATGAACCGGCTCAGCAAGAGCACATTGTGGCGAGAAAAACTTGTTTTTCGTCACAGGCAAGAGTCTTGATTCGGCGGCCAGATGCGGCTATGGAGAGACTGTGAGCTCGATTGACCAGTATTCATCAACCGCCAGGCGCACCATCCGAGGTATGCACTGTACAAATTCGGCAAACCGCGTTGTAGCGGTATTACTCTTCGTCTTAATGCTAGCCCTGGGAGTTTGTGCCCAAGACAATCCCGTCCGCTCTAACCCCAGTAGGATGAACGCGAGTTCTCGTCAGGAGCTTGAAGAATCTAGGACCACCCTGCGTGCGACAGTCGCCAGCGGTCGGCTGGAGATTCTTCGCTGGCCTAACTTTTCTGACTATCGGCTCCAGTTGGAAACTCTATACCAGCGCTCGGGCTATGCTCCAGTCTGGATCCGTAATGGATCTCCCACACCACAGGCGCTGGAGATGATCTCCATACTGCAGCAGGCCGATATGAAGGGACTCCTTGCCGAAGATTATGACTCCTCTAGCTGGCCACAGCGCTTGGCGCGTTTGCAAGCACAGCATACGGCATCGGATGAAGCTCGCTTCGACACGGCACTGAGCGTTTGCACAATGCGCTACGTCTCGGACCTTCGGATTGGAAGAATAAATCCCAGTCACTTAAAGTTCGGACGTGACATAGGCCCCAAGGAAATGGACCTGTCCACGCTACTGGAGAATCGCCTGCTGAAGGGCACGAGTCTAGAATCGGCCCTTGCGGATACCGAACCTCAAATCGCAGTGTATGGTGAATTGCAACAGGCGCTCGTGAAGTACATGTTGCTGGCTAAGGGGGACGACGGAGAAAAACTGCCCATTCCTCATAGCATAGTGTTTTTCGGAACGGCGTACGACGGTGTCCCTCGACTCGCCAGATTGCTTCGTCTGGTAGGCGATCTGCCGGAGAGCGCAGAAATCGACAAAGACTCTCGACTCTACGCGGGACCTCTGGTGCAGGCGGTAAAGCGGTATCAGAGACGTCATGGTCTTCGTCCTGACGGATTCCTTACCAGTGAAACGATTAAGCAGTTGAATGTCCCGCTGAGTGACCGCGTCGAGCAGATACGGCTTGCCTTGGAGCGCTACCGCTGGCTGCGCTATGACTTTGCGCAACCGCCGGTCATCATTAATGTCCCTGGATTTCGTCTGTATGCGTTGAATGAAGAGGGCAAGGTAGGCCTGGAAATGACCGTGGATGTGGGCCAGGAGTATACCCCTACGCCGGTGCTGGAAAATAAGATTGAATATCTGGTTTTCCGCCCGTACTGGGACGTGCCACTCGACATCCAGAAGGACGAGATCGTTTCTAATATCAAGGACGATCCCAGCTATCTATCGACGGCTAATTTTGAAGCCGTTGCTCTAGATGGACACGTGGTTACCGACGGAAAGGTTTCGCCCGAAGTTTTGCAGCAGATCGCTTCCGGCAAGCTTCACATCCGTCAGAAACCGGGTCCCGACAATTCCCTGGGATTGGTAAAGTTCATATTTCCCAATCAATATAGCGTATATCTCCATGACACTCCGTCGTGGGGAAAATACTTTACTGACTTCGCCGAGCGCGACGTCAGCCACGGCTGCATTCACCTGAAAGAACCTGCGAAATTGGCGGCCTGGGTGCTTCGTGACAAGCCGGAATGGACTCTCGAACGGGTGCAGCAGGCAATGCAACGTGGGCAAGACGACCTGCGGGTGAACCTCACCAAACCTTTGCCAGTGCTGATTGTTTACATGACCGCTGCGGTGCGCGACAACGGAGACATCTATTTTTATCGTGACGTTTACGGGTACGATGCGGAATTACAGGACGCTTTGGCGAAAGGCTATCCCTATTCACGGTAAGAAAACTTACGTCCTCCGGTTGCGCTATGCGCTCACAAGCAAAAAAGGTCTTCTAGACACCGATTTCAACTTTGATCGGAACCGGTTTTTTCCTGTTTGCGAGCGAGAGACGGATGGGCCACTCATTCCGGGAAAAACTGGACAACTTGATTTTGTAATTACAGACTCCGCAAGGTATTACTCGAAAGTATCACGGAAATTGTGTCGGATTGCTCAGCGCGCCAGATTGAACAATGGGACACTCATGGTGCAAGCACCGTTTGCGACTTGCTGGAAAGTCCACGCGACTGCACCCGCTAGCCGTTCAGCAGTCCGCACAGATTTAAGTTTGTCCACCAAAGAAACCGGAGATAGAAATGGCCGAACGCAATTCCGTTGTAGCCATTTACGATACGCACGAGCAGGCAGAGCAGGCAGTTAAGTGCCTGCAAGAGGCTCGCATCGACATGAAAACCTTATCGATCGCGGCGAAGGACCAACACACAGATGAGCACGTCGTCGGGTACTACAACACTGGCGAGCGAATGGAGCACTGGGGGAAAGCGGGCGCGTTCTGGGGAGGATTCTGGGGGCTGCTGTTTGGGGCAGGTATGTTCGCCATACCAGGTATCGGCCCCATTCTGGTCGCTGGCCCCCTAGTGGCTTGGATCGTAGCAGGCTTGGAGGGAGCGGTGGTTGTGGGCGGCGTCGGCGCAATCGGCGGAGGCTTGGCCAGTATCGGGATACCGAAGGACAGCATTCTTCAGTACGAGCTCGCGCTGAAGACAGATAAGTTCTTGCTGATCGTTCACGGCTCGCCCGATGCCGTGAACAAAGCCAATGATATTATCGACGCCGGAAAGCATAGCGTCTACACGGTTCATACCGAGCCTGCTCTGGTGAACTAGCTTCCGGGCAGAGGCGGCAAAACCTCAGATTCGCGGGCGTGAGGCAAAGCAAACGAGTTGAAAGCATTGGGCACGAGCAAGAGAAATTGGGGGATGGCGCAAGAAGTGAGTCCAGTTACACGGCGATGCTGCGCGGGCGATCAAACGGCGTCATCCTTCCCCAATACGCTTAAGGCGAGATCCCTTCGTCGCACCTCACCCAGGCGTGGTGCACACGCGCGAGACCTAGCTGGCGCTTGTTGCAGAGTTACCCCCGGCTCATTACCTCGGGCAAACTACTCGCGAGCTTTCAATGGGCGACAGAAGAGGCTTGGACTGGTTGAACTAAGGCAACCGGAGAAGAGATTGCCTGCGTTACATTTCGGGGAATTTCGGTTCCTACCGGATAGATCAATATCTGCACCGTCCCCCAGTCGCCGTCTGAACTCGTGCCCGCCTGTTTGCCCATTCCTAATGTCTTAAGCTGAGTGTCATCGAAGCCAAAATTCTCCACCAGATACTCCCGCACAACCATGGCCCGTGCTTCAGTTAGCACCATTTCCTTCTGGGCATCGCCTTCTTTGCCGGCGGATACTACAACCACCGCGAACCCGAACTGGTTATCAGCCAAGAACTCGCCGCCAGTGTGCAGAGATTTCTGATTCTTGAGCTTGGCGGATTCCTGCTTGTCGAATAGTTGTTTCGATGAGTAAGTAAAGCTCTTGGTGGGCGCACCTTGCGGCAGCCGTTCAATTTCATTCTTGGCTAGCTCGGCGGAGTCTTCGTATCCACGGCTTTTGAAGTAACCGCGCAAAAAGAAGTTGTGCTTCAGGGCTTCCATGTTCTCCTGAAAGTCGGTAACTCCTGCCCGAGCCTGAGCCATCGTGTCGCGCATCGTGCCCGTCGTCTGTTCGAGGTCGCCGTAGAGCTTCCTATCGTTCACCAGCGCGCCTACGGTTCCTTCACCCCGATCGATCTTGGCGGATATAGAGTTCAAGTTTGCCGTCGCCAGGGTGGTGTTCTGGATGGCTTGCTGGCTGCTATCGAGGATTCCGTCTGCTTTCTTGAGCAGGTCTACCATTTGGAGCGGCTGTTGGCTGGCAAGCATCCCGCCATTTCTAACCTCGGGAGAACCGGCAGAGCCAAATGAGATTGCGAGATACTGGTTGCCCAACATTCCCTCGGTCTCGATCGTGGCGACGGAGTCTTGCTTGATGATCTCGTGGGTCGATTTGCCGAGATCAATTACCACAGTGACTTGTTCGCCAGGCTTGTGCGGCAATTCAATGCTGTGCACGACTCCACTGTGAACTCCAGCTACCCGCACATCTGCGCCTGTATCCAATCCCGCAACATTGCTGAACTGCGCTCTCACTTGGTACGTCGAGCTGAAAAGATACTGCTTGCTTCCAATGATGAAGACACCGGCCACCAGAATGGCCAAGGTTACGACGATGAAAGCTCCTAAGCGCACTGCTCTTGACATAAGTTCTCCTACGAATGCTTCAGAAACTCACGAACGAACGGGTCGTCGCTTCCCTGAAGTTCTTGAAATGTACCTTCGGCCGTCACATTGCCTTGTTCCAGCAGGATCAAACGGTCGGCAATTGTCTTTGCACTGTACAGATCGTGGGTTACTACGATGGATGCCATCTGATGTTCAGCCTGAAGTTTGAGGACTAACTCATCAATCTCCGCGGAACTGATAGGATCGAGGCCGGCCGTCGGTTCGTCGAGCAGCAGAATGTCAGGCTCCAGTGCCAACGCACGTGCCAGCCCTACCCGTTTCTGCATGCCGCCGGAAATGTCCGAGGGCATCTTATCGAAATGCCCATCCATGCCAACCTCAGCAAGCAACTGCCTGACACGGTTACTCAGCTCAGAGCTCGACATTCCGCACCGGTGGTGCTGCAAAGGAAAAGCAACGTTCTGTTCGACAGTCAGCGAATCGTAGAGTGCGGCATGCTGAAAAAGAAAGCCCATCTTCTTGCGGATCGCACTGAGTTGATCTAGAGACCGGCCTGCAATGTTTTGTCCGTGAATGCGCACCACTCCCGAGTCAGGCATTTGCAAGCCGATGATCATCCTGAGTAAAACGCTTTTGCCGGTACCGCTGCGCCCCAGCACCGCCAGGGTTTCGCCTCTGCTCACGGTCAAGCTGACTCCGTTCAAGACTCTTTGGGTTCCGAAGGATTTGTACACGTTCTCGACAGCGACAACCGGCACGTGCCAGGCATCGTTGGCTTGCAGCTTTGTCGAAATTTGATCGATTGTGGCCATAATTGTTTACGGGAAAAAAATAATGATGAATTTCACGAGCACCACATCAGCCAGGATCACAAAGAGAGAGGACAGGACCACCGAGCTGGTAGCGGCACGGCCTACCCCTTCGGCGCCTCCCCGTGTACGCATTCCCTGAAAGCAAGCAACCAGCCCGATGATCAATCCAAAGATCGCAGTCTTAAACGTGGGAGGCAGGAAATCATTGAAGCCCGCGCCATTAAATCCATTAATAATGAACTGGTGAAACGAGAGCGGCTCAACCGTGGCGAGCGCAACCCAGCCCATCAGCAGGCCGCAAGCATCGAAAGCAAGGGTCAGCAATGGAAGCATAAGGGTGCAAGCCAAAATGCGCGTGGCAGCCAGCAGCCTGTATGGGTTAACCGCAGATGCCTCGATGGCATCGATCTGCTCGGTCACTTTCATCGACGCCAACTCTGCGCCGATTCCCGCACCCACCCGGCCACTCACGACCAAGGCGGTCATGATTGGGCCTATCTCATGGACAACCGAGAAGACGAGCGCCGCCGGAAGCAGCGATTTGGCTCCAAAGCGAGTCATGCTTTGCACGGACTCTAAGGCGAGCACAACTCCAATGGCTGCGCCAGCCAGAGCGACGAGCGGCAGCGACTTCGATCCGATCTCGTCGAGTTGCCGGAACAATTCACGAAACTCAAACGGCGGGGTTACTGCGGCCCGGATAACTTGCCAGAAAAAGATGCCCAGTTCGCCGAACCACTCGAGGAACTCGGTGGTGGTCCACTTGGAGGCGCTCTCATCCGGCAATGGGAGTGAGACAGGCAGCCCAGAAAGTGAAGGAGCTACCGCTGCGACCGCGACTAGTTCGCGGTCACTCACTGGCCTGCTCCCGGATCTGGAGCGGCGTGCCGATTATTGAGGTGCATGCGGGAGAGAAGGGAATGCGGGCCGCTGTAGAAGAACTCCAGCAGGATGTTCTCGCCAACGCTTCCCAACAGGTTGTAATTGCCCATTCGCAGCGCAGACCGGGCGCCATAGTTGCCGGGATACCAGGCGTACACAGCCGTCACCGTACCCGCATAGGGCGCGATGAAAGCAGAGTAAGAGAAAGCCGTGTGGCCGTCTTCGCCGTGCCGGGCCGTCAAGGTTGACACTACGGCGTGGCGCAACCGCGGAAGTATGCCTTTGCACTCACAGCGGTAGTACAGGGTATCTTCCTTAAATGCTTCCGCTAACGCATAACGCGTCGTGGTACTGATCGCCACAATGCCGAGGTCGGAGCCAAACCGCTTGTCGTAGCCTGCCATCCCTTGCCCCCACGCCGCTGGAGTGTTGTCGATTTGTCCTATGCCAGCCACCGCTGCGGCACCAGCGATGGGATAGGGGCCAAACGCGTCAAACACGTAATTACGGAGCTTAATTTCCTGGGTTGGCCTCGTATACACCAGGTCAGCTTGCGGTGCAGTACTCGCGACAATTTCTGAAGAATCAACCAGTGATTGCGCCTTTGCCGTGACTGGTGACGCCGCGAAGTTCGCGATAGCAAATAGTAAAAGAAAGGATTGGCGCAACTTCATCTGGGATCTCCCCGGTGGAAATGTACGTTGAACTTTCAGATTCTGGCAGAGCTGGGATGCCCGAGACTGCTCACTATTGCTCATATGCGGTAATAACCGTGGGATTTAGAACTCGCGATTGAGCCCGCGATTCAACGAGCGCGGTTTTTTGGAGAATGTGGTCAATCTTGAACAGACCAGCTCTCTTCCGTCACTTACCTTGTGATCTGTGCGGCGTTTGTCAAAGGCTGTTTTGCCGTTGTCATATATTTTGCATTTCAACTATTCCGCTCAGCAGCGAGCCCGACGATGAAGTCACAGGGGGAGATTCAAGAACATGAACACGACTGGATATTTAGCAGGGTTCTCAAGGCCTCGAATGGGCATGCGCATTTTTGCTCCACTATTGGCTCTTTTCTTCGCGGCTGTGCCGCTATCGGCATACCAAAACGCGCAACCTCCAGCGCAGGCGGCATATACGCAACAGACTCCCGAACAGTTGCAGCAATTGGTAGCGCCCATTGCGCTGTATCCGGACAACCTCGTAGCACAGGTTCTGGCGGCGTCCACATTTCCTGAGCAAGTTGTTGAGGCAGACAGGTGGGTGCAGGCGCATCCTGACGTGAAGGGTGACGCGCTTGCTAAAGCTGTGGACCAGCAATCATGGGATCCCAGCGTTAAGGCATTGACTCCATTTCCAGAGGTCCTTGGAAACATGGACAAGAACCTCTCCTGGACGTCGTCGTTGGGAGACGCCTACTACAACCAGCAGCGGGATGTGACCAATGCCGTGCAGGTAATGCGCCAACGGGCGCAAGACGCTGGCAATCTTAAGACGACACCGCAGCAAACCGTGACGTACCAAGATTCTACTATCGTCATCCAGCCGGCCAGCCCCGAGGTCGTGTATGTCCCCGCGTATGATCCATGGCTGGTTTACGGTGGGCCCGTCATGGCGTGGCCGGGATGGTATCAGTACCCCGGCATTTGGTATGGCGGCCCGTACCTGTCGTTCGGGCCTGGTTTTGGGATTGGCTTCTTCGGAGGCTTTGGATGGGGCTGGGGGCATTGGGGATTCGATTGGCACAACCGGTATGCCACCTTTAATTATGGCAGGTACTACTCTCGGAGCAACACGTTTTACAACCGGAGCAGCTTCGCCCGAGGCGTCCGTGGCAGCGCGAGCAGCCGCATCGTTGCATCGGCCAGGCCATTCAATGGCAACGCTAGGGCCGCTCGAGGATACGCTGAATCCCGCGGCCAGAGCGGTGTCCGCTCGGGTGCTTTCAGCAACTACGGACATGGTGGACAAGCAAAGAGCTTCTCGTCTCGCGGCAAAGCCAGCGTTGGTGGTGGTGGCCGTAGCGGTGGCGGTGGCGGTCGTAGCGGTGGCGGTGGCGGACATGGCGGTGGGCACCGGTAGTCGAGCTTTCGTTATGTTCCAAAAAATTGTCGAACTTGAAATGGAGAGAAACCGTATGCTGCCATCAAAGCTGAACATCAAAACATCTTATCTTGTAAATCTTCATTCAATAGCCGCGCTGATTATTCTCCTCGCGGTAATTCTTCCCATCCGTTCTATGGCACAGCAACAAGGCCAGAAGACGTTTTCCTCACCAGAGGAAGCGAGCACCGCATTGGTCACTGCAGCGCGGTCTAACGACGAAGAAACGATGATTGCTATCCTTGGTCCGGATGGAAAGCAGATCGTATCCTCCGGAGACGACGCCGAGGATGCCCAAAGCCGCGCTCATTTTGTGCAGAAATATAAGGAAATGCATCGTCTAGTGAAAGAGCCCGATGGAACCACTGCCTTGTATGTTGGCGCGGAGAATTGGCCGACTCCCATACCGCTCGTGAACAAAGCCAATTCTTGGTATTTCGACACCAAGGCAGGCAAGAATGAAATCCTATACAGGCGAGTCGGCCGGAATGAACTATCAACGATTCGCGTCTGCCAGGAACTGGTGGCTTCGCAGAAGGAATATTACTCCGCAAACCAAAACGCGTACGCCCAGAGGATATTTAGCGATCAAGGGCAGCACAACGGCCTCTATTGGAAAGCTGCTGAAGGTGAAGCTCAGAGCCCCCTCGGTCCATTAGTGGCATCGGCCTTCGCAAAGGACTATGCCAAGAGCGGCGACGCCGCTCCAGTTCCTTACCTCGGTTACTACTATCAGATACTCACACGTCAGGGGAAGAGCGCGAAAAGCGGCGCGAAGAGTTACCTCGTAAGCGGAAAGATGACCGAGGGGTTTGCCTTTGTTGCGTATCCGGCGGAATACATGTCGTCAGGCGTCATGACATTCATCGTGAACCAAGATGGTGTTGTGTATCAGAAGAATCTCGGGGCGAAGACTGATGTTTTCGCGAAAGCTATCAAGCGCTTTGACCCAGATTTTAGTTGGAAAAAAGCTGAAGAGCCGCAGGAGGGGACCTCTGGCGGCCGGAAAACTCAGTAGTGGCAGTCTGTCGATCTACCCGCAGGACGCTCCATTTCGAATATCTGGAGGGATTCCATAATGATTCGTAGACAACGTAAGCTCTGCCTCTCTTGCCGATAAATTCCCCATATCGCTGGATGCGAAGGCTGTTGAAGGCGATCGGCCCCGGTGTGATAACCGGGGCCGCAGGCGATGATCCATCCGGAATTGCCACGTATTCCGTAGCGGGAGCGCAGCTCGGGACCAAACTGCTCTGGACTGCGCTACTGACTTGGCCGCTGATGGCCGCGGTGCAGATGATGTGTGCCCGCATTGGTAAGGTCACAGGCATAGGGCTCGCTGGGAATCTAACGCATCGCTTTCCAATTTGGCTGGTGCGCGTCTTCATCGTAGCTCTGCTTGTGGCGAATACCATCAACATAGCAGCGGACTTGGCCGGCATGGCCGATGCCGCTCAAATGCTGTCAGGCATTAACTCACATCTGTTCGTGGTAGCTTTCGCGCTCCTAATTTCGTGGGCAACGGTTCGGCTCCGATATCAACAAATAGCGAACGTGCTCAAATGGCTCGTGCTGGTACTTTTCGCCTATCCAGTCACGGCATTTGTGGTGGGAGCCAATTGGAGCGAGGTGCTGCGCGACTCTCTAATACCTTCGCTCCCCCACACCCGCGACGAATGGTCGATGCTGGTAGCGATTCTTGGCACTACGATAAGTCCCTATTTGTTTTTCTGGCAGGCTAGCGAAGAGGTGGAGGAGGAGAAATCGGCAGGCCAGAATACCCTTACTAAACGACGAGGAGCGACATCCGAAGAACTGGAGCTACGAAATATAGATGTCGGTGTCGGAGAGTTTTTCTCCAACATGGTCATGTTCTTCATTATCCTTACGACCGCAATCACTCTCAATCGCCACGGCATCACGCACATTGAAACCTCTCGACAGGCTGCTGAGGCACTTCGTCCCCTTGCCGGTAAGTTTGCCGCGACACTCTTCACCCTGGGAATTGTCGGTGTCGGATTTCTTGCCATTCCCACGCTGGCGGGATCAACGTCATACGCCTTCGCAGAAACACTTGGTTGGCATCAGGGCCTTGACAAGAAACTAAAAGGGGCACGCGCCTTTTACACGCTCATTCTTCTCTCGACGGTAGTTGGCGTCGGACTCGACTTCATGGGCATTAATCCGATTAAGGCTCTCTACTGGACAGCAGTCATCAACGGATTGCTAGCACCCTTTCTTCTCGTTGCAATTCTCGTTGTCGCCTCGGACAGAAAACTTATGCAGGGTCAACCGAGCTCCCGCTTGGAATGGGCCGCCGTGGCAATCACCACTACAGCAATGTTCGCTGCAGGTGTAGCAATGTTCGTTCTCTAGCCAGTTGCCAGGAGCGGCATTGCTTCCACTTGCTGACGGCACCGATGGGAAGAGATGCCGACCAAGCCCGCGGAGGTCTATCTGGACTACTCGATGGCCATAAGGTTATTTACGCGCTTACCCTGTTTACGAGGGTGATCTAATCAGCAACAGAAAGGGCAGCCCTCAGGCCACCCTCCCGTAGAACTTCTCGAAATGCAATGCTTATATGATGGTCACGTTCTCTGCTTGCAAACCCTTCGGTCCCTTGACGACATTGAACTGCACAGCCTGACCCTCCGGGAGGCTCTTGAAGCCACTCGCCTGAATTGCCGAAAAGTGCACGAAGACATCTTCGCCGTTCTGGCGGCTGATAAAGCCAAATCCCTTTGCGTCGTTAAACCACTTTACTGTTCCTTGTTCCATGATGTTCGTGTTCCTTTGTGAATTGAACTCTGGCTGAATGAGTCGGAGGGATTTGTAAGAAGATACGTGTTCCAAAGGCGCTTGGTTGTTCGCTCTCAGGGCGCTTCTCCCGATGCGTCCTACCAAATCAGATGCTGAAACAAGCGTAGCACCATGTACGGTGACTGTATATGCCCGAATGCATGCGGGTGAACTCGCTTCGCTATCTACACCTTGTGACCGAGTACTTTCCCAACATCCAATCTGTGCATTTCGCTGGTGAAAGTCTCCAAGGACGAAAGTGCGCGGCCAGCGTCACTGTCTGGATTAGGCAGTGTGCCGCCGTTACGCTCTTTGAATCCCTTTACGGTCTCGCACAACCGTTCGAGTTCGTCGAGGGCTGCCTGAAGTTTCAAGTGCGTCATTGCTAATTCCTTTCTCGCCGAGGATATCTCAGCCGAGAATTGGTGGATTTTCTAAGCGGCAGCGGAGGAGTCGCCAACCGGAGTCAACTTGTCCTGACGCGGCGGGATCTCCGTGAAATGACCAACTCCAATCCGTTGCTGCGCTGTATTCAGTGCTGCTGCGACAGCCGTACCACAGCATCCGCCTTCATCAAGATCATCATGATTTGCTCGCAACGCAATTTCAAGAACCTTCTCCAGCAACATCAGCGGTTTTTCGGTGGGATATCCGAGACGTTCCTCGTCATGGCCGTGGAGTGGCTCGATATTGTCCCACACCGAGCCGACTGGAACCCCAAATTTTTGACAAGGGAGGAGAAATTTTCTGTGTGCAGCATATGCCTTTCACCCATCGTCATTGTCCACCCTTAGCGTTTCAGAAGATGGTCAATACGGCTCAGCGTTGGCGAGTAAATTTGATACGAATATTGTCCGGAGAAACAACACATCAGACATGCAAGACGATGACGATCCGCGCCCTATATCTCCGGAGATAGAATCATTCCGTGGGTGAATCCGTTCTTGCGGCTTGCGGATGAGCCGCACGCTCGATA
>CAZLJQ010000049.1:0-32018 GCA_964559875.1 uncultured Acidobacteriaceae bacterium
GCTTGAGGAGCCGGAATTACGTCAATGTGGTGGTTGCGGGCAAGCACGCCCTCCCTCAATGGCTGACCATGGATGCGGCGGTTGTGCATTGCGCGGAAGGAATCGGCATCTGGCAATGGGCCAGCAACGACCAGGACGCCGAGCCCGACGTGGTGATGGCCTGCTGTGGAGACACACCAACGCTGGAGATACTGGCCGCTGTTTCCATCCTTCGCCAAAATCTACCCGATCTGAAAATCCGGGTGATTAATGTTGTCGATCTCATGAAGTTGCAGCCCAGCACGGAGCATCCACACGGGCTGACTGAGAAGGATTACGACTCGCTCTTCACAAAAGACAAACACATCATATTCGGCTTTCACGGATACCCCTGGCTGATCCACCGGCTGACCTACAGCCGGACTAACCGCAATCTGCACGTTCGGGGATACAAGGAAGAAGGCACGATCACAACACCCTTTGACATCAGGGTGCAGAACGATCTGGATCGCTTCCACCTGGTGCAGGATGTCGTCGATCGCCTACCACATCTGGGCTCCAAGGGCGCGTACCTGAAGCAACAGATGCGGGACAAGCTCATCGAGCACAAGCAGTACATCGACAAACACGGCGAAGACATGCCGGAGATCCGGAACTGGAAATGGAACGACACCAAATGAATACGCCATCGCTTATCAATACCGCACGCGTGATGGTCGCCAGCGACAAGGGATTACTGGCGATGGATGAAAGCAACCCAACCTGTAACAAACGATTTGCCCAGTGGGGGATTCCCCAGGACGAGGAGACCCGGCGCGCTTATCGGGAGTTGATAGTGACCACTCCAGGTCTCGGGGAATCTATCAGTGGCGCGATCCTCTACGACGAGACGATCCGGCAGAAGAAAAAGGATGGCACTCTCATCGTCCAATCCCTCATCGATGCAGGAATCATTCCTGGCATTAAAGTGGACACCGATGCAAAGGAGATGGCAGGTCATGCGGGAGAGAAAGTAACAGAAGGGCTGGATGGACCGCGTGACCGCTTGGCTGAATATTTTCAGATGGGCGCTCGTTTTGCCAAGTGGCGCGCAGTGATGGCCGTGGGTGATGGTATTCCAAGCCAGGCTCCTTCACTTATAGTTTCAATGCCGCTCAGCGACGAGAAGCCGCTCTTTGGACTTCATGTATCCAATATGGTGTCTGATCGTAATGTTTGTAGAGCAGATCTTCGTATTCACGAGTAATAGGGGCGGACTCATCAAACTCAGGGCCTGTTTGGATGGCTTCCCGAGAGAGTCGAACATATACCGTCGAATCTGCCCAACTCACGTGCTTAATCCAAGCCGGTGAAACCAGTACTTTCTTGCCCGGCCACCAATTCCGCGTTGCGACCTCCATATAGCGGATACTCCAGTTCTCATCATCCACAACGAACCCATTCACGTGACCGATTTCACCATCAGTTGCCACAATCTGATAGCCCTTGACAGCTTCGGTACTGCGCAGATGCGAATCCGTCGACTCTTTCTGTATCCTTTCCGCGAGCGCCTCATTGGCAGTGGTAGTTGGGATAATAGGTAGGCCCGACGGGTACAACCCTGGCCCCCACATATAAGGACCGCCCCAATAATAGGGATACCCGAAATACCCGAGGTAAGTGGCCTCATGCTGCCGGGAGACCGGTCGGTGCGTGTCGATGTCGGGGCTGCCTTCCACCTGCTGTTTCGTCAGCGATACATCCAGGCGCCCGACTCGCCAGTTCGTATCAATTATGGAGAAGGGCGATATGAGGACCTGCCGTCCACCGAGCCAGCCGCCTGTTTCTACTGTGAGGTAGCGAACGGCCCATGTCTCATCGTCGAAATAGAGATTATCCACTGTCCCAATCTCGCCATCCGTGGCGCTGACCGCTAGGCCTCTTAAATACTTAGCATTCTTTAACATCTTTTTCTCCTGTCTTTGATTGCGCTCATGCTTGTAGTAGGCGCAGATTTTGGCTCGGCACTCCGAGGATCATCGTCGTTTGCTGCTCCACGCAGTCCATAGCCACTGCAAGTGATTTCGCACACTGGGACCAAGACTGAGCCACAGAATCCTGCCATACAACTCACCGAAAGTCAGGATCGGCCTCTCGTCCGGAAGCGCATATAACTCCTCCAGAAACGCTATATCGGCGATGCTCTTTTCAACATCCATGCAGTGCCCCATTCGATGCCCATCTAAACACTGTCCTGAGCTGGAAGTGAATGCTCCTTTGACGAAACTGCTTATGCCGCAGAAACCCGCGTCGGCTTGTCACCTGGTACAGGTGACGCGCGGCGTGTAACAATCTGCTCAGTACTCTTTAGGTACTCAGATTCGAGAACGCTATACGCAGTGCTGGCAATACGGTCAGAACGAGCACGCACGAACGTACTCATATAAGACTCTGCGGCCTTATTCCAAACCATCTCGCGGGCATATAAGTAGGCGCGTCGGCTCATGGCCTTGCGAGCCACCTCATTGTCGAGGAGTTTGATCGCCGCCGTCGCGATCGCATCTGAGTCTTCGAATGGAACAAGAACTCCTCGTCCCCCGGTAAGCAGTTCAGCGGCGTACCAGTATGGAGTCGAAATAATTGCCTTTCCCGCGCCTAATGCATATGCCAGCGTGCCGGATACCGCTTGCGCCTCGTAGGGATAAGGGGTGATATAGATGTCTGCCGACCTAACAAATCGAGCCATCTCTTCCGGACTGACAAAGCGATTGTGGAAGATTACATTGCGCTCTACCCCGAGGGTTTTCGCCAGGGACTGCAATTGAATCCGGTATTTGTCGCCTTCTCGTTGCCTGATATGTGGATGGGTCGCTCCCACGATAATGTAGACAACTTCCGAATGGTCAGCGACGATGCGTGGAAGAGCCTCAATCACGCGTTCGATCCCTTTGTTCGGAGACAGCAGGCCCAATGTGAGTAGAACAACCTTCCCTTTCGTTCCCGTCAAGTCCTTGTACAGCTCGGTATCTCGAAATGGCAGGTCTGGTACGCCATGAGGAATCAAGTCGATCTTTTCCTCGGGAACATGGAACACTTCTTGCATAATCTTCAATGAGTGCTTGCTCATGACAACGAGGCGGTCGGATAATGCTGCGACCTCTTCCATGACAGTCCGTTGATTGGCGCTTGGGGCGCGAAGAGCCGTATGCAGAGTCGTTACCACTGGCATCTTGAGCCGTCGCATCAGGCGCAGTATGAGACTGCCGGCTGGACCTCCATAAATGCCGTACTCGTGCTGAAGAGAAACCATGGCAATATTGCTGGAATTAAGAAAGTCGGCGGCATCGTCGTAGGAGGACGAGTCGCCCTCGGCCAGCTCGAATCGAACGCGGGAGGGGTACTCGTAATGCGATTCTGGGTCGTTGACCGCTACGACAAGTATCTGAGCTCTCTCGTATTTTTCACTAATCGCGTCGCATAAGTCTGTTGTGAAGGTCGCGATTCCACACTGTCGCGGCAAATGGTTTCCGATCACCGCGATCCCACAAGGAAGCGCAGCGGTCGAGCCCGGCCGCGACGAAGACGGAAGTGTTTCTTCGGGCATCAGCGTACGGCCGCCCAGCCGCGCCAATGGCCTGCTTGGTGATGTACTCTCCTGAAATGCCATCTATGGTCCCTCGTCTCATTTGCTTTACACCACGCGACGACTTCCAGTCACGAGGTTGAAGATCAGGATCACCACTGCCACAACCAGCAGAAGGTGGATCAGTCCGCCGCCGATGTGAAAACTGAAGCCGAGAAGCCACAGAACCAACATGATCACGCAAATTGTCCAAAGCATATGAGCCCTCGCTCTACATCGTGTGCACCCGAAAAATGATGCTCTCTTCGCGTGCACACGTGTATTTCAAACGTGTTGCTATTTTTCAGCCTCTACCGCCCGCGCTTTGGCGCCTCTAACAGCGGCCAAGAACGAGTGCGCAGCGGCCGGTGCCGTTACTTTTCCAGTGAGGACGGCTTCGGTCGTGACATCATGCCCATAAAAGGCCTGCATGGAATCGTCGTCGCGGCGAATCGAAGCACCCGACAGAGTGAGTCCCGCAAAGGCCCCCTTGGCTCGAGAGTAGGTAAGGATCTCTGTATTCAGCTTCCAATCGGTGTCGGCGGAAGCATGACGTCCCACCGGTCCCGCTGCTGCTGATGCATCGGCTCCAAGTTGGAATTTGCTCGAAAGTAACCGCTCCATTCCCTTGTCATTCTGGATGATCATGATCAGGTCCACGCCTTCGACGCCGATCTGTAATCCCCAGCTACCGCCGGTAATGGCAAAGAATGCCGGCGCGCTCCATCCCCCGGCGGTCCGGCAAGTAGCAACTCCTCTGCCGTTTTCCGCGCCGAACACGAAGCCCCCCTTAATCATGTGCGGTACTACCGCCACGCACTTTGCATGGTCCAGCACCTCTTCCGGGATGCCCTTATCCGGAGTAGACATGACCTCGTGCAGCACTGTGGCGGCATTATTCAGCCGATCATTCGATTCCTGTTGGGACTCCGCCCAGCCCAGACTGGTCAGACTCAACAACGCGGCGAACAACATAAGTTTTTTCACGCTTCCTCCTTTTTCCTGCCTTCGCGCTGCATCTCTGCGTCGATCATATTGCGCAGCGCTACGAGCTTATTGCTTACGCTAGCCGCGTTGGAATCAGCCCGTCTGAGCAAGAATGCTCACTCCATCAAGGTAATTTGCGAGACTTACACTCGCTATTCAGTGCGGGCCTTTGGGCTTTATCCCTTGGTTTTCCGCTTGAGAGTACAACGCGAGCTGCTGATCGTGCGTCTTAGTCCGGAGTGGTTTTCCGGTCCTTGCGTCGCGTGACTCGGCCTTGCGAGTGATATCGCGTTTGTTTTCAAGAGTTGAGTCCCCGCCCCTCTTCAACTTGATACCCGAATTCTTAAAGACAATTTGTCCTACGCGAGGGAGTAAAAAAATGCAGAATAAAATTCAAACCAGATATTTTTGCCAAAGAATGGCGTTCCGCCTCTCGACTCTGCTGAGCACCCTTGTCTGCCTCGTGCTCATGGGGGTTGCATCGCAGCTGAGCGCTCAGGTGACGTCGTACCCGGCTGTCTGGAGCTTCGGCACGACTGCCGGGACGAAGACTCTGAACATTAGCCTTCCCAGTTCCACACTGGGAAGCATTTCGGTAGTAACCCAGGGTACTGCAAACCTTGACTTTACTTCGGCAGGTGGAAGCTGCAGCAGCGGCAGCACGGGCACGTGTACGGTTCAAGTGCGGTTTTCGCCGACGGCAAATGGCATGCGCTACGGCGCGGCGGTGCTGACAGACAGAAGCGGCAACGTGTTGCTGGCGGTTCCGTTGTCGGGCGTTGGCACGGGGCCTTCGGCTGCCTTTGTTCCGGGAACCATCTCTACTTTTGCAGGTGTCCAGTATTCGACGGCGACAACGTCCGGCCAAGAGTCGGGCGATGGCGGTCCGGCCACTCAAGCGTACTTCTGGGGACCAAACAGCTTTGCGCTGGATGGAACCGGAAATATCTATATAGCGGACTGGCAAAACTATGTGGTCCGTAAGGTGGACGCTAAGACAGGCGTTATTACGTTGGTTGCCGGCATTCCTGGCATATCGACCGGTGTTATTGGTGTCAACGTATGTTCGGCGGCCTCCGACGCATATGGCGACGGATGCCCTGCCGGTCAGGCAACACTGTACTATCCAGAGGCTGTTTTGGTGGACGGATCGGGAAATCTCTTCATCACGGATTCGGGAGATAACCTGGTGCGTATGGTAGCTCCAACCGCAAATGGGATCACCTCGAATGGGATTATCTCACTGGTTGCGGGCGCTGTCGTGACCACCCCCACTGCCTGTCAGACGTCGCCTGCTTCTACCTATGGAGGCGATGGCCCTACCGCTCTCGGCGTGGCACTGTGTTACACCAATGCGCTCACGCTGGATGCATCCGGAAATCTCTACATCTCGGACTACTTTAACAACGAGATCCACATGGTTGCGCCGGGCAGCAACGGCGTGACGGGCGGCGGAGCAATCACTACGGTTGCGGGTGGCGGCACGACCGCAACTCTGGCCGCGTGTACAACTGATCCTATTTATGGAAACGGGTGCCTCGCCACCGGAGCGATCCTCCGGCAACCACAAGACCTTGCGGTGGATGCATCAGGCAATCTCTACATCGCAGACAACTTGGACAACATGGTTCGTGAGGTGACTGCGGCGGCAACGGGAACTGGAATCATCACAGCGCTGGCAGGGCCCGGATACGGATACGGCGGCGATGGCAGCGCGGCCATTGCCGCGAAAATCAACGGCCCTTTCGGCTTGAAGCTCGATGGAGCCGGAAATATCTACTTTACCGAGTACGGTAACAATACGGTCCGCCAGATCGCGACGAACGGGATTATCTCGACGGTTGCTGGCAATTTCGCCGCAGGAGCGGGCTACTCCGGCGACGGAGGTCCCGCCACCAGCGCGCAGCTTAATACCCCCACTCGCATTTGGTCCGACGGAGCCGGTAATCTCTTGATTGCCGATTACGGCAACAATGTAGTTCGCAGGGTGGATGTTTCTGACGGCCCCACAGTGCCTGCATTTGCCTCAACTTCGGTCGGACAGGCCAGTACCGCGCAGAATGTCACTATGCTTAACAATGGCACGTCGTCGCTGAAGGTCAGTAAGGTTGCCGTGGCGGCGGACTTCAATCTCAACGGCTCCGGCAACACCTGCAGTTCGAGCGGATTCACGCTCACCGCAGGGACTCCGACCGCTGCCGCGCAAACATGCGTCTTCGGGATCGAGTTTGAACCGACGGTTGGCAACGGTATTTCCGGCAGCGTGGCTCTGACGGATAACTCTATAACCGGCACAACGCAAACGATTGGACTGAGCGGCACCGGCGTCCTGGATTCGCAGACGATCACGTTCCCCGATCCAGTCACGCAAGCCTACGGTGTTCCGCTCACTTTGGTTGCAACCGCTTCCTCTGGTCTTCCCGTCTCGTTCTCGGTAACGACCGGAGCTTCGATTGCGACGCTGAATGCTGACGTACTGACCTTCTCCGGAGTTGGATCGGTGACGGTTCTGGCCTCTCAGGGTGGGAACGACTCTTACGCCGCCGCGCCTTCCGTCAGCCAGACCTTTACGGTGGCGGCGGAAAGTCAGAAGATCACTTTTGCTAATCCTGGAAATCAAACCTACGGTGAGGCGCCGATCACGTTAAGTGCAAGCGCATCGTCTGGGCTATCCGTTACGTTCAAGGTGACCTCCGGGCCTGCGACGGTAAGCGGCAGCACGTTGACGCTCACCGGACCTGGATCGGTGACGTTTCAGGCCGCTCAGGCTGGCGACACCGACTACGCTGCGGCGACCTCAGTCAGCCAGACCTTTTCAGTGGCAGCGACGCCAACTTACACGCTTTCAGTCAACAGCGCGGGAGTTTCGATCGCAGTGGGCGGCAGCGGTACGGCGACCTTCACCGTGACCTCAAACAACTATGCAGGAACGGTTAGCTTTGCGACAAGTGTTACTACGACGAATGGCAACGCGGCAGACGTCACGGCCAGCGCGACTCCGGTCGCGCTGACCAGCGGCGGAACAACAACCTCGACACTGACTATTACAACAACCTCGGGTGCGGCCAACCGCGCTCCGGCGGTTCCCTGGAAGAGCAGCGGCGTGGTGATGCTGTGCGCGGTACTACTCGGAGCGCCGTTCAGCTTCCGCCGAAATCGCGCGATTGCGGTGCTGCTGACAATAGTGGCAATCTCGCTGGCCGCGTTCCTGATGGCCTGCGGCGAGGGTAGTAGCAGCAGTAAGCCTGCACCGCCACAGCAGGCGGCACGGACTTACACCGTGACGGTAACTCCAGCCGGGTCCGGCTTGGTGACGAACGCCACGGCGGCAACCGTAACTGTGACGGTCCAGTAAGACAGAACAGTAAGAATGCGGGGCCGCAACTTCGGCAGGTTGTTAGGCCTCGCTCTACATTGTGTGCACCCGAAAGACCATTCTCTTCGCGTGCACACATGCATTTCAAACGTAACGCACGGAATGCAGATATCTGAGCGAGCAGACGATGTGGAAGAGTGGACAAAGAACTTTCAGTCGGATCGAAAGCGGAACGCGGCAAGTTTCCGGCTGGTTCATCCTCGTAGATGTAATCAGCACCGAGCAAGGCTCTGATCTTTTCCAGAAGTTCAGGCTGTCGAAATGGCTTTCCGATAAAGTCATCGGCGCTAATCTCGAGAGCCTTTTTCCGATCTTGCCCGAATGTGCTGGCGGAAATAGTAATGATTTTTACTGCATGGTCGCCGACACAATCGCGGATATTGCGGACCACTTCATTGCCATCCATGAGGGGCATAATAACGTCCATCTCCTGGACCGGCCGTGCATACGGCCGACGTTGACGGCTACGCTGCCTCTGGAAGGTCGAAGGCGGTGCGGGCCTGGAGGCAGCGCCGCGCTCCTTTTCACCTTTCGCGTGTTTCTGACTCAGTTTCATCGTCAGCGCCGTAATTCCGGCAACATCACCCAGCTGCATCGTATCGAGGGCTGAGCTGAGAACAAGAATGATTGTGGAGTTTTGTTTTAACCTTCTGCTTGTCAACGCTACACAGGGTCGCAAACCGACCCGTAACCTTTGAAATGGCAAAGGGCTTGATACAAATCATTCTTCCGTTCGAATAAAGTGCGGTACTTCACAACGCTCGCTGGGTCCGGTTTAAATGAAATGGGTTTTGCAGGGCAGATTGCCTTGTACGCTTCAGTGTGGTTCTGGTAGATACCCACTTTGACCGCCGCGCTCATCAGCGCGCCAAGGGATGAGGCTTCGCTATTGTCGTAACGGTTCACCGTCTTATTAAATGCGTCTGCTTGCATCTGATTGAAGAAATCGAGTGTCACCAAACCCCCGGCGACATTGACCTCCGAGATGCTCTTTACCAGATGTTCAATTAATGAAAGGTCGTGGGCAATTTCCAGAGCGATGCCTTCGAGAATGGCGCGGCTTAAATCGCCTCTGGCGGTTCCGAGTGTGAGATTGAAAAACAGCCCCTTCGCGAGCGGATTCCAGTAAGGTGCGGCGCTTCCCTCAAAATGGGGAAGCATCATAACTCCATTGGCTCCGATTGGGGATTTGGATGCTTCATCGTTCATGAGATCGAAGGCGTGTTCGCCCGCCGGATAAAACTGCTCCCTGAACCAGCGATAGACAGAGCCGGTGTTATATATTCCTGCTTCCGCGATCCACTTTCCAGCTACGGCGGACGCACTGCAAAGAGTTCGACACTCGTCATCGAACATGGGTTGTTCCGCGTAAGCTATGACGAATGATCCAGTTCCCGTATTGGCGGCTGCGTCTCCTGGCTGCAGGATGTTCAACGCAAGGGCGGCGCACTGTTGATCTCCTCCAGATACCACCACTGGAGTTCCCGAAGGCAGTCCAGTCGCGGAGGCCATGGCAGAGGTTAGGCTCCCAGGCTGCGACGCCGGCGGGTAAAGCCCGGGTAGTTTCGCTTTTGGAATCCCGGCAATCGCCAACATCTCCTCGTCCCAGGAGAAAGTGTTGATGTTCATCAGCATGGTTCGGCAGGCTTGGGTCCAATCGGTCATAAACAAACCGGTCAAGAGATACGCGACATAGTCCTGGACGCCGATTAGCTTGTGCGCCTTGTTATAAAGTTCGGGGCGTTCATCTCGCAGCCACATCATCTTCGGTGCGGAGAAATACGGATCTATGCGCAAACCGGTACGGCAATTCCCCCAACCAGAACATCGTCCTGGTGTATCGCACCGAGGGCGGCGATACCACAAAAATCTTCACCACGTATCTTGCCGCCGTCAGCCCCAAATGGAAGAGCTAGGTCAGCCAAGGCCTCTCCGCACGCTTGCCAATCGGACTAGGAGGCAAAGGAAGCGAGGGCGTGACCGGAGTGGTTAAGCAGAGTCCGGGGGCAATCGGGTATATGGAGCTCACTTATGCAGAAGAGAACAAACCTCCCATTGCGCAGATCCAGAACGCGGTGGGCAAATACGTCAGCCCGACGGCAGCGGGAACTAGCGCTGCTATCGATGCGTTTTCTGCGAAGCTATCGAAAGACGTGCGCACCCCGATCGTAAACGCTCCGGCCTCGGCGCCAGACGCTTATCCCATCAGTGGCCTCACCTTCCTGCTCTTACAGAAACAAGCAAAGGAAGGTAATAAAGCGTGGGGCGGTGAAGGGCTTCGCCCAGTACATCATCACTGGCGGGCAGGACCCTGCGGAGCAATTGCATTAGCAAGAATTCCAGTGTCTCTGAAGCAAATTGATCAACAGCTCTTGCAGCAGGTGCAGGTCAAATCGTAGTACCTCAGAGGTTGAAATGTCTTCCTGTCAGCCGGCCGCTGTTTCGAAAGGTACTCTTCCTGAGCGAATTGCCGGCGCGATGAACGGTCAGGATACGCTGGTGTTGGGCACGTTCCTGCGTGATGTGGCCAAGCTGAATCAGGAGCAGCACAATTTTCGCATCTTCGGTCCCGACGAGACAGTCTCAAATCTGCTGGGCGCGGTTTTTGAGGTCACCAACCGCCAGTGGGATGCCCGTGAAGTAAAGAACGATGAATTTCTTGCGCCCGCCGGTCGGGTGCTGGACTCGATGCTCAGCGAGAACCAGTGCGAGGGTTGGTTGGAAGGATATCTTCTGACCGGACGGCACGGACTCTTCAACAGTTATGAAGCCTTCATTCGCATCGTCGACTCGATGTTCAGTCAGCACGCCAAGTGGCTGAAGGTATGCCTGGAATTGCCATGGCGCCGAAAGATTTCACCGCTGAACTATCAGCTCGCGTCTCATGTCTGGCAGCAGGATCACAGGCGTCTGTCTGAGCAAGAATGCTCAGTCTGTAAATTCAATGCCTGGTCTGGCCAGAGCACAAACAGCTGTGGCCCGGCGCTCAACGACGGACCACAGAGAGCTCGCGACTCGCTAAGCTATTGCTTCTTCGCGGTTTTCCTTTTTCTCGTCGAATGGTTCGCCGACTTGCTTGTTTTTTCAGTATCGAGTAAGGCAAGTGAATCTGTAGCGTTAAACGGGTACTCGCGTACCGACTGCTGAGACCTCTGACCAGCATTGCTCAAAGTGATGTCCACACGACGATTGCTGGCGAGGATGATCGTATTCATATGATCAAGCAATTTCTGCCGTTCTTCCGTGCTTAGTTCGGGGTTTCTCTCAACCGCACTTTTCACTTCGGCATCGGTCAGCTCCTTCTGCTTGCCAAACGCCTCGGTCTGAATGTCGGCTGCGGGAACGCCCTGTTCAACCAGGAAGCTCTTGGTGCGTTCAACGCGCCGTTCGGAAAGTGCCTGATTGTATTCCACGGAACCTCGAGGGTCGGCGTGACCTTCAAGAGTTAAGCGAGCGTCTGGCTTGCTTTGAATATAGGTTTGGAAATCGCTAGCGAGCGCAACAAGGGTCTTCTCCTGGCTGGCCAGCAACCCGCCGTCGGGATGCTCAGGCGTGGGCTTGGCTGTTGCGAAATAAATGCTGTGCAGTGCAAGCCGCTTCTCGATAGCAGTCGCTGCGGCTTCTGGTGGCGGAGGTGGAGCTTGCACGTTCACCCTGGTTGTGGAAGAAGCCTGAAGCGGCGGATTACGGTCGTCGCTTACATTGCAAATCACGGTGATCGTACCAGGCTCCACACCGCTGGTGCTGAGAACCGCGGTAGAGGTATTTCCGGTGGCGCTTCCAGCGTTGGAGGCGTAGCTATAGGTCAAGCGGCGTCCATCGGGGCTGGCGGCGATTGCAGTGATGGTAGAGGTTCCGCCGATCTGAACTGTAGCCGGGCTCGACGAGCACGAAATGGCCGGGGGATTGGGCTGCTTCACGATGAAGCTCGCGTTGCAAGAAGCGCTGCTTCCGTGCCTGCCGTTGCTTAGATTAGCCGTTATCTGATAAGAACCTGGCGCCAGTCCGATAGTGTCAATCTGGGTGGAAGCGCCGCTGCCGGACACTTTTACTCCGGTCCCGGACCATTCGTATATTACCGTGCGCTTTGGATTGAAATTAGACCCGCTGGCGGTGGCAGTTACAGGCCCGCCTGCAAAGACTTGCATTGGCTGTATAGCGCAGCTCGCACTGGAAGATACCGCAGGAGCTCCGCCGAACATAAAGACAAGACCGGTCTGGAGTCTTGCGCCGTGAAGAACTGTAGTGGGAGTGGATGCCGAAGGGCCGAATCGGTAGCTGGATGCCACATAGTCGGCACGAATGAGCCGCCACGCAAAATGTTTGGAGAGGTTGACATCCAGACCACCGCCGCCCATCACTCCTAACTTATCGATGTGGTGGAAGGCTTCAGGATATAGACGCTGATCGCCGGCCAAGACCTCAAGAAATGGCGAGATATGGGAATAGCGGAACGTGAACTTGGGGCCGATCGACAGGTTGGAAAAATCGGCGTGCTCAAGTCTGTTCTCGCTGATGCCCCAATGGTCACTGGCGTCCAGCGTGATGCCGAAATGCCGAGTGAAATCATAAGTAGCGCTGGCTCCAGCTCCACGCAAGTTCCAGTCCAGGTGACTGTTCAGCGGAATCGCTCTTGGCGTAAGAGTTCCGTGCACGTCCGCACCAGGATACAAAGCCGAATATCCACCGAAAAGTTCCCACTTAGGAGCTGGTTGTTCCTGGGCCAAGGCCAATGTGCCGAACGCACACAGGACCGTGAGCGTAGATAATGCCCGACCGAGATAAGTCTTTGATTGAGATGACATTGTGAAGTTTCTCCCGAAATCGTTACATCAAGTGAGTTTTAGTAGTTGAGGCGAGTTCCGAGTTCAATCGTAGCTACTCGCAATTTTGTAATCTGTTCAACATTGCTCATATGCTGAAACCACTCTGGAGGAAGTAGTACGGTACTTTGCGAGAGCAGATGAGGCACGTACTGCACAATTGTTTTCAAATACGGAATGGAGATGGAGGTCGAGCGTGCGAACGACAGTGCCTTCGCCCTCTACGTGGTTGTGGTGTCCAACCAGTACACGGATCCCAACCGATAGAGGGCTCAGGCGAGTGCAGGTGTCGCGTAAACAATGCGTCGGTTAGGCCGCGTCAACCGCCGGAAAAGGCTCTTTCGCTTTGACCAGTGGAACGTTGACCAGATGCTCACTCAAGAACCAGGCCTGGAGTTCGCTGGTACGCAGCACCTGGCTTACGACTAAGTCGTTCGTGCCGTCATCGCCCAGAGCAGACGCGCGATGCGCCAGCGTACGGCATTCACCGATGACGATCCTATGAGCATCAAGCAAGCGGGACAGTTGAATAGGAACCTCTTCGCGTCCGCGCGGAGGACGCTCGATCTGTGTAGTTTCAGCTACGTCGGCCGCCATTGCCAGGCTGACGCCGCCGAGTAGCTGAATCCGTTCGGCGATCGCATCGACCAGTTCATCTTGCTCTCCATGATGCTTATCATAGAGCAGATGGAGTTGATAGAAAGTAGGTCCGGCCACCTGCCAATGAGACTTCTTGTACAGATCGCGGAGGGTCATGGTGTCGGCGAGAAGCATATTGAGTTGTTCCGTCATCTCCAGACGAACGGGTTCCTCAAGCTCAATCGGCAGTTGGTGGCTTACAGTTCCGTAGCGCTGGAGTTCCCCCGCATGCTGATGAAGACGGGGTTGTGCATTGATGGTCTCGGTAGGGTTCGCTTCATTCTGCTTCTTTGTCACTGCTTCTCCTTCTTCCT
This sequence comes from uncultured Acidobacteriaceae bacterium, assembly GCA_964559875.1. Lineage (GTDB taxonomy): Bacteria > Acidobacteriota > Terriglobia > Terriglobales > Acidobacteriaceae > TOLSYN. The sequence goes on from CAZLJQ010000049.1 coordinate 13,720, forward strand.
TACTTTGGAATGTGCTTCTGTTCCCTTGACACGGTTGAGTGCGGCGTCGCTGCTCGGGTTTGTAGAGCAGCTCCTGTTTGCGGAAGAGTGATCCCGCTCCTCATAACTATCCGCGTCATTCTTTTTGGGAGATGGTCAAAACGGATCAGTCTTGGGACTTCGATTGTGGAATTCTAGAGTCGCGCACTTTTCAAGGAGATCGAGCAATGTCAATTCAGAAAAACAAACCGGAGTTCGTGGACTCGAAAAGTCCCGCAGAGATTCAGAAACTGGAAGACCAAAAGATGCTAGACCGAGTTGCCAACGAGGCGGCGGAACAACCTGGAAAAACCGAGCGGCGCTATGACGAGGGTCACGATATCTTCACCAAGTTAAAGGCAGATGAAAAAGTGCTCGCCCGGTTGCTGCTATTGAGAGCGGGAAGATACCGCCCATCCCGTTCAGCGCAAACAAGTATAGTATTCTACTCCACGCCTCTTTGCTGAATGTCGAGGTTTTACACGGACACATAATGACGTTCTCCCCAGAAACAAAAGACTTAGCTCGGAGCCTTCTCGCTTATGAAGCCGTTGCTGGTCAGACTTCCGAGCAGGTCGAATCTGCGGCCGTTCGTCTCTTTGAGAAACTGCGTGTGCCTTTTTGCGCGCTCGCGGGAGTTGCTGGGTATCGCGCGCTCCTTGCTCGCGCTCTGGCACTAGCGAGGCCGGAAGCTCCCAGTCTTTGCGTTTTGCAGATCACAGCAGATGGATGCATACAGGGCCTTGGGAAGCTTGCTTCGAAAAGTGACCAGCACCATACCTCCGAAGGCGACGTCCTTTTCACCGCCCAGTTGCTCGGACTGTTTCTTGCCTTACTCGGCACATCTGTGACGCTCCAGTTGGTGCAGGACGTATTTCCTAACCTCACGGTCACTACAGAATTGGGCACAATCACACCGTTCGAGGATATTCTGAAGGAAGTTAACCAACTCAACAGCGTCAGCGACCGTCTTGAGTCGCTGGCGGACCAGAATCCTTCCGTCGAAGATGCCCTTATGAGCGTCTCGGGGAATGTTCGCAACACAGCTACCGCGTTGGAAGTTCTCGCTCTCATCAGAAGTAAGGCTGCCAGCCGCAAAAGAGAGCGCCGAAGCAAAGACGAGGGCGCTATTTAATGTGAGTTCTGCCAGATTTCCCCTCTGGAGCGTTCAGAGGAACGGAGATGGCGCGCGACCTTTCACAAAACGCATTCGCCGACCTTGAAGCAGGCGCTGGAATGGAATCATGCCATCCTCCTCCTCTCAGAGTTTCCTGTATTCGGGCAATAAGCGTACGATTGGGACCTGTGTCACACGCCTAGGTGTGACGGTGCATTCACACGGAATTGAGCGATGCTTCCACTAGGAACACGAGAATTGGCGCGGCGACTTTTTGCTGAAGAAGCTGCTGCTGACGGGACTTCCCTGACAACGAGGTCAACAATCCTTCGCGTCTACGAAAAGCTGCGCCGGAGCCTATGTGCACTTGCTGGAGTTGCCGGATTTCGCTCACTCGCTTCTCGCGCGCTGACGTTGGCCAAAGCGGAAGCTCCCAGCCTTAGGGCGATGCAGGTCGCCGAGGACGGCTCCTTAGAGGTCTGCGGCGAGACTGAATTGGAAAGCGATAAGCACCCAGCTGAAGAGAGCGGAATCATTTTGCTCGCCCAGTTATTGGGACTGCTTCATGCGTTTATTGGCGAGGCGTTAACGTTGCGGCTGCTGCGGGACACCTGGCCAAATATAGTCTTCTACGATCGCGATTCTGGGGAGAGAGAACAGCATGAGCACACGAGATAAAGTTGCGATTCACAAGCTGACGACGGGCGTGCTTGGTCTTGATGAAATTGTGGGCGGCGGCCTCCCTGAATTCTCTTTCAATATCATCGCGGGTGCCCCTGGAAGCGGAAAGACCACGCTGGCCCACCAGTTCGTTTTCGCCAATGCTACTCCTGAGCGTCCGGCGCTCTATTTTACCGTCCTCGGTGAATCCGCCATTAAGATGTTGCGATACCAGCAGCAGTACACGTTTTTTGACCCATCCAAGTTGCCCGGCTCAATTCGTTTCGTCAACTTGAGCCAGGTTGTGCTGGAAAAGGACTTGGGCGCAGTTTTGGCGGAAATTATCAAAGAGGTAGAAAAATTCAACCCTGCCGTCGTTGTGGTGGACTCCTTTCGCACGATGGTGCGAAGGTCGCAAGGCGGTCCTGGCGAGATTGACTTACAATCCTTCATCCAGCAATTAGCACTTTTCCTTGCAAGTTGGCAAGCTACGACCTTTCTGATCGGTGAATATGCCGCGGACGAATTGCGTGACAACCCCATATTTACTGTCGCTGATGGCCTTTTCTGGCTGAGCCAAATCGCTGAGCGAAATTCTGTGGTGCGTAAGTTGCAGATCGTAAAGCTGCGCGGCCAGGCTTCCGTGCCAGGTCTGCATACCTTTCGCATTACCGACGGCGGCCTGCAAGCCTTCTCGCGTACCTTTGGGCTGAGCGGACACAAAAGCAAACCACCCAGCCAGAGGCGCCTTTCCATCGGTATTCCGGAGTTGGACAGCATGATGGGTGGGGGCATCCCTGAAGGCGATAGCGTCTTGGTAACAGGGGCCTCGGGTACGGGAAAATCAGTCCTGGCAACCCAATTCATTGCCGAAGGGATACGTCAGGGGGAGTCGGGTATTGTGGCGGTGTTTGAAGAGCGGCCGCAAGCGTATGCGGATCGGGCCGGTAGTTTCGGCCTGGATTTGGAAACTCCACAGAAGGAAGGAACGCTTTTAATCCTCTACCTTCGTCCGCTGGACCTCTCGGTAGACGAAACCATGAACGAGATCCTCGATGCGGTCAAGAAAATTGGGGCCAAGCGGCTGGTGATCGATTCCCTGGCTGGATTTGAAATGGCGCTGTCACCCGGTTTCCGCGAAGACTTTCGCGAATCTCTTTACCGGATGATCTTCGCGTTGACCGGAATCGGGGTGACAATTCTAAGTACGGTGGAGGTGGACGAGTCTTTTACCGAATTCCCCTTCAGCACTTACTCGATTTCTTTTCTCACCGATGACATTATTCGCCTACGGTACGTATCCATCGATGGCCAGCTTCGCAAGATCCTGGTGATTATCAAAATGCGGGGCGGCAACCACAGTCAGGATATCCGCGAATACGAGATCACCTCCAAAGGGATGATCGTTGCTGGCGAACGCCTCAAGAACTATCAACGGCTGATTACGGGGATTCCTGAGCGTGTGAACCGATCCGGCGAGAAGGAAGAGCTCCCACGGAAGTCTAAAGTCAAGAGCAAGACCTGAGGCATTTATGGACTCCCAGCCCGGAACCGGAAGCCACCCCATCGAAGCACCCGATTTGCCGATGCTTTGCGACCTGATGTTCTGCAGCTCACCGCTTCCAATGGTCGCAGTGGCGGGAACCCAGCACCTTGTGCGCTACGTAAACCCGGCCGCCTGTCGCTTGGCGGGTAAAAGTAAAGACGTACTGATCGGAACCCCTTTCGCCGAACTCCTGCCGGATGACGGCTGTTTGCCGATTCTGGATCGGGTCTATCGCACGGGGGAAGCCGAAACCCACACGGAGCCGGAAGACCCTGGAAAGCGCACGGCGTATTGGTCTTATGCAATGTGGACGCTTCTAGGTGTAGACGAATGTTCGCTGGGAATCATGATACAGGTGACAGAGACCGCGCGATTCCATCAGCAGGCAACGGCGATGAATCAGGAGTTACTGTTGTCTGCGGTACGCCAGCATGAAATGACGCAAGTGGCGGAGAAGCTGAACTCGCAATTGCAATTGGAAATCGCGGAGCGCAAGCGGATGGAACATGCTCTGATGAATAGCGAGAAGTTGGCCGCAACGGCGAGACTTGCATCGACCATGGCCCACGAGATCAACAATCCTCTGGGAGCGATTACGAATCTCATCTTCCTACTGGCCCCTCTGCAAAGCAGTCCTGCGGCGCAGGCTTACATCGCCACACTTGATACTCAGGTAAGAGGTCTCACTCGCATCGCCACCCAGATGCTCAAGTTTCACCGCGACAGCAACCGTCCGACTGAATTTAAGCTGAGCGAACTGCTCCATGAGACATCAGACTTCTATCGTCCCCAAGCTGAAAGGCGAGGAGTGGTTGTTCATCAACGGATTGAAACGGACGGGACAATCGTCGGCTATCGAAGCGAAAAAACTCAGGTCATCGTCAATCTATTGCTGAATGCGCTCGATGCTACATCTGCCGGTGGCAAAATCATTCTCCACTTGTATCCCGCTCCTCCCTGGCTCTGTAAACTTCGCGGCAGCTGCGGCTACTGCATCGCGGTGGCCGACACAGGCAGGGGAATTGATCCTGAAAACTATGCGCGGCTTTTTGAGCCTTTCTTCACCACAAAAGGCGACAAGGGAACAGGGCTGGGATTGTGGCTGTGCAATGGAATTGTCGACCGTGTTGGCGGCGCAATACGCTTCTGGAGTAGCCGTCGGCCGAATCGCTCGGGCTCCTGTTTCTCGGTTTTTCTCCCCGCAGAGGAAGCTAGTTTCACACCACTCCGTCGCAGGTACGAGCGAGAGTAATCGGTGTCAGGTGAGGAAATAACGTTGGGAATCTTGCCAGTTTGGTGAGCCGTCCATTTGGCGGTTGCACTCAGCCGTAGGTATGCTGCCCGCTCTTCTTCGCATTTAGGATTCAAGCATTCCGGGTCAGGCCGTGGCGAAAAGCTATTGCGATCATCGCTCGGTTTCTATCAAGCGCTCAGTCATTACCTGAAAGTGATAACCCATCACCGCCAGAGTCATGGCCATCCCAAAGGACTGGCGATACCGCGTGGCTGCCGTCAGCACGAACTTCCAATAGCTTAGCCGGCCCCGGCCCAGTATGCCCTGACGGATGACTGATGAGACCATGGCGCGCATGTTCGCATAGCTCAAGCGTTATTTGCTTGGCGAAGGGAAACGGCTAAGCAGGAGTTTGACGCGTTCATAGTAGGCCTCGCAGGAGTAGATTCTCTTCAATACGGAACGATAACCTTCCACCAGCCGGGAGGCGTCCATTCGCGGCAGAAAATTCAGCTTGTAATCCGTGTTTTTCCATCCCCTGCATCCAGAATCCTGCCCTCCCTCCACATTCTGCGAAAGAGTTGAGTTCCCGGCATAGCTTGCAGCAACCCAACCATGGCTACGGGAATTGCGCTCTTCTGGATAAAATCCACCATCCGGTCGAACACATCTTCTCAGTCGGTGTCGAAGCCGAGAATAAAACCTCCCATCACCTCGATGCCGTACTGCTGGATGATCTCAACGCTCTCCAGTAGATCGCGCCGCGTATTCTGTAGCTTGTGATTCGCGATCAGGCTGCGCTCATCTGGTGTCTCAATGCCCAGAAATACCGAGGTGAAGCGCGCATCTTTCATTAATTGCAGCAACTCCTGGTGCCGGGCTTTGCCTAACTCCAGATCGCGTACCAGGTGGCGATCAGATCTTCAGCCTCGCCGATCACGACATGATCTGCCTTGAATTCGACTGCGGACATGCTATTGGCAATGGGGCCGCCCACCACAGTTCGCAGGCCCCGGACACGACAGCGTTCGATGATCGACGCCAAGTGCTCCTGCTGCACCTGCATTCCACTTACCAACATGACATCGGCCCACGCGAGATCCGCATCCTTCAGCCGTTCGACGTTGGTGTCGATCAGCCGCTTCCGCCAACTATCTCGCAGCATCGCAGCTATCGTCATCAGTCCCAATGGAGGCTGGGCAGCACACTTCCCTTCGATAGAAAGCGCGTGCTTGAAGCTCCAATAGGTCTCGGGGAACTGAGGATAGATAAGTAGGGCGTTCATGTTCTCCTCCGTACAGAGGTGTTCCTTCCTGGGTCTTCGCACAGCACACTGCCACTGGCAATGACGGATGCCTGATCAGAGTTGACCACTTTGGCGAACGAGTTGACCGAGGGGCAACAGAGCCGCTCACCTGTGGCTCCAGGTGCGCTGGCCGCGGCGCCTATGCCCCTATTCCGTTTCTAAAGCACGACGCAAATAGCAATTCGAACACCGGGATAATACGGGTTGAACATGTAATATCCGCCATCAACGAAGTCGATGTAAACCTGATCCGTGTAGTACCAACCTTCCGGCCACGGCTGAACAAATCCGAACCAATAACCGCCATATTGGAAGCGAGAATATCCACCAACCATTCTTGGACTACCGATGCGGAACTCGTGCCCGCGTCCAAAATTGGAATGGAAACGAGCGTCAGGTATGCGCCCATTACCTCGCGCGCTAAGTCGCAGTGCTGGCTCTCTGCGTTGTCTGGCTTCATCCTGCGATGAGCGCTGGGGGCGCTGTGAAGGTGCACCCTTTTGCCGACTCATGGCTTGCGGAGGATTCGCTCTTCCCTGCTTCTCCGCATCCCTGGCTTGTGTCTCACGTTCCTTCTGCTGCTTTTCCTGGCCTTTGGCTTGCTGTTGCTGTGCTTTCGCTTGCTTCTGCTCACCCTTGGTTTGCTGCTGCGACTTTACCCGCTTCTGCTGACTTTCGGCTTGCTGCTGAGCTTTCTGCTGCTTTTCCTGACCTTTGGCTTGCTGCTGAGGCGCTTTCTCCTGCTTTTGCTCGCCCTTTGCCTGCTGTTCGGGTTTGGCTTGCTTCTCCGGTTTAGCCTGCTCCTCACGTTTTGGAGCCTGAGCCTCTTGTTCGTGCCGCTCCTGTGCGAATGTAGGAGCGACGGTTCCGAGAAGAAGGAGCAGAACTCCTGTGCTGAGAAGTTCAACGTGTTTCATAGGGAATGCCTCCTTTTGAGACACGGGTAGATTGCCTCGTTCGCTCGGACAATACTGTGCAAAATGGATCATCTCGCGATATTGCAGCGCGGAAAATACACCGCACTCGGCTACTCAGGGCGCGGACGATCCGCACACCTGAGTAGTCGGTGCCTCGATGCAACGATTCAAGTTGCGGCGTCCTATGCCACTTTCCCTACTACGGGCGGCGTAACCTGCATAAGTTCTTCGTACAGAGCACGGTAGTGAATCATCGCTGCGCGCAGTTCGTCGGTCGTGGATTCTAGCTTGCCAACACGCTGCGTTGTCTCATGCGCGGAACGGTAGTTCTCAACAACCTTGGGATGGTCGACGGAGATGTCAGCGGCTCGCTGATCGAAATCCGATACCGGATAGCCGCGAGTCTTCATAAGAGCGGCAACCAGGTCATCGGCTTCCATGACGGCTCCCTTGGGAGAGTCGACGAAACGAGCCTGCACGTTCTCCCATTGTTTTGCGAAACGTTCATGTTCCGGCGAATCGAGATCGCGGATAGTGAGCTGCTTGACCCGCTTCTCGCGATCCCCCAGCTTTGCTTCTGCTTGTCGCTCCGAGCCATGCACCAGCACGGCCCTGTCGTATTCGGATCCAAACTTCTGCCGCAGTGCTGCGGTCTTGCGTCGTCGCATGTACAACCAAGATAACCCAGCGATGAACAGAACCACCACAGCGATCACGATCAGCCTTATATCCAGCGGACTTAGGTTCATAGAAGCCTCTCTTCACCAGGCTCCTCTGCCGTCAGAACCTCGTGAATGGCGAGTATTCATCTTCTGGCGGCGAAAAACTGGTCACAATTGATCGTCTTGCAAATACGAAGTGACAACGTTTCGAAAGATGCGCGCGCAGGCCTGCTCCTTTGGAATCCCGCACCCCAGGAGGCGAAACCTACCCAGCTTTCTTGATCTCCGCCAGCTTACCTCTTAACTTTGCGACAGCGTCTTTTGCGTGGCCGATCTGCTGTTGAACTTTGCCCGTGTTCTTTTCAATTTTTCCTTCTGCTCTCAACTGGCGGTCATTCGTAACTTTGCCGACCTGCTCCTTGATCGTTCCCTTGAGTTCGTGGAAGTTACCCTTCATCTTGTCTTCAGTGCTGGTTTTCATATTTCTCCTTGGCCCACAGAAACCTTGGCTTGCAGCTTTGCGGGCTACCAACCTGTGTACTCTCGCGGTTTTCCCAATTCTGAGCAAACTTGACCATAGTTACATTTCCTCTAAAAGTGTAAATGCATATGCATTTCGTTTTTGCTAATATTGCCGAGTTCCAAATCGGGAGGTTAACTTTAGACATTCACGATCGCGGATTCCGTTCGGCGATATACTCAATCCACTCGGATGCTCCCGCTTGGAGCTACCGAGAGGGAGACTCAGATGCAGACGAAGCGCACTATTGTCACTAATAAGAGAGCGCTGAATACTCCTACCAGACCCGCTGCGTCTTTGTCCCTGGTTCCGCCCCGCGCAGTCAAGTTGAGCCCCGAAGTATCAAGTGACCCGCCACCTTCGTTTGATCCACACCTCGTGCTTACGAAACTGTCAGTAGGAAAGTCCTGTCAGGAATACAACGTAGACGAATCCGTCTTCTCGCAAGGCGACGCCGCGGATGCAGTCTTCTTCGTCCAAGACGGTAAAGTGAAACTCACGGTTGTGAGCACGCATGGCAAGGAGGCCGTCGTCGCCATCCTGCCGGAAGGCAGTTTCTTTGGCGAGGGCTGCCTTACAGGCCAGCAATTTCGCATGTCCACGGCCAGCGCGGTTGAGCGGAGCACAGTCCTTAGAGTGACCAAGCAGGTAATGGTGGCACTTCTCCATCAGGACCCGCAGTTTGCGGAGCGCTTTCTCGCCTATCTTCTTTCCCGGAACGTTCGCATGGAGGCAGACCTTGTAGACCACCTTTTCAACTCCAGCGAAAAGCGCCTCGCCCGGCTTCTCCTGCTGATGGCCAACTTCGGTCATGAGTCGAAACCCATCCCGCTCATCGCGAGAATGAGTCAGGAAACACTCGCTGAAATGATCGGCACAACTCGTTCGCGGGTCAGCTTCTTTATGAACCGGTTCCGGGAGCTGGGCTTCATTGAATACAATAGCGGCGGCATGCAGGTCCACAGCTCACTGGTCAGCGTCGTGCTCCACGATTAGTGGCCGGAGGCCCTTCTCGACACATCACGCTCTATGCTGCGACTTGCGATGCCTGGCCCATGAAGCTGTTGATTGTCTGTTTCAGTTGTGAATCGCATTCATCCGCAATTGTCATAACATCCGCAAGCAGCAGGCTGAAATTAACAGTCCTCAGGTTCTTCTCCAAGGTGTGGAAGATGCTAACCTGCAAGATTCGGGATTCCTCAATGATCATCGAGACTGAATACCCTTGGGATTGACGGATCTTGCCGTGGGCGACGGCGGCCTCCGACACCTGTTTCGTTCCAAGCGCTCGCGGCACTCTCAAACGGTGAACAAGTTCCTCAAGCAGTTTCGGCAGGTGACCTGTGCGCTGGTCCTTGCTCAGTGGCACGCAGGTCAACTCGCTTTCCACATCCACCCTGTCCAACCAATCCTGGATGGTCACCGCAACGTCACGCTCAAGTATGCTGGCCACTCGTTCTATGTGGGTCGGTTTTCTTGCCTCGCGTTTGAGCAACTGCTCTCTAATTACAGTAATGAGAGCGGGCATAGCCATCGGTTTCAACAGCACTTCGTCGGCTTGCAATAGAATTGCTTCCGCTGCCTCCTGCAACGCCGGGTATCCGGTGAAGACCAATGTGACAGCGTTCGGGTTCGTGTGGCGCATGGCGCTGACAACAGTGAAGCCGTCACCGGCTTCCGGCATGTGCAGGTCAGTTAAAAGGACGTCAAATGGCTTGGTGTCGATCAGATGCAGCGCCTCGGCGACGTTGGCGGCTGTGGTGACCTGAAACTTGCTGGCACCCAGCATGGCACCCATTGCCTTGCGCAGCTGCTCGTTATCATCCACCAGTAGAATTTTCGGCTGTTTCGACTTGATGTTCACTGTTTTCAACTCTCACACCTGCTCCCCTTCAGTGATCTCGCAAGTTTTGCTGGCCGCAGGTCACGAGATCAATTCGACGATTGGCGCGGCTCAAAGAATGCTCACGAATAGTCCTACGCGCGAGATGTCCGGTCGCGCGGCTCTTGATTTCGCGTCCTCAGGAAGTGCGCTCGCGCGCAACAGGCATATGACGCGTAGCTGGAGATGCTTCGGCAGGCTCTCATGTGCCCCCCGAAGCTCTGAAAGAAGTTCGCAAGCCGCTTGGATGTCACTGTTCATAATCTACCTGCGCCTGATCGCCAAACCAGTTAACATTCCCAATGCAAAGCCTGTGGCCAACGTCGCTGCAACCGTAACCAGCGGATTTTGCTGAATGCGCCGCGTCGAATCATTTACGAAGTCTTCGGCAGCGTCACTACTCTGTTTGGCTGCACGCTTGGCTACCCCAACGCCATCCCCAAACGCGTCTGCTACCGCTGCGGTTACACGGGAAGCCTCGCGAACCGAATCAGCGATATGCTCACTAGCTTTTTCCAATATGCTTTGTGTCATTAAATTCCTCCGTTGTTACGATTACGCCTGCTTAATTGATAGTCTGTCAGCGGCAGAACGGGAAGACTGGTCAATCCAGCTCACCGGAATGCATTTCCACACATAGCTGCTTTCGGCACTAGCGCCGCGAAACTCCAAGCTTGCACCGCTTATGTTGCCAGCGACCCTCCGCACTCCAAGCAAGCGGCTTCGGACCGGGGCGTGATCCTCCCGCAATGGGGACACATCCTCTGTGCAGGAAACGCTGGAACCACTTCCTGCTGTCGGGTTCTGGCCCTGTAGATGATCAGAAAGACGATCGTCGCAAGCAATAGACGTACCCAAATGTTAGTCATAAGCTCGATTCTCAAAATACATGGTTCAAATCCGACCAAGCACGAGGAGAACCAACACGATCAGAAGAATCATCCCCAGACCTCCGGTCGGATAGTAGCCCCACTCCCGGCTATGCGACCATCTTGGTAGCGCTCCCACAATGGCTAAAATCAAAATCACGATCAATATAGTTCCAAGCATCTCTGACCCCTTTTCCTCGTAGAGATCCCGTCCATATATGTTTGTATGCGCTCAGGACTCTTATTACTGGTCAATACCGCTCACAACAGTGGGATGAGCTGGAAATGGGGCAGTACTCCTGTTGAAGGGATTCCCTAAAATATTTGTGGAGTGAGCAAAACGAGACAGACCGCTGCACCAGTGGATGTGATGCTCCTCGTAGCGTGTGGGAGTGATGTGCTCAGCGGAGTACAGACACTTTCTTGATGTGGCTTGCAGGTTTCCTGCTCCATGTCCTTTTCTTATCCTCAACCAGGAAGAACACGCGATTCAAAAGGAGATCTCATGAATACAACGTCAAAATGTGCCCACCCCGCTTGCCATTGCGTACCTGCCCCAGAAAAGAAGCATTGCAGTGATGCCTGCGCGGATGCAAAAAACGCCACAAAACCAATATGCCAATGCGTTCATCCGGAGTGCCAAAGCAAAGCAATAAAGACGTAGTTAGCAGAGGCGCTCGAACTGATCCGCTAACACAGCAGAGGTAAAGCGTGGCGTGTTCGCGCTAGTTCGGCTCGGTGCACTTCGCGACAACCGTGTGCGCTATTACGCCGCGCAATACCTGCTTTCAGATGACTCAACGGTGTCTTCTCGATTGTGCACATCGGTGCTGGTATCAGATTGATGGTGACCTAAAGTTGTAAAGGAGAAAACAAATGAATCCGAGTGCGAAGGATGAAAACCCAAATCACGCCGCGATCGACGCGGCTTTAGAGTCTGAAGAAAGAGCCGAGAACTTAGCTATTTCGAACAGTCTTATCCTCGCTCCTCGGCACGAATTGCTGAGGACGGAGGCGGGGCTAAAACGAGAGGCGGAGGAGGCGATTGGCACGGCCAAACCAGAACGCGAGAGCTGAGGACATCATTAAAGAGGTAGATGTGTAGGTGGTCGTATAAAAAGATTTGATAACCGCATTTGCATAAGCGAGGTCATACGATGGTGAACGCCCTCGATCCAAGAACAAACTCTGAAGCAAAGGCCTTTATAGAAGCGGAACTGGACCGTATTGTTGCGAACTTTGAAAAATCTCTCCGAAGCTGCAATAAGGCCGCCGAGATATTGATGATGGGAGTAGACCGGAAATACAAACACCCCAGGAACTCGTCACTTAAACAGAATTGTGCGATGTTTACGGGTATTTCAGCTGTCGTCAGCCGTCCGCAGCGCGCCAGAATGTAAATGAAAGGGAGCTATTTCCAGGTGCCTGTGTTTGCGCTGGTTGCGGGTGTCATCTCTGGAAGCGACCGTAGGCTTCATTGCGTGCGGCAATTGCAATTGTAAGCGCTACCTCTTGTTGCAGCAGCGGTCTACCTCTGGACTTTTTCGCGTGCTGGCGTAGACGACGACGGATTCGGCAATGAGGGGCGTGGAGGATGCCGCAAATCCTCCTGATGTTCAAGTTTAGATACGACAAGTACCCGAGGACGATATGCCTCGCGCGTACGCCAACCAACGAGCGGCGGTCTAGATCATACTTTACCGCTTGCCTCGCCGGGTTCCATTACGACTAAGGCCGTCTAATGCAAGCACGCAACAATGAACGACATCGCGCAGGACGCACCGGCTGGCTGCGCGCAGCGGTACTGGGCGCGAACGATGGTGTTCTTTCAACCTCGAGTTTGATGCTCGGCGTCGCGGCGGCACACGTGACTCACCGGAGCGTTTTGATAACAGGAGTTGCCGGCTTGGTGGCTGGGGCTATGTCGATGGCGGCTGGCGAATATGTGTCCGTCCACTCGCAGGCAGATACGGAGAAGGCAGACCTCAAGCTTGAACGTGCGGAACTCGCAACAGACAATGAGGGAGAGCAAAAGGAGCTGATGGCAATATACATCGCTCGTGGCCTCGAGCCATCTCTGGCGAAGCAGGTCGCCAGACAGTTGATGGCGCACGACGCGCTTGGCGCGCATGCCCGCGATGAACTCGGCATCTCCAAAACTTTTAGTGCGCGCCCGATTCAGGCCGCGTTGGCCTCGGCGTGCAGCTTCGCAGCAGGGGCAGTAGTGCCACTCCTGGTCACCACCGTGGCTCCGTCATCAGCGGTCATCGCTTTAATTGCCGGTACTTCGCTGGTGTTCCTCGCGCTTTTGGGAGGGTTGGCGGCACGCGCGGGTGGGGCAGAGGTGATGGTCGGAGCCTTACGTGTCACGTTCTGGGGAGCCCTCGCGATGGGGTTGACCGCAGGTGTCGGGTCCCTGTTTGGAAAGGTTTCTTAAAGAGGTTTTCATCTGTGTACATAACGATACAGACATTCGTCGGCGTGCAGTCATTGTGGCAACCGGATGAGCTCCAGTGCTGCGTCCAGCTAGACCTTCCGGAGAATGGCTCAGGTTACTCCCTGGTCAGCTTTGATCGGACTTCTGAATTGGCCAGTTCTAACATGGGCGCTGTAAAGAAATGAGCTGGCCGTATGGACGCTGAACAAATAATTGCCGAGATAGAGTGGCTGGAACAGCTTTTCAGGCTGCTTGACAGAAGGCTGCTCCAGATCGCCGACTGCAAGGTAGAGAAGCAGGAGGCTAACGGGAAGCATCTCAATAGCTCGGTACATCGTCCGCCAAGACAGGAATGGCTGGAACGGCTTTTCACGCTGCCTAACAATAGACCGCTCTGATGGAAACCTGACCAGCGACCCACGGTTTCCTCCCAACAGCATCGATTCAATGGCACTCTAGAATGGGCGAGCCAAGCTAGGACCTCTACCCAAGCATTCTCTGGGTCGTCGCACGGACTAAGTTTCGGCGCTGCACATGACTAGGTAGACCGATTGGATTGGCATGTACACTCATAACGTCATTGTAGCCGCTGGGCAGCAATCGAAACCAGACAAGCACTTGAATGGTCTCACCAGCGATAAAGCATCTCTCCGCCTGAAGGCGGACGGACTGAACGCCATGCCCGACGTTGCGTTTTCTGTCACAATTACTCGGGCAGCATGGAGGCGAAGGTCGTTCGCCAATTCCAGTGCGATTCGGGGATCGTTGTGCGCGATGACAACGGTGGTTGACGGAAGTTGGTCGATTGCGTCTTGTACCGATAAACTTCTCATGACACCCCATTCCTTTGGGGATTGTCTCTGACGAAGAGCGCTAGCTCAGGAGTCCCCGACAGCAATTAGAGAACGTTGTACAGGGGAGGCAGCGAATTTCTTGCATATATACCGCCTTAACGGACAGAATTGATGGCCAATTGTCCTCCTAATCGTGCGGTGAGGTCGTGATGTAAATCACTGCTGCTGGCATTGCTGCATTGTTCGGGCAGTGACAATTATCCAAACGGGGCGTTGCGCCTAGCGCTGAAAAAGGAAGAACTCTCCTGTGAGCAAGGTCACTCCTGAACGGGTCGAAGTGAACAGTATCGGAGTACTCCGCTGGATTATGGTTAGAGGAATCTACCCGCCAAAGCAGGATGTACCATGGTCGACAAATGTGCTAATAGCTGGTGTCCAACCACACTCATCGTCACGAGGGCAAGCTTTTCCGTCTGGATATCAAGCTCGGCAATAAAGCTGGCGGAAATAGCCATAAAACGGAGTACATATGGCTATGCGCTCCCTGCGCTCAGGTGATGCATCCCAAGATCGAAGTACGCGGCGATATCGTCAGGCTCCTGCTTACGAAGAATCCACCCACGTCTTCTTCGCGCATTGACTGCGGCAACACAGAACGTTACGCCACAGTCGGTTTACCCACCAACTGACACCCGTTGGAATACGTATCCGCACACAACTCTCCAGAGCGTAGTCCGTTAGTGCCTCGTTTCAGTTTGTCCGAGAGTGTCGCGCACCTTACGTGCAAGCGTGCCCAGGCTGAACGGCTTCTGCAAGAAGGTTGCGCCTACCTCGCGAATACCGTGGCGCAACACCGCATCATCGGTGTAGCCGGACATGTAGATCGTCTTCAGCTCAGGGCGTAGGCTTCCCAGCATTTGCGATAACTCTCGCCCACTCATTCTCGGCATCACAAGATCCGTCACTAACAGATCAATGTGTCCGTCATGTCGACTCGCCACGGAAAGTGCTTGTTGGCCTGAGCTGGCTGCGAGAACCGTGTATCCCAAGCTACCCAGGTAGGAGAAACGAGAAGATGACGAGCTGGCGCAGCTTTGTAAGAGTGCTGTTGTCTACCATGTGATCGTGGCTCCCATCCAGCCCGTGACGAGTGACCACAATCCGCTGAAGCTCAGAAACGCGAGTCCAGAGAGGGCCACTACGCCCCACGGCCTGGAGCGTTGATAGTTGATCGCCGCCCCGACGAAGCACAGGACTGCTACATACGGGCTGATCGTCATGGCCAGGTAATTGAACATGCTGTCGAGCACGTCGGCTGGCGCGAAGGCAACGGTGGAGGTACTGCTGGAAGACGTGGACCAGCTCTTCGCAAGGGTCCAGAATGCCTGCGCCCCAAGCAGAAAGAGCGCCGAAATAATCGACGGCACGGGCGTTTGCCCCTCGGAGCTGTCGAGAATGGATTTGAAGCAGAGGGCTGCAGCCACCACCGGCACGATTCGGCCGACCAGGACATTGGTGACGAAGCTTGTGATTCCCGTGGTGAGGCTGGTCGCGACGGCCCCGAAAGTCCCGGTCCCAGCGCTGGACGGCGGAACGGGAGATGGCCCCCCAGAGAATAGCCCGGGTACAGTCGCAGAAAAGATTGCGGGCAGGGTCAGTAGAAGCGCACCCCAGAAGAGCCACTTGAAAAAGCCCCCGCCCGTGTCGTAGTTGGTGCCTCCTTCTCCACGCAATCGCAAACCCGCGAGCACGATCGACCCGAGGGCGGCGACCGGAAGGAGAGTCACCATCATGCCGGAGATCTCCGACACAAAATCCGGCAGAGCGGTGGTCATTAGACATTCCTCACGAAGTGGTGCAGCACGGCGACCGCGGGATGATTCGTGAAGATGGGGAGTTGGTAAAGGCTGCCGCCGACCTGTTGGCCTTGTGCGATGAAGTACTCGATGAGCCGCGTAACGGCCGAAACCGCGAGGAAGATACCGCCACCGACGATACTGCTCATGTATGGCCGGGTGGCCTGATATTTGAATGCGGCGGCGACAAAACAGCCGGCAGCGATCACCCGGCAGATCACGTTGCATATCCGGTTGACGGCGTTGAGCACCGTGCCCTCAACCTGCGTAGCCTGTTGTCCTTGCACTGCCTGGCCGACCGCGGGCGACTTGCCGAGATTCTGAGCAGTGCCTGCGACGGGAAACAACAACAGCGTTCTTGATGCGCATTATTTTATAGTTATACTATTGTAATTATGGAATATTCAAGAATACCGAAGAGACCCTAGCAGCGCTCGAAAAGGTTGGCAGTCCCAGAACCTGCCCAATCCGGATTACTTTGGCCACGGGATTCTCCGGCTTGACTCGCGTCACCTCGTTGACTATGGTGAAAATCTCCATCAGATCTTTCCCTTACGCAACGCTGACCCGATTGTGGTCACCCCTGATCTTTTAAAGCGAATGGAGGGGACACACTGTCAAGGGCTCCAGCGGCGAATCGTGAGGTGCGATTTCTACCTGCACGGGCTGCGCAGATTCAATGGGGAGTTGCTCGAGTGCGGCCATATTGTAGTTCCAAGCGATGGATCTCGTTACAAGCACATGCGCTGCCCGCTTTGCACGAGATTCCGCACCCAATGCGCACTGTGAACTGCAGCGCATTGGGGCGCGGATCTACCTCAAGACGTGTGTGGGCGGAATTCAGGATTGCCCGTGAGGAGCGTACTCAGAAAGCTGCTTGACTCGCGAGGAGCCTTGGTCAATTCTTGCTAGGAATAATTGTGGACTTCTTGACCTGACCAACAACGGCGAATTTGTTCTGGACTGCGTAGTAGGTGATCAATACCCGCACGGCCTCGCTTCGATTATTGGAACTAAAGAGGTGTTTTGCGTAGATGAGCAGCAAAGCATTCTCCTCGGGAGTCCAGTCAAGGCGCAACTGCGAGAAGCGCTGTCCGCTCTCGAAGGAAAGATTGCTCCAGACCTCCTGGTAGAACTTTGTGACGTCCACCAGTTTGATCTTCTTCTCGAGGGCAAGCCCCACGATCATTTTCGATGCTTTTACTTTGGTCAACTGGAACTTGTGTCTAATCTTCTCAAGGAGTGTCAGTGTCAACTCATCCAGAGAGGTACAAGCCTTGATGAGCTGTGGGGCGTCGGGATCTTTGGTTCTAGGCATAATGGCTTTCCTTGCCGGAGGTTATTTCTGATGCGATCATACACTGTATATGATTACTAGAACAATTAATTAAGATGTACAAGTTTGCGGCATTTTTACGTCAGAACGCCCATGAGGGGGGAATCATGGGCTCATGTCTGTCGCTAAATATTGCTGGGGCTATAAATCCCACGCCTCGGTGGGTGGCATGATCTTGTTTGCAATAGGTAGAGTCTGGAGGACATCGAGGTCGGAAAGCCGGACAAGTGTGCTCATGAGTTGCAGCAGATCAACTTCGTCAGAAGTGAGACGGAGCGTCTTCTTTGACCAAAGGGCTTGGAGCCTGGCAGTGAGTGGCGCAATCAGTGCCTCACGCTGCTCTTGAACGGTGAGTGGTTTACCTTGGCGATGTTCAGAGGTGCCCGGTGGATTCGCAGACGTGCAAGGCGGTTCAGTCCTGCTCATTTACAAAATCTCCCCTTCCCGCGAATCTGCCAGCAACGGATGAAGGATTCACGTGCCGCAATTGTAAACAGGAGGTGAATGCTGCGTAAGTTACCCGCGTAACCGGAAGCAAAAAGCTTTACAATATTTTACATAGTATAGCTATGTTACATTCACAAACAGGGAAGCCGCTAGGACGCTCGCCCATGAAACTCTCATCGACGCATAATACTCTTGATCGTATATACCGTTGGAGGTATAGTCATACATGAAGTGGCAAGTTCTGATTGGAGACGAGTTTGAGCCGGAGTTCTTCGCGCTTCCAAATGATGTGCAGACGGAAATTCTGGCGTTAGCCAGACTGCTCCAACAGTTCGGGCCGCAACTGGGGCGTCCCCGCGTGGACACGCTGAACGACTCCAGACACCCGAATATGAAGGAGCTACGCTTCGATGCGGCCGACGGTGTCTGGCGCGTGGCCTTCGCCTTCGATCCGAAGCGCAAAGCGATTCTGTTGGTTGCGGGCGATAAATCCGGTGGCGGCGAAAAGCGGTTCTACAAAGAACTGATCCGAAAGGCTGATATTCGATTCGACGCTCATCTGGATCGAGTGAAGAAGAAGGAGAAGAAGTAGCCATGGCCAGAAATGTGGATGATGTCATCAAGAAGCTCAGCCCTGCTCGCCGCAAGAAGGTCGAGACGCGCGCCGCTGTTCTGATCGCAGAGGAAATGACGCTGCA
>CAZLJQ010000050.1:0-31668 GCA_964559875.1 uncultured Acidobacteriaceae bacterium
CGCAAACACTGGGATCGGGACTCCAGCGGAAGACGCCATTGCTGACGCGCCCTTCAATGCTGGCTTCGAACGCTTCGAGCAGGTCGCTGTCCAGACGCATGAGGATGGGCTGGGTCTCCGGATCTCCGAAGCGGCAGTTGAACTCCAGTACCTGGGGACCGCGGGCGGTCATCATGAGGCCGCAGTATAGGATGCCAGTGTAAGGCGCGCCTTCGGCTGCCATTCCGGCGATCACGGGGCGGGCGATATGGCGCAGCAGCCAATCGCGCATGTTGTCGTCGATTAAACCTTGGGTGGAGTAGGCGCCCATGCCTCCAGTGTTAGGGCCGGTATCGCCGTCCCCAATGCGTTTGTGGTCCTGCGCGGCAACCAGCGGCGCCACGCGTTCGCCATCGCTGATGAGCAAGAAGCTGATCTCCTCACCCTTGAGAAACTCCTCGAATAGCACGTGATGACCGGCGTCACCGAGAGAGCCTTGCAGCATGGCGGTTGCGGCCTGGGCAGCCTCTTCCTTGGTGGCGGCAATCACGACGCCCTTGCCGGCGGCGAGGCCATCGGCTTTAACCACGATGGGAGCGCTGAAGTTCGCCAGAGCGTCCTTGATCTCCGAAACCGCATGAACCTGCACATAGAGCGGAGTAGGAATGCGGTGGCGGGTCATGAAGGCTTTGGAAAAGCTCTTGCTGGATTCCAGCTGCGCGGCGGCCTGGGTGGGGCCAAAAACGGGGACGCCTCGGCGGCGGAGCTCATCGACCACGCCAAGCATGAGCGGAACTTCCGGGCCGACGACCACAAGGTCAGGCGCGACCTTGACGGCGGCTTCGATCATGGAGTCCAAGTGCGTAAGGTCGCAGGCTACGCAGGTTGCATCCTGCGCAATTCCGGCATTGCCGGGAGCGCAGAAGAGCTGCGTGACTCGTGGCGACTGTTTCAGCTTCCAAATCAGGGCGTGTTCGCGGCCGCCGCCGCCCAGCACTAGAACTTTCATAGTCTCTCCAACGGAAAAGGGTATGAGGTAGCCACGGCATAAGTCAAACGTTTTCACGGAACGAGGCTCTGCGGGACTCGGACAACGGCGGTTGACGCATTTGCGTCCGGGCAACCGGGCTGATAACTTCTGAGCAGTGGAGCATTCGTGTGGCCAATGCGGGGTGGTGGTGGAGGATGGGCGTCCGTTCTGCCCAAACTGTCACGCACCACAGATCAGGGTTCCGGTGCATCCCCCCACGGCGCCGGTCACCGAGCCGCTTCCACCAGGAACCCCAGAAGATCTCCAGCCTCCGGCTGAACCGATAGTAAGCGAGAGCGATGCGCCGGTGGCGCCAAGGCCGCAAAGCCTCGATCCGCGTCCGGAAAACAAAATCGTCTGGCGTCCGGCGTTCAGTTCGGCGCTGGCAGCTGGGCTGCTGGCTGCGGTCGGCACCTCAATTCCCATCGTTCCGCTGGCGATGCTCTGCATGTTTGCCTCCGGCGGACTGGCCGTCACGCTCTACCGCCGCCAGTCGGGATATCGCACGGTGACCCCTTGGATGGGGGCAAAGCTGGGTTTGCTGGCCGGAGGATTGGGGTTTGGATTACTGGCTCTGCTGAGTACGTTCCGGCTCTTTGCCGCCAGCGAACGCATGGAGTTGCGCGAAGCCTTCCGTGAAAAGATGCAGGATGCGATTGCCTCCGCTGCTGACCCCGATGTGCGCCAGGCGATGGAGCAGTTCCGGAATTACATTGCCAGCGACCATGGTCTGATCATCGTAGTGCTGTTCTTCCTGATGATTGCGGCGCTGGTTTTTCTGCTATTCAGCGCACTTGGCGGAACACTGGGAGCGGCGCTGTTCGGACGGGAGAGCGGCCGGAAAGAGTCGTAAAACGGTGCGATGAAGTCCTTGCCGCGCACTTGCAAGGTCGCGTATCATCAGGCAGATATGAACGTCATCTCACGTCCCCCTCATCTTCGCGAAAAAGGGCAGATCATGTCCGCCTCGGAAATCGAGCGCACGCTGGTCCGCCTGGCGCACGAAATCGTAGAAAAAAACAACGGAATCGGAACTCTCGGGCTGATCGGTATTCGCCGCAGGGGCATTCCAATTGCCGAGCGCCTGGCGAAGCACATCGAGCGCATCGAGAAGTCCGCAGTGCCGGTCGGCACCTTGGACATCACGCTCTATCGCGACGACCTCTCGACCGTGGGTCCAAAACCCGTGGTAGAGCCGCGCCCCATCGGCTTCAACATCACCGGCAAAGACATTGTGCTCTGCGACGACGTCCTCTACACAGGACGCACGGTTCGAGCCGCGCTGGATGCCTTATTTGACCAGGGGCGCCCGCGCAGCGTGAAGCTGCTGACCCTGATCGATCGCGGCCATCGTGAGCTGCCGATTGAAGCAAGCTTTGTGGGACGCCGGGTACAGACCACGGACTTGGAAATCATTGAAGTCAAGCTCACCGAAACGGACCAGATGGAAAAGGTCCTGATGGTTGAGCGCGTGCCGGAACCCGAAGGCTAAGCGAAGGAAAACATGAAAGCCAAGCCCCGGTCGCTGCTCGGGATCGAGCCGCTGGATTCGCGGCAGATTCTCGAAATTCTCGCTCTGGCGAAGCGTATGAATCCGGCGCGCCCACGCCTCACCCTTCGTGGCCGCCGTATCGCTCTCCTTTTCTACGAAAACTCAACCCGGACGCGCACCAGTTTTGAGATTGCGGCCAAATCGCTGGGCGCTTCCACCGTGGTTATCCATGCCACCACCGCCAGCATTGAAAAAGGCGAATCGCTAAAAGATACGGGGAAGACGCTGCAATCGATCGTGGACGCGATCGTGATGCGGCATCCCAGCTCCGGCGCTCCGGTTTTATTGTCGCGGCTGATCGACATTCCAATCATCAATGCTGGCGACGGAATGCACGCCCACCCTTCGCAGGCGCTGCTGGATGCATTCACGATTCTGGATCACAGGAAGAGTTTGCAGGGGCTCAAGATCGTCACCATCGGCGACATATTCCATAGTCGTGTGGCCCGCAGCGATGCCCATATTTTCAGTAAGCTCGGGGCGCGCGTAGTCTTCTGCGGGCCGGACGTTTTGCTGCCCGACGTGGCGCGTGAACTTGCGCCGGGAGTTGAGATTGTCCGTGAGATGGATGAGGCGATCCGCGGTGCCGACGTAGTGATGATGCTACGTGTGCAGCAGGAACGCCTCTCGGGAATGCAGATCAACGTGGATGAGTACATCCGGCGATATCAGCTGACTCTCTCGCGTTTGAAGCTGGCAAAGAAGGATGCCCTCGTGATGCATCCCGGGCCCATGATCAGGGGCATGGAGATGACCGACGAGGTTGCCGATTGCAAGCAGTCGGTGGTGCTGGAACAGGTACTGAACGGCGTAAAGGTGCGCATGGCAATCCTGGCGACGCTGTTGGGAGGAAAGCGATGAGCACGATTCTGCTGCAGGGCGGACACCTGATCGATCCAGCCGCAGGCTTTGATGCCGCAGCCGACGTAGTGCTGGGCGAGGGGCGCGTGCTGGAGATTGCACAGCCGGGCCAAGCCAAGTGCGCGGCCGATGAGACGCTGAGCGTAAAAGGGCTGGTTATCGCTCCCGGTTTCATCGATCTGCACGTGCATCTGCGCGAGCCCGGACAGACACACAAGGAGAGCATTGCCACTGGGACGGCTGCTGCTGCTGCCGGTGGATTTACCTCGGTGTGCGCCATGCCGAACACACGGCCCATCAACGACTCTCCGGCGGTCACGCGATGGATACAGGACGAAGAGCGCGGTGCCGTGGTCAACGTCTTTCCCATTGCGGCGGCCACACTGGGCAGTTTGGGAGAGCGGTTGAGCGATTATCGCGAGCTGAAGGAAGCTGGCGCGGTGGCGCTCAGCGACGACGGCAAGCCGATCCTGGATGACCACATCATGCGCGAGGCGCTGGCGCTGGCGGCCCGTGTGGGACTGCCGGTGATTCAGCACGCCGAAGATACCAGAATTTCCCACGGGAACCCGATGAACGAAGGAGCCACATCGTTCAAGCTGGGATTGCGCGGGCAGCCTCCGGCATCGGAGTGGCAGATGGTGGAGCGCGACATTCGGTTGGCGAGCCAGGAGGGTGGGCGTTTGCACATTGCCCACGTTTCCACTGCCAAGTCGCTCGACATGGTGCGTTTGGGCCGCGCTTCACATGTGCAGGTGACTGCCGAAGTCACGCCGCATCATTTCCTGTTCACTGAAGATAGCTGTTCGAGTTACGACACGCGCTACAAGATGAATCCCCCGCTGCGTTCGGAGGCCGATCGTGATGCCATGCTGGCGGCGCTCATCGATGGAACCATTGATGCCATTGCCACCGACCATGCCCCGCACGCGTTGTTCGAAAAGGAAGTCGAATTCGACAAAGCCGCCTTCGGAATCACTGGGCTGGAGATTGCACTGGCGGCGGCGATTACAGCGCTGCAGCACACAGGAAAAATTTCCCTGCCGCAGGTGGTGCGGTTGCTCTCGGCAAATCCCGCAAAGATCGTGGGGCTTAGCGGAAGAGGCACGCTGGCCGAAGGTTCGATGGCCGACGTGACCATCTTCGATCCGAAAAAACGCTGGACCTATGACGCGGAAAAAACGCACTCGCGATCACGCAATTGTCCGTATGACGGAATGCAGTTTTACGGCAAGGTGCGGGCAACACTCGTGGCCGGCAAAATTGTGTTCAGCGAGCTGTAATTGCAGCCTCAGAGTTTAAGCCGAGGCCCGCATGGAGCGGGCCTTTGCTGTTAGAGTTGGATTTCCAGCTATGCCTGATGTCGATTCCATCCTGACCTCAATCTTCGGACTCGAAAACTTTCGCTTGCAACAGCGCGAAATCGTAAACGACGTGCTCGCAGGACGCGATGCGCTGGTTGTCATGCCGACGGGTGCGGGCAAGAGCCTCTGTTTCCAATTGCCGGCGGTGGCGCTGCGCGGTCTGACTCTGATTGTCTCGCCTCTCATTTCGCTAATGACCGACCAGGTGCGGCAACTGCGCGCGCTGCGCATTCCGGCGATGATGTTATGCAGCGGGCAGACTTGGGACGAGCAGCGCGAGGTGATGGCACGGTTGCGCGATGGCTTCCGCGGACTGTTCTACGTGGCGCCGGAGAGATTCAACGCGCCGGGATTCCTCTCGATCATCACCAACCGCAAATTGTCGTTGCTGGCAATCGACGAAGCACACTGCATCAGCCAGTGGGGACATGATTTCCGCCCGGAGTATCTGCGGTTGGGCGAGGTGCGCAAGTTGCTGGGCCTGCCGCTGACCATCGCCCTGACGGCGACGGCGACCCCGGAGGTGCGCGCCGACATCGTGCGCAATCTCGAACTGAAAAATCCTGCGATTCACGTTACCGGCTTCGACCGTCCGAACCTGAGTTACCAGTCCATTGTCTTTGCCAAGGCCAAGAACAAGCAGCAGGAACTGGTCGACTATCTCTCGCGCCATAAGGCGGGCGGCGGCATTGTCTACTGCTCCACGCGCAAACATGTGGACGAGGTCACGTCACTGCTGGGAAGCGCGCTGCGCGGGCGCACCATCGTGGCTTATCACGCAGGCATGGAGCAGGAGGCACGCGGCAGCAACCAGCGCCGGTTCATCGATCATGAAGACGCCATCGTAGTGGCGACCAACGCCTTCGGCATGGGCATCAACAAGCCAAATTTGCGCTACGTGATTCATTACAACCTTCCCGGTAGCCTGGAAGCCTACTACCAGGAGGCGGGACGCGCAGGACGCGATGGGGCGCCAGCGGAGTGCATTCTCTACTTTGCTCCGGCCGACGTGATGATGCAGAAATTCTTCATCGAGAAGATTGGCGAAACCAATAGTCAGATCACTCCAAAACAAATTGCCGTGCTGAAGAAGCGCGGCAACAAACAACTGGACGCCATGCAGAACTATGCTCGTTGGGAGCGCTGCCGGCGCCGGCAGATTCTGGAATATTTTGGCGAAGATAGAATCCCGGAGAACTGTAGTTGCGACGTCTGCCGCGCCCGGGCTCCGAAGCTGAAGGCAACGGGGCGTGCTGCGGAGACAGTAGCCGTCAAGACGCCGGCATCAAATGACGTTGCGTCACAGCCCGCGCTCCTTGCAAAAATGGAGCGCGCGGTAGGAGCGCCGGCCTCAGAGGATCTGCGGCTGGCGAGGATGAAGGAGCTGCGCCGAGACGTAGTGCGCGCGCTCGGCACCATGTTCTTTCAGCATCTGCCGGACGACTTACTGCGCCAGTTGATTGCAAATCCGCCGAACTCCGTTGAGGAGCTACGCGACGACTTCGAGTTGCACCATAAGATCATTGAGAACTTCGGCAACAGAATTCTCCACACGCTGAATGCGATTGCTGGACCACAAAATGCGGTGCCACCGCTGGAAGAAAGGTTCCAGCGAGGAACGATGTTTGCGCGTAGCCCATTGCGAACACCGGAGGAGCGAACCCCGCGGGCAAAAGTTGCGGCAGCAAAGGAAGTAGCTGGTGGAAAGGTGGGAGTGTTACACGGACGCGCGGTGGAAGCCCGCTTCGAGAGGCTGCGCACGCTGCGTCTGGAACTGGCGCGCAAGAATCACTGGCCTGCGTATTGCGTGCTGCAGGATGCCACGCTGCTGGAGATCGCCCGTTCGCAGCCACGCACCATGCGAGAGCTGCTGGAAATCAAAGGGATGGGCCCGAAACGCGCCGAGAAGTATGGCAAAGAATTGCTGGCGGAAATTGCCAAGAACAATTAGTGCCGCGGGTGACGAGAGATCGCGCCGTGCAGCCTGAGGGATAAGCCAAGGCTGCCCGGCGATTGCACAAAATAAACCTCAGATAAGCCCCATCTTTTTCCCCACCTTGCCGAGAACTTCCAGCGCCTCGGTGAGTTCTGACTCCGTGTGCGTAGCGGTGACGATAGTTCGTACCCGCGCCTTGCCTTCGGGAACCGTGGGGAAGGCGATGCCTGTGCCCATCACTCCTGCCTCGAAGATGGCTTTGCTGAACTCCATGGTGGCGCGTCCGTCGCCAATGATGATGGGTGTGATCGGAGTCTCGCTGGCGGGTGTGGTGACGCCTCCAATGTTGAAGCCGAGAAGTCCGAGCTCTTTCTTGAAGAAGCGAGTGTTAGCCCAGAGGCGCTCAATCAGCTCGGGTTCGTTTTCCAGCACATCGAATGCGGCGATGCAGGTGGCCGCGACCGCTGGCGGGTGCGAGGTGGAAAACAGAAATGGACGCGCGCGATGGTAGAGGTACTCGATGAAGTCGCGCGTGCCACAGACGTAACCGCCAAGCGCGCCAATCGCTTTGGAAAGCGTGCCGACCTGGATGTCCACGCGGCCGTGAACCCCAAAATGGTCAATGGTGCCGCGTCCGTTGCGGCCCAACACGCCGGAGGCGTGGGCGTCGTCCACCATCATAATGGCGCCGTACTTTTCCGCCGCGTCGCAGAGTCCGGGCAGCGGCCCGATGTCGCCGTCCATCGAGAAAACGCCGTCGGAGATCAGTAGCTTTTTGCCCGGAAGTTTGGCCACGCTGGCGAGTTGCTCTTCGGCGTGAGCCACGTCCTTGTGGCGAAAGACGAGAATCTTGGCACGCGAAAGTCGGCAGCCGTCAATGATGGAGGCATGATTCAACTCATCGCTGATGATGAAGTCGTCCTTGCCGAGGAACGACGAAACGGTTCCTGCGTTCGCCGTGAAGCCGGACTGAAAGACGACGCACGCCTCAACTCCCTTGAAGCGTGCGATCCTCTCTTCCAGTTCCATGTGAATCTTCATGGTTCCGGCAATGGTGCGCACCGCGCCTGAGCCCACTCCATATTTGCGCGTGGCCTCCAGCGCAGCCTCGCGAAGTTTGGGGTGAGTGGTGAGGCCGAGATAGTTGTTGGAGGCGAGGTTGATCACTTTGCGCCCGTCGAAGTGGCAAACTGGAGCCTGTTCATCGTCGAGCACGCGCAGTTTGAAATAGGTGCCCTTCTGCTTCAATGCGTTTAATTCATCCGAGAGGAACGCGAGCGGATTGATGCGGGTTGTGGACATACGACCCCCTTTTTCAAGAATGCCTGTGTACGCATAATAGTCTAAGCACAACACACTTCATCTGCCGGCGGACTGAACGGGAACAATCGAGTTATCGTTACCTGACACCACACGACAGAGCGGCATCTAATGCTCCTGTTCTTTGAAGCCGCGAAGGTAGGAGGAAACACATGAGCACAATACGCATTGGCACTTCTGGTTGGGCCTACTCCTCCTGGAAACCGGACTTCTACCCGCAAAAGATGCCAACCGCCAAGTTTCTGGATTATTACGCGACCCAGCTCAACTGCGTTGAAGTGAACTACACCTTTCGCGCCCGTCCCTCGCTCAAGACTCTGGAGAATTGGTGCGCCGCCACGCCGAAGAATTTCAGTTTTGCAGTCAAGGCGCATCAGCGGATCACGCACGTCAAGCGGCTCAAGGATGTAGCCGCCGACATCTCCAGTTTCTACGGTTCGCTTCAGCCCCTGGCCTCCGCGAACAAACTCGGACCTGTACTCTTCCAGCTTCCCCCGTTCTTAAAGCTCGACGAAGCACGTCTGCAAGCGTTCTTGGAATGCATCCCCGCGAACACGCGGACCGCCATCGAATTCCGCAATGGCAGTTGGTTTACCGACAGCGTCTTCCATCTTATGCGCGAGCACAATGTCGCTCTCTGCATCGCGGAAAGCGATGACCTGCAGGTGCCTGAGGTGATCACCGCCAGCTTCGCCTATTTCCGCTTCAGAAAGTCCGAATATCCCGAATCCGAGATGCTTCAACTCGAGAACCGTCTGGCCAAGGCGGTCAAGGAATGTGACGTCTATGCATTCCTCAAGCACGAAGAAACGCCGGAAGGGGCTCTGAATGCTCGGCGGCTGCTTCAGAACCTGGAGCAACACCCTCCATCCCGCCGCATCGCTTCCTGAGTACAGAAGTTCAGAGCGGAGGCCGGCTTATCGGATCGGTCTAGAATGCCGCGTCGGCGTCACCGGTGTAGAGCAGAATCTTCGAAGCCTTGCCGGAGTTCAGCAGCTCCATACCCTTGTTGAAATCAGAGATGGGCAGGCGGTTGGTAATAACCGGATGAAGATCGAGCTTACCGGCCTTCAGCAGTGCGGTCATCTGATACCAGGTCTCGAACATCTTGCGGCCATTGATGCCGATCACGGTGGCGCCTTTGAAGATGATGTCGCGGGCGAGGTCGAGTTCGAGAGGTCGCGAAGGTATGCCAAGCAGGCTGACACGGCCTCCAGTGCGCAGAATATCGAAGCCGAGTTTAACGGCGTCCTTGTGCCCGGCCATCTCCAACAGAACGTCCACTCCGTAGCCATTGGTGTGATCGTGCACAATGCTGCGCACGTCCTGGGTTGCAGGATCAAGCACCAGGTCGGCCTTCATCTGGCGTGCGATATCGCGGCGGTATTCGTTGACCTCGATAGCGAAAACCTGAGCTGCACCACAAGCGCGCGCCACCGCGATGGCAAACAGGCCAATGGGACCACATCCAGTGATGGCAACGGTTTTCGCCGCAAGATCGCCGGAGAGCGCGGTGTGAACCGCATTGCCAAGCGGATCAAGAATCGAGGCGTACTCATGTGGGATCGAGGGATCGAGCTTCCAGATGTTCGACTCCGGGATGACGACGTAATCGGCGAAGGCTCCATTCTGGTCGATGCCGATGATCTTCACGTTCTGGCAAATATGTCCCTGGCCTGTGCGGCACTGCAGACACTTGCCGCAGGCCACATGCATCTCGGCCGAGACGAAGTCGCCTTCCTTTACGCTTGTAACCTCGCGGCCGACGGCGGCAACGTGACCGCAGAATTCATGGCCGGGAATCAGCGGGGGCGCAATGCGTCCCTGCGCCCAGGGGTCCCAATTGAAGATATGCAGATCGGTACCGCAGATGGAGGCGACCTTCACCTGCACCAGCACGTCGGCGGAACCTATGGCCGGTACCGGAACCTCGCGGATTTCCACCCCCGCTTTCGGCTCGTTCTTGACCACCGCCGACATCAACTTTGACATGATTATTGCCTTTCGAAAGGATTGCGATGGAGCATCCTTGCCAGAAAACTCAGGGGTGTAGAACTCCGTATTCTAGCATCCAGGAGCACCACACCATGTCGGGGCCGTACCGGAAGCAAGGGTTGGAAATGCAGATTCAGGCTCTGGAAGGAACCGTGCTTGCTCGTGGCGATGAACACGGGAACGGCTTCGTCAAGTAAAAAAGATGCAAAATCTATTGACAATCAGAGTAACTGGACACAAAATATGGGACTAGTACGTAAGTGCATCCAAGCTGTAGATATGGCTTACAGATCGTCGCAGATACCTTCAAGGGAGAAGTTCCAAACAGGTGTTGTGTGGCTGGTAACAGTTCCGGACCTGCGAGGTGGCTAGACCTCGATTTCCATTTGTTCAGTCTCCGCTCAGCTGGCGGAGACTTTTTCATTTACGAGCGCTGGAGTGGTTTCTCCGGAACTGCTCCAGATTGAAGCAGCTCTACGTACGTGTTACAAGAACAGGTAGCAGCAGCGGTGCTCACCATGGCAACAGCAAAGCGCAAACACATCCGAACTCAACCGGAAGTTGTGATTCCGGAGAAGATTTACTTTCGTATTGGCGAAGTGAGCGAGTTGGCAAAGCTCCCCAGCTATGTGCTGCGCTTTTGGGAGACGGAGTTCCCGCAGCTCAAGCCCACCAAGAGCAGCACAGGCCAGCGCATGTATCGCCGC
The DNA here is from genome assembly GCA_964559875.1 of uncultured Acidobacteriaceae bacterium. Classification (GTDB taxonomy): domain Bacteria; phylum Acidobacteriota; class Terriglobia; order Terriglobales; family Acidobacteriaceae; genus TOLSYN. Next base: position 10,745 of record CAZLJQ010000050.1, read on the forward strand.
CGTGACGTGGAATACGTGATGCAGATCCGCAAACTGCTTTACGAGGACGGATTCACGATCGCGGGAGCTCGCGAGAGACTGCGCGAGGAAGTGCGAAACACCCGTTTGCAGAATCAGCTCGCGCCACAGCTTCTGAATACCGCCCCGGATCAGAATCTGAATGTGGCCTCAAACAATGCGGCGTCGAACAATGTCGCTTTGAAGAGTGTGGAGTTAAACGAAGCCCGCCACGAACTCCAGAATGAGCCCCAGGCGGCTCTGCCATTTCCTGCACCAGTGAGTGATCTTCAGCGCAAGGAAGAGCTGCGGCGAGTGCGTCAGCAACTCCGCGAAGTGCTCAACCTGCTCTCCTGAATAACGTAGCAATCACAAAGTGGGCGTGCCGGAGATGTACGCTTCCAGATGGCGAATCGTTTCACTTTGCTCGGAGATAATCCAGTTCACTAGGTCGCCAATTGAAATCACTCCCACCAGCCGTTCGTTCTCCAGCACGGGAAGATGACGGATGCGATGGTCGCTCATGATCTTCATGCACTCGCCGACGGTGTGTTCCGGTGTGACGGCGATGACCGGGGCGCTCATGATCTCGGCAACGGTTGTCTCCTTTGAGGAGCGGCCTTTCAGGATCACCTTTCGCGCGTAGTCGCGCTCGGAGACGATGCCCACGATTCTGTCGTCGAAGAGCACCAGCAGCGCACCTACCTGCTTTTCAGCCATCATGGCAATGGCCGTGTAAACGGAATTAGATGAGGTTACGGAACAGACAACGCCGCCCTTCTGCTTCAGGATGGGACGTATTGACTCGGTGAGTGGCATCATTGTCACCTTCAAGAGCAACGATAATACGCCGAATCCAGAGCTGCGTGACGATAGAAGCTGAGCAGGCGAACAGGGACTGCAGAGAAGCAGAAGAGTTAGAGCATGTCTCGCAATCCCGAGCTAGGCTAAGCCCGTCGAGTCCACGCCGTAGGAATCCAGCACGTCACGCAGAGTTACAACCCCTTCCATTTTGTGAATATCGGCGCGGCTGACCACTGGCAACAGGTCCAGATGGCTCTTGCTCATACGTTCCAGCGCCAGATGCAAGGGGTGATCCGGGTGGATGTGCGGAAATTCCAAGGTGGCCAACAAACTCCGCAAACTCTGTTCGCTGTCGTCCACAAAAGCGCATTGCATTGCTTCACGGCTCAGCACTCCCACCACGCTTCCTTCATCCTCCACCGGCCATGTGCGGAGTTCGCTCGCTCGCGTCCGTTCCACGGCATCCCTGACGCTTATTTGCGCTGGTAATATCTCCGCAGCCGGGCGCATTACCTGCGAGACAATGTGTCCGCTAAACTCCTCCTGCGACTTCCTGCTCGGTAGATGAATACCGTCCTGATGCGCCAGGGCCTCGTAAATAGGTTGCTTCTGGAAACGCGAAGAGATGAAAAGGCTCGCCAGATTGGCGATCATTAGCGGCACGATGACGGCATAATCGCGGGTCATCTCAAAAATCATCAGCACAGACGTCATAGGAGCGCGCACAATGCCTGCGAAGAGCGCGCCCATGCCGACCAGTGCATATGCTCCTGGCGCTGCCGTGTAGGTCGGCAACAGGTGATGAGCCACCGTGCCAATGGCGCCGCCCAGCATGGCGCCAAGAAACAAAGCTGGGCCAAAGATTCCGCCGGCGTTGCCGGAGGCGTATGCGGTAGTAATGGCAAACAGCTTCAGCACTACGAGCAGGACCATCAACTTGAGCGCCATGCTTCCGTTCAGCGCCTGACCGACGTAGACGTACCCCACGCCCAGAACCTGCGGTACAAACATCCCCATGATGCCGACCATCACGCCGCCCACCACAGGATGCCACCAGCGGGAACTTCTCGGCAGCAGGAGGAAGCGTTTACGCATTTCCAGCAATAGCTTGGTGAACGCTACGGAAAGGAAGCCGCCCGCGACGCCCAGCACCGCGTAAATACCAAACTCCAGCGGATGCACCAGTTGGTACTCCGGCACATGAAATAAAGGGTTATTCCCCAGTAGCAGGCGCAACACCGCCCAGGAAGTCGCAGAGGCCAGCACCACCGATCCCAGCACCGGAGCGTGGAGATCTCCCACCACTTCTTCCAAAGCAAACAACACAGCTGCCATCGGAGTGTTGAAGGCTGCGGCTACCGCAGCGGCGGCACCCACCGGTATAAGGGCCTTTACCTTCTCGGGACGCAACCCCAGCCAACGGCCCAGGACGGATGCGATCCCGGCTCCCACCTGCACCGATGGACCTTCTCGCCCCAACGGGATTCCGCTGGCGAGAGTGGCCGCCGTGCAGCCGAACTTGCCCAGCACAGTGCTTAGCAATATCTTGCCCTCGCGGGCGTAAAGCGCCGCCTTAGTCTGGGGTACGCCGCTGCCCCGCGCATCTGGAAAGTAGCGGAAGAGCAGATATCCCATAGCCAGAGCGCCTGTCACCGGCATCGCTAAGCGTCTCCATGCCGGGCTTCCGACCGGATAGATCCGCAATCCCAGGCGCTCAGTCAGCACAATAAATGCAACCACCGACAGCCCCGCCAAGGCGCCAATCACCAGCGATAAGACAAGGAAAACCTGCTCCTCGCGCTGGCTTACAAGCGCCGTAACGCGCGACCACATGGCGGTGTGCCATTTCAATTCCGGGTTGCGGTCAACAGGCGGGACGGTCATGGATTCTTTAAGGTTACTCGAATCTCTTTCTCGCAGCGGTGCGATAGTAGTTCAGCTCACGGAATCAGCTCATCTTATCGCAGTTCTGATTTGTGACCACATGCGTAGAGCGAGAGGAGAGCCTGCGAGGGCTCTCCTCTCGCCACTTGCATCCGCTATTGCTCGAGCGCGAAGTGTGCGCGGCGATTCTGCTGGTAGCACTGTTCGTTTGCTTCCATGCAGAAGGGTTTTTCTTTGCCGTAGCTAATGGTCTTGATGCGATTGCTAGCCACTCCCAGTTTCACAAGCTGGTCGCGAACTCCATCCGCCCGGCTCGATCCCAGCGCCAGGTTGTATTCCTCGGAACCGCGTTCGTCGCAGTGTCCGGAGATTACGAACTTGTAGCTAGGATGTGAGGCTAGGAACGCGGCATCTGCCTTGAGCGCCGTGGCATCCGACGGCCGAACGTCGTATCGATCGTAGTCGAAGTAAATGTCCTTCATGCTGTGCTCAAACAATTCTCGATCGGTTGGGGCGGCGGCCACCGCGACTGGCGTCGGTGGTTCCGTAACCGTCACGCGTGCCGACTCCTGGACTGTTCCTCCCGGACCTTTCGCCGTGAGTGTGTAGGTGGTTGAGGCCGCTGGAGCCAGCTTTTGCGTTCCATTCACAGACACAGTGCCGACTGGATCAATGCGCACGTCGGTAGCGTTCTGTGTGCTCCATGTGAGTTGCACGGCATCGCCGCGCTGCACACTCGCAGGCGAAGCGGTGAGGGTTGCGGTTGGTTTCGCAGCGGGCGGAGGAGCCTGAGGCGGAACAACAGGAGCCGACTTTTTATGGCATGCGCCGAGCAACAACATTGTGGATAGGACAAAAGACAAACCTGCAATCTGCAGGAAACGAGCTTTCATACACTCCTCCTTAAGGGAATGTTGGAGTTAGGGATTTGGGTTCGGGACGCTGGCGGGGTTCGCGTTTAGCAGCGAAGAGAGACGAGCGCGGGATCGCAGTTTAGCTGTTCAACAGCGGTCTGCGTAACATGTGGTAGGAAGAGAATACATCTCGGGACAATCGCTACAATCACCGCCGTACTGATTGCGTCAAAAAGGCCACTTGCCGCCTCGAGCGCGCGAAATGCAGTAGCAGGTCCGTTCGTAACGGTAAACGGTCCAAAGTTTGCAGGGAAAAAGGAGACAAAAAGAATCCCGAGCAAGGCAAGACACGCGATTGCGCCTTTGCGGGACAACATTTCCCATGGCTCCTTTACACCAATGATAGTTTAGCTGACACTGAATTGGAAATCGGCGATTCTGCCTAATCTTTGCCGTTACGCATGTTCGCTCTCCTACGTCACATACGGCAAGTGATAAAGCTCACTGCGTTGCAGCCCGTCAGCGCATACAGTGACGCATTCCGGAGTGTGGCCGCAGGCCCCCCAAGTCCGGCGCTTTAACTCAGATTGAGGTCAATTATGTCCAGCCCTGCCCCCAAGGTGCACTGTCCCCTTCGCCAGTATTCCACAGAAGAACTAGAAGCACAGGCGGCGCAGATGCGCGGCTATATCCTTGCAGCACTCTACTGTGCCGGCTCCGGCCACACTGGCGGCACGCTCTCCATCATGGACGTTACCGCCGCACTCTACCTGCAAGTCGCCGCCCTCGATCCCCGCAACCCCTCGTGGTCCGGGCGAGACCGCATCATCTGGTCCGCCGGACATAAGGCTCCGGCCCTCTACGTAGGCCTCGCCTTCGCCGGCTTCTGTGAGAAGCGCGATCTGGCACTGCTGCGCAAACTTTCCTCACCTCTCCAGGGACATCCCCACTGGCTGAAGCTGCCCGGAATCGAAATCTCCAGCGGTTCTCTCGGTCAGGGACTCAGTGTTGCCGTCGGCAATGCTCTGGCCGCCCGGCTCGACGGTCTACCCTACAGCGTTTTTTGCATCATGGGCGACGGCGAGCAGCAGGAGGGTCAGATCTGGGAAGCGGCCATGGAAGCGGCTCACTACAAACTCGACAACCTGGTTGCGATTCTGGACAAGAACGGTCTCCAGATCGACGGCAAGGTCGCGGACGTAATGGGCATCGACCCCATTGAGGCGAAGTACGCATCCTTTGGCTGGGAGGTTCTGCGCATCGACGGCCACAACATGGAACAAATCGTAAACACGCTGACCAATGCAAAGCGGAGCCGCAACGGCAAGCCGAAGGTCATCATCGCCGATACGATCAAGGGCAAGGGTGTCAGCTTCATGGAGAACGTAGCGGGCTGGCACGGCAAGTCCCCGAACCGCGACGAACTCATGAAGGCTCTCGACGAACTCGGCGTAACCAAAGAAGTAGATGTCGAGGCGCTGGCCGCACATGCCGCCGAATATCAGTGCGGGGTGGAACAGAAGCTCGAATCGAAGATGCCGAAGTTCCGCGAAAACTATTGGTGGAACGCCGGGGATCAGATGAAGGTGAAGATGGAGCCGACTCGCAAAGGCTTCGGTCAGGCTCTGGCGGACAAAGGCGGCGACGAGCGCGTCGTCTGTCTGGGATTGGATATCTCGGGCTCCATCACCATCAGCGACTTCTATGCCGGCCATCCGGAGCGGAAGCCGCGATGGCTCAGCATGGGCATTGCCGAGCAGTCGGCAACGGCCGCAGCGGCAGGACTTGCCAAAGAAGGCAAATTCCCGGTCTTTGGCACCTATGGCACCTTCGCCGCGGCGCGCAACCTTGACCAGGTGCGAGTCTCCATCTGCTACAGCAATCTGAACGTGTTCATCGCGGGTGCGCATGGCGGAGTCAGCGTTGGTCCCGATGGCGCAACTCATCAGGCGCTTGAGGATCTCTTCGCCATGTGTGGACTCCCGAACATGAGTGTGGTGGTCCCCGCGGATTCCGTCGAGACCAGGAAGGCCACGGCTTACATGTTGCTGGAGCACAAGGGTCCCAAGTACATGCGCTTTGCCCGCGAGGCCACGCCCGTCATCTCCACCGACGCCACGCCCTTCGTCTTCGGTAAGGCAAACGTCCTGCGCTTCCGAGGCGAACGCGAAAACTTTGCCGATGCCTTTGAAACCCGCTTGGCGCAAGACTACGCGGACGAGCACGAAGACCTGACCATCATCGCCTGTGGTCCCATGGTTCCTGAGGCGATGCGTGCCGCATGGATACTGAATCGCGACTACGGCTACCAGGCGCGCATTCTGAACATGCACACCTTGAAGCCAATCGACCGCGAGGCCATCTCGCGAGCCGCTCGCGAAACCAGTGTCATTGTTACCGCCGAAGAGCACCAGGTCGGCGCGCTCGGCTGGCGTGTTGCAGGCATCATCATGGAGGACCCTGCCATCCTCCAGCATCCGGTCCTCGCCGGCTACATCGGAGTGCAGGATCGCTTTGGAGATTCCGGCGCGCCTTGGGAGCTGGTCAAGGAGTTTGAAGTCTCAGCCGAGCACATCGCACGCAAAGCCGTCGAGCTGCTTCACGCGCGCGTGCAAGCCACCTAGGAGCGGTTCCAGGGATGCTGTGTCCCGAAGCCACTTGCCAAGAGCCGCTGTGACCATCAAGGAGCAGCGGAAGGGCACAATTTGCAAAGAATATAGTTTCCCTGGAACCGCTCTAGCGTCTCATGCCGGGAGTTGGAGCGGCCGGCGAGTGCGGCTGCTCCTCCGTCGTGGGGTCATCGCGCAGGTGCCGCCCCAGTTGGAACTGCATTCCGAAGTATCCGATGAGCTGCGACTGGCCGCTGCTCGGCGGACTGAAACTGCGTCCAGCCATAAAGATGAAGAGTGCGTTGCGGTTCAATCGGTAGCGCCCGCCAAAGTCGAACGTATTGTCGCGTTGTCCCTCAGGATTGCCATCGCTGTAAACCTCGCCCAACACTTCCAGCCTTCGGGTCGCCTGATGGCCAAACGCCAATCCGCTAATCCAGTAGTCTTTCTCCTGCGTAAACCAGCGCCCCACCTCCAGGTCCACATCGAGCGGTCCCACCTTCTTGGTGATTTCCACCGGCAGCAAAAAGAGAGGGCCGTCATCGGCCAAGTCGCGCCGCACCGAGTCCTTCGTGTTGTTCACTGCAATCTGCGGGTACGTTCCAATATTCAAGTCCAGCTTTTCATCCTGGAAGAAGCGGATCTTGACGCCGAACTTGGAATTGCCAGGGCCGGAAACCAGCGGGCCGCCGCCCGTGCTGTTGTAAACGTATGGCATCTCGTACTTGAGCTGGACGCGGTCGCCCCAGCCGTAGTTCATGTCGAGAATTGGAGTTTCGTAGTAGTTGTCGCTGGGCTGGCGGTCCATGGTGTAGCCAAGATTGATCTCCCAGTTGTTGCGCCCGGGTGTCCCCGGATCGTCGGTCAGCAGCGGCGGGCCACCCTGGGCGATCAGCGCAAGCGGAGCAAGAAGCACCAGCGCCAGCAAGCAGATGCGTATGAACGAACACTGCGGACAATCTGTGCGAACGGGGACTTCCTTCTCAGCCTCAAAAATGGCAGACATCTTAAATGCAGCTCTCCTGTTCGCAACGCTTGGAATGATTTTGCCCACAACATCCCGCTAGCAGTTCCAGGGATGCTGTATCCCGAAGCCGCTACCCTTGGGCCGTCGCGACCATCAGGGAGCAACGGCAGTGATCAAATCGGAAAGGATATACCTTCCCTGGAACTGCTCTAGTGTGCAGAGCACGCCATGGCGATAAGTCGTGTGAACATCCTACGCGAGCTTCATGAACAAACAGTGAAAGCCGGAGTTCCCGAACGCTATCACATCATCGGAATGTGACACACTGATTTCTTCTATTTCACCCCGCCTACCATCAGGTCGCTCGGCCCAGGTAGGTTGATCCGGCTTACCTCGGTGAACCCCGCAGCCTTCATCCAGTCCGTGTATTCAGGCTCGCTGTAACTCGCACCGGCGTCAGTGGCCACAAGCATGTTCAGTGAGAACAGTGTCGCCCATTGTGGCGCGGTTTTGTCTGGATTAAGTATGAAGTCCTGTACTGCAAGCCGGCCGTTCGGTGCCAGCGCCTGGCGTGCGCGGCGGAAGAGTTCCCGGTTCTGCTCCTCGGAAAACATGTGGCAGATCGCATTCAGCATAATGAGGTCATAGCCCATGCCAAACTCGTCCCGCAGCATATCTCCGGAGCGGAGGCTGACTTGTTCTGCAACTCCTGCGGCACGCACATATCCTTCGGTCAGCGGCACAACTTCCGGAATGTCGAGAATCTCACACCGCACATCCTGCGAAGCCTTCGCGAACGCGATGGAGTATGCGCCGGAGCCGCCCCCGAGATCGAGAACCCGGCGAACGCCCGCCGTCCCCAGGGACTTCACCACCAGCGGAGCCCGATCTTTCGCGTTGCGCTGCATACCGGCAATAAAGTTCCGCGTCCATTCAGCGGCGTCGTCGCGCTCAATCGGAACGCGTGTGCCGCTGCGCACTGCCTTGGTCATGGTGCTCCACAAATGCCAGATATTGGCTGAGTGCAGCAGGCCATCGCGCTGGTTGTCCTTGGAGCCGTGAACAAAGAAACGTGCGGACTCGGGAGTGTTCTTGAAATCCTCTCCGGCTTTAGTCAGCAAGCCGAGGGCGACGAGCGCGTTCAGCAGTTTGCTCGCGGCGCGGGCATCCGCGCCAATCCGCTCCCCAATCTGCGCCGCATTCGCTCCATCTCCCACAGCCGTAAAGATGTCGAGTTCAAGCGCCGTCAGAATGCAGCGGCTCGGCATAAAGGCCCGGATCATCTGATCGAGGCTATCGGGCAGCATTCCTGCTTTCTCGCGGGCAGCCGCTACGGCGCGAACTTTCTCCCGATGTTCAACCGACAGCGCCTTCATCCCGGGCGCATCGTTCCACACCAGGCGCTCAACCGGTTTTCCGGCACGCAAATGTGCGTCTACGATTTCGGACACATCCTGCGGTCGCACGTGCCGGTACCACACTCCTGCCGGATAGACGACCATTACCGGACCCTCATCGCACAGTCCCATGCATCCGCAGGTCGTCAGTTGCGCGTCATTGCCGAGACCGCGCGTCTCTATCTCGCGATCCAGTGCTTCGAGAACCGCCTGCGACCCTTGGGCCGCGCAGGAAGTTATGCCCTCTGGCTTTTGCTGAGTGCAGACGAAGAGATGAAAGCGGAATGGTTCCATGATGGCCTCCAATGATCCGCTCGATGTTAGCGCTTTCCTTCAAGCGGCGCACAACTGTAATCGATTCCGGCCCATCATGTGGAGCATGAAAAGCACGGCAAATGCGAAGAAGGTGCGTCTTTTCGATCCCCACGAGACGGTTCGCGCACAGTCTCTGCAGGGAGTGCCGCTGGCCTCATTCTGGCAGCGCGCGGCGGCCTTCGCCATCGATTTCCTGGTTGTCCTCGCGGTCTACATCCCGGTGGTGATTCTCCGTCAGTACCTGGAGATGAAGGCCATGCATCACCCGCTGCACATCGCCGTGAATTTCAACTTTCACGAGTTGGAGGACCTCGCCTGGATCGTGGTGTACGCCGGGCTTTTGGTCTGGATGACCAACGGTCTGACGGCGGGCAAGCGTCTGTTGAGAATCCGCGTAGTCTCGCTGAAGCAGCCGAAGATTTCGCTCTGGCAGGCAGCAGAGCGCGCGCTCGGCTACGGGGCCTCGGCGCTTGAGGGCGGCTTTGGCTTCCTCCAGTTTTTCATCCACCATAATTGCCAGTGTGTCCATGATCGCATCGCCGAAACCATCGTGGTCAAGGAGCAGACAAAAGCGCGGCTCCGATAAGTACCAGCGGGCTAGCCACGTTTGACACCGCCCGCCTCGCGCCCTTATCCTTGTAATCTGTCCTGAGGAGCGTTTCCCGCCAGGAGTATGGGTACCGTTTCGGCTCACTGTTTGAGCTGGTACATTCCTAGCGTTCTCATTCGCTTACAAGCGAATCGGTTGTGATCCGCCGGCTGGGCTTCAGGAGCAAGTGTGGCGTCGTCATGAAGATTCGCGTTCAAGACCTGGAAGTCCGTAAGCTGGAGTTTGAGCTGCAATTTCAGCCCGGAGAGATTGACTTCGGCTCTGAGGTGCGGCAGGTCGGCTCACTGGAAACCGAGGGGCACGCCGAACTGATTCGTGAGCACCACGGCGGCAATCATTCCATTGACGACATCCGTCTGCTCGGCAAGTTGGATGGCAGGGTGGAAGTCAGTTGTGCCCGATGTCTGGAGCCGGTTCAGATTCCGATTTCGCGCTCTTTTGACCTCTTGTACCGCCCGCTGGTGCCGGAAAAAGGCTCCGACGAAGTAGCCATCAACGAGGCTGAGACTGAAATTGGCTATTACTCAGGCGAAGGGATGGATTTGGAAGATTCGCTTCGCGAGCAGATTCTGCTCGCCGTGCCCATCAAGACCCTTTGCCGGTATGATTGCAAGGGCTTGTGCCCCACCTGCGGTGCCAATCGCAACCAGCAGCTTTGCGGTTGCAGTCAGGCTAAGCCGGATCCGCGCTGGGCAGCGCTCGGCGACTTGAAAAACAAATTGCAGTAACGCCCTCGGGCGTATCTTCTGATTTTCGCGGCCCCGCTTTGCGGATCAACGTGCCGCACCAAATTTGAAAGGTAGTCGATCATGGCAAATCCTAAACGGCGACACTCCAAGCAGCGCACGGCACTCCGTCGCGCTCACGATCACCTCACCGCACGCTCCACCAGCGAGTGCCCCAACTGTCACGAAGCCAAACTTCCGCATCGTGCCTGCGCCAAGTGCGGCCACTACAAGGGCCGTGAAATCGTTGAGGTTGAAAAGGCCAGCTAGGCCTCCCTTCCGGACGATGTCAATCACCATCGCGGTCGATGCCATGGGTGCGGACCGCGCCCCCAAGCCGGAAGTCGAGGGCGCAATTCTTGCCGCACGGCAATGTGAAGTTCGAGTGCTTCTGGTCGGGCAGCAGGATGTGGTGAGCGCCGAACTGGCTCAACATCCTGAAGCTCGGGATCTACCCATCGAGGTCGTCCATGCCTCGGAGTTCATCACCATGGACGAGAAGGCCGCCCAAGCCGTCAAGCAGAAGCGGGACTCCTCGATGCGCGTCGGACTCCGCCTGGTCAAGGACGGCACGGCTGATGGCTTTGTCTCCGCCGGTAACACCGGCGCCGCCATGGTTACCGCCAAAATGGTTCTCGGCGTCATCCCCGGAGTCGATCGCCCCGCGCTTGCCACCGTCTTTCCCACTGCCGCCAACACCGCTACCATCATGTTGGACGTGGGCGCCAACGTCGATTGCAAGCCTCAAAACCTGCAGCAGTTCGCCATCATGGGAGACATATACTTCCGTTCTATCTTCAGCGGACGTTTTCCCACGGCCAGCAATCCGCGCGTCGGTCTGCTCTCCGTCGGCGAGGAAGAGACCAAGGGTAACGAACTTACCCGCGACGCCTTCCAGCTCATCAAGCTGCTCTCCCTCAACTTCCTCGGCAACGTCGAAGGCCGCGACCTCTATAACGGGCACGCCGACGTCATCGTCTGCGATGGTTTTGTGGGTAACGTAGCCCTCAAGGTCAGCGAGGGACTGGTCGAAGCGGTGCGCGCCATTCTCAAGGAATCGTTGCAGTCAACCATCACGCGCCAGGTAGGTTTTCTACTCGCGCGGTCGGCCTTCAAGGACTTCAAGACGCGCCTCGATTACTCCGAGTACGGAGGTGCTCCGCTGCTCGGACTCAAGGGCGTGGCCATCGTCAGTCACGGATCTTCCAACGGCACGGCCATTAAGAATGCGATTCGGGTCGCCTCGGAATTTGCCCGCTCCGGTCTTAATCAGAAGATCGAGGAGCAGATTCATGCTGCCCACGATCGTATCGCTGCCGCCGAATAGGTTTAGTATTTCCGGAGTGCGCCGCGGATGTTGTCGGCGAGGCTCTGGTTTCGGCCGCCAGGTACAGTCGCAAAGTGTGACTAGCCTTGCGGCAGAGCGCCGCCTGAGAATATCGGCCGCGTTCCGTAGAGTGTGAGCGCGCAATCTGTCGCGCTCCACATATCAGAATTTATGTACGGAGCCATCGATGGCACACCGCATTTCCGGACTCGTATTTCTCTTCCCCGGCCAGGGCTCGCAAGCTGCTGGAATGGGCAAGGAACTCGCCTTCAATCACGTGGTGGCCCGTCGTACCTTTGACGAAGCCGACGAAGCGCTCGGATATCCGCTCAGCCAACTCTGCTTCGAGGGTCCCGACGAAAAGCTTCGCCTCACTGAAATCACCCAGCCCGCCATCCTCACCGTCTCGGTTGCCGCTGCCCGTGTCCTTGCCGAAGTTGGCATCGTTCCCAGCTTTGTAGCCGGCCACTCGCTGGGCGAATACTCCGCCCACGTCATCGCCGGAACCCTCAACTTTGCTGATGCCGTGCGCACCGTGCGCAATCGTGGCAAGTATATGCAGGAAGCGGTGCCGGTCGGCGTGGGCGCCATGGCCGCCATCCTCGCCCTGGGAATTGACGCGATCCATTCCGCCTGCAGCGAAGCCCTTGCCGAACACCCCGGCCAAGTCTGCGAGCCCGCGAACATCAACTCTCCCGGTCAAGTCGTCATCAGTGGCTCCAAGGAAGCCGTCGAACGCGCCGCTGCACTCTGCAAGCACAAGGGAGCCAAACGCGCCGTCATGCTTCCGGTCAGTGCACCCTTCCATTGCCCGCTGATGCAGCCCGCACAGGATCGCCTTGCCGCCGACCTGCAAGCGCTCAACTTCCACACTCCGGAGATTCCCGTGATGGCGAACGTTGAAGCCGCGCCTGTCTCTGATGCCGCGAAGTCGCGCGAAACCTTGATCCGCCAGGTCACCGGCACGGTGCAGTGGGAGAGCTCCATGCGTGCCCTCATCGCCCAGGGTGCCACCCAGTTTCTCGAAGCCGGTCCTGGCGCGGTGCTCACCGGACTACTGCGCCAGATCGACAAATCGCAGTCCTGTCTCAATGTCGAAAACGAAGCCACTTTGCAAAAAGCCAAAGCGCATTTTACGAAGTAGCGATTTTCCGCTCAAGACTGTCCAGTTATGGGCGGTTGGTTCGCGGATCGGCATCGCTCTTATAAGGCGGAATTGGGTCGGGTTGGTCCAGAAGAAACGCCAGAATCAAGCGCTTGAGTAAGCCAGGCCGCTCGATTTGGATATAGTGGCCCGCATGCGGTATGTAATAAATCTTGAGATTCGGCAGTGTCTTGCGATAGTCCAATGCGCCGTTCCACGCGAGGTAGTTGCACTCGGGATACAGCAGAATCGCAGGTGTCTGATTCCTTCGCAACGCCTCGTGCGGATCGTTTTCCCGGTTACTTGTATCCGGTATCAGTTCCGGCACTAAATACGGATTAAACCCGGAAAAAAGGTTTAGAGGCAATCGTTTCGAGTCGCCCGCACACACCAATGATCCAAACGTTCTCAGAAGAGACGGCGGCGCAAGTGTTTCGGCTTCCCGCTGTGGCAATAGATTCTCACTCGCGTCCGGGTTGCGATCTCGAAGCATCAGCGCAGCAGAGAAGCGTAGCGGGGGAGGAATTGAGCGGTTTTCATCCGTACGGGAAAAGTTGTAGTTCTCGTCCTCCAGATTCCATATCTTGCTGGGCGAAAGGAACGCAACTTTAGCAACGTGGCTGGGATACTTCGCCATGTAGCTGGCCGCCAGGGTTGAGCCCCAGGAATGGCCAATCAGGTTCATCTTTTCAGCGCCGATCTTTTGCCTCACCGCTTCAAGATCGCTAACGCATCGTTCCACCGTGTAATCATGCACGTGAGGCAGAAGCCCTGAGAGCCCGCTGCCCGCCTGATCAAAAAGGAAGACGCGAAATCCTTGTGCGGCAAATGACCCGTAAACCGCCTGATCCACGGGCGTTTGACGGGCCCCGGGGCCGCCATGCAGATACACAATCGGAATCGGATTCACCACCGTGCCGGGCGGCGGATCGTACTCACTGTACGCGATCAGAGACCCCGTCGTTAACTGCCAGTACCGCGTGTTGGGATACGGGTGCACATCGGGAAGACCGGAAACAGAAGGACGCAGAATCGTTACGTATAGTGCGGCCAGGAATATTGGGGTAATCGTCCCGCTGAGTAAGAGTGCAGCCCTGCTATGCCTTGTCGTGCCCCAGAGAGTGGCAGCCGCCTCCCCTGCCAACCACATCACCAGCCCGAATGTAGCCACCGAGCTGAAGGTGAGCAACCGAATGCTCGCCAATCGCACTGCGAGAAAATAAGGCACCCAAAGGGCCGCACCAAAGGCAATCGCAATTCCAAGCAGGAACGTGACCACCGCTACTCCATGGCGTAATGGCACGACCGTGGATGGCTTATGAATCTCCATACGTGGATGCGATCACTGGGCCGTTAGCGCTGGGCAATTCTCTGGCGCCTTGCCGGGCATTTCAGAGCCGTGAAGCTCGACGCTGCCACGCCGTTGAGTTCGAATGTCGCAGCGAACCACCGTAACCGCTGCTCGCCGTGGGCTGGTGCGATGAAAGAGCCTTGGGCCGAACATCCCCACCTTCCGGCAATAGGCTTCGTAGTCTGGAAAAGCCGATCGGAGAACCTGTTCCTCGAAACGCGCGCGCGCGAACATCAGCACAAACCAGATTGCGAGGATGAGGCCGAGTGAGATCGAAGGCCGAATCAGCAAAATGCCGCTGTACTGCAGGATGCGTGACGTATATATCGGATGGCGGGCAATGATATAAGGGCCTTTGGTTACCAGCTCCCGCGCCTCAGGCTCAATGCTGAACGAACGCCGCAGGAACCACAATGCCCGAAGTTCGAACAGCGAGCCGCAAATCCATAGCCAGCCGCCAACAGTTGTCAGGTGCGTATTCGGATCAGTGGCGAGCCATTGTGGTTGCCACATCTGAACCAGCATCGCCAGTACTGGGAAAGCAAAGGTCGCACCATATGCGATACCGCGCGCAAACCATGTCCCTGATTGCCCATTCGATTTCGTGCGCCACAGGAAGGAAATTGCAACCAGAACTTCATGCGCAACAATGGGTATCAGGAGGATGGAAAACTGCGATCCGCGCGCCAGGATGATAGCGGCCGACACAATAAAAAAAGCAGCTCCTGCCCAATCGGACCAGTAGTGATTACTCAGTTTTGTTGTAAGCGGTAGCGCGGATATAGACAAGATGTCCCCCTCGGCACCTTTCGTGGTGCTCTGTACTTGGCAGCATTAAGCATCAGCAAAAAGTGATTTGGTACCGCACACCCGCAGTCAGTCTCCGCATACCTCCCGGACGGGGGCACCTACTAGGATGCCTGTGCTCTGATCAGGGTTGCTGGTTCTGTCTTCCGGAGTAGCCGGAAGGACCGGCTAGTCGTGGTCGCTCCGGCAATTGAAACGGTGATTGGCGCCCCCAATAAAAACGGCCCGTCACCGGCGGGCCGTTTCATCAGAACTCTCACCACTCATTCCACCATCTCGTCCGGCGAGAACCCCAGTGTCTTATCCTTGAACTCCACCCGCACCGAACAGAGTTGCTTGCGCTCGTTCACCCGCACCCCTACCACTACGCCGCTGGCATCCGGGCGCGGCTTCTGCGCCGCCACAATCTTGTAGCTTTGGATCGGCCCCCATTCTCCCCCCGGTCCCCAGTCCAGGTAGAAGGCGTGGAAGTCGTAACGTTTATACGCATCCGGGTGCTGCTTCCAGTTCGCGTCGTTCATCCAGACAGCGTAAGCTCCCTCGTAGTTTTTCGCCTGCAACTGGGCAAAAAACTGCGCGACCCGGTGTTCTTCCGGCCAGTACCGGTTGAACCATAGCAGAGCGGCAATTGCCAGAACCGCGATAATTGCCACAACAATCCATAGGCGGCGGCGTCTGGCACCAGCTTCGTCGTACGGTTGAGCGTCAAACAGTGAGGTGGACATGACAGCTACAAGCTAAGAACCCGCGGCACAAAAGTCAACCAGACTCGCGTTCCGCGGGCTTACTGCAACGGCTGGGTGCAATTGGTTCCACCGGTTGGATCGAATAGGACTGGATTGAGGCTGCTGGAGCAGAATCCGCGATATCCGGTTGTTCCCACCATTACCGGCGTCCCCTGGATGGTGTAATCGTCGACGGGCGAGCCGGATACACCCGTGAGGAGGAAATTGTACCCGCTCTTCTCGCAGGGCATGTTGACGCATCCCAGGATCGAGTCCAGTACTCCCGCATTGGCCGAACTGGTCTGTCCCGATGTCGGCGCTGCCAGGGCATTCAGTGTCGAGGCGTAGCCGACCGTCGGATAGGTCGTCGCGTAGGTGACCTGTGCGGTGTTAATCGTTCGGATCGAATAAACCGCCGACGATTCATTGGCTGCAATTTTGCTGTGCAGATAACTGGGGACTGCGATCGCCGAGATCACAAGGATGATCGCAACCACAATTAGCAACTCTAGTAGAGAAAACCCGCGCTCCGACATAAGGACTCCGCACATGAATGAATAGGCAGGCCAGGGTTGCAGATCCAAACATCGAAACCTGGCCGATTCGTTAAGGTCGGCCAGGCAAATATCCCGGGGAGGGAGACACCACTATAGCAAGAATCTTGCGTTACTCAAACTTTTGTAATTGAAAGATAGCATTACGAAGGTACACCGGCTTCCGGTGCAGCAAACAGTCGGCTCAAGCGGGCTCTGACTTTCAGTGGTGACTTACAGGCTCACCTCTTCGGTTCCGGTTCTCATCCGATTGATGGCGCGTCGTCCGGTAGACCTCACCTGCTCCACTCCGCGTTGAATTCGTTCGCGGCCCTGTTCATAGCTATCTCGCGCCGAACTTGCCAGATCGTTGGCACGCTCGCTCAGGTTTTCTCTCGTTTCTTCTCCACTCATTGGGGCAAACAGCACCCCCAGGCCAATCCCAAGCCCAAGGCCAAACAGAAAACCTTTCACTCTGCACCTCCTGCTGAATTGTCCAGCTTCGGTATCGTGAGTCTCGTCGCCGGCTCCGTGCGGACCTTGCAACAGATGCACTCGCTTCGCGCAAGTTTGCCATCCTCGCTCACGCCCGTGGCGGACCCCTTGGTTGCCGCGCCGTCGCCCTGTGCCAAAAGAAAACCCCGGAGTCTGCACCCCGGGGTTCTTCTACCTATGTCGTTACTACTCTGCTTACTTCACTTCGTCCGAGTGCGCTTTCGCAATCTGTGCAATTGCATTCTTCGGATTGTCCTTGGCAATCTGGTCGTAGATCACCTTGGCCTTATCCGGCTGATGCTGCGAAACATACAGATCGGCCAACGCAAACTGTGCACTCGCTTTCGGCACGCTGCTTGTGGGCTTCCCGATCAGCAATTGCAATCGGTCGATGGCATCCTGGTCGCGATTCTCGTCGCGATAGACAGAGGCCAGAGCATAGTTTGCCAATGCGGCCAGCTCGCGGCGGCGGCTATTGCCCAAGGCGCGCAATTGATCCTCAGCAACCTTGAAGTTGCCCAATTCCATCTCCGTCACTCCGGCCATGTAGCGTGCATATTGGCCCGAGCTCGTCCAGCCGTACTTGTCGCTGATCTCGTAAAAGGCTTTCTTGGCAGCGATCAAACGCTCCTGGTCGCTATTGAAGGTGGTCATCGACCCTTCCTTCGGCGTTCCCGGGGGCAATACCGGAGCGTTGTAGATCACCAGCGCCTGCCCCAGCGCGTTCGTCGCCTGCTGCTCCCGTGAGCTCACGTGCCAGTAGATACCGCCGCCCAGCACCGCTAGCACCACGACCACGATCACGATCCGCACAATACCGGAGCGATGCTCTACAACTTCTTGCACGGCTTCTGCAGCCGACTCGGCAAACTTGTCCTGCTTCAATTCATGACGGGTATAACGCACGGGAGATTCCTTCGCTGATGGAGAACTGCCTGAAAAACCTGATGTTATCAGTCCTCCGCGCCGAAGGTCAATGAACCAGCCAACCGCCTTCGTCCTGCCCTGGAATCCTCCCACGTCGGCAGCGAACTCGCCAGTCTGCTCAAAACACAGAGCTAGACAGCGCCCGTCATCACAGGGCAACATGGTGCAGTAAGGGCGTTCGGTTCGAGAATCAGGACACTAACGAATGGCTTTCACGCTGGAACTGGCTGACGTCACCAAGTCCTACGACGAATTCGTAGCCGTCGACCACCTCTCCTTCAACATTCCCGAAGGTGAGATCTTCGGCTTACTCGGACCCAATGGTGCAGGCAAAACCAGCTCCATCCGCATGATGATCGGCATCACCGTCCCGGACTCCGGTGCCGTTCGCATCTTCGGGCAGCCGCTCACCCGCAAGCTGCTTGACCGCGTCGGATATCTTCCCGAGGAACGCGGTCTCTACAAGAAGATGAAGATCATGGAGAATCTGGTCTTCCTTGCCCGCCTCAAAGGCATCGGCGCCCCAGAGGCTACTCGCCGCGCCAATCAATGGCTCGAACGTCTCGACCTCGGACGCTGGGCCGGCTCCCGGGTTGAGGAGCTCTCCAAGGGGATGCAGCAGAAGGTGCAGTTCATTGCCGCCGTAATCCACGAGCCCGGTTTCATGATCCTCGACGAACCATTTAGCGGACTTGATCCTGCCAGCTCGCTCGTCCTCAAGGACGCTCTGCTCGATCTCAAGAAGCAGGGCAAAACCATCCTCTTCTCCACTCATCGCATGGACACCGTCGAGCGGCTCTGCGATTCCATCTGCCTCATCAACCAGGGCCGCAGCGTCCTGCTCGGAGTTCTGCGCGACATCAAGGCCGGCTACGGCCACAGCAGCGTTCAGCTTCAGTACGAAGGCGAGCTCCCGCTGCTCGCCGACCCAACCCTGGTTGCCAGCTCCAACGACTTCGGCAACTACGTGGAGTTGCGCCTTGCCTCCGGCGCCGATCCCCAGCGGCTTCTTGCGCTCGCCATGCGCACCGCCCGCATCCGCAAGTTTGAGATCGTCGAGCCCTCGCTGGAAGAGATCTTTATCGACACCGTTGAATCCACCAAGGCGGTGGCCCATGCATAAACTGCTCCTCATTATCCAGCGCGAGTATCTAGTGCGTGTCCGCACCAAGGCTTTTATCCTCACCACCCTGCTCATGCCCCTGTTCATCGCAGCCGCCTTCGTCCTCCCCACCAGGCTCATGCTGCAGGAATCCGGTACCAAGCACATTGTCATCGTGGCTGCTGACAGTTTTCTCGCCAACTCCATCAAGACCGAACTCGCCGGCTCCCACGCCTCCGACGATTACGATCTACCGCAGTCCGGACGCCGCAAATTCCACCGGCCAGACTTTGATGTCAGCGTCGAAACCGCGCCCACCGAAGAACTGCGTCAGCGACTCACCACCCAGGTCCGCGAAGGCATCATCGACGGCTTTGCCTGGATCGATCCCGATGCCGCAACCACCCGCAAAGGCGTCTACTATTCGCGCAATGCAAGCGACTTCTTTGAGGCATCGCTGGTCAGCCGCGCCTTGCGCATGGCTCTCAGCCAGCACCAGCTCACCGAACACGGCTTCACCCCGGCAGAGGCCAAAACCCTGCTCGGCCCCGTCCATGTAGATACGGTGCGCATCGATAAACAAGGCGCCAACAAATCCAACGGCATCGGCGCCTACCTGCTTCCCTACATCCTGCTCATTGCCATCTACGTCACCGTGCTCGTCTACGGAATCTACGTCATGCGCTCGGTCATCGAGGAGAAATCTTCGCGCATCGTTGAAGTCCTGCTCGGCAGCGTCACTCCCATGCAGCTCATGTCCGGCAAAATCATCGGCGTCGGTGCCGTTGGACTCACCCAGATCGGCATCTGGACCGTCGCCGGAAGCCTCCTCGGTACCTGCAGTTATGCCTTCCTCCATCAACTCATCGGAGACAGCATGAAGGACGCTCGCATCGCGCCCATTGCCGTCGTCCTCTTCCCTGTTTTCTTCCTCCTCGGCTACGCCACCTACGCCTGTCTCTACGCCGCCATCGGAGCCATGTGCAACACAGACGAAGAAGCGCAGCAGTTTCAGTTTCCCATCACCCTGCCCCTGGTCCTCTGCATGGTCTGCTCCATGGCCATCATCCGCGATCCCAATACGCCATTCGCCTTCTGGCTTTCCATCTTTCCCCTCACCTCGCCCATCATCATGTTTGTGAGGGTCACGGTCTCCATGCCGCCCACCTGGCAAATCGCGCTCTCCATCGCCATCAGCCTCGCCTCGCTCGTCGGGCTGGTCTGGCTCACCGCGCGCATCTATCGCGTCGGCATCCTCATGTACGGCAAGCGCCCCACCCTGCCCGAAATCCTCAAGTGGATTCGCTACGCTTAACCATCGCCTCATCTAAACGCTGAGTGAGAAGCACTGAGGATTCCGTTTGAGTGCTGACTCGACGCTTTTCTTTGGTAACCAATATGGCTCTGGTCGTTTTTCTGCGAGGCGTCAATGTCGGCGGGCACAGAACATTTCGCCCGAGCGTCTTCGCACGGGAACTGAGCGCCTATGACGTGGTGAATGTGGGCGCTGCGGGAACCTTTGTCGTTTGGAACCCAGGGGATACAGCCAAGTTCCGCGCTGAATTACTTCAGAAACTGCCGTTCATTGCGGAGATTGTCTCGTGCGACGGCCGCGATCTCATCCGTTTGACGAAAAAGAATCCGTTTGGACCTGACCCATCGCGGCCTGATGTTGTTCGCTTCGTCAGCATACTGCTGGAGGCCGGCGGCGTCAGACCTCCCTTGCCAATTGCGCTTCCAACGGACGGCGAATGGCTAGTGCGGCTCATAGCGTCGGACAAGCAATTCGTCTTCGGAGAGTACCGCAGGCACATGAAGACGATCGGCTATCTTGGGCAAATCGACAGATTGTGCGGCGCGAGGGCAACGACGCGGAATTGGAACACGATCATGGCTATCGTGCGAATTTTGAAAAGCCGAGATGTAGCAAGCGAGTAGTAGGTTCCAGACGAAAACTGTCGGGTACGCCGCAGGATGTGAGTCGAGGGTCGAAATCGAATCCGCGTGGACTGCAAGGCCTGTGGAATGCAAAGCAGGCTGATCAAACAGCCTCACGCATGCGAACAGAAGGCCTGAATGGGCTATCCGGCGAAGGTCGATTAGATAGCCGTCGATATTTCGCCAACTCGCTCAGTATCCACCTCTGATTTCGATTGCTTCGGCGGATCCTCGGCAATACAATCCGTGCGAAACAACTTGCCTCAAAACAATTGTAAAAACGAAAGACATGGGGGACTTTGCTCCAATGCCGACCGAGACGAGACTTAAGCGGTTTCCTCACTTGGCTCTGTTCATGTGTCTAGACCGGTTCCTGAGTAGTTATATCCGGGAGAGATAAAGTGGAGTAAGTT
>CAZLJQ010000051.1:0-30062 GCA_964559875.1 uncultured Acidobacteriaceae bacterium
CCCGGGTTTTAAGATTGAGAATCTCACGTCCTAACCCCTAGACGATAGCGCCGCAAGAGCCAGCTTCACTATAACAAAACGTCCCGCCAACGCCAAGCTGAACAGAGCGTCACTCTTAGTCTCCGTCCTACTCGTGTTCGTCCGGGAGCAGGCCAATGTTGGTTTCCCCTGCCGCTTTCTTCTGCTGATATTTTTTCACCCACGCTTCCCAGCTCTTGCCCGCCGCCGTATCGCGCCCTGTAAATGCCAACCCGGCGATCTCTGCATACGGAATGTCGCGCCGCTCATGGCTGTCCTGCGGCAGAACTCGCACATAGGAGTCACTCAACGACTTTCCCTGTCGGCGGTCAAAGACGTAACCCTCCACCGTCTCGCCACTCTTCAGCGTAATCGTCACGTCGCCCCGGTAGTCGAACGCCTGCTCTAGCGCCGCACGCAGATCCCGGTCGCTCGCCAGTTCCGGAACCCATCCCTGCAATGTCTCGCGCGTCACCGTTCCGCTCTCCTCCGCGCTCATCGGCTCGCCTGTGGTGCGGCTTCCATCGCGGGTTCACCCTCACTTACCGACTCAATCTGTACCAGCCCGGCGCCCGCAGCCGGGGCGGCACTTGTTGCCGCGAGCCCGCCATGCTCCAATGTTGCCAGCGCCTCCGCATCCTCATAACTGGAGAGCATTCCCTTTACCGTGGCCAATATGCCGTCCAGTGAACCAAACGTATGATTCACCGCCGAAGGTTCAAAGCCACAGTGCACCATGCAATTGGCGCAACGCGGATTTCCGCTCTTCTCTCCGTATCCGTTCCAATTCGTCTCTTCGATAAGTTCCTTAAACGAATCCGCGTAGCCGTCCTGTAGCAGGTAGCAGGGCTTCTGCCAGCCAAACATCGTGTACGTCGGAATTCCCCACGGAGTGCATTCGTAATTCCGCCGTCCCATCAGGAACTCGAAGAACAGCGGCGTGGCGTTGAATCTCCAGCTCCGCTTGCGATTGCTCAATATCTGCCGGAACAACTCGCGCGTGCGTTCCTTGGCCAGAAAGTGCGATTGGTCGGGAGCCTTGTCATAGCTGTATCCCGGCGAGACCATCATGCTCTCCACTCCGAGCTCCATCATGTCGTCGAAGAAGCGGCGCACGCTCGCTGGGTCCGCGCCGTCAAACAGAGTTGAGTTGGTCGTTACTCGGAATCCCTTGGCAATCGCCTCTTTCATCGCCTCCACGGCAATGTCGTAGGTGCCCTCGCGCGCTACAGCAAAATCGTGATGGTCGCGCTCGCCATCCAGATGCACCGTGAACGTAAAGTACTTGCTTGGCTGGAACAGGTGCATCTTTTCTTTCAGCAGCAGCGCGTTGGTGCACAGGTACACATACTTGCCGCGCTCAATCAGCCCCGCTACAATCTCCCCAATCTGGGGATGCAGCAACGGTTCGCCGCCCGGAATGTTCACAATCGGAGCGCCTGCTTCTTCCACCGCCCTGAAGCACTCTTCTGGCGTCATCTGGCTCTTCAAAACGTGTGCCGGATACTGCACCTTGCCGCAGCCCGCGCAGGCTAGGTTGCAACGGAACAGCACTTCCAGCATCACGACCAGCGGGTAGTGCTTGCGTCCTTGGAGCCGGTTCTTGAGCACATAACTGCTCACCGCCCACATTTGAGAGACCGGAACTGCCATTTAGAAACACCCTCCACAGCTATCGTAACTGATTTGCCACTCTAGGAACCGGATGCCTCGTCCGGCTGGCGATTTCGGAATTGAACCCCTCGAATATCAGGCTGAATGGGCAAACAATGCATGCATATTGTGCCGTAGCATCGCCGCCACAATCTTCGTCTCTTCTTCGCCAAATGACTTCCATCCCATCGTCTTCAGCACAGACGCCCGATCTACCCGTGTAAACTTGATCATCGCTAGGACGGCCATGAATTGGATGCGCGTCTCCGGCGCATCTGCTGGCCGCTTCGTCAGCCGCGAGACATATTCAAAACCCACGTTGAGCATTGGCTCGAAATGCTTATGAATAATCTCAAACGCTTGCGTCGGATCGAATTGCTCACGGTAAATGAACTGTCCCCACGAACTTGGGGTATTGATTCCCAGCATAATCTGCGCGAACTCAACGATGAATTCGGTGAACTTCCGCAACGTCTGCTCGTGCGTATCACCTTCTACCAGCAGCCCCTGCCGCGCCCGCTCGCAGGCTGGACGGAACTTCTCCGAGATATTCGAGCCAATATACTCGGCCGCCGCATGATACAGTCCCAGTTTGCTGCCAAAGTAGTAGGGAATCGAAACCAGGTTGGCTTGCGCACGCTCCACAATCGTTCGTGTGCTCGCAGCCTCAAAGCCAAGGTCGGAGAATACCTCCACAGAAACCTCGATCAATCGCTGGCGCGTCCGCTCGCTTCTGTCCTGGCAGGCCGAGCGTCCAAAAGCACATTTGGTTTTCACCGGTTTGACCATCTTTTTTCCACTTTTCACAGCCCAACGTTTGACAATTAAATCAAGCGTATGATTTCTTAGTATAGTAATCGAAGTCGGTTGGAGATTCAATCATGCAGGTGAGACAAATTTACGGCTGGCTGCTTTTTCCTCTCTTGGCCGTTTCCGCCAGCGCTCAGCAGTTGACTGGCGGCGCTTCCGCGCTCAATGTTCCGCAATCGCTCGATCAGCTTCTGGCTGCAGGCAATCAGAGTCCATATTCCGGCAGCGTTCCCTCCGCCAAGCTGGTGCCCGGCACACTCGACCTAAGCGTCGAGGACGCCATCAATCGTGGACTTCAGTTCAATCTCGGCGTCGTCCTCAGCGGCCAGGCTTCTGCCCAGGCCAAGGCTGCGCGCCTCAAGGAGTTGAGCAACATCCTGCCGCAGATCAACGGCAGTCTGCGCGAAAGCAGCCTCAAGGTGAGCCTTCCATCAGAGGGCTTCAGCTCCAACCTCCTCGGCGTGCCCGTCCCCCCGTCACTGCGCTTTGATAACTCTGACGCACGCGTCTCCATGACCGAGAATCTCATCGATTTTCACGACATTGAAAACACTCGCGCCGCCGGAGCCAATGTCCGCGCCGCCGGCTTCACCTACAACTCCGCCAAGGAGACCGTCACCCTGGCCGTGGCCGCCAGTTATCTGCTCGTGGTCGCCGCTGAAAGTCAGGTCGAGGCCGCCACTGCCGAGCTAAATACCGCCCAGGCCCTTCAGCAGCTCGCTCAGGATCGCGAAGCTGCCGGCCTCAATCCCAACATTGATACGCTGCGCGCTCGCGTCGAACTCCAGGTCCGCCGTCAGAATCTCATCGAGGCCAACAACAATCTCGCCAAGCAGCGCATCACTCTCTTGCGCGTTCTCGGACTTCCCGTGCATCAGTCGATCCGTCTGGTCAGCCGTGTCCCATACCGGCCGCTGCCCAAAATCGTCGAGGAGGACGCCTTGCAGCGCGCTTTCGCTACCCGTCCCGACCTCTTGGCCGCCGAACAACAAGTCCGCGCCGCCGAGTTGCAGAAAAAGGCTGCCGAAGCCGAGCGCCTGCCCAGCATCGGAGTCAGCGGAGACTATGGCGCCATCGGCACTCATCCCGACAATGCCTTCTCCACCTGGACCGTCTCCGCAGGATTGAAGGTTCCCATCTTCCAGGGCGGCAAGATTGAAGCCGATATTCGCCAGGCCGATGCCGTTCTCAAGCAGCGCCGTGCGCAGCGCGATGACCTCAAAGGCCGCATCGAGCAGGATGTAGCCGACGCCGCCCTCGACGTGGCCGCCGCCGGAGAACAGGTTGAAGTGGCCAAAACCACGCTGGACTATGCGCAGCAGACCCTGACCCAATCACAGGATCGTTTCTCCGCCGGTGTCACCAACAACATTGAAGTCATTCAGGCGCAGGAAGCTCTCGCCAACGCGAACCAGCAATACATTGGCAGTCTTTACTCCCACAACATCGCCAAGGTCCTGCTGGCGCGTGCCGTCGGCGCCGCCGAGCAAACCTTGCGTCAAGTCCTCGGAGACGAGCCGGGCGCGCTGCACCCGCCGCAGGCACTGTCTCCTGCGGTGCAGGGTAATTCGGCACCGGCGAAATAGAAATCATTACGCGCTTGCCTCAGGGCAGCCGCCTCAAGAATTTTTGGAGAATTGGGAATGGCGAACGAAGAACAGAACAAAGCGGTCGAGGCCGAGCCTAAATCAGGTCTATTCCGGCGCAAACCCTGGCTGTCCACCGTGCTGCGCGTAGTGGTCGTCTTAGCCGTTATTGGCGCCGCAATCTTCTGGTGGCAGAGCCGTAAGTACGAGAACACCGATGATGCGCAGGTTGATGGCTACATCTATCCCATCAGCGCCCGTGTCAGCGGACACGTCATCAAGGTCAACGTTGACGAGGGCCAGTACGTCAAGGCAGGCACCGTGCTCGTTGAAATTGATGATCGCGACTACCAGGTTGCCGTCGAGCGTGCCCAGGCCGAATACATGGACGCCCAGGCCACTGCTCAGGCTGCTGGCTTCAACGTACCTATCTCCCAGGTGGGCTCCAGCAGTCAGATCCACTCTGCGCAGTCCGACGTACTCAACGCCGAAGCCGGAATCACCTCGGCTAGCAGGCAGGTCGAGGAAGCCGAAGCCCGCCTTGTTCAGGCCCAGGCCAATGCCACCACCGCCAACGCCGATCAGGCACGCTACGCAACTCTTGTCGGCAAGAAAGAAATCTCACAACAGCAATACGATCAGGCCGTTGCTGCTGCTACCTCCGCCAATGCAACCGTCACCGCTGCCGCCGCCAGTGTCCGCTCCGCGCAGGAAATTGTGAAGCAGGCCCGGGCACGTCTTGGCCAGGCTCAAGCCGCGCTCGCCAACGCCCAGATCACTCCCAAGCAGGTCTCCGTCACCCAGGCCCGCGCCCGTTCCAGTGACGCACAAGTCGTCCGTTACAAAGCTTCGCTCGACCAGGCCGAACTCAATCTCAGCTACACCAAAATCATCGCTCCCGTCGATGGTGTCGTAGGCAATCGCAATGCGCAGGTCGGCCAGAACGTACAGGTCGGGCAGGAAATGCTCTCCATTGTTCCTCTCAAAGACGTCTGGGTCACCGCCAATTTCAAGGAAACCCAGCTCGACCACATGCGTCCCGGCCAGTCCGTGGAAATCAAGGTCGATGCCCTCGGCGGACAGAAGTTCCGCGGAACCGTCACCAGCATCGGCGGAGCTACCGGAGCCCGGTTTAGCCTTCTGCCGCCCGAGAACGCCACCGGCAACTACGTCAAGGTGGTGCAGCGCATTCCCGTCCGCATTGACTTTGACGACCATGGAAAGAGCAACTTTAATCAGGATGGCCGATTACGCCCCGGACTATCCGTTGCCCCGGACGTGAGGGTGCGATGACCGATGTGTTGTCTGGCGCCCGTCCCCGCTGGCGCCCCAGTCACAATCCGTGGGCCGTGGCCATGACCGTAACTCTGGCCACATTCATGGAGGTGCTGGACACTTCAATTGCAAACGTGGCCCTGCCCCACATCGCCGGATCGCTCTCGGCCGGGCAGGATGAGTCCACTTGGGTGCTGACCAGTTATCTGGTCTCCAACGCCATCATTCTGCCCATCTCCGCCTGGATGAGCGACCGCTTTGGCCGCAAGCGCTTCTACATGTCTTGCGTCTTGCTATTCACTCTCAGTTCCTTGCTCTGTGGACTCTCTACCACTCTGCCCATGCTCATCTTCTTCCGTATTTTGCAGGGAGCTGGCGGCGGCGGACTCGGTCCCAGCGAGCAGGCAATTCTCGCCGATACTTTTCCTCCCGAGAAGCAGGGCATGGGGTTCGCCATGTATGGAATGGCTGTTGTTCTCGCCCCTGCCATCGGTCCCACCCTCGGCGGCTACATTACCGATAATTATTCATGGCACTGGATATTTTTCATTAACGTGCCCGTCGGTCTGCTTTCGCTCTATCTCAGCTCGCGCCTGGTAGAGGACCCGCCCTGGATTCGCGATTCCATCGAGCGCGCCAAACACACTCCGGTCGATTACACAGGCCTGGCTCTCATTGCCGTCGGCCTCGGAGCTCTACAGGTTGTGCTGGACAAGGGACAGCGTGAGGACTGGTTCGCCTCGCAGTTCATCCAGATCTTTACCTTCCTTACTGTGGCGGGTCTTCTCGCCTTCATCGTCTGGGAGATGCGCGAGCGCAATCCGATCCTCAATCTGCGCCTGCTCAAGAACCGCAACTTCGCCGTCAGCAACCTCCTCATGTTCACCCTCGGTGCAGTCCTCTACGGAACCACCGTGCTCATTCCGCAGTTTCTGCAAACCGTCATGGGATATACCGCCGAACTTGCCGGCAAAGCGCTCTCTCCCGGCGGCCTTGTCGTCATGGCCATGATGCCGCTCGTCGGTGTCCTGGTTTCTCGCGTCGATCCTCGCAAACTGATCACCGTTGGCTTCATCGCTCTCGCGGTCTCCACCTTCCACATGACCAACCTGTATCCTGGCATCGACTTCCACACCGCCATGATGTATCGCGTCTATCAATCGGTTGGCCTGGCATTTCTCTTCGTGCCCATCAATACACTTTGCTATGTTGGCGTACCGCAGGAGCAGAGCAACCAGATCTCGTCCATGATCAACCTCATGCGGAACCTTGGTGGTAGCTTTGGAATTTCCTTTGTCACCACCATGCTTGCCCGTCGAGCGCAGGTGCATCAAACCTTTCTCGCCGCCCACACACTCAACTCAAACCAGATGCAGAATACGCTTCACGGCATGACAGCAACCTACGCGGCGCGTTCCGGTTCAGGCCCGGGTGCTGTGCAACAAGCCTATTCAGCCATCTACGGAAGCTTGCAGCAACAAGCCGCCGTGCTCAGTTATCGTGACACTGTTCTTGCGATGGCCATCCTCACGGCAGTCGTCATGCCTCTCGTCTTGCTGGCCCGTCGCCCCAAGCACGGGGAGGTGCATATGGGGCACTGAGCTCTAAGCACGCCTGCGTTTCCGTTTTAGGCACTCAATTTCTTTTCCAGCTCACGCAGGTAAACCAGCTCCACTGTTTTCCGTCTCACCGTTCGAGCCAAGGGAGTTTTTGTAAAGCTGTGTAAAGATGCCGCTGCAATCAGATTTTTCGGGAACTTTGAGAAAGTCTGGTGGCAATCCAATACGTAAGAGGAATTTACCAGTAAGTTTGGGAGTTGCGGAATGCTAAACGGACTTGAGATTGAAGCCTTGCAGATGAATGACCTCAGCATTGTGTGTGTTGATGAGCACGCGTCACACAAGAAGGTGACCGACCAGACTCTGGTGGGAAAAAACATCTTTGCCAGCGGTCATCTTCGTCCCGGAACACAGTCGTTTGTCAGCCCGCTGTCGCTGCGTTATTCGCTGCAGGATTCCTACAAGCTCCGCACCGATCGCGGTCACTACACCATCTCTCCCACTACTTTTATAGTTCTCAATGAAGGCCAGCGTGGCGAGATGACCGTCGATCCCAGTACCTCTCCGCGTGCCGCCAGTTTAGTCTTCGAGCAGAAGTATATGTCGGATATCGCGCGCAGTTTCAGCGCGCCTCTCACCGCTTCGCTCGATATGGATAGCGATGGCATTGTTGTGCGCTTCCCCGAGTGCGTTCAGCACGAGACCAGCTTTGAAATCGGACCCAAGCTTCGCTCGCTCAGCTCCGCCTGCCTGCGTGGTGACAGTGTCGAGACCCTTGCCGACAAGTTCCGCGCCGTTGCCGAGTGCGTAGTCCTGGTCTACAGCGCTGCCAGCCGCCAGATCGAATCCATTGACAGTGTTCGTCCCGGAACTCGCGCCGAACTCTATCGCCGCATTCAGCGCGCCTACGTCTGCATTCAGGACTCGTACAACGAAGAGCTCTGCCTGGAAAAGATTGCTCGCGTCGCCTGCATGTCGCCCCATCATTTCCATCGCGTTTTCAGTCAGGTCTATGGAATCACGCCGCTGCGCGCCCTCGCCGACCGCCGCATGCAAATGGCGCACCGCCTGCTTGAGACCACTGACACACCGGTCTCGGCCATCTGCCGCGCCGTTGGATACCACAGCGCGCCCACTTTCTCCAATTTGTTTCGCGCCAAATTCGGAGTACCGCCATCGCTCTTGCAACAGCGCAGCCGCCGCGTTCGTATGCAGTAAACATCTCTCCAAAGCAGACAGGGGTACCTTGGCCGGCAGCAATGCCGGCCGTTTTTGTCCACATCCTTGCCCGTGCTTCCTACCTTGTTTTCGTCTTCTGCCCTGCTTTTGTTCCTGTTCGTGCCTCTGCTGGTCGTTGCTGTTGTCTTTGTCGTTGCCGTTGTTTTTTGATGCGTTACCCTGAGCGCAGCGAAGGGTAACGCACCGTTCGAATATCCAGTGCCGCTCCAGAGGCATCTCAACGACAATCGATTTCCCCTCTTGCTTCAGATTTTCCCGCGATCAGCCGATAACCTTCAGGAAGGTCATCCGCCACTCAGGTCAGGTTCCTCTTGTGGGAGAGCCGCTGGCGAGCCTTTTGGAATGGGGATCTGCGATGGACCAACCCTCTTCAAAGCCGACGCAACCTGAAGCTGCACTCATCGAACCTCTCGACTGCGACCATGTCTTAACCCACGTCGGCGGAGACCCAGAGCGGCTGATTCAACTCTGCGTCAACTTTCTCTGTGAACTCCCATCGCACATGGAATCGATGCACTCGGCTCTTACCGCCCGCAATCACCTTGGGTTTCAGCGCTCCCTGCAGCGGCTGCGCACCGGTCTTGAGGTCTTCGGCTCCGTCCAGCTTTCTCTAACCGCTGACGCCTTGGAGCAAGCTGTTCGCGATCGTCGCGTCCAGCAGGCGCAGCGGGACTGGAAGCGGCTGGAATCCCAGCTTCAGCTCCTCATCCCGCAGGTGCAGCTTCTCATGCTTGAAATGCCCTTGCCGCCCAATTCCACCGTGCAATAGACCGCGTTCGCCACCGTTGGACGAGGGCTACCTGCGCTTGCTCGCCGGTACTGCAACTTCTTCAATGGCCGCGCGGCTGATATCGGAAAGGTGTTGGTGTGCCAGGATGAGCTTGCCCTCAGTGTTCAGAATAAACAGATGTGTCGCACGGCCGTTAGGGACGGTTCTGTTGTACCGTTTCCCTCGGATCGGATCTTCCAGGTTCGTGCCCGTGGATCGATAGGTGTGCATGGCCACGGCCACGTTGTCCGCCATGAACTGGACATCGATAGGCGATGTAATCTCAGCGTGAAAACGCGCCAGTGGCGTAAAGTATTCGCGCTCCAAACGGGCTGCCGCAACCTGTCCCAACTCGGGGCGCGAAGTAAACGGATTAAAGGTCACGGCGTCATAGGCGTACATTCTCACCAACTCGCCGGATTCCTTCGACTCCATGGTTGCCCAGTAATGGAGCACGGCTTCCTGTACCTGCTCTACCGTGATTTTTCTTCCCTCTGCCGGGATTGTTGTTGCCACACGCACCTCCATGGTGCCCGCTCGTATCGATCTAACGAGCGTTCCGCATCTTCTTAAATGTCTGAGCCGCAGCGGCTTATTATAGGCGCAACAGGCATTAGGATTCGCATAAAGCCGCATGCCGAGTACATCGTTGGTACATGCCCCCACGCCGCCGGCTGCACTTGTCGCAGCTTGCGCTCTCCCATCTCAGGGAGTTTTTCTCAGCCGCATGTAACTTGCCTGGCCGGTCGCGACGTGCCGTCCCTTCATGTCGTGGACATTGATCTCCGCGATAACTAAACTTCGTCCCGCCTTTATGATCCGTGCCGTCGCCCGCGCATCGCTGTGGCACGGCGCCAGGAATCGAATGTTCATGTCGGTCGTCGCCATCTCAGTCTCGGCTCCCGTCGCTGTCAGTACCGCTGCCCCACCGGTCGAATCCGCCAGCGTCGCCAGCAACCCTCCGTGGAAGCATTCAAAGATGCCGTCCAGCTTCGTCTCGTACGGAGCCACAATCACCGCCCGTCCCGGGCTCAGCTCTTCCACTCGATAGCCAAATGTATGTACTGCGGGGATCGTCATAAGCCGCCTGCGAATCGCTTCTGGAGAAAACTCTTGCTCTGTCATGGTTAATCTAAGCATCAACGAACGTGCGTCACGATGCAAGCTGTGTTAGAAATCAAGCCCATGTACTATCTCCTCAAGACCGAACCCGCCGTCTACTCCTTCGAGCGACTCCAAAACGACCGTGAAACCGTCTGGGATGGCGTCACCAACCCTGTGGCCGTCAAGCATCTTCGCGAGATGCACAAAGGAGACAAACTCATCATCTACCACACCGGAGACGAGCGCCTTGCCGTCGGCACCGCCCATGTCCTCTCCGTTGACGCCTCCAATCCCAAGGTTCCCCTCGTCACCATCGCCGCCGGAAAACCAATTGCGCACCCCGTCACCCTGTCCGGCATCAAACAGAGTGCTTTCTTCGCCGATTCTCCGCTGCTCCGCCAGGGACGTCTTTCCGTCGTACCCCTCACGGAAGCGCAATATGAGGCGCTGCTCTCCAATCAGTTATGAAATCGAAAGGACTGTCCATGCTGAAACGTATTTGCACCTGCGTAGCCGTGGCCGTCATTATCAACATCGTATCCTTCGCCCAGGCCGCAAAACCCGTGACCGTCACCCTTACCGGCGCCAACGGAGCCCCGGTTGGGACTGCAACCATCCAGCAGGAAATCCAGGGCGTCTCTGTTCATCTCGCCCTCATGAATCTCACCCCCGGCGTCCACGCCATCCATTTCCATCAAACTCCCGCCTGCACTGCTCCGGCATTCACCTCCGCAGGCGGACACTTCAACCCCACCGCCGCTCACCACGGCTTTCACAATCCCGCCAGCCCTCATCCTCACGCTGGAGACATGGAGAACATTACCGTGGCTGCTGACGGCACCACCAACCAGATCGTCGTTGACGATCGTGTGACGCTTCAGCCCGGAGTCCCCAACTCTCTGTTTGCCAATGGAGGCACCGCCCTTGTCGTCCATGCCAAGGCCGACGACATGATGAGCGATCCTGCCGGTAACGCCGGAGATCGCGTCGCCTGCGGGGTGATCTCCCAGTAACTAGGGTGTTTTTCGTGGTACTACGCCCAAAGTAACCATTGTGCTCACCACGGAATTAGGTATGATGACCAGCATACCTGCTTCTCTTGAACACGATGGTTATGAGAATCAAATTCGGAGTCGCGAGTTTAAGTGGCCGTAAAGCCGCTCTGGTTTTGGCGGCCATAGTCTTCTTCTCTACTGCGCTCTTTGGAGAGGATGCCTGCAAGAGCAAAGGCGGAGAGCTAAAAGTCGCCTATCCTGAGCTTGCCCGCCGTATGAAGATCTCCGGCGTCGTTCGTCTTCAGCTTCAGCTCAATCCCTCGGGCGGCGTTCGTGAAACCAAGGTTCTAGGTGGAAATCCCGTGCTCGTCTCCGCCGCGCAGGATGCCGTCAAGCAGGCAAAGTTTGAAAGCAAGGACTCCTGTGTCGTCGTTTTTCAATTCAAAGAGTAATCCCTAGCTGCTCCTAATCCTCGCCCGTAGCCCTTGTATGCTGCGGGCCTTTTCATTGCTGCGCGAATCACCTCCGCCGAACTACAATGTTCGTTCTGCCCAAACGAGGTCTTCATGCCTATTCGCACCATCATTGAGCCGTTCCGCATCAAGAGTGTCGAGCCCATCCATTGGACCCAGCGAGCCGACCGCGAGCGCTTTCTGGCGCTTGCAAACTTCAACCTTTTTCTTCTCCCCGCTGACAACGTCCTCATCGATCTGCTGACCGACTCCGGTACCGGGGCCATGTCCATCTACCAGTGGGGAGCCATCCAGGAGGGCGATGAAAGCTACGCAGGCAGCCGCAGCTACATCCGCTTCCGAGACTCCGTCCAGAGCATCTTTGGCTACACTCACGTCATTCCTACCCACCAGGGCCGCGCCGCCGAGCGCATTCTCTTCACCACCATGCTCAAGCCCGGTAACGTCGTCCCTAACAACACCCACTTTGACACCACTCGCGCCAACGTCGAAGCCGCCGGTGCCGAAGCTCTCGACCTCGTCATCCCTGAAGGCCGCCAGCCCGGCCTCATCCATCCCTTCAAAGGCAACATGGATGTTGCCGCCCTTGCCGAAACCATCACTCGTGTCGGCCGCGAGCGCATCCCCCTCGTCATGCTCACCATCACCAACAACTCCGGCGGTGGACAGCCCGTCTCCATGGAGAATGCCCGCCAGGTTAGCGAACTCTGCCATCGTCACAACATCCCGCTCTACTTTGACGCTTGCCGCTTCGCCGAGAACTCCTACTTCATCAAGCTCCGCGAACCCGGATATGCGGACAAAACTCCCAAGCAGATCGCCCAGGAGATGTTCTCCCTCGGTGATGGCTGCACCATGAGCGCCAAAAAAGACGGCATGGCCAACATTGGCGGATTCCTCTGCACTAACGATGAACTGCTCGCCCAGCAGGAAAAAAATCTGCTCATCCTCACCGAGGGCTACCCCACCTACGGGGGCCTCGCCGGGCGTGATCTCGAAGCCATTGCCGTCGGTCTTCAAGAGGCCGTTGATGAAGACTACCTCCGCTATCGCATTGCTTCCACCGCCTATCTCGGCAACCACCTCGCCGAGCAGGGAATCCCCATCGTTCTTCCTCCCGGAGGCCACGCCGTTTACCTCGATGCTCGCGGCTTCGTCCCCCACATCCCGGTTGAGCAATTTCCCGGAGTCGCTCTCGCCGCCGAACTCTACCTCGAAGGCGGCATCCGCTCCGTCGAAATTGGCACTCTCATGTTCGGCAAGGCCGCCAAAATGGATCTCGTTCGCCTCGCCATTCCTCGCCGCACCTACACCCAAAGCCATATCGACTATGTCATAGAGGTCATCGTTGAGGTCTGGCGCAAACGCACCCAGATCCGCGGCCTTCGTCTCACCTACGAACCCCCATTTCTTCGCCACTTTACTGCGAAGCTGGAGCAGATCTAGCCTTTTGCAGGTTGCTAATTGCGAGGTTGACCTCTCGCGCACCCTTCGGGGACACTCAATCATCAAGGGGGTATGTCGATGAATCCTACAATCGCAATTCTGTCGATGGGAGAAATGGGCTCCGGCGTCGGTTGTGCCCTGGTCAATGACGGAGCGCGCGTGGTCACCTCGCTCGTTGGCCGCTCTCAGGCCAGTGCCGCCCGCGCCGCCAAGGCTGGCGTCGAACTGGTGTCCAACGAAGCCGCGCTCGTCACCCAGGCGGATTTCTTTTTATCCATCGTCCCTCCCGCCGGTGCAGCAGCCTTGGCGGAGCGGCTTCTGCCGCACATCCGTCTTGCCCAGCGCAAACCGGTTTTCGTCGACTGCAATGCCCTTGCGCCCGCAACCGTCATCCAGATCGCCGCGCCGTTCCTTGCCGAAGGCCTGCCTTTTGTCGATGTCGGCATCATTGGCGCTCCGCCCGCTGCGGGGGCGGTTGCTCCGCGCTTTTATGCCTCGGGCCCAGCCGTCACCCGGTTTGAGGAGTTGCGTTCGTTCGGCGTTGACGTCCGTCCTCTATCCAACCAGGTTGGAGACGCTTCCGCCCTCAAGATGTCATATGGCGGGATCAACAAGGGTTTGCAGGCCTTGGGCTCGGCCATGTTCCTCGGCGCCATGCGCACTGGAGTTTCTCGCGCCCTCTGGCTGGAAATGCAGGAGAGCCAACCGGAAGTGCTGCGCGTTCTCTCGCGCGGGCTACCCAAAATGTATGCCAAGGCTTACCGCTGGGTCGCGGAGATGGAGGAAATCTCCAAGTTCCTCCAGCCGGAAACTGGCGGCTCAGAAATGTTCAGCGGTGCTGCCCATCTCTACGAGGACATTGCCGACGATTTCGCCGCCGGAGCGGAGCACAACCGCGTCGCCCTGCTCACGGAGTTCCTCGCACAGAACACGCCACGCAAATAGTCGCAGGTGCCCACATTCGCCGCAGCCGGCAAATGTGGGTTGCGCCAGCATTGTCGTATGCGTCTTACTGCACGTTCACGTTCCCATAGCTCTCATAGAGCTTTCCTGCTGTGTCCCACGCCTGAATCACCACGTAGTGCGATCCCTTTGTTGTGCTTACGTCAGCCGTGATTCCGGGCCCGGCGGATTGCTCCACCTTGGCTCCATCCAGATACACAATCATCTTGGTCGTCGGCTTAGGATTGCCCGTCACCTCGGCCTTCACCTCGAAGCTCGTCCCCTCGTCGCCCGCAAGGCTCTCGCCCATGTTGCTTGGCTGAAGGATCGCAATTCCCGGGGTGCACGCTCCGGTTTTCGGACCGCAGCTCAAGTCGTAGAAGGTGTTGAACTGCCGCGTCACGGTGCTGGTTGCGCCTTTGGCGTCCACTGCTTTTACGATTATCGTGTGGCTGCCTGCCGCTGCAAACGCGCCAGTCAGCAGCGAGGCGGGCTGTCCGGTTTGCGCTGAGTCAATGACCAGTTGATTGTCGAGCGTGACGCTCCAACTCTTCACTCCTGCCGCAAAGCCCGCTGAAATCGCTGCATTCTCCGGCTGATAGCTTCCTGCCGCGGGCCAGCACAGGTTGATGGCCGCGCTTCCTCCGGCGCAGGTTCCCACGCCGAAGCCTGTCACCGTAAAGCTGGTCTTCGCCTGGTAGAGCTTTCCGTTCGCGTCCCAGGCATTCACCGTGATCTTGTGGTATCCGTTCAGGATCGAAAAATCCACCAACTGTCCTGGTACAAATCCCAGGCTGTCGACGCGAACGTTTCCGTCATACACCGCGACATTCGTAATCGCCACGCCTCCTGAATTGATTCCCATCTCAATTGTTGCCGGATACAGGACGGTCGAGCCGACCGATGGAAAACACAGAGCCAATCCGCTCTGCGACGGTGCGCCGCACTCAGCAACTGCCGCTACAGCACACATAACAATTGCAATCCAAGTTCCCAGACGAAGCCCACTGCGCACCATGCGATTTAACCCCTCACAGATTCTTCCGATTCGCTTACCTCCTGAGTAGCTGCACTTCGTCTTCCAAAATAAGCGCAGGCACTTGGCCCGTGACTGCTCATGCGGCGTGCAAAAAGGAAAGATGAACCATGCCACTGTTCGGCACCTAAGAGCTCAATTCATGTGGTGTACAAAGCAGGTGCTCTGGAAAGCTAGGCTGGAACGGAGGCAGGTTTCGCGGGCTTTTTTGGCGGAGTTCGAGGGCTTTGGGGAGATGGAATGGCGCGGGAGTGGCGATTTTGCCCGTTGCGGGATGGATCGCTGGTCTCGTCGCGGTCGTCGGGCTTGAGAGTGTCGTTGAATACTTCCTCATCGTCGCCGCCGATTCTGGAGATGTATGGATCGCCGTGCATAGGCCGAGGCGAGAGGTTACGAATGTTGGAGCTGGCGAGTTGGAGCGAGTAGATGAGAAGTCCGGCGCGTTTGTTGTCGATGCGGCGGTCGAGAATGGCCTGCATGATTTCCTGAATGCTGACCTGAACGGCGTTGGCATCTTCGAGCACAGGAAGATCGAGTCCGGAGTTGCCTTCCATGGAGATTGGTCCGCCGATGTGATCGTTGCGGCGGCGGCGCGCACGCGCTTTGTGATGCCAGTAGCAATAATTGGAGTCACGCATGGGAATTGCATCGCAAATCTGACCATTGGTAAGAATATGGGCGCAATGTCGCAGTTTATTTGGCATAAAAAAGACCGCGCACGCGGCGCGGTGTACCCCTCCTATATTTCCCGGTAAAAATTTGAAAACAGGATAGTTAGCTCCTGCTTTCCGGGATGTCTATATTCAGGATAGCAAAATTGGAGGGTGATTCCATCAATTGGATAAGATCTCTATGTGGTTTGGAATCAGGTGGTTGGAAGGAATGTTGAAGAAAGTTTGCTTGACAGCCTGGGAATAGAGCGGTTTTGAAGTGAAAATTCTGCGATTTTGAGAGCGAAAAAGTACGTTTACGGGAGATTGAGAAACAGCGGTTTTGGGGTGTTTGCACAGAATATGGTGCAGTAGGAGTTACTTTGTAGGTAATCGTTGAAAATGGGAGGGGTACTGGATGGGCAATGGTTGCGCGGACGACAGATTCCGCGTGGTTGGGATAGTGAGCGCCTTGGGCTGTAGTATTCAACAATCGTGTTCAGGGCAACGAAACAGTTTGAACAGTCTAAAATGCGAGGCATGGCTATGACGCGCAAGGCCGCCCTCCGCGACGCTGTCATCGCTGCCGCTACATCTGCCTTGATAGTTGTGGCGGTCCTTGCACCTGCCTTGCTGAGCGCTGACCTGTTCTTGTCCAAGAAATATCGCGACGTTCTCTTGCTAACATCCGCGCTCGCGTCGCCAGTGATCGATGCTGTGATGCTTCCGTTCCATTCGCAGAACCTAGCGTTGCTGGCGGCTGCTGTTGTCACTTGGGTGAGCAACGCCACCGCATTGTTTGCCCTTCTGCAAGTTGGACGGTTCTTGCTTCAATCTGCGCGGTCAGCCGCGAAGCAGGCGAACCGCGATAGTTGAACAATAATCGCCGAGTAACGCACTGTCCTGAGACCCAGGTGTCTTCGCGACATTCCGCAAGGTCAAATCGTTTGCTGGCTGAAGGGCCTTTGTGGCGGGGCCGAAGATTTGGACGACGCTGGGATTCCTCGCTTTGCTCGGAATGACACCCTAAAACAAGACTGCGGAATTGGCGCATTAGCTGGCTAATCATCGCCTAGGCGCTTAGCATCCCGAAAACAGAAGAGAAAATGGTCAACAACCCCACTCAACGAAAAGAGTGTTCAGTGTGCCACTCTCACTCCGCCTAGCGGTTCTTCTTGATCGGCGGGACGAACTTGTAGTCGATGTCCCAAGGGAAGTAGATCCACTTGTCCTGGCTGAATTCCTTGACGCAGAGATCGACGATCTGGCGTCCCTTGGGCTTGGCGTAGAGCGTAGCGAAGTAAGCCTTGGGCAGCAGCTTGCGGATGACGCGGGCAGTGTTGCCGGTATCGACCAAGTCGTCGATCAGCAGGAAGCCATCGCCATCGTGGTCCACGCCCTTGAGCACCTTGACCTCGGAACGCGCATTCTGGGCACCGGCTTCGGCCGATTCGTAGTAGCTTGAAGCGCAGATGGTGTCGAGCAGACGGATTTCCAGCTCGCGTGCGACCAGCGCAGCCGGGATCATGCCGCCGCGGGCGATGGCGATGATGCCCTTGAATGGGGGTTTTTCCATCAGCGCGCGACACAGGGTGCGCGTATCGCGGTGCAGTTCGGGCCAGGAAATCACGATATCGTCGCGATACGGACTGGTGATCGTATTTTCCGTGGCGCTTTCCGCAGAAATCGGTGTTTCCATGGCGCATCCCTCGGGGGTTGAATGAGTCGAATTATATGCGCAGGCGCTGGTGAGCCAAAGCCGAATCGGCGATTCTTCTGTGGATTGCAGAGCGGTTGAGTGGACACAACTGATTCTGGAAGCGCTATCTTTGCAGGCTATCTTGCTCTGGCCAGCACAATCGTCATGTCGTCGGGCTGTTCTTCGCCGCCGATCCAGTCGATAACGGCGTTCAGGATGGCGTCGGAGATTCTAGGCAGCGGCAGGTCGCGGTTATCTTGCAGAATTTGGACGAGGTGGGCATCGCCGAAGTCGCCGTACTCGTTCTCCGGTTCGGTGATGCCGTCGCTGAAGGCTACAACGATGTCGCCGGGATTCAGGGGAACGCGGCCCTCGGGATAGGACATGTCGCTGAAGAGGCCGACCACCGTGCCTCCCTTGTCGAGCAGGGTTATGCTGCCGTCGGCGCGGAGCACGATGGGCGGCAGATGTCCGGCATTGGAGTAGGTGAGCTGGCGGCTTGGCTGGTCATAGAAGCCGAGGAACATGGTGGCGTATTTCTGCGCCGGAGTGCTGCGGAAGAGCTGCTGGTTGAGCATCGCCAGCACGCTTCCCGGCGAGGGACAGCAAGTGGGCGCTTCGGATGAAACTGCAGTGCCGCCCTGGGGGGCTTGCAGACGGGTACGCGGGAAGGCACGCCGATCCGGTTGGAGTCGCTCGGAGGCAGCCATGGCGGGCAGGTGCTCCACCAGGGTGTGTGCCCGCACGAAAGCATGGACGGTCGCCATCATGAGGGCGGCTGAGATTCCCTTGCCGCTGATGTCGCCGACGGCCAATCCCACGGCGTTGGGACCGACGGGAAGGAAGTCATAGTAGTCTCCGCTGACGGTGCGGGCGGGACGACAGACGCCATGCAGTTCAAGGCCGTCGAGGTCGGCGGAGTCGCGGGGAAAGAGCAGGTCCTGCACCTCTTTGGCGATGTAGAGCTCGCTCTCGATGCGCTGCTTCTCCTTCTGCTCGGCGATGAGCTTCTCGAGCGACTCGGTCATGGAGTTAAAAGAGGTTTCCAGCGAGGAAAGCTGGTCGTTGGTGCGAACCTCGATGCGATGCGAGAAGTCTCCCTGGTTTACGTGCTGCGTGGCGTCGTAGAGCTTGGCGACCGACGAGGTCATGGTGCGCGTCAGGCGAACTCCGATGACGAAGGCTACCACCTCGATGAGGGCAAAGATGACGGCGATCACTACGAGGGCAACGACGATGAGGTTGGTGGTGTCGCCGAGGGTTTGGAAGAGGCGGTTATACAGCAGCGAAGGCCGGGTGCGGACCTTGAGCAGCAAAGTGCTGGGCTCGCCGGTCCTCCAATGGACGGCGTTGAGCATGGTGATGAACGGAGCAAAATCGAGATCCATGCGGAAGGCTGGTGGAGGCATGGAGCCGCAGACCACCTTGGGTGTGGCGTCCAGTTCGGTGTTGCCAACCTTGATGTTGGTATTCGATTGGCTGGCGGAAGAGGCTCTTGCGGGGGATGCTGTGGACTGGTTTGCCGAGGGCGCCGCAGCTTCTTCCTCGGCCCGCTCCCCGTACAGGGTGATGATGCCCATGTTGGCGACGATGGATTCCAGGTGCGGCTTGTCGAGGGGAACGCTGGAAACCACGACCAGTTCATCTGCGCCGTTGGAGATGCGCGCGCGGTTGACGGCGCGAAGATAGACGTTGCCTTGGTCCACGATCAGGATGGATTCGGGAACCCTGGCGGGCGGCAGAGCAGGTGTGGCGCTGGATGGTTCGCCGTCCAGGGTTACGGTGCGGCCCCGGAAGTAGGCGATAACGCGGCGTCCGGGGAAGGCATCGTTCTGGATGGCGAACTCATGGGGATCGACGGCGCCAGTGCGAGCCAGCACGGCAGCTGCCTGGTGAGTGAGCGTGCGGTTGGAGCTCTCAAGGCGGTGCAACTCGTCGCGAACGTCGGTGGTGACGACGAAGGTGGAGAACTGTCCGGCGAGCAGATAACCGGCGGCCAAGCCCATGGTTGCCAGCAGAACCAGCGGAATGACTCCGATGAAGACGTAGGTGACGATGAGGCGGTTACGCAGCCGCCACATGAATCGCTGGGCAAAGACGCGGTAGCCGAGCACGAGCAGCGCGCCCAGCACTACAAACACCGACATCCAGTAAACGGTGGCGAATCCGTGGACGCCGATCAGAGTCCAGAGATCCACAATGACGGCAAGAGCAATGCAGAAGCGCGCAAGGCGGCTCCGCGGGATCAGACCGTGGCGGTCAAGGATGCGCTGCGCGGATTGGAGAATCGGAGGGCTCATGCGCGATCAAGGCATTATAGCTGGAAGTGGAAATGCAGGTTGCTGGCCGAGTCATATACAATCCAGCGGTGCGCAGAGTTGAACCGATATCGATGTCCTTGCGAGTCTTGGGAGTGCTGGCCTTGTTTGCGGCGGGGGCCATGGCCCAGGAGACAAAACCTGGGGCAGCCACTCAGCCCAAGATCCAGGTAAATTTCATCAACACCTGCCGCCCGGCGCAGGCCGATCTGGATGAGATGAGCAGGGCGCTGGCAAGGGTGAAGGAGCGGCCAAAGTTTTCGGCGGACTTCGAGATTGCGCGTGGGATTACGACGTTGACAGAGGCGGAGGCGCGAGCCGCAGGAGTACCTGCTGGCAGCGGGACGACGCCCTCGACCTGGGTGCGAATCCGAAAGGATTTTCCAGAGAAGGCGGTGCTGACCGACGCGCAATATTCGCTTAGCCTGGAGGGTGGCATGGCCTCCGAGGTGTTGGCGCTGCATCTGCGCGATAGCCAGGAAGTGCTGCAGATTTTGATCTCGGATTCGGTAACGGGAAGCGCGGCGCAGGCGGTGAAGGTGGACACTCCGCCGGAGCGGATACGAATTGAGCGATTCGGCAAAGGGTCAATTGTGCTGGCGCGCTGTGGTGCGATCGATCAATCGGCGTATGAACCGGTCTTCCAGGCGGCGGGCGAGATTCTGGCGAACTATCGGACGGCGATGGCGGTGAAGAGAGTGGTTCCGGCAGAGTTGGCTCATCTGGCAGGGGGCAAAGAATCCAAAGCCGGTGGCGGGAATCATTAGTATTAAGAAGCAGTTTTAAGATTCAAGCAGGACGCCGCCGGAGCCGAGGTTCTGGGGCGAAAGGGTATCGAGAGAGAACGATGGCAGAGGAAATTCGCAACGTAGTAATTCTGGGATCGGGATGCAGCGGGCTGACGGCGGCCATTTATGCGGGCAGGGCCAACCTGAAACCGCTGCTGCTGGAGGGACACGAGCCAGGCGGCCAGCTCTCCATGACAACGCTGGTGGAAAACTTTCCAGGATGGCCGGAAGGGATTCAAGGCCCGGAGCTGATTGATAACATGCGCAAGCAGGCGGAGCGATTCGGAGCGGAGTTCCGGATGGGCCACGCAACGGCAGCCGACTTGAAACAGCGTCCGTTTGTGCTGACGGTTGGCAAAGAGCAGATCAAGACGCGTGCGCTGATTATTGCCAGCGGGGCCAGTGCACGATGGCTGGGGCTGCCGAGCGAGAAGGCGCTGATCGGTCATGGGGTTTCATCCTGCGCCACCTGCGACGGATTCTTCTTCAGCGGCAAGGAGATTGCCGTGATCGGCGGCGGCGACTCGGCGATGGAAGAGGCACTGTTCCTGACGCGTTTTGCCAGCCGGGTGACGTTGATCCATCGCAGGGATGCGTTCCGGGCGAGCAAGATTATGCTGGACCGGGCGCGAGCTCACGAGAAGATTCACTTTATGACCAACACGGTGGTGGATGAGGTGATGGACGTGGGGGCCAAGGAGGTGACGGCGCTGAAGTTGCGGAACCTGCTGAGCGGGAAGGTCTGGGACTTCCCAGTGAGTGCAATGTTCCTGGGCATTGGACACACGCCGAATGCCGCGATCTTCCAAGGCACGCTGGAGGCCGATGCGGACGGCTACCTGAAGGTTCGCGACTATGTACACACGGGCGTTCCGGGGGTATATGCGTGCGGAGATGTGGCAGACCGGCGCTACCGGCAGGCGATCACTGCCTCAGGGACAGGATGCATGGCGGCGATTGAAGTGGAGAAGTATCTGGAAGCGACGGGGCATTGATGGTAAAAATGTAAGTCACCGTCCCAGAGAATCCTGCGCGCCTGCTGCACCTGGCGCGTGTTTGCCTGCCGCGATGACCATTCAAAAATTGATGCAAGAAGCCGTGCACAGACATAGGCTCAAAGGAGCAGGATGCTGCGTTCCTTTTTTATTGCGCTGTCCGAGAGTAAAAGCATTCGCTCGATAGCGGAGAATTCAGCGGCGGGGCAGAAGGTTTCAAAACGCTTTGTTGCCGGCCTGACGGTCGAAGAGCTGGTTGCGGCAACGGTGGCGATGAACCGCGCAGGCGTGAGGGTGTCGGTCGATAACCTGGGCGAGAACGTGACCAATCGCGAGGAGGCGCTGCGCAGCAAGGCTCTGTACCACCGATTACTGGATGAGATTGCGGAGCGCAAGCTGGAAGCGAACGTGAGCCTGAAGCTGACCCACATGGGACTGGACGTGGATGAGGCGCTGGCGCGCAACACGGTGGAAGAGTTGCTGGAGCACGCGATTGCCATCGACAGCTTTATCCGCGTGGATATGGAAGGCTCGCACTATACGCAGAAGACGCTGGATTTTGTGCGGGAGCTGCACCGGAGGCCGAATGCGGCTGGACATGTTGGCACGGTGCTGCAGGCGTATCTCTACCGCACGGAAGAAGACGCCCGGATGCTTTGCTCGGAGGGGATACGTATTCGGCTGTGCAAGGGAGCGTACAAGGAGCCTGCGTCGATTGCGTATCCGAATAAGCGGGATGTGGACGAAAACTATCTGAAACTCGCCAAGCACCTGTTGAAGAGCGGAGTGTTTCATGGGCTGGCGACGCATGATGAAAAGATCATTGAGACGATGAAGGCGTGGGCAATTAAGGAGGGCGTTCCGAAGACAGCCTTCGAGTTCCAGATGCTGCACGGGGTGCGGCGCGATCTGCAGGAAAGTTTGGCGAAAGAGGGTTGGGGCGTGCGCTGTTACATTCCGTTCGGCACGGAGTGGTATCCGTACTTTATGCGGCGGCTGGCGGAGCGCCCGGCGAATGTGCTGTTTATGGCGAAGAACTTCTTCAAGGGCTAGGGCAAATCGGCCGTCGGCGCAGGACGATCTCGGAGAGATTGGTTTGTGCTGCTTTGAATTTAACTTTGAACGATGCTAAAGTCGGCATCACCTCAATCCGGAGTTGGCCCATGAAGATCAGTGCACGCAATACGCTGGCGGGAAGCATCACGAAGGTGACCAAAGGTGCGGTGAATGCCGAGGTAGAGCTGACGCTCGACGGCGGCGACAAGATTGTGGCTATCATCACCATTGAGAGCGCGACCAATTTGGCCCTGCAAGCGGGCAAACATGCCTACGCCATCCTAAAGGCGAGTTGGGTGATTTTGGGCAAGGACTTGGACCCGAAGAAGCTGAGCGCGCGCAACGTGCTGCGCGGCACGGTGACGAAGGTGCACGAGGGTGCAGTGAACAATGAAGTAATACTGAAGCTGGACGGCGGAGCCGAGCTGACAGCGATCATCACCCGTGAGAGCAGCCACATGCTGGGGTTGAAAGAAGGCGTGAAAGCCGACGCAGCGTTCAAGGCGAATAATGTGATCGTTGCGGTGGACTAGAGATAGGCGGCTTGCGTTTTGGGAGTGGTGGGGACTACGGATTTATCGCCCACAATGCTGGCTGCGCGTGCTTGCCTTCTCTGGCACACCCAGCCGCTCGGTAGATGTGCATCTGACGCGTTACGAATTAGGAGCGGACTTTTCGAGATGCGAGGAAGAAGAAAATCCCAAACGCTATAGTGATGCCGAACAAAATTGCGAAGAACTGGCGAGAATCTGGGGTGCTAGGTACGCTGCGCTGAACGTAATAAAAGAACAGCATAGCCATTAGGGAGAACATGACAGCCAATGCCGCGGACCGTCTCTCTTTCCGGCCTGTTGGATTGTGACGTGTGGCCCGGGCGGAGAACAACCACGGTGTAACCGCTAGTTGCACAGCGCAGCAGATGCCCGCAGGGAACGCCACCTTAGCGATAGGAATTTTCAGTGCAAAGTGAAAAATCGGAATGAAGAGAACCAAAGTCCATATCGTCCAACCCAGCACAGCGCCGATGCACCAGTGAGAAAGCCGATCATTGTCGAACAGCATTTTTCTTCTCCTGTCGTTCGAGCGGCAGGCGCGCCACGAATACAGCTTGATGCCAACAATGCTACACGCTAAAGCGAGTTTTGCCACCAGAGTTCCGCATACCAGACGATAACAGGCTAGTATCAACCTCTCTCAACCAAGGCGAGCGCCCTGCCATGGGCGCTCGCCTATTTTATTGCGCGGACTCCGGCTCAGGGGTTTCCGGTTTGGGCAGCGGGACAAGGCTGCGCACGATGACGTAGAGGATGGGGATGAGAAAGAGGTTGAGGATGGTGGAGACGATCATGCCGCCGCAGACGGTGGTGCCCACGGAGTGACGTCCGGCGCTACCTGCGCCAGAGGCGAAGACCAGTGGCAGAACGCCGAGAATGAAGGCGACCGAAGTCATCAGGATGGGGCGAAGACGGAGACGCGCTGCCTCGACGGTGGCG
The DNA here is from genome assembly GCA_964559875.1 of uncultured Acidobacteriaceae bacterium. Classification (GTDB taxonomy): domain Bacteria; phylum Acidobacteriota; class Terriglobia; order Terriglobales; family Acidobacteriaceae; genus TOLSYN. The sequence continues at coordinate 23,905 of CAZLJQ010000051.1, forward strand.
GCGAAAAGCTCCATGCCATTGCGCTGGAGCTGCTCGGCGAACTCGACGATCAGGATACCGTTTTTGCTGGCGAGGCCGATGAGCATGACGAGGCCGATTTGGCAGTAAACGTCATTTTGCAGGCCGCGCAGGGATTGGGCGCCGAGGGCTCCGAGGATGGCCATGGGCACCGAGAGCAGGATGATGAAAGGCAGAACGAAGCTCTCATACTGAGCAGAGAGTACAAGGTAAACGACAAGCAAGCCGAGAGCGAAGAGCAGAAATGCCTGGCTGCCGGACTGAATTTCTTCCAGGGCGAGGCCGGTCCACTCGAAGGCATAGCCAGCGGGAAGAACCTTGTGGGAGACATCCTCCATGGCGGCCAAGGCTTGTCCGGAACTATAGCCGGGAGCGGCAGAGCCGTTGACCTCCGCCGAGCGGAAGAGGTTGTAGTGGCTGATTACGCTGGGTCCGGCGGTGTTGGTGAGAGTGACGATGCTGGAGAGCGGGACCATGGTTCCGCTGTTGGAGCGGACATAGTACTGGGTGATGTCGGCGGGATTGGCGCGGAATTGCTGATCGGCCTGGACGTAGACGCGATAGGACCGATTGTTGAAGTCGAAATCGTTGACGTAGGTTGAGCCCATGTAAGTTTGCAGGGTGGAGTTGATCTGGGAGAACGGCACGCCGAGACTCCCGGCTTTTTCGCGGTCGATTTGCACCAGCACCTGCGGGGTGCGGGCGGTGTATCCGGAGTAGACGGACTGGGGTGAAAGTTCGGGGCGCTGGCGGGCCGCGCCGAGAAGCTTTTGCAGGTTCGCTTCCAACTCCTCAGGGGTGCTGAAGCCCGTCTGCTGAAGCTCATAGGTGAAGCCGCCGAATGCGCTGAGACCTTCGATGGCCGGTGGAGCAAAAGGAATCACCATGGCGTCGGTGATGGAGCCGAGCGGGCCGCGCAGCGAGTTGATCACGGTATCCAGCGAGTGCTGCGCGCCTCTGCGCTGGGAGATGGGCTTGAGATTGACGAACATGAGTCCGCGATTGGGAGCGGCGCCGCTGAAGCTGAAGCCGGGAACGGAAAAGACTCCGAAGACCTCTGGGCTCTTCATGATGGCGTCACTGGCGCGCGCGGCGACCTGTGAGGTGTACTCCAGCGAGGCGGCGTCCGGGGCCTGGATGAGGACGATGAAGTATCCCTGGTCCTCATCGGGGACAAAGCTGGTGGGAACGGATTTGTAGACCCACGCGGTACAGGCCAGACCGGCAAGGAAGACAATCACGACAAGAGTTTTCGCATGCTCCATGCGGGTAAGAATGCGGCGGTAGGCTTCGGTGACGACGGCGACGCCACGGTTGAAGACGCGGAAGACAGGGTTGGCCTGGCGATCGGTGTGGCGCAGCAGGAGCGCGGACAACGCCGGAGTGAGCGTGAGGGCGTTGAAGGCCGAGAGCGCAATGGAAAAGGCAATGGTCAGGGCAAACTGCTGGTAGAGACGTCCGGTGGTTCCGGGGAAGAGCGATACGGGCACGAAGACGGCAATCAGCACAATGGAGGTTGCGATGACGGCGCTGGTGACCTCCGTCATGGCGATGGAAGTTGCGCGGCGGGCGTCGTGGATTCCTTCTTCAAGGTGGCGCTCGACGTTTTCAATCACCACGATGGCGTCATCGACGACCAGTCCGGTGGCAAGGGTGATGCCGAACAGGGTGAGGGTGTTGATGGAGAAATGGAAGAGCTTGATGAAGGCGAAGGCTCCGATGAGCGAGACGGGGATGGTTACGGCTGGGATCAGAGTGCTGCGCCAGGTTTGCAGGAAGAAAAAGATAACGATGATGACGATGAGGATGGCTTCGCCGAGGGTCTTGAGAACCTCACCGATGGATTCGCGGACCGCGGTGGTGGTGTTAAAGGCCTCCTGATACATCAGGCCGGAAGGAAACTGTTTGGAGAGGCGCAACATCTCGGCGTTGACGCCTTTTTCGACATCGAGGGCGTTGGCGTTGGAGAGCTGCTCAACGCCGATGCCGATGGCTGGGTGTCCGCTGAAGGAAAGGTTGGAGTCGTAGCTTTCCGCGCCGAGTTCGGCGCGGCCTACGTCGCGAAGTTGGACGATGGAGCCGTCCTTGGACTGCTTTACAACAATGCGCTCGAACTCCTTTGGATCGGTGAGGCGTCCGGCAACGCGCACGCTGAGGGTGTAAAGATGTCCGGCGGGGGCGGGAGGCTGGCCGATTTGACCGGAGGCGACCTGGACGTTCTGCTCGGCCAGGGCGTTGGTCACATCCTCGGCAGTGAGTCCACGTTTGGCGAGGCGAACGGGATCGAGCCAGAGGCGCATGGCGTACTTGCGCTCACCGAAGATGATGACGTCGCCGACGCCGGGAACACGCTTGAGGGTGTCGCGCACATAGACATCGAGATAGTTGGAGATGAAGAGCGGATCGTAGCGATTATCGGGAGAAAAAACTCCGTAGGCCAGGACGAAGGAGCCGGAGTTCTTGTTGATGGTGACGCCGGTCTGCTGGACGGCAACAGGCAGGCGGCCTTGCGCGGTGGAGGCGCGGTTCTGCACGTCGACGGCGGCGATATCGAGATTGCGGTCGAGCTTGAAGGTTGCGGTGATGGACGAGGAACCGTCATTGCCGCTGCTGGAGGACATGTAGCGCATGCCTTCAGCACCGTTGATGGCCTGCTCCAGCAAGGTTGTGACACCGCTTTCGACGGCCTGGGCGTTGGCTCCCGTGTAGGTGGCGCTGACCGTGACCTGGGGCGGCGCGAGCACGGGGAACTGGGCGATCGAAAGAGTAGGGATGGCAATGGCGCCGGCGAGAATGATCAGCAGAGCGCAGACGGTGGCAAATACCGGACGGCGAATAAAGAATTCAACGAACAATTATGTCCTCCGCGGACTTAGCGACGGGTACAGGCTCACGCTGGTTAGGCCTGGGGTATGACTGGCATACCGTCAACCAGGTTCTGGGTTCCGCCAACAATGACGGTGTCTCCGGGGTTGAGCCCCTCTTCAATGACGTAGCTGTTGCCGATGAGATCGCCGAGCTTGACTGGTTTTTGCAAAGCGGCTGGGCCTGCTGGCCCCTGGCCGACTACGAAAACGAAAGACTGTGCTCCGAGGCGCGAGAGGGCAATGACGGGGATCATGGGCTTGCTGATCTGCTTCCAGACGACGCGGACGTGCAGCAGCTGTTCATTCTTGAAGCGATGATCGGCGTTGGGTACGGGAGCTTTGATGAGGAGTAGTTGATTGGCCGTATCGACGCGCGGCGAGACGAAGTTCACCTTGGTGGAGACCGCCGGGGTGCCATCGGAGTTGAGCAGCTCGATCTCGGTTCCAGAATGCACGTCGTTGGCGCGCTCGGAGGGAACATTGATGTAGGCCTCGAGGTCGCCGCCACGGTCGATGGTGGTGAGGGTGGTCGAGTTGGTGACGCGGTCGCCGGCGCGCACAGGAATGTCTCCGAGGATGCCGGCCGATGGTGCGCGAACCGTGAAGTAGTGGAGCTGGACGCGCTGCTGGCTGATGTTGGCCTCAGTGGCATCGACGTTGGCCTTGGTGGCATCATGTGCGCTGAGCGCACTGTCGTACTCCTGGCGGCTGATGATGCCAGCCTCAAAGAGCTTGCGGGAGCGCTCCAGTTGAGCCCTGTCGTAGGCCAGGGTGGCCTGCTGCGACTGGCGGGTTGCTTCCTGCTGAGTGACGTTGGCCTGCTGACGGCGAGGGTCAATCTCCATGATGGGCTGACCGGCCTCGACATGAGTGCCAGAGGCGACAAAGATCCGCGTAATCTGACCTTCGACTTCGGGCTGAAGGATGGCGGCGTTACGCGATTGCAGGGTGGCAAGGAACTCGGAGGCGTCGCCGACCTGCTGGAGGGCGACCTTCTCAACCTTGACCGGGAAGGCGGGCATGCCTCCGGCAGCCTGGGCAGGTTTTTTGCAGGAGGCTGAAAAGCAAACCAAGGTTGCAGCCAAGGCGATCAGGATCGGACGTTGGTGAATCATGAGTCTCCGCAAGTAAAAATTGTGCACAGTGACGGCTCTCGATCAAAAAAACTGTTGCCGCCACAGAATCAGAAGCAACATTACATAATATATCAATTGATTTAGAACTGAAGATGCCGGATTCGGTTGGATTAGGTTGCGTCGGTATAGAGTGGGATGCGGCGGCCCGTGGGTGCGATGCGCCGTGGCCTGGAAAAAATAGGTGCGAATGGGCAGTTTGCATTACAATCCTGCAAACACTTCGAGGGACAGGACAAGCCGGAAAAAGATTGCGATGAGCAGGCCCCCATTGCGGCTGGTTTATTCAGAAAAAGCGAAGCTGCCGATTGGCGATCACATCTTCCACTCGAGCAAGTACGGCGAGATCAGGAAGCGCCTGCTGGAAAAGGGAGCGTTTTCGGAGAGTGATTTTATCTCGCCTCCGGCCTGCCAGGAGGGCGACGTCCTGCTGGTCCACACCCGTTTGTGGGTGGAGAAGCTGAAGCGCGGAACGTTGAGTATGCGTGAGGAGCTGGAGCTGGAGGTTCCCTACAGCAAGGAACTGGTGGATGCTTTCTGGTACATCACCGGAGGAACGATTGTGGCAGCGGAGCAGGCGCTACGCAACCAATGCTCGGTGCACGTTGGAGGCGGCTTTCACCATGCTTTTGCGGACCACGGGGAAGGTTTCTGCCTGATCAACGACGTGGCGGTTGCGATTCGATGCATGCAGCGCGACGGGCACGTCGCACGGGCCATGGTGCTGGATTGCGATGTGCACCAGGGCAATGGTACGGCGAAGATCTTCGGTAGCGGCGAGCCGGAACCATTTCCGCTGGCTTCGTGGTCGGCCGCATTGATGACACCCGGGCAGGCGGCGAACGTGAAGACCAGCGCGGCGCGTGATGTGTTCACGATTTCCCTGCACCAGGAAAGCAACTACCCGTATTGGAAGCCCGCTTCGTCGATCGATGTGAATCTGCCGGACGGAACCACGGATGGGGAGTATCTGCAATGGCTGGAGACGACGCTGAAGGGCGCGTTGGAGCGATTTGAGCCGGAGCTGATCTGCTATGTCGCCGGGGCCGATCCTTATGTGGAAGACCAGTTGGGCGGCTTGGGCCTGAGCATTGAAGGGCTGAAACAACGTGACCTGATGGTTTACGAGTTTGCCCACAGGCATGGCTTACCAATCATGACGACGCTGGCCGGAGGCTACGCGCAGAAGCCGGAAGATACGGTGACCATCCATACCAATACGGTACTGGCGGCAAAGGAAATCTTCGGATAAACGAGGCCATTACAAAGGTAATTGCAGCACGCAGAGCTGGAATAGCATCTAGTGAGGATGGGAGTTGCAGAAGCCGATATTGAGTCCACACGACAACAATTTGCTGGAATTGGACGATCCCCGGTAGAACAGAACTAAGAATATTTATCCCCTGTGGCGAGTTCTGATATAGTTGCGCGCCTAGAGCAGTTCCAGGGAAGGTATATCCTTTCCGATTTGATCACTGCCGTTATTCCCTGATGGTCGCGACGGCCAAGGCTAGCGGCTTCGGGATACAGCATCCCTGGAACTGCTGTAGCGTGTACTTCACGGAACGGGAAAGGTTGAGAGTGCAAAAAGTTTCCCGCGAGTTGGAACGGCTGTTTACGGTAACGGCGCTGATGACCGACTCAGTGATTGCCTGCGACGCATGCGGGCAGATGGTGTATGCCAATTTTGCCGCACGAACGCTATTCGGCGAAATCGACATGGAGAAAAACAGCATGGACGATTGCCCAGAGGCGCTGGGGATCTTCGACTGCTATGGCGCTCGCATGTTGGAGCCGCAGGAGTTGCCGCTGGCGCAGGCCGCTTACGAGGGCAAAGTGGTTAGGGTGAACCTGCTGGTGAGGCAGGAGCGGACATCGTCTCCCGTGGAGGCGACGGCGTTCCCGGTACTGGACCGTAGGGGCCGGCAAATTGGGGCCATGATGGTATGCCGCTGCCTGGGAGCCTTTACGGAGCCGGAACGCGTGACCCACCTGGCGTGATATTCTGAGGCCTCGCGGCTTCCAGCCGGGTATGCGACGCAGACGCCGCACCGGTTGCGGTGCTTGGCAATTCAAAAGAAAACTTCACAGATGGACCGCCTTGCGCGGCTCCCCGGACTTATCCGATGTTCGAGAATCT
>CAZLJQ010000052.1:0-29358 GCA_964559875.1 uncultured Acidobacteriaceae bacterium
GTATAACTACTTCGGCTACGGCGAGGGTGGTCCTTCGGGAGCACAGTATTGCAATACCTCCAGCGCGCTGCCGACGCCGACCACCCCGGCTCCGGTCGTGCCCTGCAGCACGCTGCCAAATACTGCAATGAACGGTCCGGCCTACGGGTTCACCGCGCCTCGGAACTTCCATGCAAACAACCTAACCGTTGGAGTGCATTACGAGTTCTAACAAGAAATCCGTTAGCCTTCAGCTCTTCGTGTGGAGTGCGCAGTTGCTGGCTTCCACAATAACAAGCTGAAGGCTGCCAGTCGCCGTTCCACACCAACATCGGAACCATTTCTCTGAAATACACGTTTTAGCAAGGACAGGGTCGGTTCGCACTTTGTTGATTTGAGAATGACAGCAAGTCCTTTAAGTCGGGAAGAGCGAACCCATGTGCCTGGGCTCTCCGGCTTCTGGCAAATCATCGGCAAACGGTCGCAGCCACTTCGGAAGCGATCTAGCCAGAGCGCAAACGGATTAGTTCCGATATTTCAGCCTGCATTGCCCGTCACCCGCACAGAACTGCGCAGAGTCGCCGAGAAAACTTGTCACAAGCCAACATCTCGGGACTAATCTCGGTAAGGCGCTCTTCCGGGAACATTCACTTATGTCGTTCTTACTCTTTGCGTTTTTCCGATTGCACCAGCTCCCGCACGGCGATCAGTATTGTTGCGCGGGAAGTCGCAGGATCTATCCCTGATTGCTGCACGATGTCACCCAGGCTGCAGGAAGAGAGTCCATTAAGCACGGTGTCACGATCGAGATTCAAACGTTGAGAAACAATATTGGCAACGACAAATTGCCCAAAGTTTTTGGCACCAGAGTGGGAATATAGACTCGCAGCTTGAGCAGCGGATAAGCCCGTCTCCGTTTCCAACAGAAGCATACGCCCACAGAGGAGATGTCGGGGGCCCAGTGTTTCCTTCGTGAGACCTGGCAGTTTGGAAGTACAGTGCGGAACTGTTCCGCTGCTTTTGGTATTCTGTGCGAACGCTGATTCAGAATAGATCAACAGTAAAAGAAGCGCTAGAAAATAGGGCCTATACATAATCTCCACCTCAGACAACTTCATGGATAATCCCACCGGGGAAACAAACCTTACACATAAATCTCCTGGCGACTCGGTCCCGAAGTCCGGTTTTGGGAATCCAGCGGTGGTCAGCCGACGAAAGAACGCTCTCCGCTCGGCATCTTTCAAATAGTCTTTTGCGGCATCAGAGACAGAGCAGTTCTTCTGTTCCTGCCTAGCTTGGACAGATGCACTTTGTGTATGAGGTTCCTTTGTCGGCGTGTTTACAGGTGTCGAGATAACGGCGGCACTCATTGTAAATAATTTGGTACGCAAGATCTGAGTGTCTCTAAGCTATTGATTTTACGTTGAAGAATGGTGGCCAGGGAGGGAGTTGAACCCCCGACACGCGGATTTTCAGTCCGCTGCTCTACCAACTGAGCTACCTGGCCATCCTGAATGCACCGGAAGTGCTTACGGAAGGGGCTACAGCACAAATCGCCTGCTGGAACGTGTTTGATTATAGCAGCCCGCCTGCCATGCGCAAATTTTCGCTGTGGATAATACCTCAGCCCATTCGCTTAGAACAACTCCGCAAAACGTCCAGCCATCATCACTGCCGCGCAATGATTTCCGCCGAACCAGTATGGAATCTCGCGATAGTCGTCCAGTTCGAAGAACGCCAGATCGGCGTCCTTGCCCGCCTCCACGCTTCCTTTTCGCGCGCCCAGTTCCAGCGCGTACGCGCCGTTGATCGTTGCCGCCGTCAGCGCCTCCTCCACCGTCATCCGCATCTGCGTACAGGCCAATGACAGCACCATCGGCATGCTGATCGTCGGCGAGCTTCCCGGATTGTAGTCCGTCGCCAGCGCCACTGCCGCGCCCACGTCCATCAACTTACGCGCGGGCGGATACTTCCTGGTCCCCAGAAAATAATTCGCTCCAGGCACCAGCGTAGCCACCGTTTCACCCGCCGCCAGTGCGGCCAGGTCGGCTTTCTCCAGACGATCCAAGTGATCGGCCGAAGCCGGATGGTACGCCAGAATCGTCTCCAGCGGAGTGTTTGACAGCTGTCCCACATGCACCCGCGAACCCAGCCCGTACCGCTGAGCCTCGCGCAGAATCCGCTCCGTCTGCTCCAGCGTAAACGCCCCGTGCTCGCAGAAAACGTCCACATACCGCGCCAGTTTCAGCCGCGCAACTTTGGGCAAAACTTCCGCGCACAGCAGCTCAACATATTCGTCTGGCTTTTCCTTGAACTCCGGCGGAGGCACGTGCGCACCCAGAAACGTCGCCACCACCGTTCCTTCCCACTGCTGGGCCGCCCGCCTTATCGCCTTCAGGCTCTTGATCTCCGAGGCGGCGTCCAGCCCATAGCCTGACTTCGCCTCCACCGTCGTCGTCCCTTGCAACTGCGCCTGCCGCAGCGCGGAGTACACATGGTCTGCCAGCGTTGCTTCGCTGGCCGCCCGCACATCCTCAATGCTCGATCGAATTCCCCCGCCAGCCTCCGCAATCTTCTCGTAGCTCGCGCCCGCCAATCGCTTTTCAAAGTCGATCAGCCGCGGCGCCACAAACACCGGATGCGTATGCGAATCCACAAAGCCCGGCAGCACCACCTTGCCGCGGCAATCCAGTTCAATTACCTCGGCACGATGTTCCTTCAACCACGCGTTACGCAGCACCTCTCGAGTCTTGCCCACGGCCATAATCTGGCCGCCTGCAATCAGCACTGCCGCGTCTTCGATCACGCCGATCTCGCGCATCTGCCGCCCGCGCCTTGCACCCGCGGCCGGCAGCAATGCGTTACCCGACCTTGCGCCCGCGGCCGGCAGCGTAGCGTTACCCGACCCTGCACCCGCTTCGCCGCTCATCGTCACCAGCTGCGAGATGCGATGCAGCAGCACCGCCGGTTCATGCCGCTCCGCTTTCGCACCCCTCGTCGATGCCATTGCCTACTTGCCTTCCATCGGAATCTTTACGCCTGTCTTCCTGGCAAACTTCTCTGCTTCCTCGTAACCGGCGTCCACATGCCGAATCACGCCCATCCCCGGATCGTTCGTCAGCACGCGTTCAATGCGTCGTGCCATCTCATCCGTGCCGTCGGCCACCGTCACCTGTCCCGAGTGTTGCGAGTATCCAATGCCCACGCCACCGCCGTTGTGGATCGAAACCCACGACGCGCCCGATGCCGTATTCACCAGCGCATTCAGCAGCGGCCAATCCGCTACTGCGTCGCTCCCGTCTTTCATGCTCTCCGTCTCGCGGAATGGCGAAGCCACTGAGCCGCAATCCAAATGATCGCGCCCAATCACAATCGGCCCCTTGATCTTTCCCTGCTTCACCAGCCCGTTGATCGCCAACCCGAACTCCGCCCGCTCGCCATACCCCAGCCAGCAGATGCGCGCCGGCAATCCCTGGAACTGAATCCGCTTCCGCGCCAGGTCAATCCAGCGGGTCAGCTTCCGGTTTTCCGGAAACAGCTCCAACACCAGGTCGTCGGTCACTGCAATATCCCTCGCATCGCCTGACAGCGCAACCCAGCGGAACGGTCCCTTGCCCTCGCAGAACAGAGGCCGAATGTACTCCGGCACAAATCCCGGAAAATCATACGCATCCTTCACGCCCTGCTGAAACGCAAACGTCCTTATGTTGTTGCCATAATCGAACGTCACCGCGCCCATCTTCTGCAACCGCAGCATGGCTTCCACGTGCCGCGCCATCGACTCCAGCGACCGCTGTTCATACGTCTTCGGATCGCGCGCCCTCAACTCCAGCGCTGCCTCAAACGTCATTCCGTTCGGCACATATCCATTCAGCGGATCGTGCGCAGAAGTCTGATCGGTCAAAATATCCGGTACCACCCCGCGCTCCACCAGCTCCGGAATCACATCCGCGCAATTCCCCACCAGCCCGACGGAAATGTTCTCTTTCTTGCGCACCGCGTTCTTCAAAATCCGCAGCGCCTCGTCCAGAGAATTCACCATGAAGTCGCAATACCCGCTCTTCAGCCGCTTCTTAATGCGCTCCGGATCGACTTCAATCCCCAGAAACGACGCGCCCGTCATCGTCGCCGCCAGCGGCTGAGCTCCGCCCATCCCGCCCATTCCGCCGCTCACAATCAGCTTCCCGCTCAGGTCGCCGCCAAAGTGACGCTCGCCCGCGGCCATAAACGTCTCATACGTTCCCTGAATAATTCCCTGCGAGCCGATATATATCCACGATCCCGCCGTCATCTGCCCATAGGCCATCAGCCCTGCGCGTTCCAGCTCGTTGAACTTTTCCCAGTTTGACCAGTGCCCCACCAGGTTCGAGTTGCACAGCAGCACTCGCGGCGCATACTCATGCGTGCGCAAAATCCCCACCGGCTTGCCCGACTGAATCAGCAGCGTCTCATCGTTCTCCAGCCCCTTCAGCGAGCGCACAATCGCGTCATAACACTCCCAGTTGCGCGCCGCCCGTCCCGTCCCGCCATACACCACCAAATCGCGCGGACGCTCGCCCACCTCTTCATCCAGGTTGTTCATCAGCATCCGCAGCGCCGCTTCCTGCGCCCACCCCTTGCAGGAGAGCTCCAACCCCCGCGCTGCCTTTATCGGAGTGTAGCTTCGAACCGCCTGTTCCACTTCAATCGCCATAAGAACGCCTCACTCGCTTCCATTTGCAGAAAGCGCAAAGAAAAATCGTAGTTCGTAAGATGGGTGATTGGCAAACGGGGCTTCTCAGAATATTGGCCTTGTGCTCTTTCCTGAATGCAGCTAATGTGTTGTGCGGGTTTGAGTGAACAGCGCATGAGCGCTACTGACTATTGTCTCCAAGGAGAGGTATGGGAACGGCAGCAACCCCTTCGCGTGTAAATAATCCGTTCGCAAACTACATCTCTCAAATAGATGCAATTTCGATTGAGGAACTGATTGGGGAAACGAGGCTGGGGGCTGCATACAGCTTTCGCGATTTAAAGCCGGTACTCGAGGAAATCAAAGATTTCACAGACCAGCTTCGTTACATCGATGCCTCCGGGATGGCAGGCCGGGCAGTGGGAAAGGTCATTTCCTCTTTTCAAGAGCTAATCAATCACATCCAACAGATTAGGGTATTCAATCCCGTCAACTTTGGCGGCAATATCCCGAGCATAATCGCGAGCTACAACCAACAACTAAGAAGCAGTTATGACAACCTGTTTGATGCTGCCGTTCCTGTTCTGCTATACAGCAATCTACGTGCATCGGGGATGAAGCACGCCGAGGCAAGAGCAGCGGAGCTTCTTGCAGCAGCCGAAAAGCAGAACAATGAGCAAACCACCATCTTGGGCGCAGCAAAAGACCTACTTGCGAATCAGAAGAAATTTGCTCAAGAAATTGCGGTCACAGGATACGGCGGCTTGTTTGCGAGGGAAGCCCGTAGCCACCAAATAGCTTCCTGGATATGGCTAGCAGTTTCTGGGGCTTTCGCCGGGTCGATTGCTTATTTTGGATGGATGAACTACCAAAACACAGTCCAGTTGATGAATGAGTTCTCGAAGACCGTCACGCCCAATACCGTTCAGCCAAGCATCCCATCATCTCTGACTCTTCAGTTCGCACTGGCGAAAGTTATCCTGTTCACCATCGGCCTATCCGCCGCGTACTGGTCTGCTCGTGTCTACCGTAGCCATCGGCACAATTTCGTAGTGAATCGACACCGCGCGAATGCGCTCACTTCGTTTGAGACATTCGTCTCATCAACATCAGACCCCGAAGTAAAGAATGCTGTCCTGCTTCAAACTACATCGTGTATCTATGCCCCACAGCCTACAGGATTCACGAGCAGTACTGAGGGAGATGGGGAATCGCCTCTGAAGGTTCTGGAGATTGTGCGGAACCTACAAAAGTGATCCTATTCCACACAGCCAGCGCGTCCTGAAGACATTGCTCACGCGCCTTTACTCAATCCATCCGCCCCCCACCACCTCGTCTCCGCTATACATCACCACCGCCTGCCCCGGAGTCACACTCCTCTGCGCCTCATCGAAGCTGACCTTCACCTCATCCTCGCCCACTGGCTCAACCGACGCTGCCGCCGCTGGATGCCGATGCCGAATCTTTGCCTCCACTCGCATCGGCCCATCCAGCCGCGCGATGGAAACCCAGTTCATCCCCTTCGCCCGCAGAGTTCGCGATAGCAACGCCTCTGCGCCGCCTACCACCACTTCCTTGCGGTCGCCGCGAATCTCCACCACGTACAGCGGCGATCCCGTCGCCACGCCCAGTCCCTTGCGCTGCCCAATCGTAAAGTTGTGAATCCCCTCGTGACGCCCAATCACCTCGCCCGTCACCGTCACCAGCTCGCCCGAGAGATCCGGCAGCCGCTCGCCCTGCTCCTCCATATACGCGTCCAGAAAGCTCTTGTAATCGCCGCCCGGAACAAAGCATATCTCCTGCGAATCCGGCTTATCGGCCAGCACCGTCAACCCCTGCTGCCTTGCCTCTTCGCGCACCGCCGGCTTCTGCATCTCGCCCAGCGGAAACCTCGTCCTGCTCAACTGCTCCTGCGTCAGTCCAAACAAAAAGTAAGTCTGGTCCTTGGCTCTGTCCGCCGGACGCTTCAATATCCATCGCCCGCGCTCCGCGTTCCACTCATTGCGCGCATAGTGTCCCGTGGCAATCACGTCCGCCCCCACCGACCGCGCCGTCCTTAGCAGCTGATCGAACTTCAGATGGTTGTTGCACAACGAGCACGGAATCGGCGTCCGTCCCGAAAGGTAATCCTGCACAAACGGACGCACCACATCGCGCTCAAAGCGGTCTTCCTGATTCACCACGTAATACGGAATCCCCAGCCGACCCGCCACCGACCGCGCGTCATACACATCGTCCAGCGAGCAGCATCGCCCCGCCTGCGGTTCTCCACTTCCATTCGCAGCCCCAGGATTCGCCTGTGGCAGCCGCCGCTGATTCCACAACTGCATCGTCAGCCCAATCACCTTGTAGCCATCGCGCACCATCATCGCCGCAACCGTCGACGAATCCACCCCGCCGCTCATCGCCACCGCAACTGTCTGCCGCTCGTCCATCTGTCCTTCCTACTTCCCCACCCACACCGGACTCATCTCCCTCAGCTTTCGCACTACCTCGGGAACCTCGGCCAGCACGCACTCCACTTCCTCTGCCGTATTCTGTTTCCCCAGGCTGAAGCGAATCGATCCCCTTGCCGCTTCGCCCAGTCCCATCGCGGTCAGCACATGCGAAGGCTCAATCGCACCTGAAGAGCAGGCTGCTCCGGTCGAAACTGAAATTCCCTTTAGGTCCATTGCAATCACAAAGCCTTCGCCCTCAATGCCCTCAAACACCACATTGGATGTGTTCGGAACCCGCCTGGCCGCAGCAGAATTCACCCGCGCACCCTCAACCTCCGCGCAGATTCCCTGCTCCAGCCGGTCGCGCAAGGCGCTCATTTGCCGATCCTTGCCATCGGCCAGCCACTCCACTGCCAACTCGGCGGCCTTGCCCATCCCCACAATGCCCGCCAGATTTTCCGTTCCTGCCCGCCGTCCCCGCTCATGCCGACCACCCACCAGCAGAGGCCGCAGCAGCGTTCCGCGTCGCACAAATATTGCACCCACACCCTGCGGACCGTGCATCTTGTGCGCTGCAATGCTCAGCAGGTCGCATCCAATCCGCTCCACATCAATCTCCACCTTCCCTGCCGCCTGCACCGCATCGGTGTGGAACCGCACGCCAGCCTCGCGCGCAATCCGGCCAATCTCCTCCACCGGCTGCAGCGCTCCCGTTTCGTTGTTGGCCATCATCACGGAAATCAGTTTCGTCGCCGGACGCAGCGCCGCCCGCACATCTTCGGGACGCACCACACCATCCGCGCCGCAGCCAACATAGCTCACCGCCACGCCCATCTCTTCCAGCCGCTTGCAGGAGTTCAACACTGCGTGGTGTTCAATCGTCGAGCTGATCACGTGATCGCCCGCCTCCACCAGACCAGCCAGCGCCAGGTTGTCGCCCTCCGTGCCTCCGCTGGTGAACACAATCTCGCTCGCCCGCGCACCCATCAGCCCGGCCACCTGCTCGCGAGCCTGCTCTACTGCCGCCCGCGCCTGCTGCCCCTGCCGGTGGATCGAACTTGCGTTGCCGAAGTTCTCCAGCAGGTAGGGACGCATCGACTCAAACACCTCCGCCTGCAAAGGCGTCGTCGCGTTATTGTCCAAATAGATTCGCCGCATACTCACTCATTCTATCGCCGCTTCTCTGCTTAGCGCCCACACTCGGGGTTCCCGCTGTTCTTGCTCTTGCCCTCGTTCTTGTTGTTGCTCTTGTTCTGAGTTGTCATTCCGAAGCGTAGCGAGGAATCCCAGCGCCGTTGAAATATGGCACCCAGCCCGAGAGGCACTTCGGCCAACTTCCACGACTACCGCGCAACGGCACTGCTTCACCCGTCCAATCAAAGCGAAAAAGCCCGGCCGCATCACTCTGCATTTGCAGAGCGCCACGGCCGGGCCTTGCAGCTTTTTCCTTCCCGCTACTCGCGCTCGTCCAGCGGAATGAACGGCGCCGGGTAGGCCGGTCCAATGTATTCCGCTCGCGGACGGATCAACCGGTTATGGGTCAACTGCTCCATCACATGCGCCGTCCAGCCCGCAATGCGGCTTACCACAAACAGCGGCGTGAACAAGTCCACATCGATGCCCAGTGTGTGATAAGTCGAAGCCGAATAGAAGTCCACATTCGCGTTCAGCTTCTTCTCCGCGTTGATAAAGTCCTCAATCGCCTTGGAGTATTCGAACCACTTCGTCTGTCCACTCGAGTATCCCAAGTCGCGTGACATCCGCCGCAGGTGCGTCGCCCGCGGATCTTCGGTCGTGTACACCCGATGTCCAAATCCAGGAACCTTGGCCTTCTGCGCCAGCATGCCCTTGATATAGTCCACCGGGTCGGCGCCATTGGTGTCTATCTCCATCAGAACTTTGAATACGGCCTCGTTGGCGCCGCCATGCAACGGTCCTTTCAGAGCGCCGATTCCAGCCGTTACCGCCGAGTGCATATCGCTCAGGGTTGCGGCCACCACGCGTGCCGCAAAGGTCGAGGCGTTCCACTCGTGCTCGGCGCTCAAAATCAGCGAGATATCCATGGCACGGATTGCCGTCTCGCTCGGCCGCTCACCATTCAGCATCAGCAGAAAGTTTCCCGCGTGGGTCAGCGAACGGTCCGGCTCAATCAGCGGCAGCCCCTTGCGGATTCGGTCGTATGCCGCAACCACCATCGCGACCTGCGAAAACAGACGCATGGACTTGCCGTAGTTCGCGGCCAGCGTATTCACCTTTTCTTCCGGATCGAAGAACGCGAGCGAGCTCACCGTGCTACGCAGCACATCCATCGGCAGCGCGTGCCGCGGCGCCTGCCGCAGCAGGCTGATAATCTGCGCGTCCAGCTTCCGCTCCCGCGCCAGCAGAAGGCTGAACTCAGCCAGTTCTGCACGCGTCGGCAGCCTGCCGTGCCACAACAGATAGGTGACTTCCTCGAAACTTGCGTTATCCGCCAGCTCGTGAATATCAATCCCACGATAGGCAAGAATTCCGTTTTCGCCGTCAATGTAACAAATGGCTGAAGAGCCTGCGATGATATCTTCGAGGCCTTCATTGGTTATCGGTGTCGTTGTGGTGGACATGAGTTCCCCTCTGCATTCAAAGTAAAAGAATAGCGGAGCAATCCACTCCCCCTTCTTGCCGGGAGCCCCAAATTAGTATGTCAACTGCGCTTCCCACCAGCGTTAGATAAAATTTGCCACTTTGCGCCTCCCACCGGCGCCAAGCGATTCCAGGGTCCTGGAACCATCTTTTATACCACAAGCTTAACCCTGCCGACTCCTCATTTTTTGCGCCTTTCTTACACCAGATCCCTCCACGGTGTCTTAGCTTTCCCTTTCCGCCTCTAAAGATGCATTGCACAGCAGAAAGATTGATGGACAAGAAATCATCTTTGGCCTGAAGATGAATAGATAAGTGAAGATAACGAGGAAGTCTTGGAAGTCGTCGCGTTCATTGCGGCCAACAGATAGCGCCTTGGACAAAGTGACAGCCAGCCACTCTCAAAACCTTAGATGCAACCGGAGTCGAGATGGTCGAATGGTTTACAGATCTTTCTAAACCCGAAAAGAAAACCTTCTGGGCGTGCTTCTGCGGCTGGGGACTCGACGCGATGGACACCCAGATGTATGCACTCCTTCTCCCAACGCTCATTATTTTATGGAGAATGACCAAGGCAGAGGCTGGGTTCCTCGGAACCGCAGTTCTCATCATGGCAGCCCTCGGCGGGTGGATTGCGGGCTTGCTGGCCGACCGTTACGGCCGCGTCCGAATGCTGCAAGCCACCATCATCTGGTTTTCCCTCTTCACCTGCTTATCGGGATTCACTCATTCGTTTTGGCAATTGCTGTTCACCCGCAGCTTGCAAGGTCTCGGCTTCGGTGGTGAGTGGGCGGTGGGATCGGTCCTCATCAGTGAGACGATCGGCCCAAAGGTGCGCGGCCGGGTTGTGGGAGCGATCCAAGCCGGCTGGGCGATTGGCTACGGCATCGCCGTGCTGATGTCGACCGTACTGTTCACCTACCTTCCCAAGGACTTGGCCTGGAGGATGTTCTTCTGGCTTGGCGTGCTGCCTGCGCTGTTGGTTCTCTGGATTCAGCGCAACATTCAAGAAGCGCCGGTCTACGCCGAAACCCGCGCCAAGGCGGAAAAGGTAAGCATATGGGAGGTCTTCGCCGGTCCTTATCGCGGCACTACTCTCAAGGCCACAATGCTTACGTTCGGAATCTATGGCGGAAATTACGTCATGATCACGTGGCTGCCCGCATATTTGCAATTGGTGCTGCATCTTTCCATTGCGAAGGTCGGGGGCTACCTCGCCATCAATATTCTCGGCAGCTTCGCCGGCGCATTCCTCAATGGCTGGATGGCCGATGCCTTTGGTCGAAGAAAAACCTTCATGATCATTGCCTGCTGCCAGGCGCTCACTGTGGCCATTTATACAATGGCTCCAATCAACCTGACCGTGACTCTCATCCTGGGCTTTGCCCTTGGCACCCTGCAGTCCGGTACTGCGGCGGGCACAGGCGTCTACCTGGCTGAGCTTTTCCCAACCCGGATACGCGGTTCGGCTCAAGGCTTGTGCGGCAACGCAGGACGCGCCCTGGGAGCAGTCATGCCAACCTTGGTTGGTGTCTTCAGCGCCAACATGAAGCTGGCCGCAGCCATGGGGCTCTGTGCGTGTTCCGCCTATATCCTCATCGTGCTCGCAGCCTTCCTGTTGCCGGAAACTCGGGGACGCGATCTGCGCATGGTTGGGACAGAGGCAAAGGCTAGCGCGAACGCGTAATCGCACTTTCGTCAAAGCGGCTGGCAGCATTCGCGCATTTCACGGCGGAGCCTGCCAGCCGCTCTGCGTTGCCGGCAGATTTGGGCGAATGAGAACTCAGACGAGCCCTCGCCAACCATGTACTCATCGTACATCGCGAACGCCCAACTGTTATCCATTCTTTCAATGGTTCCGAATCCCGCGCAACCATTAACCAAGCAGCAAACCCCCGCCTCGCAACGATTCACTCATATGCAAATCGTTGGAGGTGGGGATAAGCTCTCGTTCCGTTCACTGGAGTGCGGCCTCAAGCCGCTTGAACCCCGCTAGACCCCGTCGTGTGCTGAGTTTATGCGGCGAGCCCAGACGCTCTGACGCTCACCAGCTCGCGAATTCGCAGCCGTGCCTGGTGCAGTCCCTGGCGGGATTCATCTTCGCTGATATCAAGCGTGCGCGCAATGCGGGCATGATCGTAGCCATCGCCGTCGTGCATGCAGAAAATCATCCGTTCGGTATGTGGCAGCTGCATGATGGCGCGTTCCAGCTCTACCCGCTTGGTGTTGCGGCGCACGCCGCTTACCGTGTCTACAACCTCGCAGTGCAACTGCAGCGGCTCCAATGACACCGATGCTTCCTTCTGTAGCTCGCGCAGCAGCGCCCGGTCAATCATCTCTTCGCAGGGCTGATCGCTGAGCGAGAACGCCCGCAAAAAGGTGCGCTCCGATATCTGTTCTGCCGCAAGCTCGCTATCCGTCATCCAGAAGGCAAACGAGTAAACGCGATGTCGATTCGCTTCGTAGATCGCTTTGTAATGCTCCTGTCGCTTGCTCCTTGGACTGGGAAGGAATTGCACAACCGCAACTGAACGCACTTCCTGGAACAAATTTGACATGGATTATCCCTACGAGCTCCCTGCGGAGCGGCTAAATAACTAGGCGAGTCATTTCGGCCAACCCAGCCCTTAGGCGATTCTGCTGGCACGGGTTTGGTCGAACACTGAAGTTCATGGTGTAGTTCTTAGTGCAATCGACGTGCCCAAGCTTTATACAGCCTGCCGCATTCAGTGAAAAAATCGCGCAACTCTGTCTAACTCCGTCAAATCATTCGCCCAAGTTTATTATCGCAAGCACGCATAGGAGTAGTCTGTTTACCTTACGCACTGCAATTCGTGCATACACACGTGGCATTTTCAGATCACGTAGTGGAATACTTATGCCTACAATGAGCTGCTTAGGGAAAGTTTTACGCCGATGGCGGGAATTACTTTCGCACTTGAGAGTTGACGATAGAAGCAATCACTGAACTAAATTCCCATCCGGAACCGGAGTTTAGCTCGACCCCGATTTGCGCGCGACAGCATCGTCCGCTCTTTTCTGCGCTCCGGCAATTGGGAGCTTCAGCTGAAAAACTGCGCCCCCCTCTTTGTGGTTGAACGCAATTATGTCTCCGCCGTGTTCTTTCACGATGCCATAGCAAATCGACAGCCCCAGCCCAGTACCTTTGCCAAGCTTCTTCGTGGTGTAGAACGGATCGAAGATCTTGCTGGGGTCCTTGAGCCCAGGACCGGAATCGCGGAACTCGACGCAGGCTCGCTGTTCCTCCGGGTAGATGCGCACCTTCAGGCTCCCACCTTGCCCCGAATCCATAATCGCGTCCACGGCGTTGTTGATGATGTTCAGAAAAACCTGTTCCAGTTGATGCGCGTCGCCCGTGATGAACGGAACCGCTGGGTCGTAGCTGCGCTCTGTCTGCACGTTGTTCAGCTTCAGATCGAACTCGCGGAGCGCCAAGGTATCCTCCATCACCCGCCGGAGATCCACCTGCGACTGAATCGGCTTGCGCTGGCGCGAGAACGAGAGCAGATTCTGCACCACGCGATGGGTGCGCTGCGTCTGGAGGTAAAGCTTACGCACATAGTCCTGCGCACGGACTCCGATCGGCTCGGTCTCCAGCAGTTGGGCGTAGCCCAAAATCGCGGTCAGCGGATTGTTCAACTCGTGCGCCACTCCAGAGATGAGCTGGCCGACGGCTGACATCTTCTCGCTCTGCAGCAGTTGCTCCTGCGTGTTGCGAAGATTGTCATAAGCCCGAGCCGTTTCCTCGTAGAGCAGTACCTTTTCAATGGCGTTTCCAAGCTGGCGTGCAATGGCGATGGCAAGATTCTGGTCGGTCTCGGTGAACTGATTCTTGTTCGGGCTGGTGATGAGCAGAATTCCCATCGTCTTGCGCTGCGAATGCATTTTGACCGCAACAAAGGATTCGTAGCCGCGCTCAGCAAGCCACTTCTGCGCCGCCTGTGGCATCCCGTGCAAGTAGCGCTCGGTGACAAGTTCAGCGTGTACGTCGGCGATGTACTCACTGAGTTCCTGCTCCACCATGCTGCGCAACCCCTTGCGTTCTTCGTCCCGGTTCTCACGGTTTGTCTCGCTCCGTGTCACGTGACCGGAATCCAGGTCGAAGAGAAGAATGTCA
Organism: uncultured Acidobacteriaceae bacterium; assembly: GCA_964559875.1. Taxonomy (GTDB): domain Bacteria; phylum Acidobacteriota; class Terriglobia; order Terriglobales; family Acidobacteriaceae; genus TOLSYN. The sequence goes on from CAZLJQ010000052.1 coordinate 13,847, forward strand.
CAGTGCTGAGCGAACAGTTCGGTGGTCCAGCGCAGCGTGTTCTGCAGAATCTCATCCAGATCGAAGGTGCGGGCAGCAATGGAGGCCATGGCGTTGAGCGCAACCAGCTCGCGGTTGCGGCGCCGCATATCTTCCTCTATCCGTTTCTTCTCCGTGATATCCAGGAGAAAGCCCTGATATTGCACAATCTTGCCATCGGCGTCGCGGCTCGCAAAGCTGTTCTCCAGGAGGGTGACAATGCGGCCGTCCTTACGGCGTAGCGCAACCTCGTAATTGCGCAGATATCCATGCTTCTCCATCTCCTCCGAGTAGGCGGCCCGCTGCTCTGCACTTAGAAATAGATCCCTGCCCACATCGATACCCACCAACTCCGCGCGCCCTCGGTAGCCAAGTATCGAAGCGAACGCCGGATTGTGATCGATCAGCTTTCCATCCGGGGTGGTAACGAAGACGGCCTCCTGCACCGACTCAAAGAGCAAGCGGTAACGCTCTTCGCTGGCGCGCCGCTCTGTCCGGTCGCGGATGATGTGGACGGTGCCTGTCCCACCCGTCTGGTCCTCGATGAAAGAAGAGGTGGACACCGCCGAGTATCCGCCGAAGCACGGATCCTCAGCCTCGGCTGTGTCGTTCTCAGCCCTTTCGCAGTAAGGGCAGCCACGCTCGGCATTGGGCAGAACCTGTGCGAGTGGTTGGCCGGTCAGCTCCGGTAGTGGACGGCCGATGCGCTGGGCCAATGCCCGGTTCAAGCGCAATACGCTCGGTTGGTCGTCATGCACCAGGATGCAATCGTCAATGGAGTCAACCGTCGCAAGCCACTGCCGTCGCGAATTTGAAATGCGCTCCATCATACGCAGGTTTTCCACTGCCATGCCAAGCTGCTTGGCCCGCGCCCGCGATTCCTCCAGCACTATCAGCAATATGCTGCCGCGCAACAGGGCCTCGCTGGAGAACTCATATTCCCGGGCCAAACTTCCGGCAAAGTGCGCATCTGGTACAAGCAACAATAAGCTCAGGGCGAAGATCCAGGGCCCCATCTCGCGCCGCCCCCACGCATACAGCACCAACCGCGCTACCGCCAGCACCGCAATTCCGCGATAGAGGAGCTGAAACAAGAGGATTGCAGGCAACGACAAGGGAAACCAGAGCGCCTGTATGATCGCCACTCCCAGACCAAGTGAGCCAAGCAGGCCGGCCCACACCATGAATCTCTTTGAATCGGTGTAATACAGAACCGAGACGGCGAACAAGGTAAGCGCCAGAATAAAACAGCCGTGATCCAGAGCCAAGGTAGCTTGAATGCCTGCACCTGGCCAAGCGGCGTTCAAGCGGCTGAATGCCAGGAATAGCCATCCCCCTAGCCAGAGGAGAAGATAACGCTCCCAGACACCGGAACAGACCAGCACTCCGGCGAACAGCAGAACAAAGGCACCCGCCCATTGCCCCGAGGGCAAAGCCATTGGCCCTGCTAGCCAGCTTGCTAGAAAAATCTGAATCATCATTTTTGCCCGAACCTGCTGTATATCATATCGAGGTCCGGAATGCCCTCAGGTTTTTTGCGAGCTAAGAAGGTGTGCTGGCGGGTGGTACAATGACCGCTGATTCTGCACTTTGCGAATGGGTGAATCGAGTAACGTATGCCGGTCGAACGGATTCTGGTTGTCGATGACGAAGAGCCTATCCGGGAAGTTGTATGTTCAATGCTGCAAAACGCCTCGTACCAGTGCGAGCAGGCCTGCTCGGGAGTGGAGGCGCTGGCGATCCTCAATAATGACCAGAATTTCCAGCTGGTGCTAACCGACCTGATGATGCCGGAGTTGGACGGAGTGGGGCTGCTGGAGGGTGTGAAAGTGCAACACCCGCAACTGCCGGTGGTGATGGTGACCGCCGTCCACGACATTTCCGTGGCCCTGGCGGCGATTCGCAACGGTGCATACGACTATCTGCTGAAGCCGTTTGAACGCGAGCAATTGCTCGCCGTGGTTCGACGCGCCTTGGAGGCCAACCGCCTGCGGGTCGAGAATCACATCTACCAGTCGAATCTGGAAGCCTTGGTGGATCAGCGCACCACGGAACTTCGCGAAACCATCGCCGAGCTGGAACGCTCCTACGACGTCACCCTGGAAGCCCTGGGGGATGCGCTCGATTTGAAGGACGCCGAAACCGAGGGACACTCCAAGCGCGTGACCGCCTTCACCATCCAGATTGCACGCACCATGGGGCTCGATCTGGAAACGATGCACACATTAGCCCGCGGAGCTTTCCTGCACGACATCGGAAAGATGGCGATCCCCGACGCGATTCTGCGTAAGCCGAATCGTTTGACAGCAGAAGAAACCAATCTCATGAAGGAGCACAGCTACCTGGGCTACAAGATGCTCAGGAAGATTCCCTTCCTCGCCGACGCCGCCGAGATCGTCCACGCCCACCAGGAACACTGGGATGGGAGTGGGTATCCGCGAGGACTAAAAGGCGAGGAGATTCCGTTGGGCGCGCGGATCTTCGCTTTGGCCGATACTCTGGACGCCATTACTTCGGATCGCCCATACCGGCCCGCCCGTAACATCGAAGCAGCCCGAGAGGAAATTGCCAAGTGGTCGGGACGGCAGTTTGATCCCACCATTGTGAGTGTCTTTCTCTCCATTCCCTCTTCGGTATGGGAGAACCTGCACAGTGCAATCCACTCTCGACACGAGTACTTTTCCTATACTGAGCATTTTGGCAATAAGACGGAATAGTCCGGAAGGAGCTGGCCGATGGCAGTCAAGCTAGAAAGACAACAGGTTGCCGAACAATTGCAGCAGTTGGCGCAATGGACCCTGCAAGGCGATCAGATCGAGCGCCTTCTGACATTTGAGAACTTTGTCGACGCCATGATCTTTGTGAACGGCGTTGCAGAGATTGCGGAAGAGGAAGGACATCACCCGGACATTCGAATCGTGTACAACCGCGTTACCCTCGCACTCTCAACTCACGACGCCGGTGGCCTGACACAGAAGGACTTCAAGATGGCTCATCGGATCGACTCTCTACTTGAGTAGAAACTTCTTATAGATGACAACACCGGCGCCAGTGCGCCGGTGTTGTCATCTATAAGAATGCGAACCGATTATTAGGATGCAAAGCAACTATTGCGCTGGTTGAGTCCCTATGGATTGCTCGAGTTTCTTGACCGCTTGTTGAATGTGATCCAGTTCTTCTTGTGCCGAGTCGTTCCAGGCCGCCAATTGCCCCGGAGTTGCTCGAAAGCGCTCCACCGAAGCTCGAATCATCTTCCTGCCCCTTTCTGAGAACAGGATCGCTCCCAGTCCGCCCAGCCCTAAACACGTCAATGGTATGGTCCACCTGCGTACGCTCATCTATAACTCCTGTGACACTCATTCTTCCGTAATTCGCTCCGCGTAGCAACATGAAAACTTTACTCGCAGCTCACATATTGCAATCGCCTTCCATGCCCGCTTTGAGCAACTCCACGGTCCAAGCAACGTAGGTAAACGATGCGCAGAGGGATTAGCCCGCAGAACTTAGCGCAAGGCACGAATTTCCGAGCTCGTGCGCACCCTTTCAATCGCCCTCCGCATCACATTGAGGACACTGGGAATCTATTCAGTGTTGGGGTAATCAGGTCAATTAATGACTACGTCAGAAACCGGTGGCGAACTGCCAGATCCGGAGGAAGTCACGGAAAGCAGAGCGAAACAACAATCGGCTTTAGCGGAGTTGAGCCAGTCTGCCTTGCAGAGTAGCGAACTCGACATTTTATTGGAAGAGTCGCTTGTATTCGTAGCAGAGGTCTTGCAAATTCGCCATTGCGAAGTTCTGGAGTTCGAGCCTGGAAAGGATCGGTTCTTGCTGCGCACCGGACTTGGCTGGAAGCCTGGAAGCGTAGGAATGGCCACCGTTTCGGCGAGCCGCGAATTCCAGGCGGGATACACCTTCCTGACGCAGCGGCGGGTTGTGGTCGATGACTACGGCTTGGATACGCCCTTCCTTCTCTCTCCGCTACTGGAGGCGCATAAGATTCGCAGCGGCATAACGGTTCCCATTCTCGGGGATGGGCGGCCATTCGGCGTACTCGGCGCCTACAGTTCGTCGCCTCGCAGCTTCACGCCGGACGACATCAACTTCCTGCGCTCCATTTCCAACATCGTGGCGACTGCCATGCAGCGTAAGCGCGACGAGGAAGCTGTGATGCGAAGCGAAGCTCTGTTTCGAGGTCTGTTGGAATCGGCGCCTGATGGAATGGCCATCGTCGACAGCCGTGGCTGCATGGTGATTGTCAACAAGGAGACGGAACGGCTCTTCGGCTATCAGCGCTCGGAGCTGGTGGGCCAGAAGATCGAGGTTCTCGTCCCGGAGCGCTATCGCCAGTTCCACCCTGGACACCGCAGCGGCTTTTTCGGCGATCCACGCGTGAGACCCATGGGCGTAGGGCTGGAGCTGTTCGGATTGCGCAAGGACGGTTCGGAATTCCCCGTGGAAATCAGCCTCAGTCCGATGCAGACTCCGGATGGGATGGTTGTCACCGCAGCCGTCCGCGACGTATCCGAACGCAAAAAGGCCGAGGCGGAGATCAAGAAGCTAAACGTGCAGCTTGAAGAGGCGTTGCGCCGCTCTGACCGGCTGGCCGCAACCGGACGCCTCATCGCCAGTTTGGCGCATGAGATCAATAATCCGCTGGCATCCTTAACCGATATTCTCTTCGCACTCGACCTGCAGGAAGGGCTAACCGAGGACTCCAAGCTACTGCTGCAAACGGCGAAGAAGGAATTGGACCGGCTGACTAACATTGCGAAGGAAACACTCGCTCCCCACCGCGGCTCCGGTGAGCGGGTCAAGATCAAGGCCACCGAACTGGTCGACGCCTCGCTTGAATCTTTTCATCGGCGGATCGATGAGGGACATATCCACGTGGAGCGCCGTTATGAAACTGACGCGCTGATCGAAGTCACTCCCAACGAACTGCGGCAGGTGTTCACAAACCTCATCTCCAATTCCATTGACGCCATGCCCCAGGGCGGCTCTCTGGAGCTGGAGGTATTCAAGGATGGGCAGGATGTGAAGCTGATTTTCTCCGATACAGGCTCGGGTATAAAGCCGGAGGCGCTACCGGACATCTTCGAGCCTTTCGTGACGACCAAAGGTGAAAAGGGACTCGGCATCGGACTCTGGATCTCGCGCAACATCGTCGAGAAGCTTGGCGGCACGATCCAGGTGCGCAGCACAATCGCGGAAACTGGCCACGGAACACACTTCACCATCTGTCTTCCTGCGGCTTCGCCCGCGCGCAACGCAACCTCGAACAATATCCATCTGGCTTCGTGAGTCCGAGGACGTTCAACAATCCAACAAAAAGAGCGCGAGCATTTTGCCCGCGCTCTTTCCGTCTTTAACTTAAACTTATTTTTCCTTCTCTTGGCCACCATTCTCTTCTGCCGCATCTGGCGATTCGATTGCCGGCTCAGCTTCCTTCTTGCTCTTCAGGCGGACCACAATCACCTTGGCAAAACCCTCGTCAAACTTCGGCGGGCGCAGCTTCTGCGCCATGCGCAGCATCACTTCGTCGGGCACATTCCGCAGACGCTTGCGATTGCGCTCCATGCAGACCTCGGTGGGTACATCAAAGAAGACCGCATGGGCCTCATAGCCGAAATCATGCGCCATCTTGATCCAGCTATGGCGCTCCTTGGGAGACAGGTTCGTCGCGTCGATAAAACTCATCGGGCGGCCCGCGATCAGGCGTGCGCGCAGCAGCGAGCGTAGCGAGGAAAACACCAAGTCCTGGAAGCGCTGTTCGGTAGCGTCATCGAAGAGCAGCCCGCGCACCAGGTCGCTGGAGAGCGGAATGATGTTGTGGCGTTTGAACCATGAGCTCTTGCCGGAGCCGGGAAGTCCAATCGCCAGAACCACCGCACCTTTCTTGCTCTTGGGAGGAGCTGCTTTGCTGGGTTCGGCATCAGCGGCCTCAGCTTCCGGAGCTTCGGCAGGCGTTTCAGGCTCATCGATTTCTGCCGCTTCGCCCGTGGCTTGGCCGGGCACAATCGGCAGTCCCGGCGTGCCGGCTGACTGTGCGGCCTTCTGCTGCTGGTCAGTGCGATTACGCCCGCGTCCGCCACGGCCTCGACGGCGCGAGCGATCACGCCGTCCGGTGGGTTGGCTTGCACCGGCGCTCTCTGCGTCGAACGGATCTTTTTCGGGCTGAGCCTCGTACACAGGCTGCGGCGGCGTGCTCTCTGCCGCGGCGTCCTCGTGCCCTTCACTGCGCTCGGCCCAAGTGCTGTCCCGGTCAAGAAATGTGGGCTGGAGCGGTGCTGGCCCCTGCGGTTGATCTTCGGACTGCTGCGGATTCTGGTTCTTCTGATTGCGACGCTTCACGCGATCGCGCATCCATCTGCGCATAAGGGACTTATACCACGTCCGCCGGATTCGGGCGAGTCCTGGTGTGTGAAATTCAACTTGCAGCTTTGTTTACCAATTCGCTTACCACTCTCCCGGCTGCCTGGCGCCATGGGAAAACTCTACTCCTGTGCGGCGTTTCTCCGGTATGCGGAAAGGTAAGTCCGCGGTTTTCCCCTTGCACAGTTTGCTCCGGGAAGATCGCGGTGCTAGCATTTCTAACGGCTGCAAAGAGCATATCGGAGCTGCGCCACAGGCCCGAGCCTTTGCGTTTGACTATGCCTGGAGGCAAGAATGGCGATTAAAGTTGGTATCAACGGTTTCGGCCGCATTGGCCGCAACGTTTTCCGCGCATCACTGAACGATTCAAACATCGAAATCGTAGCTGTAAACGATTTGACCAGCCCGAAGACTCTAGCCCACCTTCTCAAGTACGACTCGATCCTCGGCAATCTTAAGTCTGACATTAAAGCTGAAGGCGACTCGATTGTCGTTGACGGTAAGACGGTGAAGGTCTTCGCGCAGAAAGACCCCGCGTTGCTAGACTGGGCGTCGCTGGGCGTTCAGGTTGTTGTGGAATCCACGGGCCGCTTCACCAACGCGGAGGATGCGAAAAAGCACTTGCGCGGAACCGTGAAGAAGGTCATCATCTCCGCTCCGGCGAAGAACGAAGACATTACCATTGTGCTTGGTGTGAACCATGACAAGTACGATCCGGCCAAGCACCATATCGTCTCCAACGCATCCTGCACCACCAACTGCCTTGCTCCCGTAGCCAAGGTTCTGCAGGACACGTTCGGCATCGTCAGCGGTTCCATGACAACCATTCACAGCTACACGAATGATCAGGTGATTCTGGACTTCCCGCACTCCGATCTCCGCCGCGCCCGCGCTGCCGCCCTCTCGATGATTCCAACCTCGACCGGCGCCGCCAAGGCCATCTACCTGGCGATCCCCGAGTTGAAGGGCAAGCTGGACGGCTTCGCTGTACGCGTCCCGACCCCGAATGTCTCGGCTGTGGATCTGGTAACCGTGGTCGGCCGCAACGTAACCGTGGAAGAGGTCAACGCAGCCATGAAGAAGGCCAGCGAGGCCGAACCCCTGAAGAACTACTTTAACTACACCGACGAAGAATTGGTGTCGTCAGACTTTAAGGGAGATGCCGCTTCTTCAACTCTGGACGCTAAACTCACCCGCGTCATCGGCGGCAACTTGGTAAAGACCTTCGCCTGGTATGACAATGAGTGGGGATACAGCAACCGTGTCAGGGATATGATCACCTTCTTTGGCAAAAAGGGCCTGTAATTGTAAGAACGCTACGGGTTGGAGGCAACGGCTTTCAACCCGTTTTCGTCTTCCGCAACCGCGCATCACAAAAGTCCGGCAGTAACGCATCACTCAGGTAAGGCACGCCATGTCCAAGCTTTCGATCCGCGATCTGCAGCTAAACAACAAAAGAGTTTTAATGAGGGTGGACTTTAATGTCCCTCTTGATAACGGCCGTGTCACGGATGACACACGCATCCGCGAGACGCTGCCCACCATCGAGTACGCGTTGCGCCACGGTGCAAAACTGATCTTGGTCTCACACCTGGGCCGCCCCAAGGGCAAGCCCGATCCCAAGTACAGTTTGAAGCCAGTGGCTGAGCGCCTGCGCATCCTGCTGGATGAGCGCATGGGCCGCGGCCAGAACGTCGGCTTTTCGCCTGACTGCGTTGGCATGCAGGCCACCGAGATGGCCAATCAGGTTGAGCGCGGACAGACCCTGTTGCTGGAGAATGTCCGCTACCACGCCGAGGAAGAGGCAAACGATCCTGCCTTTGCCAAGCAGTTGGCTAGTCTCGCCGAGATTTATGTCGATGACGCCTTCGGCTCAGCTCACCGAGCCCACGCCAGCACCGAGGGTGTGACTCACTTCATTTCCAAGAACGCCGCTGGGCTGCTGATGGAGCGCGAGCTGGAATACCTGGGCAAGGCTACGCACAATCCGGCCAAGCCTTTTCTGGCGATCCTGGGTGGCGCAAAAGTCAGCGACAAGATTGGCGTCATTCGCAATCTGCTGCCCAAGCTGGACGCGCTGATCATCGGCGGCGGCATGGCTTATACCTTCCTCAAGGCCCAAGGCCAGGAGGTCGGCAAGTCGCTGCTGGAAGCCGATAAGGTTGAGCTTGCCACTGAGCTGCTTGCCGACGCCAAGACGAAACATGTCCGGCTCCTGCTTCCGGTGGACCACGTGGTGGCCGCCAAGTTTGACGCTTCCGCCGTCGGCACTGTCATTCCCGAGGGCAAGCCGATTCCCGCGGACATGATGGCACTCGACATCGGTCCGGCGACCATTGAACTGTTCTCCGAGGAGATTGCCCGCGCACGCACCATCGTTTGGAATGGCCCCATGGGAGTCTTTGAGTTTGATCAGTTCAGCAAAGGCACTACAAAGATTGCCGAAGCCGTGGCCGATAATCCGGGAGCAACCTCGATTGTAGGCGGCGGCGATAGCGTAGCGGCGGTACACAAGGCTGGCGTGGCCGATAAGATCACGCACATCTCCACCGGCGGCGGCGCATCGCTTGAGTTCCTGGAGGGCAAGAAGCTGCCCGGCGTGGAAGCGCTGACCGATAAATAGCATCGTGAAAACCATCCTCCGGCTCGACCTCGAAGAAGGCTCGCAACTCTTCTTCGAGGAAGGCGACATCACGAAGCAGTCTACCGACGCCATCGTCAACGCGGCCAATTCCAGCCTGATGGGCGGAGGCGGAGTCGATGGAGCAATCCACCGCGCCGGTGGTCCAGCCATTCTCGAAGAGTGCTGCAAGATCGTCGCTCGCGATGGCCACCTGCCTCCAGGCGAGGCGGTGCAAACCACCGGAGGGAAGCTGCCGGCCGCATTTGTGATTCACACCGTCGGCCCCGTCTGGCGTGACGGAATGCAGGGCGAGAGCGGCATCCTGGCTAACGCATATCGCAACTCGCTGCGCCTGGCTGACCGGCTGGGCCTGCACTCGTTGGCGTTTCCCGCGATTTCCACGGGAGTGTACGGCTATCCCGCCGAGGCGGCGGCGGCCGTGGCCGTCTGCACCCTGATCGATGAGTTAGCCAAGGCACGCACCGTCCACGAGGTGCACTTTGTGCTGTACAGTCCTACTATGTTGTCTGTATTCGTACAGGCGGCGAAAGACGAACGGCGGCGGCGCAATGCCACCGGCTGGAGCTTCGTAACCCTGGTATTGGATAGAACCAATCCTTAAAGCAAAACATGAGGCAACTATGCGCCGCAAGAAGATCATTGCCGCAAATTGGAAGATGTATAAGACCCCCGAGCAATCGCGCCAGTTCATGGAAGAGTTCGTGCCCCTAGTGGCCGGACACAGCCGCGATGAAATCGTAATTTGTCCGCCCTTTGTGGACATCGCCGCTGTTGTCGAAAAGGCGGAAGGCACCAACATTGAAGTGGGCGCTCAGAACGTCTACTGGGAAAAAGAAGGTGCGTTTACTGCCGAAATCAGCAGCGAAATGCTGGTTGGAGCCCACTGCAAGTGGGTCATCATCGGCCACTCCGAACGCCGCCAATATTTTGGCGAGAGTGATGACACGGTCAACCGCCGCCTGAAGGTTGCACTGGAGGCCGGGCTTGCTCCTATCGTCTGCGTCGGCGAAGTGAAGGAAGAGCGTGAAGCCGGCGTCACCGGAGACGTGCTGCGCCGCCAGTGCTCGCGCGCCTTCAGCGGAATCTCCGCCCGCAAGGCCGCGAAAATGGCGGTTGCTTATGAGCCGGTCTGGGCCATCGGCACGGGATTGACGGCAACGCCCGAAATGGCGAACGAAGCGCACCAGTTGATCCGCCAGGAAGCTGCCAACGTCTTCGGCGAGGAGTACGCCCAGCAACTTCGCATCCTCTACGGCGGCAGCGTCAAGCCGGAGAATGCCCACCAGTTGCTCTCGCAGGAGGAAATTGATGGTGCGCTGGTTGGCGGCGCCAGCCTCAAGCCAGACTCGTTCTCGAAGATCGTGAAGTGGTAGAGCATGGAACCTGCGCAGCTTCGCAGCCGGATACGCGTCAACTGACGCCGCTCCGGCTGCGGGTGGCTGGGAATTCCACAGTTATGTTCGATCCCCGGTGAGCCAAGGCTTCCCATCTGCACCGAGTTTGTTATACTCAAATTGCCTCTGTACACGTTCTTTGGAAGCTTATGATTCGTTGCGGCCCGGGTGTGAACTTCGGTGCCGAACGATGGCAGTGCGGAAGTGGTGGAATTGGCAGACACACCATCTTGAGGGGGTGGCGCCGAGAGGCATGCGGGTTCAAGTCCCGCCTTCCGCACCATACGTTCCTCCTCGGCTGATCCCAGCCGTAGTGGTACGTTCCAAACCGTCCCAAGCAGGCAAAAGTTTAGAAACATCCGGTGTGTGTAGCCGCCGGGAAGGAATAGCATGATTCTCGTTCTGGTCACCATTGTTCACGTTATTGTTTGCCTGTTCCTGATCGGGGTAGTTCTGCTGCAGAGCGGCGCCAGCGCCGATCTCGCCGCGGCATTCGGCGGAGGACTGGGCAGCCAGACGGCCTTCGGACCGCGCGCGGGAGCCAACCTCCTGACCAAGCTCACCACTTGGGCCGCCATCATCTTCATGCTTACCTCGTTTACCCTGGCAATCATCTCCGCCCGTCACACTGGCGGCAACGGCTCGGTGCTCGATAACAGCAAGTCGGCTCCGGCAAAGACCGCGCCAGCCAAGTAGATTTCATCGCTGAAAAAATCCCCGTCACGACGGGGATTTTCTTTGCCCTCACACTTCTCTACTCCTGCAGATACGGATTGTCCTCGCGCTCCTCGCCAATCGTGGTCAGCGGCCCGTGTCCCGGTACCACGAGCACATCGTCGGGCAGCTCCAGCACCTTGGTATGCAGCGAGCGCAGAATCTTCTCCATGCTGCCACCCGGCAGATCGGTGCGCCCAATCGATCCGGCAAAGAGCGTATCGCCTGCAATCAGCTTCTTCTCCGGCTCAAAGTACACGCACAACGAGCCCTCAGTGTGCCCTGGCGTAAGCAGAATCTCTCCGCTCAGTGAACCCGCTGAAACCTTGTCGCCACTCTTCGGACTGCCGTCGATCTCCACCTTGCCGGGATTCTTCATGCCCAGCCATTGCGCCTGAACCGGCAGCATGGCCACCAGCGCCGTGTCGTTTTCATTGAGCAGAATGGGCGCTCCGATCGCCTTCTTTAGCTCCATCGCGCCACCAATGTGATCCAGATGCGCATGCGTCACTACGATCTGTTTCACCTGCAACCCATGCCGCGCCACAATGGCCAAAATCTCAGAAACATCCGCGCCCGGATCGATCACCATCGCCTCATGCGATACTTCGTCGCCAACGATGGAGCAATTGCACTGCAGCGGACCAACCGCAAAAATCTCATGAATCATACGGAGATGATAGACGCTGCAGTGAAAGGTTTCAAAGCTTCATAAGTCCGCATTCACGACTTCACAGATTCATTCTGATCGATCGCCCGCAACACCCTTCCCATCCCCACCCGGAAATCCTCCTCCGGTGCAATCAGGCTGACGACCAGGTAGCCCGCACCGGGAAAGTCAAAAAAGTGTCCGGGGTGGATCAGCACGCCTTCCTGCTCCAGCAGCGCGACGGCCGTCTCCTCGTCGCTGCGCGTTGAAGGCGTGCGCAGCACGGCGTACCATCCGGCATCCACCGCCAGCCGCGTCGTCATCTTCGCCGATGCCAGCTGCGTGTCCAGCTCGCGCAGATTGCGCAGTGTGCGCTCGCGCAACTGCCGCTGAATCCCCTCGCGTGTGGCGAGCAGTTCCGGAATCGCCCACTGCACCGGAGCGTTCGGCGAAAGATAAGTATCGGCGATGACATCGAGGCGTTCGAGCGCCGTGCCTACTAGCTCAGCCGGACCGCTGGCGGCAATCCATGCCACCTTGATCTGCGGCAACGCGCAGATCTTTGAGAGCCCGCTCAGGGTAAACGTCAGCGCAGCGTCGTTGGCGGCAAAGCTCAGTGGGGCGTCATTCGCAACATCATTCGCAACCACATCGGTCAGCTCGTAGTCTAGAAAGACCTCGTCAGCCACCAGCGCCAGTTCATGTTCGCGGCAGAGCGCGTTCAGCCGCTCCAGCTCCCAGCCTCGCGTATAGTGTCCTGTGGGATTGTTGGGATGCACCACCATGATCGCCCGTGAGCGACCGGTGATCGCCCGCCGCAAGGATTCAAATTCAATCTGCCAGCCGTGGTCATACACCAGCTCGTAGGGAACCAGCTTCACATCCTGGATCTCTGCCAGGAACTCAAAGAGCGGATAGCTCGGCGAAGGAACCAGCACCTCATCGCCCGGATCGCAGAGCAGGCGGAAGCAGTATGAGTACGCCTCGCTGGTGCTGACCGTGAGAATGATCTGCTCCGGTGTTAGCCGGGTACCGCGCGCCGCATAGTAGCCAACCACGGCCTCGCGCGCCGGTAGAATTCCCTTCGACGCAGGCTCATACTCCAAAGCCTGCGGATGCTGCAGCGCACGCAATATGCGCTCACCCTCAAAGTGCAGGCCCACCGTCGTGGGATTCGAAGCAGTCAGGTCCAGCAGCGCGCGCCCGCTGAGCCGCGCCCGTTCCAGGGCCTGCGAGTAGCGGTTCACACAAAGATTCCAGTTCGTTCGGCGGGCAAACATGTTCTCTCACGTTATCGCGCAATCCGGCGGCCCGCAAGCCGCAGCGTCAGCGCGGCAACGATCGGACCATTCTGTTTTCTGAGATCGCACCGTTATTCCTACGCGATAAAAGTGGAACGCAGACACCCAGCCATGCAGATTTGAGCTTCCAAGACAGGAAAGGTCGTGACCAATGCGTGGGTTCGTTCTCGGCATCTTCGCAGGCATATTGATCATTGGCGCGGGCGGTTACTACTTCGTGCGCGGCGGAGGAATCTCGCTGGCAACAAGCGCACGGCCCTTGCCGATGGAAGAAAAAGTAGCCGACATGGCGCTGCGCTCAAGCATGGGGAATGCGGCACAGCAAACCAATCCGCTGCCATTCGATGATGCCAACATACTGGCCGGAGTGCATGTATACAAAGAGAACTGCGCGGTTTGCCATGGTGCTCCGGGGCAGCCACGCACAGCGATATCGAAGGGTATGTCTCCCTCGCCGCCTCAGCTAATGGAAAAGCAAGGCATGATGACCGATGATCCTGAAGGCGAGACCTACTGGAAGGTGACACACGGCATTCGGCTTACCGGCATGCCTGGTTTTTCTAGCACGTTATCGGATACGCAACGCTGGCAAGTGACCATGTTAGTGAAGCACGCCGACGAAATTCCTCCTCCGGCACAGGCAGCTTTCGGCCGTTAGAACCCAGCGGCTTACTCCGATTCTTCCAGAGCTTCACTCAGCTCGGCCCATTCTTTCTCCAGCGCCTCCAAACTGCTCCGTTTCGACTCCAGCAGGGCTGACACGCGCTGCGTTTCTTCGGCGCTTACGTAACGGCTCAGAGCCTCTTCCGATTCGGCGATGACGGCCTCCGTGCGGTTCACGTCCGCCTCTACCTTTGCCAGCTGCTCTGCCATCTGCTTGCGCTTCATCGGATTCACGCGCCGCTTTGGTTCAGCAATCGGCGCGGATACCGGTTCGGCAACGGCTGCAGGCGCCGCGCTTATCGAAGCGCGAAGTGACTCCTCCAGCGCCTGTGCGCCGTTCTGCTTGCGCCACAGATAATCCTCGTAGTTTCCCGGATAGATGTTCACGCCGCCGTCGGCAACCTCAAAGACTCGCGTCGCCAGCCGGTCGATAAAATAGCGGTCGTGCGAGACGAAGACGCACGTTCCACTGAACTTCTGTAGCGACTCCAGCAGCACGTCCTTGGCCCGCAGATCGAGGTGATTTGTCGGTTCGTCCAACAGCAGAAAGTTCGAAGGATGCAGCAGCATCCTTGCCAGCGCATAGCGATTGCGCTCGCCGCCGCTCAGCACCCCAATCTTCTTAAAGACGTCGTCCTCGCTGAACAGGAAACTCCCCAGCAGGCTGCGCAACTCCGTCTGCGAACGAGGCGCCACCATGTTCAGATCGTCCAGCATGCGAGCCTCTGTGTCCAGTTCCTTGTACTGATCCTGGGCGAAGTAGTCCACATCGACGTTGTGCCCCAGCGAGTATTCGCCACCGGTCGCTGGCTCGGTCTGCGCCAGCATCTTGATCATGGTGGATTTTCCCGCGCCGTTCACTCCCACCAGTGCCACGCGTTCACCGCGCTCAATGGTGAAACTCACATCGTGCAGCACATGCTTTTCGCCATAACTCTTGCTGACGTTCTTGAACTCGGCCACAATGCGCCCGCTGGGCTTGGGCTGAGGGAAGGTGAAGTGGATCGTCCGCTCGTCCTCCGGCACTTCGATGCGTTCGATCTTTTCCAACTCCTTGATGCGGCTCTGTACCTGCTTGGCCTTCGTTGCCTGATAGCGGAAGCGGCTGATGAACGCCTCCAACTGCTCGATGCGTTCGCGCTGATTGCGATAGGAAGCCGCCAGCGAATCGCGCCGCTGTTGCTTGTCGCGCAGATACTTGTCGTAATTACCGCTGTAGAAGTGCACGCCCTTGTTCCATATCTCCACAATCTTCTTCACCGTCACGTCGAGGAAATAACGGTCGTGTGAAATAAGAACGTAAGCATACGGATAGTCGCACAGGTAGCTTTCCAACCAGTTCCGCGTCTCCAGATCCAGGTGATTCGTAGGCTCGTCCAGCAGCAGCATATTCGGCTTTTCCAGCAACAACTTGGCCAGCGAGATGCGCATCTGCCAGCCGCCGCTGAACTCTTCGGTCTGCCGCAGCCAATCTTCTTTACCGAATCCCAGGCCGGTCAGTACCGTGCCAACCTGCGACTCCAGACTATAGCCGTCCCGGTGCAAGAACTCGCTCTGCACGCGGTGGAAGCGCTCGCTCACCTGCTCGTACTCAGCTCCAGCCGGATCGACCTCGCTCATCCGCCGTGTCAGTTCCTCCAACTCGCGTTCCATGGCATGAACGTCGTCAAAGACCGAGAGGCACTCGGCAAAGACCGTCCGCCCGCTCAGGTTCAGCCCGTCCTGCGGCAGATAGCCCGCGCTCACGCCCTTGC
>CAZLJQ010000053.1:0-26804 GCA_964559875.1 uncultured Acidobacteriaceae bacterium
CCTGCGCGTTAGCCACTTCGCCACCGGCGCTTCTCTAACAAACTCAATACTTCCGTACACTGTGGTCCACGCGATCCGACCAGGCATGAATGCCGCCGCTCAGATTCCAAACGTGCGTAAAGCCCGCCTTATGCAGCACCTGCGCAGCCTTTGCGCCCCGCGGCCCCATCTTGCAGACGGTTACGATATTCAGGTGAGTGTCGAGTTCATTCACGCGCTTGGCCAGTTCAGGAAGCGGGATCAACTGCCCGCCGATATTGGAGATTTCGTACTCGTATTCGTCGCGCACATCCAGCAGAAATAGATTCTCGCCCGCATCCAACCGCTTTTTCAGTTCCTCAACACGAATCTCAGGAATGCTCATCTCATTCTCCCTTTGCCTGAAACCTGTTTGGCGAGTGCCTCTGTTCCCGCAACCGCCTCAATCCCCAAATAAAAAACCCACCTGCCAGTCAACTCTGGCGGTGGGTTTCTAAGAATCGGCGGCTTGTATCTTGCTCTAGCCCAGCCATTTCCTCACGCCAGAATGTGTTTGCGCACAGCACATCGCTGCACAACAACACATCGCGGCGGTCATCGGGCTAAAAGAACTCATGAATGCAATCTACCATAGACAATTCCGTTCTGCAAGGGGAATTTCTGTAAAGACTGGTTTATCTGGAAGTTCGCAGGCGCAACGCCTCAACGCACAGCAGAGATGGCCTGCTCAAATCCTGAAATGATGTCTTCCACGTCAGCGTTCAATGCTCGACTGACACCGTTGGGTCGAGGAAATGCCTCCGGCGCGCTGCGGGCTTTGTGGCCGGTCCTTGTTTCACTATTCCCTTCACGGTCAGACTCGTTGCGGTTCATTCGGCTACCATTGTGTGGTGTTGCGGCGTTACGTTTCACTTGGTGTCAGAATTGATTGCAATCAGCACCGTGTGCATCCCGCAGCCAATCAAGCTCTTGAGATCCTTCACGAATGAGATCTCTATAGGAAATTAGGCTTATCGGATTTCAAAGTTGGTGGCTCGACCCACTCTGAAATCCAGGCGGTAATCTTTTATTTAGGGTCTTCGCATTTCAGAGTTGGTGGCTGCGGAATTCAGAGTGGCTTGCTTATGCAGCATGTTCAGAAACTTGAAACCTCTACACTTCCAAGCAGACAAGTGAAGAGAGAACAATTCCAGCATATTTGTCGGTCTGAAGCATTTCACTGCATGATCGCTCATCGCGTCCATCAGGTGTGTCTGGTGGTTCGTTGCCGATAGAATGGGTCCACACTCATATCCATATCGAGACAAAAATCTGCAAAGAACGTCTTTCTGCCTGTTACCAGGTCGCGCGAGAATATTTTGAAGATAGTGTTCTCACAGACGTTGCTATTTCAGAAGATTTGTGCATCGAGGTCAAAATCAGCACAAGGCAAAGATTAATCTGATCTTTCTGTTCCCGTGGACGTTCCAAAAACTAATGAGGAGGTGTACCAAAGTATATAGTTATTTATTTTTAACGGCTGGCACCGCCAAAGAGGGAAACATTGAAGCGAACCGGGTTCACGTCGTGGGACGGCAGTTACGTCGCAGATGGTTGGGTTGAGAAGCCGCGCCATGAAGCTGCCGTGCCTCCAGGATGGGAACCGCTGAGAGTGTTTGTAAAAGGAAGAGAGCTACGAATTCACGCCTCTTCTTCAGTTCACCTCGAGTATTGTCCGGCATGCGGTGCAGGATTAACTCGGTACGGATTCGCTGCCCCTGATCCAGAATTCAAAGACTGGGGTCAGGGTGAATATGCCTGTCAGTTGATCGCCCGCCGACAAAAATATCAGTGTTGCGGGACACCTCGGCACATCAGGAGCGATCCCTTGCCGGGCCTCGATGGGAAGCGCCACATGACAGTCCGCTTTCGGAACAGTCTTCGCAAACACGCGGATCGGACCAACAGGGAGAACGCAAAGCAACACAAGTTAGATGACAAGACAGTTGCAAATGTCAAAAAAGACTTTGTATCCGAGATTTTTGTGAAGCAGAGAACCACTGATCGATTCCTGTGGGTCTGCTTCGACGAAAAACGCATCTACGGCAAGCTGCATTTTGTGATGTCCGATGGCTACACCTCGACCATGATCATGCTACTGGATACTGACAATCCTGAGCAAATCAGGGAAGAACTGGAAAAATTTGAGAATCTAAGTTTTGTAAAATTCGTGAGCACTGATGGAACGAATAAATATGACAATATCATCAGAGATTTTTTCCCAACTGCAATCCACCTCCGTGATCCCTTCCATCTCCTCTGTAACCTCCACGATTGCCGAGAAGATGTGCGGCTTCACGAATGGAGATTGGCCATAGGCGAAGACAAAGATGCTCTTCGCGGTAGAAAAGACTTCTGGGCGAAGATCGATGGTTCTACGTATTGGGACGAAAAGGAACAGCAGAGGTTGTTTCCACACCATACGCCTCTCGTGTTTGCGGCTAATCGGGTCCACTTGAGTTTCCTAAATTGGTGGCATTCCGCACATAACCCTGTTGATGCGGCAAACTTTTTTGACGACTGGGCGCAGAAGATTCCCTCAGAGATCAGGCCATTCTACGAGAAATTTATCGCGTTCGTTGAGGGGCGGCGTGATGAGGTCTTCCAATACTGGGCCACGGGAATGACGAACTCGCCAGCTGAAGCGGTGATGCGCAACATCCAGGCGGAGATCGACAAGGGGCGGCGGTACTCGGAGCCGGGATTCACGACCACCATGGTAATCAAGGAAGACCTGAAACGCCGCGGCGCACTTGGCATTGGTGACGATCCTTCTCCTTTGGATCTTGACCGTGAGTCCGAGCTCTCAATTTTGAATTCTCAAACTCGCTCGGCAGAAATGGCGAGGCGCTTCCACAACAGGTTAAGCAAGAAAGGCACAGCAAGTTTGGGACCAAAGCCAAAAGCGGAAATTGAACCGCACATATACAGCCATGATCAGCCATCAAGCACGAATATCGCCAAAGAGATAAATAAGCAAGCATCACCAGTGGATTTCAATGCTACTCCGAAAACGACTGAAGGAGACTGCTTATTCCCCGAGATCCCCATACCCGCTGACCAGGGTCCGGCCGAGCCAATGCGTACGCAGTGCACGCAGCAGATATGCAACTGGCGAGCCATCGGCTCAACAGCCCAATGGGGAGTGACGGTCCCGGGAAAAACACTCCCCTCGACAAGCTGTAGCCCACTGGAAAAGTCTGAACCAAACTCCACTGAGAAGCCAAAATAGGTCCGGCTACAGCCGAAGCTTTATATCAGGGGAATGGAGCTGGGTCAACCTGAACGGCTTGTTGGGCCAGACGGTAGAAGAGTTTGCCGCGCGAAGCGGAGATCCGGCGATTGAAGCGAAAGGTAAACTCGTCGAGGTAGTTATTGAGGTGCCCTTAGCAGATCGCGCCTTGTTGGGTGCCGAGAAACCATCGTTTCAATAACGAGATGACACGATGCAAGGGCGGGAGCAGATGACTTCTGCTGCGGTTGCACCTGCCGGTCGTGGATATCGCCGCCCAGTCCTATGTAGGCCAGAAATCTGTCGGTTCGCACCGTGCTTGCTGGCACAATGGCTTCGGCATTGAACCCATGCAGAATCGCCTTTGTCTGGTCTGGAATGTATCGCATACGAGTGCGGCCAATACTTTATCGTTCTGTTGGGAGCATACAACGATCAGGGCTTTGTTTATCGTCCAGCGCCCAATGGAGCCTTCCTCTTCTGCTCTCCAGAAGGCATCATCCACCTCGACCACACCATCTAACCGATCGCGGCCGGGGCGGACCATGACTTGTGCAACATGGCCCAGGACGTCTTGTAGCTGCCCAATTCTAAAACCCGCTGCGATCCTAAGGTGCGGATGCCGTTCATTTGACTGGTCGTCTGCCGCGTGGCCAGAAACCAAACCGTCAGCGGCAAATGGCTATCCTGAAAAACAGTTCCCGTCGTGACTGACATCTCACAGCCACAGCACCCACACAGCCAACATGGTTCCCGCGAACCAAGCGGGCCTCCTCACCCGTGCAGCGCGGACAGACCCATCCACCAGGCCAGCGCATCGCTGCAAGGAATCAGCACAGGCGTCTTTCGCATCCAAAGCGCTTCTCTAGTTTTTGTAACATCCTGGGATAATCATCGGCCAAATCCTAGCACCAATATAAATGCGCGATTTCGCATTTATAGCTTGGAAGACCGCAAAAACAGTATTCCATGTGCAGAGAATTGGTAAAGCGGTGTTCCATAGCCAAGTTAAATAGCCAAACTGGAGATGGCCAAGTTAAGTCGGCCTTCTGCCATTTTGGCTGCACATTATAAGGAGGCCAAATTATGTATACCCAAAAAAACCATACCGAATTGTTAGTTGCAAGAGTTTACCTGCGAGTTAGCACTCAAGCCCAGGAACTTGCACGGCAAGAATCCATTGTAAAGAGTGCCAAAGATGCGGGCTACTACATTGCCGGTGTATACAGAGAAAAAGCTTCCGGAGCACGCGCTGACCGGCCAGAGCTTCTCAGGATGATAGAAGACCTACTTCCAAATGAAGTTGTCATCGCAGAAAAAATCGATAGAGTAAGCCGTTTGCCGCTCGCGGAAGCCGAAAAATTGATCGCTTCTATCAGAAGTAAAGGTGCAAAGCTGGCAATTCCAGGTTTGGTAGATTTGTCCGAGCTTGCCGCTGACTCGGATGGAATCGCGAAAGTCGTTTTAGAATCTGTGCAGGAACTGCTCCTCAAAATTGCGCTCCAGATGGCCCGCGACGAATACGAAACCCGCCGCTTACGGCAATACCAAGGCATAAAGCTCGCCCAAGTTGCAGGAAAGTATGCTGGTCGAGCGCCTGACACGGCTGTTCACAACCGCATTGTTGCCCTTCGTTCCAGCGGTCAGACCATACAGGGGACAGCGGTGCTGGCTGGATGCAGCCGATCCCAGGTCAAGCGCATCTGGTCTCTGCATCTTGCAAATCTCCGATCTGGCGCCGCGAATCCAGAGGATCGAGTGTGACCTTATGTCAGTGCGGCAGGTCGTCTATTAAACGGATCAAGCAATGGTGTTTAATGGCATACTCCACCTTGCCGATATACCCAAGGGGCCTTGGTCACATCCTCGCAAATGTTGAACAGCGACTCGTTACAACGCCTACCAATGTGCGTAGAAAGGGAACTCATGGAAAACATATCGAGCAATGCCGAACTGGCCGGTTGCAAATATATTTACGCTCCTAGCGGGCAAGCACTGGAATATGCGCCGCTGGCATCAAACCCATACCGTGGCTGTGGGCACGGTTGCTCCTATTGCTACGTTCCGCTGGCTATTAATATAGATCATGCGGAGTTTCATGCTGGTGCCCGTCCGCGCAAAGACTTCCTTGTTAAGCTGCGGAGGGATGCTCAGAAGTACCAAGCCGCAGGGGTTACTGAGCAAGTATTGTTCAGCTTCACAACGGATGTCTACCAGCCTTTTGATCGCTCGCTCACCCGGCCTTCGCTCGAAATCATCCAGGGACACGGCTTGGGCATTTGCGTGTTGACCAAAGGAGGCACGCGCGCACTTGAGGACATTGACCTTTACCGTCCAAATCGGGATTGCTTTGCATCCACGCTAACCAGTCTTGAGGCGGCGTTCTCAGAGAAGTGGGAGAAAAATGCAGCCAGCCCGGAGGACCGTGTCGCCGCACTGAAGGCTTTTCATGAGCGCGGCATCTTCACCTGGGTCTCGCTGGAGCCAACGATCGATGTGGAATCAAGCCTTGCCATCGTCAAGGCCACACATGGATTTGTCGATTTTTACAAAATCGGTCGCGCCAACTACCTGAAAGAGATCACACGTACAACGGATTGGCGAAGCTACACGCTACGCATGATCGATCTTTGCGCAAAGTTGGGGGTCCAACACTACATCAAGCACGATCTCCAGCCATATCTTCCAACAGGCTATCCAAACCCTTTGCGGGTTCCTCAGCACCATGGTCATGCAACAACGACAGCGCATGGACGAAGATTGTAGAATCTGCGGGCCACGCGGAATCGCGAACACTGTCTGAGCCAAAATGATATCTCGGACTATTGAAGCCTTGATAAGACAGATGCTTGCTGGTCCTCAACATACCAAAAGCACCAAGTGGCCGTCTGATGCTGGGCGGCCTCATTGCGACGCAAACATATAGGAGCTGACAACTGGGCGTTCCGCCGCGGCTTATTAGATCTAATCCAGGCGGAAGCCGCGCACAGGCCACGGCCTCACGGCAATCCAGCCGGAATGCCCGCTAGAAGTTCTCGGCTGGAGAATCGTCTATGATTGACAACTTGCTCCTCGGTTCACTTTACCCCTTTTCAATCTGTGAGAACCGTGAGCGGTAGGCGATTTTGCGCTCGTTGACGACAGTTGATAGATCGCTGGCCCTAAGCTCGACTATCAATAATTATTTGACCGTGGGACCTTGCTGTCTTGAGAGAGAGCTAGGTGTGGCCAAATTCCCTCGAATAATGATGATGCCTATACCTATCGGAAGTCCTCTGCCGGACGGCCCCATGCGCGTTATGTAGTTGATGTCATCGGCAACACTTCCAGGCTCCGATGTTTTGGGGTAGGTATCCAAGATGCAGAGAATCCCAAAGCGTCTGTCGCTCCCCGAAACGTACTGAACGATTTGTGGAAGGTGTTTGTCAACGTCGGCCTGCGTGACCGGATGATCACTGACCGCTTTCAGTTCAAGCCGAATCTGATTGAACGAAAGATCGGTGATGCCACCGCCTACATGAGGGTGCTCTTCTAGTGTCGAACCGATTACGGGTCTGGCTCGCAATCGGCTCATCAACTCCGCTTGAAAGGCCGCTTCGTCCCAAACATCTTTGAACAAGTTGTCCTGAAGAGATTGGCCCGCTACGCCACCAACGGCTCCCATCAAGACGAGAAATGCACTAAGCTCCGCATCGTCAATCGCAGGGAATTTACGCGCTTGATCCCGGATCTCAACGAGCTTCTGGTCAACTTGTGCATAGCCGCTCTGTGGGTCGCTCCTTGGATCGAAGCAGCGAACAGAGAGATGCCGCTGGCCCTCCGTTGTTATATCCTTTGTCTCTAAGAACATTGCTCTATAGCTGAACTCCATGGGACGTGCAAGGAATGAACCGGCTTGCTTGATGACCATTCGTTTTGTCGATCTTAATGTGTAAGGCCCAGTCCCATTGGGGCGAGAAAACACAAAGGTCGGTAGACTATACGCATCAATCGGCTCTACGGATAAAGGTTCAAGACGAAGATCTGATTCTCGCTCCGGCCACCTGGAGAGTACGATCTCAACACTCAGGTCGTACCCAATGTTGAAATTAAGTACCTGATCTTTTCGGAATGGTTGATTGTTGACCTCAAAAGAAGTGAACGCCACAACAATCGGAAGCGATTCTTCTCGGGACTGGTTTTCCGAAACTGGAACCCTCTGTCTTGCGACTTCTAAAGGAAATGCGATAGGTAGTGGAATTTGAAGCACGGCGCGCAGAACATCCGGCACACCGCTGATATCGCTGAGCTCTTGGATTGCCCGCCGTGCTTCAGCAAACGTATCGTCGTTTAGGTCTGTCTGAACCACCAACGATTCTTTTAGAACGAGCTTCGCGCCACGAAGATACCGGTCCGCGTCGGCTTCGCAGTCTCGGACAGCCTTGGGCCACAATACTAACCTGGCGCAACAGTCAATCAACACCGCAAACAATCGAATTTCATCAGTAACCGAAGGCGAGGAGAAGCCTGGAACGGCAAAAGCATGAAGTTCGTCCGCCGCTTCGGAGAGTGCTTGCGCCGCGCCCGAGGAATTGTCGAGCGCTGAGAACAGCGCTTCCCGCGCGTTAGTTCGAGCTAGTAAGACCGAAGAGTGGGTCCCGCTTCTTCGCATTGTCAGCTTCATCTTTCTCTCGCTCTCCTTGCAGTGATCTAAGAGAGTTGATCGCCAGTTTCATGTTTACAAGATCGCCTAGCGCAGCAAACCTCTCGATTGCGCAACTTAGAACACGCACCCGGCTGAGGAGTTTGTTGGGGCGATCCCACTCTGTATCGCGCCAGCGGGACTGGTCGAATTCTGCGAGAGAGAGCGCCTCGCTCCAAAGGCCCGCACCCGTCAATATCTCAATTCCTATGTCAATCGCGGAATATTCGTCTTCTCGCAGTTCCTTAAGTGTGTCAACGATGTCAGTCGCAGCCGGACGCAAGTAAACCTGCGGTACACGCTCCAAGGTATCCAACAGATCCTCAGCTTGATAGCCGCTCGCTTCCGGGTCGCGCATGGTGGCTAACAACACCTGTAGGAAAGCCGGCCTATGCCAGAGTTTAGGCCCATGTCTTCTCAGCAAGTCCCCAGCGTCATGCCCATCGCATCGCCTAATCCGTTCAACAATCCAATCGCAGAGGTCGTTAGGCATCTGTTTCGATTTACCACCTTGGAAATCGAGGAATACCTCAATCGCGGTTTTCAACACATGGCGATTGCCCTCGCTGCCATCATGTGCGCCGATGATCTGAAACACCAGATACTCCAACTGTTCATCATATCGATGCGGCAAACGGTGCCGATCCAATACCTCAACTGCCGCCGAATGCACAATTACATAGAGGTCGGTCAACAAGGTCATGAACGTTTCGTGCAGAAGCGGCGGAAGATCGTCCGGACTTCGGTTGATGACATCACTATAGGCGCGAATTCCCGCAGCGCGGACCAATTGGGAGCGCCCCGTTAGAGCGCTGTAGAGTGAAGGCAGTACCCGAGGCAGAGCGCTTCGATTTTTTGCCAGGAGCCCGATCGCTTCAACGAGGCTCGCACGCAGATTGTCGTGCTCTTCATCCACCATTTCCAGCATAGAAAGTAGCGATTCACCGATGGTTCCGGGGCGCTGGGCTGCTGCTTCCCCTAACAGTTTGGACGTGGCTGAAACGAGCCAATAGAGATGCTGCTTCCGGCGCGACGCTTCAAGTGCCGCTAAGGGATTTGGAGGGAGTTCCAATTGCAAGAACGAGGTTACCGCACTCGCTCTCTCTTCATTCAAAATCGCCAAGGCTCCGAGTAGACCATCCGTGTGACGCTCAACCAAATCTAAATAATGAATAGCGTTATTCCGCAGGAATTCGAGAAGGTGGATGGAGCCCTGTTCAGCGCACTTGGTAGATAGGAAGTTCATGAGTCGGCCGAAGATGATCTCGTGTGCTAGCGAATTTCGTCGGCCTCGCTCCTCATGGTGCCTCCGTTCACGAAAAAGCCGGAGATAGACTTGATCGAGCCCAGCTTCCGACTTGTCAGAATCGAGTCGTTGAAAAGCCGCTGTCACAGGGCCATCAACTTCGGCGAAATTGTGCTCTAACATACTGGCAAGAAGATCTTGGACCCAACTTTCCGCCGATCCAATGGAATATTTGTCATCAGGCAGTTCGGTGGATGCGACCAGAAGGGGCACTAGGGAAAGACCGCACTGAGGATCGATGTCGCGCAGGTGCATCACTGCATTCGTGGCCCTTATGCGAGACATTTTTTGAGAGTCAGAGAGTGACGCTTTAATTGCCTCCATAACAAGATCTGGCGCGACTTTGTAGACTGCGAGGAGTCCAGTAGGCTCAGGATCTCTTTTCGTACCCAGAAAATGGAAGTGATTTTCATCAGGACCCGCAAGACAGAGAAGAGCGCCCAGGGCATCAGGAATCAAGGACGCGTGTGCCGGGCCGACGAAGTGGGAAGCTACATCTGCCGCCACCGAGCTTGTGTGTTTTGCAAGAAGGCGCAATGCAAGGCTACAAAGTCGTTGAGAATCGGTCGAAACTAAACGCAATGTTTCGAGTATCCCCTCATTGACAACAGGTGAATCCGCTTCCTCAGCAAGAGTGAATAACAAACTCTGCACACGCGAATCGAAACGTTTTGGTGCCACCTTCGCAATTTCAGCGAGAACACTAGCAGCTTCTGAGCTGCCCTCGCTATCCAGGCGCTCGATGGCATCGATGAGGCCAGCCGTTGGCTCATCACAATTCAGTCTTGCCTCATTTCGTGCTTCACGTCTCGTTTCATACGCAGCGGTCTTCGCCTCACGTATTTTCGAGTTCGCTCGCTCTTGGTCCTTGGCGAACTCCTCCCGTTCAGCGACAAGATCACCGAGATTCGGCATTCTTACCGGATGACGTTTGTCACATCCCTTGCAGTTGCGGTCATAAAAATCGAGAGCGATGTGTCGCAGGTCCATCCCCGCCATACCGGTGGCGCTAGCATAGTCACACTTAAAGAAGCGCGTCCCTACAGGCAGTCCTGTCATCTCCTCAACCATGCCAGTACCACCCCATCGCTGGATCTGCAAATGCGCGCACCAGTTCTGAGCCAGCGCGACAATCTTAGCGTTCGCCTCGCCGATTCTGAATGCCTTTGCGATTGCGTCATTCATCTGGGTCTGCTCCCTGGGCCTGTTCCACATTCAATGAGAATCGAAAGAATACAACTGAAGAATGATTCGAAGGCAAAGAAGTCGTCTATGAGTATATCCCGCCTGAGTGCAACAAGCGCAAAACTGCGGTACGAGCCGCAAAGGAAAACATGAAACCCGCTGCTGTCCACCGCGTTCAACTCCTCGCTTCAGAAGTAGATCGGTACTGATCAGTCATTGGGCCGATAACAAGCTACGGCTTGTTAGGCAGTTGACTTCAGGTTGCTTCAACTCAGTTATTGACTTCATCCCTTTGCGCTTTCCCGTGCTTTCGCCTGCTAATAGGCGTATTCCTGCGCGTCCACTCGCTCGAAGCCGACATATCTGGAGCGCGATGAGCCGCAGTTCGGACAGCGCGTACCGGCCGGGGTGCTGGAGTGGCTTTGGACGATGCTGGCCCATGGGCAGGGCACTCTGCTGGCCGCCGGACTGCAGATTTCAGCTCCGACCGTGCTTCGCCACATCGACCTGCTGGTAGAGTTGCCGCTGGTCCGAAGGCTGCTGCCCTTTCTGCGTAATATGGGTAAGCGCCCGATCAAGTCGCCAAAGATTTACGTGCGCGACAGCGGCTTGGTGCATGCGCTGCTGAGAATTCGGACGCACAACGACTGGGCAGCTCGCAGAGATGTGCTCTCCATGACGGAAAACGCCGGGCAGTGATCTACCTTTGCGAATGCTCTCCGTGTCGCTAGGTCATGAAGTCTGTTTGCTTGCACAAAAAACGATACACTGGTTCAGATATGAAGAAGAAAAACATTGGATCGACATTCGAAAACTGGCTTAGCGAGGAAGGCATCTTCGAAGAAGTAACTGTGACGGGTCTCAAACGTGTTCTGGCTCGACAGATCGTCGCCGCCATGAAAGAAAAGCAGTTTTCAAAGGCTGAGATGGCGCGCCGAATTCACACCAGCCGCACCACACTTGGCCGACTGCTTGCTCCCGAGCATGACGCCGTTACGTTGAACACATTGCGCAAAATCGCGGCCGCCGTCGGTCGCGAGCTGCGGCCTGAGTTCGTTTCGCGTTAAGTTTTCGCAATGGGCGCGAAAGAGAATCCACCGTCCGCCAGATCCTGAAAATGTCCATCGAGTTGCGGTCCCGATAGTTCCAACGCGATCAGTCCGCAGTTGGGTTCACTGCTGCTGGCCGTGCACCAGCCGTCGTGTTTCGGCACTGCCCCAGAGGACAAAAAGCCGGTGATCGATGAAGTAGCCGCTTTTGAGCGGTTGGCTGGCTTTGATTCGCCAGAGCCGGTGGTCACTAATGTGGCCGGTTTTGTCAGGGTTTTCGTCCCGAGCTTGCCACACTCAATCGAATAGTTCATGTTCGTCCACCAGCGACGCCGTCCTGCCTGGCACCGCAATCCCATACTTCAAATCCAGAAATTCCTGCAGCTCCTCCGGTAAATGCGCCGCAAGCTCCTGCCAAGTCAGCACACTCAACCGCACCCGCAACTCTGTCAGTTTCACCGCGGCCAGCACCTTGAACCATGTCTCCCGCAAATCCGGCCGCCGATCATCATGCACCACGCAAAAACTGCACCCCTCCGCATACGCAGCCAGCACGTTGCGAATCAGTTGGTACCCTGCATACCCGCTCTCAACGGCTGAAACGGGACTCATCTCTCTGGCGGGTTCGGGCTGCTCAGCCGAAAACTCCTGCGAATAATCCTCTGGAAACTCCGTCGCCTCTCTGCGCCTCTTCGTCGCCAACTCCACACGCGGCAGCAGATCCCGCTCGAAGACGGTATCGAAGTCCCTGTACCCCTCCACTGCAGTCGTGGCTTTGGTTTGAAAATCCCCCTCCGTGAGCTTGGCCTCCACCAGCAACGAACCCAACCGCATATCCACTTCGGTGCGATCGCTTCGCCCGCTGGCAAATGGCACTCGTGCCTTCCATCCGAATTTCGGCGGTTCGTCCCCGTCAACCCCCAGCGCACGCCGCACCGTCGCCGAATCCGCCACTCCCGGCGCACAAAAGATATTCATCAGCAGCGCATCGGAACTCATCGACGAGTCCAGTTCCCGCCAGCGCCGCTCGGCCTTGGGCAGCGAACGCCCCTGTGCATGGATCTTGTCAAAGCGCCGCATCCACTCCGGTCGAGCAGTAATTTCTGCATAAGCCGGGTCAAAGAAGTTCCCGTGCCGCCGACCTTCTGGCGCATACACGATGACCGGTGGGTCGCCGTAGCTCTCAACGTGCACGCGGCCCTGCGCCCACCGACGGTTGCGCAGGCCCAATTCGTGCCGCACTTGGCTCGCATACCAACTCGCTTTTGCTGTCATATCGAGCAGATTACACTGGCTGGAATTCATTTGTAACGGCAAAAAAGCTGTTCGATCTCGCATCAGTGGACTTAAACATCAAAGACTGTGGTTTTCCTGTCCGGAAGACTCATTTACTTACTTTCCCTCAAACCTGCGTTGAAAAATTCAACATTAGAAACCTCGACTACTAACCCCGCGCCGCCCATCACTAGGCGGCTTCTGTATTTATGGAGAAGATCATGAAGCATCGCTTTCTTCACAGATTCGGTAAAAGTTCTCCGACTCTTTATGCGACCAGTTCACCTACCCTTCCTTATAGAGTGACCATACAAGATTTCGGCCTTCTGCGTGACGCCGCACAGCGCGGCTGGAGGATTTTTCCCGTTTTGAGTCCTATAAGGCGCGCAATGGTTGCTTCCGCGATGCTCGGTCAGGCTTCAAATAATCTGGAGCAAATTGCAGAATGGGCTGATCGGTATTGCGGATGTAATTGGGCTCTTGCCACCGGTAGTGGCTCGGATGTACTCGCCATAGAGATGGATGGCGAGATTGGAACAACATCATTCAGATGGTTGGTTTTCGAGAATCAAGAAGCGCCATTGCACAATTCGCCCACACTGATCTCACAAACAAAATTTGGTGCGAACAACAAGGCCTGCGCATATTATCGATGGCCAGCATCAGTCGCAGGACGCCTATTGCACGGCACAGTTGCTCCGGGGATGAGGCTTCGCGGCGAAGGCGACTTTGTACTGATCCCACCTTCAGTCCGACGAGATGGCTCACGCTATGTGTTTCTTCAGCCTGAAAAAGAGGTTGCTAACTTGCCGGATTGGTTGATCGAATTAATTTGTCGCGAACCATCAGAAGAAATCGCATAACGGTTCACGAAAACGGCCTACCATGGATGCAGGATGAGCTAACGAATGATAGTTCACGTGGACATGGATGCGTTCTTTGCCTCGGTCGAGCAGAGGGATTGTCCGGACCTTCGTGGCAAACCGGTTGTCGTTGCATGGCGGGGAAAGCGGTCGGTTGTCTGCGCGGCCTCCTTTGAGGCACGGCGCTTTGGTGTGCACTCGGCCATGGCCGCGACGCTTGCCGAGCGCCTTTGCCCGGAGGCGGCCTTTGTCCCTCCCGACTTCACGCGCTACAGGGCAGTTTCACAGGCCGTGCGTGAGATATTTCTCCGGCATACGGATCTGATCGAGCCACTTTCGCTCGACGAAGCATACCTGGATGTCACCGTGAACAAGACCGGAGTAGCCACGGCGACAAAGGTCGCCAGTCTCATCCGGCAGCAGATCCGTGAAGAGCTCAACTTGACTGCCTCGGCCGGCGTGGCGCCCAACAAATTTCTCGCAAAGATCGCCAAGAAGAAGGTGGCTAAGCTAAGTTGCTTTGCCCATCTCTTAGAATCAAAAAAGAAGTGCAATTACAACTCAATCAAGTCGATCAGGTCAAACGCAGGATGTTCCCCGCAATACTGATACCACCGCTGCCTATATACGGTATCATCGAGCAAACTGATGTCATCGGTCTGTTTTGGGTCGCCCTCGTCCAAGCCCCATCCAAAGCTGAGACCTCCGCGCTCCGTCAAGATGTAACGATTGTGCAGCCCATCTCCACCGACGCGATCCCGCCAACGTTTAATACAAACCTTTACTCCAACAGGTACTACTTTGCTAAAAATGACGGATGTGAATTTCGTAGTAAAATCCTCCCTGCTGGGACTCTTCCTTTCATCAAATCGAGTATGAATCTCAATCCGCTCAATGGTGGTCTCAGCAACTTGCTCAAAGGCTTTTTCTAGCAGCATCTTCAAGGCTCTGGTGGCCGGTGGCTTGTACGGATCAAAGTAGGGATCAATAAAAACCAAAACCGGGCCGAGGGCCAAGATGGAGGCAGCCGCATTTGCCATGTCGCTCGCCCGACGGTCAACCACACGTTGCCGCTGAACCGCCCAGAGCGGCGTCTGGTAGTCCAGGTCGTTGGCCTGTAGAACCACAGCGTTGCTCCGTGGATTATTCGCAGCAACGATTGCATGGAACGGACGCTTGCCATGCTCTGCTTCAGCATTGGAGAGCCAATCAGCTTCAGCGTTCCATTCCTGGGGCCGCTTCAACATGAGATTGTCAATGGTCGCCATGCGCTCGACGATTTTTGCTTTCTGTATATCAGTGCATCCTTCGAGCGCCTCGTGGACCATCCGCTTCCACCTCTTCGGGTAGCGGGAAATCAACCGCCCTTGCGAGACACCAAACTGGCCGACAAAGAACCGGAATCTCTCCCAGTTGTTGAGAAGGCTCGGCTCAAGCGCGTACTCGTGAATCATCAGAAAAGCTCCTGTGCGCGCTCTGCAAAGAAGCCGTCCGGCCACTTGTTCTTGAAATCGCCATCCGGGGTGGTAAGAAGCTCAATAGCTTCGGAACCTCCCGGCCCTGGCTGAACATAGATGACGGTAATATCCTCTGGCCGCAGTGCGGTCGTCCCCGCAGGAAGCTCTCCATCACTGGTTTCCCTGATCCGCCGCAGCAGCCGCAAAATCAAATGCTCACTATGGGTTTCAAGTATGAATGTGTTGCCTCTTGCGCCTAACGCAGACTCGATGAACACATCGCCCAACTCGGCTTGAAGAGCAGGGTGCAGGTGAATCTCCGGCTGCTCCATTGCAAGGATTTTACCCTGTGAGCCGTAAGCCATCACCAATACTGGAAGCACCTGCGAAATTCCGATGCCAACATCCCGATGGCTGACGGTTGCCCCTGTACGCTGGTCAATCAGGGCAAGCTCGCGAATGGATTCGGAGTCGGATGACTTCAGGGCCCCAAGCAGTTCCTCAGTCCTATCCTCGCTCATGTCCGCGCCCAGGTAAGGATTGAGTTCGCTCTGCTTGTCATCCAACTCGCTTTGTTTTGCTTCGAGTTCGCTTTGCTTGTCAGCAAGCTCATCTTGTTTCTCTTCAAGCTCATTCTGCTTCTGACTCAGCTCATGCTGCTTGTCATCGAGTTCACTTTGCTTTTCATCGCGCGTACTGGTCAGTGCGTCACGATCCGATTCTTGGGATTGTGCGCCGTCTTCCGCCTTTGAATGTGCAGAGGCCAAGTCTTTCTTTACCTGTTCATCGGAAGCATTCCCCAAGGCTTCTTCTATGAGGTCACGGACGCTTTCAGCCGAGGTCAGTTCGCTCTCTGCTTCATCAATTTCAAACTCCATCCCGTCAATTTCGCTTTGCAACTGGCGAGCTTCATCCTCAAATTCCTGAACTTCATCCTCAAGCCCGGCAATCTCAGTCTGTAGATCCTCTATTTCGCTTTCTAGTTCATCAACTTCAAAAGTCAGGGCATCCACCTCTCCCTGAAGGTCCGACACGACCGACTCGCGGCCCTGTTTCCAGTCGTCGTAGCCATCGAGTGCTGCGGCTAACGGCTCATGCAAGTCTTCCAAGGCGCGGAAGGAGCGCACGACCAACTTGTATCTGGTTTTCAGCTTCTCTGCGCCAAGCCATTTGTTCACTGCATCCAGCACGGCGTCATCGCGCTTGAGGACATCCCAAGCGTATTCGCCGCTTGCGTACCAGTTGGCGTCTTCGTTTTCGGCGAATGCGAGGTGGCGGGGAGGGAAGGATCGCAGCGGCCCGAGGTACTGCAATTGCCCGAGTTCATCGGCCAGAGCATCGGCCAGGCCCTTAATGAGATCGTTCAGGATGCGCGGCAGGAAGAAGCGTATTGCCTGCGCAATGTCTTCCCTCCGGTCTCCTTTGCTTACTGGAAAGAGCATATTGGCTGGCGAGAGCTCAGCGGAGTCGGCTTTCGGCAACTCCACAGACGAGGGAAAGAACTTTTCCACACGCACAATCAATTGAGGGAGCAGGGCTGCAATCGCCTCGCTTGCTACTGCGAAATCTTCCGGGCGCATCTGCTCTGAGGTTGTCTGGTTCTCAACGATGGCTCCCAGAACCTGTCGGAAGACAATATGCTCGGCAGCCAGGCGGTCCACACGCAACACAGTACCGGAGCCGTCGGCCTTGGACGCAGTGGGCCGCCAACTCATCCTCAAAAGCTCTCCGCCGTCAGCCGAGATTTCGATGGAATCCACGCGGGGTTCCGCGCCCGGTTTGGGGCGTTCTTCCTGGTCCGGTGCAATTTGTTCGAGTTCAATTCCCAGGGCGATGGATAGCGCGACGGTTTCTACGGGGGCAAGCAACTCCGCAAGCCGCCGGTCTTTGATCGAGTCCAACGCCGAGACTTTAAGCTCCGCGCCCCACTCCATGCGCCGGTTCAGTTGCCCGCGAAAGATGTACTGGCGGAAGCCGCCCAGATCAATCGCCGCGCCGCCGACGTCGGTGTGGTGGACATCCAGGCGGGAGCGTCCGCGCTTCTCGCGGCCAAACTGCGCCTCGTGCGCCAGCGCAAGGCTGTGGATGAAGCTGGATTTCCCGGCGCTGTTGGGGCCGAAGACCAGAGTGATGGGCTTGAGCGGGATGCGTTGCGTCGCGGAAAAGGCTTTGAAGTTGCCCACGCGCAGGGCTTGGAGTCGTCTGTTCATACCGCTGCCTCCTGGGGCATGGGTAGATTCAATTGGCGGGCCTGCACTTCCATCTCGGCGAGTAGTTCCTTCATGTGCGCCTCACGCCATTTGGCGGTGAGTTGGCCGGAAAAGGCACGATTCAAAAGCTCAGTCCAGATGTGCTCTAAGCAGAGGCTCGTCTGCTGGGCTTTCCTAGCTATTTCCATAACCGACCAAGCTCGCCGATCAAACTGCTCTTGTAAAGAGAGAGGTGGCATTGGCACTTCGGTCCGCAAAACAGCATTCTGACTGATGTTCAACATCGATCCACTACTCCCAGACGAATCTGCTCTGAACTTGTCCCGGATGCCTGAGTTCCAAAAAAGCTCTTTCAAGAAGGTCGATTTGGCTTCATTCGGAAAAGGCGTTATCCGCCAGAGTTTATCTGGAAGGAACAGATTCGGATAATCTGCTTCGACGATGCAAGTTGCTGCAACAAGCTCTCGCGTATTCGCACGACTAAACAATAGGTCTCCACGCCGGGGAGTGATTAGAGTGCGATTTGGATCAACCTCAGGAACAGCTTTATGTTCCTCTGGGCGAAAAATCCCGCTCGTTACAGCGCTGACCTTAAGAACTGCTTTCTCGCCATTCTGGCTTTGTCGGGCCTCACTCTGGGAACTCCAACCTGCTTCCACCGATGCGATTACTCTAGAAAGCGGTTTTACATCCCAGCCCTTGGGATTGATTGCCGGGTCGCCGAACATTTTCAGGAAGAGCACGGGCAAGATGCGCTCTGCTTTCGCGCTGGCCTCACGGCTCAGGCGGCGCAGCCGGTCAGCCTCGTCTAGTAGCTCAACGATGCGACTTTGCTCCTGAAGAGATGGCAGGGGAATTTCCAACGCTGCGTACTCAGCTCCATTGATGTTCGGTTGAGCCGCAATACGCTTCTTGCCCTGTACCCAGGCCCAGTATTCAGGTGTCTGAAAGTAGTAAGAAAGGAACGGTGAAGAAGCCACACACGAGTTTGGCCTAAACCTAATCAGGTATCCGGCAAAAGCGCATTGGCCATCTGCACTCGTGTATCGGTAGGTTTTGCCTACAGTGGCACCCGATCGGGCCAGAAGCAAATCACCTTCAGTAAGGAAATATTCGGCAATATCAACACTTTCCGGTTCCACAAGAGTGTCTGGTCTGAGACGTCCGAACTCGTCAATGTCAGTAATTCGAATGTAGCGCAGCCCTCGACCCGACGGGGCAACTGCCTTCAGGTTGGCACCATATTGCGGGCCAAGTGCTGACAAATCTTTTAGCGACACTCTCGGCCAATTCATTCCGCCAACTCCGCCATCAACTTTTCCAATCCTTCAACGACCTTGCGATAGTCCTTCAGCACTTCGGCAACAAGCTCTTTCGGGTCTTCGTCGCTGGCCTTCTCTGCAACACGCGGCTTCCATTGCCCAGCGCCCATGTTGTATTCAGCGTCGGCCAACTTCTGGCGGGTGGTCCACCAGCAAGACGGCTCTTCACTGCCGTGCGGCAAAAGTGTATTCGCCTCCAGGCCCGGCGGGTTGGTGAAGCCGCTGGCCTTGTAGCTCTTCCACTGCTGAAGCAGATCGGGAATGTCGTTCTTCTCCGGTGTTTCCACGCGCCCGCCGCCCGAAACCTTGTCCGGATCGTAGCCGTCGTTGCGCACCTCGTAAAACCAAATCCAATTGATCCGCTTGGCCGTTTCCGATGCGGGCTTGCGGAAGACCAGCACGGCCGTCTTGACGCCTGCATAGGGCTTGAAGACGCCTGCCGGGAGGCTGACCACGGCGAGCAGATCGAAGTCGTCCACGAGCTTTTTGCGCAAATCGACGTGCGCGCCCGTAGAGCCGAAGAGCAACCCCTCCGGCACGACCACAGCGCAACGCCCGCCCGGAGCCAGGTGCTGCATCATCAGCGACAGGAAGAGCAGTTCGCTCTTTTTGCTGTTAGTGGGCAGGTCGGCGCGGATGGAGTCCTTGGGCAACTGCCCGGCAAAGGGCGGATTGGCAATGATGACCTTGTAGCGGCGGCGGAGATCGTCTTCCGTGAGCCCGCCGAGGTCCGAAAGCGAGTTGGCCCGCTTGAGGCTGGCATGACGGATGCCGTGCAGCACCAGATTCATCATGCTGATGCGCACCATCTGCCGGGAAACATCGGTACCGAAGACAGACGACTCCAGGATGCTCCACTCGGGAATCTTTTCGCCCGCGCCCTTGCGGTAGGTTTGCAGGCGCGGCATCTCGCGCTTGAGTTCTTCGAGCGTCTTGCCCTTCTTGTCCAGCCAGTCTTCACCGTAGATGGGATACTCACTGACCTGCTCGGAGTACTTGGCAAGCAGGTAGTCAATGGCGTCAATGAGGAAGCCCGCCGTGCCGCAAGCCGGGTCGTAGAGCGTGTCGCCCAGATCGGGGTCCATCATTTCGACCATGAAAGCTCGAATCTGGCGCGGGGTACGGAACTGTCCATTGAGCGCGCTGGAGCCCAGGTGCGTGAGTAGGTACTCGAAGATGTCGCCCTTGACGTCGGGGCCGAGCTTGCGAAATTCAAAGGCATCCAGTTCGTCAATGACCTGCTTGAGGACGTTGGGATCGACGATTTCAAGCACGGCATCGCGGAAGTACTCGGCCACCTCCGGCTCGTCCTTGGCAAGCGACGACATATAGGGAAAGACCTCATCGCGGATGAAGTCGCGCAGTTCAGGGCCGCTCTGAAAACGCCAGTGGCTCCAGCGATACCGTTCCGATTGCGCAGGATACAAGAGCCTGGTATTGCCGCCATTGCCGCCCAGCCGAAGACGCAGCTCGCGGTCGGACTCCTCCTCATCGAGCAGCTTGAGAAAGATGAGGTAGGAAATCTGCTCAATGTATGTGACCGGGTTGGTGACCCCGCCCGCCCAGAGAGTGTCCGTAATATGGTCGAGCTTGCGGCGTAGTTGCTGATTCATTTCAATCCTTCGTTATTGCGTTGCCGGTTCGTTAGGCTGCCAGGACCGACTGGTTGATTTCGTCCATCATGACTTGCAGCCCTTGCTCGCCGAAGAGTTCAATGCCGATATTGGCGGCGTTGAGGATGGAAAGCGGCGGCGCAAAGAGGTCATCAAGCGATACCTTACCCTTGACCAAGCCCCGGTTCTTAATGAGCGAGAGGTACTGTGCCTGCTCGGGAGTGAGGTTCTTGGCCACGAGCCAGGCGCGGAAGTTCTCTTCTACGCGCTCCTCGCGGCTTTTGATCTTGACCAGCCCGAGGGCTGCCTTGATGAAGTCCAGGAGGTTGCCGCCGGGGTTGCGGTAGGCCCGGCGCAGGTTGTCCTCGTTGAAGTAGTGTTGCGGCTGGTTCAGGCTCTGCGCGAGTTGATCCTCTTCCTCCTCGCTGAGCGACTCGCCGGCCTTGATCTTGGCGATGATTGGGTCAGCCGTTGCGCCCTGCACGACGGCCTTCTCCCACTCGGTTACATAGTCTCGCTTGTCTACGCGTTCGCCGTCGGGGCCGACTTCAATGTAGTGAACCGCATCGAGCCATTCATCTTCAAGGCCGAGTTCGGTGAGCTCGCGTGGCTCTATGCCGCGTGGCTGCTTTGGCTTGGTGGCGTAGCCGCCGCCACTGCCAGAGAAGATGTCGGTATCCGAGTCGTTGAAGTACTCGTGGTTTCGGAAGAAGTCGTAGATAACGAACTTCTCTTTGGCAATGTGGGGAGCAGTACGAGTGCCGCGCCCGCGCATTTGCTGATAGAGGATGGGGCTGCGCACGCGGCGGCACATGACCAGGTGCAGAACTTCACGGCAATCAAAGCCGGTATCCAACATGCCTACGCTGACGGCCACAGCCGGAAGCTCTTCCTGTTTGAAGCGCCGGATGAGGTCGTCGGCGTTAGACACGTCCGAAGTGATGACCTCGGCATAGCGGCCTTTGTGCTCCGGATGCAAGTCATTGAGGTATTGCGCCAGCCTGGCAGCATGGTGCTTGGTAATGGCAAAGACTACGGCCTTGCCCGGCCCGGCCTTTTGCTTGAGGGCAAGCTCTTTGTAGCTCTGCCAGGCCAGCCGGTCAAACTCCTCCATCATGAGGCGATTGCTAGCCTCATTGGTCCAGTTCCGTTCGAACTCGGCAGGGTCGTAGTGCTCCTCGTCAACCTTGGCACCCTCTGACACCAGCGTGGTGATGCCGGAGGCAAATTTGTAGGGAACAAGGAACTGCTCTTCAAAAGCCTCTTGAATCGGGTAAGAGAAATCCGGCGCATTGTCCTTGCAGTGGTAGAACTGGAAGGTGTTCCGCTCAATATAGACAGCCGGGGTCGCGGTGAGGCCGATATGGAGCGCATCGAAGTGCGATAGGGCAGTCTGCCACGCACCGTAGATGGAACGGTGGCACTCATCCATCACGACAACATCGAAGTAGCCGCTGGTGAATTCCTGATACCGCCCGATCATCGTCTGAATCAGGCAAACGGTGATCTGCTTTTCCTGCCGCACCATTCCGGGCTTGAGCCAATAGCTCGAATAGTCCGGAAGCAAATCCTGAATTGCTTCAATGGCTTGCTTGGCGAGTTGGTCACGGTCTACAAGGAAGAGGATTCGCTCGGCTTGGCTGGCCTGCACTAGCCGCTTGAGGTAGAGGCCAATCAGGTCCGTCTTGCCGCAGCCGGTAGGCAGTTCAATCAGGAACCGGCGTTTGCCCAATTCAACCGTGCGATCAAGCGCCCTCATTGCCTCCTGTTGATAGGGGCGAACCAGCCGGGTTTCTCCCTGGCGGATATAAATCTCAGGGATCGGAATCGTCGCCAGCGGCTTGCTTTCTTTGCGAAGGTGGACAAGCCTTTCGAGGTCGCGGCGTGAGTAGAACGAATTCACGATCCGGGCATCGTCATTCTGGTAGTCCCAGAAGTAGATAAGTTCGCCGTTGGTGAGGAAGATGAAGGGAGCGCCAATCTGCTTTGCATAGGGGAGGGCCTGTTGTTTAGCAACATAGGGCTGGATAGCCGCCCGTTTGGCTTCAATGACGGCCAGGGCGCGCCCCCGCTGGTCCAGCAGCACATAGTCGGCCCGGCCAGCAGTTGGGGTTTCGTCAACCTGGACGCCTGCCGCAGATGAGTCCGTGCCAGTGAACTGCTGCGAAGCGGAGCCGTGGACCTTCACTTCAGTCAGCACTTGAGATTTGTCCGCCGGATTCCAGCCAGCGGCACGCAACTGATCGTCAATCAGAATCCGCGCATCGGCTTCGTTGGGGTTCGTGCTCAAATCAGGCTCCTTCGTCAATTTGCGTTACGGTTTCACGGTGGACATCATTCCTTATGCACCTGGCGTGCCAAATCACCGACGCCGTATTTTTGCAGCCAGTTGCTGAGCGTTTGGTAGCTTCCGAGGCCAAGCAAGCGGGCGGCCTCTGACTTGTTTCCGTGGGTGAGGTCCATTGCGCGCTGCAAATAGTGGCGGGCAACTTTCCCAATCAAATCGGGTAGTTGAATGCTGTTGGCGAGTGGCTTCCCAAGTATGGAATCGTTCTTGGGGGCAACCGAGACTGCCATTGATTGGGCAACATCGCGGGCTGTAATCCGGTCCCCGGCGGCCCAAATACTTGCACGGAGCAGGGTGTTGTGGAGTTCGCGGACATTGCCGGGCCAGGAATGCTGGACCAGAAGATTTCTTGCAGGAATATCCAGTTTCTTATGTTTGTAGCTGGGCTGCGTTGCCGCCTCGGTGTTGATTGCCAAGAGCATCGCA
The DNA here is from genome assembly GCA_964559875.1 of uncultured Acidobacteriaceae bacterium. Lineage (GTDB taxonomy): Bacteria > Acidobacteriota > Terriglobia > Terriglobales > Acidobacteriaceae > TOLSYN. Next base: position 22,985 of record CAZLJQ010000053.1, read on the forward strand.
TCGATGAGTAGGCCAATATCCCCCTCTCGCTCACTGAGGGGCGGAAGAAGGAGAACACCGACCGCGAGGCGGTGGAAAAGGTCCTCGCGGAAGCGCCCAGCCCTGACCTCTTCCGGGAGAACGCGATTTGTCGCAGCAATAATACGGACGTCTATCCGTTTCGGTTTAGATGCCCCAAGACGGGTGATTTCTCTCTCTTGCAGAACTCGCAGAAGCCTCACCTGCGATGCAAGGGGAAGTTCTCCAATCTCGTCTAGGAACAGCGTACCTCCGTCCGCGCTCTCAAAGTGGCCTGGGCGAGCCGCAGTTGCACCAGTGAATGCGCCCTTTTCGTGGCCAAACAGTTCAGCATCTACCAGATCAACGGGGATCGCGCCGCAATTCACGGCGATGAATGGCTTGCCACTCCGCACGCTGGCCTGATGGATCGCGCGCGCGAAGAGCTCTTTGCCAGTACCAGATTCCCCTTGGATGAGCACAGTTACATCGCGCAGTGCCATACGATGCGCGAGGGCAATGGTTCGTTTCATTGCATTGCAGCGGTGAACGATGTTTGAGAACGCGGCGTTTGATGGCGGTAGGCCCTGCATCAGCAGTGTGAGTTCTTCATCAGCTTGCTTATCGATAGTGGGCAGGAAATCAGCGGACAAATCAAACGGTATGCTGACCTCCTTAACGCCGTGCTCCTTGGAGGATTCGATCAGCCGGGCGGGGTACCTGGTTTTCGCCAGGAGTATCCAGACTGCTGTCATTGCTGGAGTGCCCGGACTCAAGTGAAACGTTAAAGACGCAGACGTTGATTCACTCTTGATGGTGCGGATCAGGGAATCTGCCGCTATGAAGATTTCCGCGAAGTCTGTTGGGCTCGTTAGTTTGGCCGCGTGGGTATGAATGGACACCCCTGCATTGGCTTTAAGCCACTTCGCGTATGCCTGGGTCTGGGCAGCCGAATGATCTGAGAGCAAATGTGCGGCATCAAAGCGCAAACTCTGGAAAGCGCTCAGAATTGGCCCGCGCTCACCTGAGTCGGCTGATTCAGATGACCGGATGTCCGTGTTTCCCAACCACGCAAGTAAGATGTCCATGGATTCGTAAGAAATCTAGTATAGTCACAAGAATCCTTATACGCAAGACCGACGAAGATTTTTCCGGTGGCTCGGTAAGGCATTACAGTTTTATAGCATCGACCGTATTTCAAGCACACCTCTGGGCAGCATCCGTTTCGATGAAGTCTCGTTCCAACATTGCTCGCCACCTTCGGCAGCATCGTCGGGCTGCGCAAGCTCGCCTTGCTTTGTCTCTTTGTCCTTTCAATTCAACACTCGACAGATTTTGCGTAATGGTCGGGCAACACTCCTGAGAATTCGCGTGTCTTATGGCCTTGGCCCTGGCCAAACATTCAATGCTGCATCTGCCATTAATTTACAGCGCTCAGCGATTGCATCCTCATCCCAGGCGGCAAGAGAGATAAGCGGGATGTTTAGGCGGAGGCTCGTATTTGCGATCAGGAGATCGCGTTTGTTTGGGAATGCATAGTTCTGCGCTTCGCGATTTACGCTGAGATTCAACAGGGTTAGGTTCCCAAGGGTTTTTATACAAGCTTGGCGATCCGCCACCATTTTTTGCCGCGTATTCAAAGTTTCTTTAATGCGGACCAGAAGTTCGACCTCCGCTGCCTCATTGGATGTTGCGAACGTCTCGTCAGCCAGTGACCAGTATGTAAACCACGAACGAGGGAGAATATGATCAATATCGAGTTGGCTAAGGTCCGGTAGTTCAGGCTCCTCGCTTCGGACGGTGGTCCTCAGGTACGCCTCAATCTCAGTTAATATGGCACGCATTTTGGGCGCGTCGAGCCTTCCGTCGTAGAGAGGCGCAGTAAGGCAGGCAGAATGGAATTCTCCGTCTACAGGCCAGCGCGAGGCATCCCCCGATAGTCCGCACAAAATAGCTCGCAATGCGCTTGGCGTGATTCCCGCAGCGTGAAGTTTTTGCAGAATGGTCAAGAACACATTGTTATAATTTTTCGGGGTCAGTCCGCAGACAGCGCGTCGCACAAGAAACGACACGAGGTCGCCAAACATCTCGGCCTTCAATTCGTTGGGGAGCGAAGAAATCGAGATTTTCAAAGCTAAGGGATGGAGAGTGGTAATGTCGTAGGGAACAATTCGACGACCGAACCGCGCAATGGGCATTGGACCAGTGCCACTGATTAGCTCCTTGTAATGCGATGCATACACAGTCAATGTTAAGAGCTGCTTTTCGGCATTTATCGGCTTGCCATCGTTTGTAGCAAAGCACCGATATTCGGTGTACAGTCGAGCCAAATCAACCTGTTCATACAACTCCGCCTGCAATGATGAGTGGATAAGCCATTCAAGGCGAGGCCTGTTGAGCCGACCGCGCCGCTGTTCTGTGGTCCAATAGTCCGTTTCAAACGGTGACCAGAGAGTGTCATAAAGAGATTCAGAGTCTGCACCATCATCATCGGCACGCATGAAAATATAATTCTTGATGAGGTCCGTAGCAAGAAGTTGTGCGCCTCGACCATTGAGTGTCTCAAATATTATTTGTGCATCATCTTCCGGTTCCAGAATAATTGAAACAACTTTCAGGTCGCGGAGAATGGCCATAATCAGAGCTTCTGTTCTAACGCTCATTCGCTCTGGCTCCTTCCGTATCCATGTTTCGAACCACCCTGTGAATATCCACAATGCCGCCAACGCTGGCGGATGATCCATTCCGATCTTGCGCAGTTCGCCAGCCTGTGTGAAATGGGCAGGAAAACATTCGACAAGATCCTCCAGATCTTGCGCTCTTAAAGTAGTTTTGTAATTGTCTCGATCTCGAAATGTTGGCCACACCTTGAACGTCTCAATTTCTGGATGGTGCATAGTTTCGGGGTTTCCATTGCGCACACAGGCTTTGACAATATCAACAAATTGGGTTTGTCCAGTGCGTCTCAAGCTCAATAACACTGCGGCTAAGACGAATTGCAGAGTTGTTAGACGTTGTTGGCCATCAATAATGTGGAGAACATCGACACCGATTAAGCCTTCTTTTTGCTGAGGCTCTAAAACGACTGCGCCTAAAAAATGGGGAGTTGAATTTGAACTGCTTAGGCGTGCCTCAGCTTTCTCGCAGATGTTATCCCATAGCGGTTCCCATTGACCCTCTAGGGTCCACTTGTATGCGCGCTGATAATATGGCACGCAGTATTGACGACGGTCCTGAAAAAGATTCTGGATAGTGATCGTTTCTGATTTCATTTGTCTCCTGTCCGTAAGCCGTTTATTGGACTATTTGGTCGATTTGTTGATTCCGTCCCAAAAGAGGCACTTGTCACAACGCGGCGAGTCGGGAGTTTTTGGCAGGGAGTTGCTGGCTGAGGGAAACGCACTAAAACAGGATGGTGGAAATCAGTTATCGAGAAGAGCCCAGCGGAATGATTTGGACTCGCCTGCACCTCATCCGACAATCCCGCTCTGAGTATACGCCCTTGGGCCAGTATGCAAGCCAGCTCCTGTCACACTAAATTTTGGACTCGGTAGTGTCGATGCATAAGTCCCGGGAAGTTACCAGGGCACCTCTGAACCAAAGGCCAAAACGTCCGACATCACCTCTATTGCAAAGAACTCGCTCCCAAGCTGCTAGCCTTCATTTAGCCAATGCGGGCGTTCTTTCAAGGCGATGCCCGTAAGCTGGCGGCGGTGCGCTTCGTTCAGATATAAGTTCAATTGAGCGGCGGCCTGGATGTAGGTTAGTCCTCCGGCGCGGATGTTGGAGATGCAATTACGCTCGGCGTCGGTTCGGCCGGGTG
>CAZLJQ010000054.1:0-26768 GCA_964559875.1 uncultured Acidobacteriaceae bacterium
GAAGGGCGCGTCAGCAATGGCGTCTTCCGCTGGAGTCCCGATCCCAGTGTTTGCGTGGTCATGGCCGCTGGAGGTTATCCCGGCCCATCTCAGCCCGGTAAAGTAATCTCCGGACTGGAGCGCGCCAACGCCCTGGATGGCGTGCGCGTCTTCCACGCCGGTACCAGCCTGTCCGATGGCCAGATCGTGACCCATGGAGGACGTATCCTCGGAGTCACGGCACGGGCCACTACGCTGGAGTCCGCCGTCGCCCGCGCCTACGAGGCCGTCCGCTGCATCAGCTTCGACGGCATGCAGTACCGCAGTGACATCGCCCATCGGCGACTGAAGCACTAACCGTTAGCAAGCAGGTTTACGAATCTTTGCGTATTCGAACCGCGCATCCGAACCGTTCATCTGAACGATGAATGAGAGAATAGGCCATGGAAAAAAAGCCGGTAGTCTCCATCATCATGGGCAGCGACAGCGATCTTGAGATCATGAACGAGACCGCCAAAGCCCTCGAACTCTTCGACATTCCCTACGAGATCGACATCTCCTCCGCCCATCGCTCCCCAGCCCGCACCAGTGAATTCAGCCGCAAGGCTGCCGGGCGCGGCATCCGCGTCATCGTTGCCGGAGCCGGTGGCGCCGCTCACCTCGCCGGAGTCGTTGCAGCCGAAACCGTTTTGCCGGTGATTGCCGTTCCCATTGCGGCCACATCGCTCGGCGGACTTGACGCTCTGCTCGCCATGGTCCAGATGCCGGCCGGAATTCCCGTCGCCACCGTCGCCATTGGCAAGGCCGGAGCCACGAACGCCGGAATTCTCGCCGCCCAGATCCTGGCCACCAGCAATCCCGAATTGGCGGCCAAGCTTTCCGCCTACAAAGAGAAGCTTGCTCGCGGGGTGGAAGAAAAGTCGCGCAAACTGCAACACAGCCGCACCAAGTAAGCTGAGGAAATTGCCAGAGAGGAGCAACGCCATGGCCAGCAGTGCACTCGCATACACCTTCCCGGAGATGATCGCCGCCCAGGAGATCGAAGTCGACCGTTGGGAGCAGTGGTTCCTCAAACAACCTTCAACCTTGCTCGATCTTCACCTCGATCTCGCCAAGGGACAGGAGCTGCGCTCCGCACTCTTCCACATCTTTCTCGTCGAGGTGAACTTTGGCGAGTCGCTCAACGAGCTTCGCGACCCCAACAACCCCATCGACGATCTCTTCGCGCTTCCTCACCAAACCTTCGCCGAGCTTTTCGCCATGCACCGCCGCGGACTCGGCTTGCTGAAGCAATGGGCCGGACAAGCCACGCCCGAAGATGCGGCAAAGCTGTTCATCCGTGGAGAACTCCGCGCAACCCGCAAGAAGTGTTTTATTCAGGTGATGGAGCACAATGTGCGCCACTTCGCCCAGCTCGCCGTCGCATTGCGAAAAGCCGGTCATCCCACCGACTGGGTGCACGATTTTATTCGCAATCCATCAATGCCCTAGCACATGCAAAAGGGCCAGCTTTTAGGCTGGCCCAATCCGCGCAATCGTCTGCGCCTAACCGGCGGCTGCAACTACCCCGCGCACTTCCAGTTCAATCTTCGGCGGATGCATGAGTGTGTTGTGAATGAAGCAGCGATGCACCGCTTCTTCCAGACCTTTCACCTGCTCCTCGCTCAATCCTGCGGGCACCTCCACCTCGATCTTGAACTGATCCAGCCGTGCCGGATTTTTCACCTTCTCGGCTGTTACCCGGACCTTCGTTCCCTCAATCGTGAGCTTTTGCCGCTTCAGGTAGTCGACCGCATAAAAGCCCGCGCATGAGCCCAGCGACGCCAACATCAGCTCCGGCGGCGTCATTCCCTCGTCGAAGCCTCCATTCTCCGTTGGCTGATCGCTTACCACCGAGTGTCCCCGCGCTTTGATCTCAAACTGCGCAGCTCCCAAATGCTCCACTGAAACTTCCAACATGATCCTTCTCCTTGTTCGCTTATCGTGGTGTTGTGCTCGCTGCCAAAATCTGGTCCAGCCGCTCGCGTACCGCCTGCCGCGCCCGGTGCAATCTGCTCTTCATCGCCGGAATGGTGATCCCCAGCTTTTTCGCCACTTCCTCGCCGCTTATCTCTTCTACGTCACGCAGCAGATACGTCTCGCGAGTCTCCTCTGGCAACCCACCGATCACTTGCCACAGCAGCGCCTTCATCTCGCGCCGCGCCAGTTCCACATCCACGGCTTCGCCCCGCGATGCCAGCTCTACGCCCTCATCTTCCATGGCCGAGAGCTGCAACAGCGGAGCCATCGCCTCGCGCTCGCGCAATTGCCAGCACAGGCGGCGCCCAATCTGCCCCAGCCACGCCCGGAACGCCGCTGCCTCGCGCAACTGTCCCAAGCTGCGGTAAGCCTTCAGCAATGCTTCCATCAGCACGTCTTCGGCGTCCGCATGGTTGCCGCAAACACGCAGCATTTGCCGATAGACCGCGTCCTTATGCTCGTTCGTCAGCTCTTCGAAGTTCATCCCTGCAATTCTGCAGCAAACATCCTCTCCGTGCTCGCCTTATCCGCAGCACGCGCTCTCGGACTTTAGAGGCTTTACCACCCGCACCTGATTCCACGGCATCTTGGCCAGCAGAATCCCCATCATGCAAATGTCCGTAGCTCCCGCAAAGGTCAGCCCAGCGCCCACAAACATCGCCAGCCAAATCGCTCTGTGGACTCCCGAAACCTCCAGCACCGTCCCTGCCAGCACCAACAAACCGGCTCCGAGCCGCACCTGCCGCTCCAGTGACCAGCGAGTCTTAGCCGAAGTCACCACCTCATACCCCTGGCAGCGCCAGGCATCGGTACCACCTTCCAGCACCCGCACCCTTGCATCCGCTCCCAGCCACTCCGCGACAATCTGCGAGCGGCTCCCCGCCTTGCAGACCAGCACCACGCCCTCTTCCAGACGCAGGTCCTTTCGTCGCGACTCGAACTGATCCATCGGAATATTCACCGTGCATGGAATGTGTCCGCCTGCGTACTCTGACGGCGTACGCACGTCGATCATCTGAGGATGCCGACCACTTTTGATCTCGCCGTTTAATGCCTCAACCGATACAGTGCTCACGTTTCTTCCTCTATTCTGAAGAGCCCCGGCCTGACGAAGAGGATTCACCTTCGGGCCAGAATTTCTTGTTGGCCGGTCCGCCGACTTGCGCAAAGGTCGTAAAATCGCATATTTGCGACTTTATCTACTTTGCAGCGGCGTCAAACGCCCTCGCCCCCGCCGGACGCATCTGCATCATCGCGGTTACGGTGGTGAACTTATACCCGAGGTCTTTGTACTCGCGTATTAACTCGCCGGTTGCTCGCACCGTGTGGCTGCGATCTTCGCCCATGCGCAGGTGACCGCCGTCGTGCAGCAGCACAATCTCTCCGCCTGCAATCTGCCGGCGCGCGTGTTGCAGTATCTCCTCATGCGACTTCGCCTTCCAGTCGTAGCAGATCACGCGCCACATTACGGGAAGCATCTTCAGTTCCCCGGCCACTCTGAACGTCCCCGGCCTGCGCCCTCCAAACGGCGGACGAAACAGTACTGGACGCTTGCCCGTGGCGTCTTCAATTGCCTTCGAGGTCTCTTCCAGCTCCTCGCGCAGCTTCGTCTGGCTCGCAAAGATCAGGTTCGGATGGGTGTAGCTATGGTTGCCAATCGCGTGCCCAGCCTCTGAAACTGCGCGCGCAATCTCCGGATGCTGGCGCACATATCGGCCCAGCATGAAGAACGTCGCATGGACCTCATGCTTGTCCAACACTTCCAACAGCTTCATAGTCCATGGGTCGTTCGGGCCGTCATCGTAGCTCAGCGCCAGAATCTTCTGGCCTTGCGGAAGGCCATTGAAGTTTTCGCCATAGAGCTGCGACCACGGAACCATGGTGTGCACTCCGGCGAATGTGGCGGCGGCCGCCGCTGCGAATGTTCCCGCAATATATCCAATCATCGCAATGATTTTATGCTCTTCGCCTTCGTCCACGTCACACGTCTCTTCGCGAGCCCTGTTGCCCACACCGCGCACAGCGCGCTATTCTTCCCGTGAGCTTCTGAGAAGCGGAATCGGCGACCTCTACCATGGCCAATTTCTTTGAACCGTCGCGTTATATCGCCGTAGAAGGTCCAATTCGCGTCGGCAAAAGCACTCTCTCCCGCTTTCTGGCCGAGCAGTTGCACGGTCAGCTTGTCCATGAACCCGAGGAAAACCCATTCCTCTCAGCCTTTTACGATGGTGAGCCCGGGGCGGCTTTCCAAGCCCAGTTCGCCTTCCTTATCAGCCGCTTCGAGCAGCTCCAGCCTTTGGCCGCGGCCCGCAATGCGCAAAAAATTGTCGTCACCGATTACATCTTCGAGAAAGACAAGCTCTTCGCCAACCTCAACCTCAGCGACGACGAACTTGCCGTCTACGACCGTTATTACAAACTCCTGCGCGCCGAGCTGCCCACCCCGGACCTGGTCATCTACCTTCAGGCTCCGCTCGATGTCCTGCGCAAGCGCCTGCGCCGCAAGAATGTCTCCAACGAGCGCGCCATCAGCGACGAGTACATGGAAGAGGTCGTCAAAGCTTACGAACATTTCTTCTTCCACTACTCCGCCAGCGACCTGCTTGTCGTCAACACCGCTGAGATCGACTTTGTCGAACGCAGCGAGGACCTCCAGATACTCTTGCGCCGCGTCAGCGAACCCATCAAGGGCACCCAGTACTTCCTTCCACTCGGCCAGCAAGCCAACCCGCGCGAATAATCTCTGCCTTGGCGCCGTTGCAAGCAGGTTGCAGCTGCGGTTACGATGGTGGCATGTCTGTTGAGAGTCCGTTCGCGGTTCTCACTGCGGTTGTCGCGCCCGCGTTGCTCACCAACTCCTCAACCGTGCTTGTGCTTGGACTCGGCAATCGAATCGCCCGAGTCATTGACCGCACTCGTACCGTGGCAGCAGTCATGGCCAACACGGGGGAGCAATCTGAGCTCTACCAACGGCTGCAGCAACAGACCAACCTCCTCGATCAGCGCGCCCGGATGCTAGGCAAGTCACTCCGTCTGGGGTACGCCGCCGTCGGCGGCTTCGCGGCGGAAGCTTTGATTGCCGTGGTCGGCGGCATGCTTGTCCACTACGATTTTGAGCCAGCGGCCCGAATCGCGGCTATGATCGCACTGACGATTGGCTTTGTCTCGGTGGGCAGCCTCGTCTTCGCCTGCGTTTACATGGTGCACGAAACCGCCATCGCTCTCGATAACCTGCAGGAAGAGGCGCGGACCGTCATGATGGAAGCCTCACGCTCATCCCCAAGGTCTTGAAATCACTGGATGTTGCGACTTGATCGACAGCCGCCGGGATATCTCCCGGCTTGCTTCGCTCTCCGCCTAGCGACTAGAATCGACCTGCCGTCCCAACGGCATTTTGCGCCTCGGCGCACAGGCGGCATCCGCTCGGCGGAGCCACACTGGAGGAGTCCATGAGTATTACCACCGGCGATTTCCGCCAACGCATTACCGTCCACACCCTAGCCGAAAGAAAACGCAAACACGAGCGCATCGTCTCGCTCACAGCCTATGATTACGCCACCGCCCGCCTCGCCGATGAAGCCGGGGTGGAGCTCATCCTCGTCGGAGATTCGCTCGCCCAGGTCGTGCTCGGTTACGACAGCACTCTGCCGGTTACCCTAGAAGAGATGCTGCATCACACCCGTGCCGTGCGCCGCGCCGTGCAGCACGCCTTTCTAGTGGCTGACATGCCCTTCGGCTCCTATCACACCAACGATGACCGGGCACTTGAAAACGCCGTGCGCTTCGTCAAAGAAGGCGGCGCCGAAGCGGTAAAGATCGAAGGCGGCGTCTCCCGTGTTCCGCTGATCCGCCGCATCATCGAAGCTGAGATTCCCGTCGTCGGACATATCGGACTCACTCCCCAGTCGGTACACCGCATGGGCGGCTACAAGGTGCAAGGTAAAACCGCGCACGCCATTGACGCTCTACTGGCCGACGCTGACGCGCTCGACCGTGCCGGGGTCGTCGCGCTTGTGCTGGAAGGCATTCCGCGCGAAGTCGCCGCGCGAATCACTGCTGCGGTGGCGACCCCTACCATCGGCATTGGCGCCGGTCCCGAGTGCGATGGCCAGATCCTGGTCTTCCACGACCTCGCCGGACTCACTTTCACCACTCCGGCCAAGTTTGTGCGCCGCTATTGCAATGCCGGAGAGCTCATCTCTGAGGCCATTCGCTCCTACCGCGACGATGTCCGCAGCGCCACTTTCCCCGCTGACGAAGAGTCCTACCATCTGCCGCGTGAGTCGCACCCCGCGCTTGGCGAGACGCACCCAGTTCCAGTTGTTGGCCGGAAATAACCGAAGCCATGAAACTCCTGATCGCAAAACTAATCCTTTGCTCTGGCGTTCTCTGCTTCGGCGTCGGTGCCCAGGCTCAGTCTTCACCCAAGCCTGCCGCACCCACCCACAAAGCCTCCACCGTGGCTGGACGCACCGAGTGTGTCCAGCCCGTCGGACTCTGCGTGACCGTCCCGTCCTCCTGGCAGCGCCTAGGCGATGTCTTTGAGGGGCTTGGCTTCGTTGTCTCCGAATCCCGTCCCGGCCCCGGAGTCGATCCCGCAACCTGGCCGCAGATCACCGTAGCCGCCATGGACGTGCCTGAGAAAAAAGATGGCGGCGGAGCTCCGTCGCTCGATTCTCTCGTGGACACCGTGCTGACGCCCGGCGGTTCGTTCACCTCCGAGACCCTACAGCGCACGCGTCTCCTGCTCAATGGCAACGAAGCTGAGATTGTGCGTATTCGCGAGCACGACGAAGGCTCCAAGACCGACGTCATCGAGGCCGTCGCTTTGATCGTGGGCGATGACGGGCTTGTCTACTCGATCGCGCTACGTTGTCCTCCCCAGGACTTCACCCGTCTCGAACCGATCTTCCAGAAGACCGTTCACAGCTGGCGCGTCAAGCCGCCTGCTCCTGAGAGTCAATCCACGCAGGATTCAGAAAAGAAATGAGAATCATCCGCGATATTCGTACCATGCAGGCCGCCAGCCGCGAGGCCCGAACCCATGGACTCACCATCGGCTTTGTTCCCACCATGGGAGCCTTGCACGAGGGACACCTCTCGCTGGTGCGCCAGGCGCGTGCCGCCTCCGGCCTGGTCGTCGTGTCGATCTTTGTCAATCCATTGCAGTTTGGTCCCAGTGAAGATTTCACCCAATACCCCCGCACTCTGGAGGCCGACTGTGCCCGGCTGGAGCCCGAAGGTGTGGAGATTGTCTTCGCTCCCTCGCCCGATCAGATGTATCCCGCCGGAGCCACCACCGTGGTGCATGTCGAAGGACTCAGCGACAAGCTCGACGGCCGCTCTCGTCCTGGACATTTCCGCGGTGTAACCACGGTGGTCGCCAAGCTCTTCCACATCGTGCAGCCGGACTACGCTGTCTTCGGACAGAAGGACGCCGCGCAAGTGGCCGTGTTGCGCCGAATGGTGCGCGATCTCAACATGGACGTGGAACTGATCGTCGCGCCCATCGTGCGTGAAGCCGATGGCCTCGCGCTCTCATCCCGCAATGCGTATCTCTCCGCCGGGCAGCGTCAGCAGGCACTTGTTCTACACCGCGCCTTGCAGCGCGTGGAGTCGCTCGCAAGCTCCGGCGAAACCCGCGCGGAAAGCCTCCGCTCCGCCGCGCTCGCCGTTCTCGCCTCCGAACCTGCTGCCAAGCTGGACTATTTTGAGATCATCGACAGCGATACGCTTGAACCGCTCGCGGATGTGGGGCACGGCGCACTTGCTGCCGTGGCTGCATCGTTTGGCGCTACACGGCTTATCGACAATCTCCTGATTCCTGCTCGTTGATCGCCGGTTCTCCGGCGCGTCACCGGATCAGTGCTAGAATTCGCATCTGATGCGGCAACTGAGAGTTCGTGGCACCCTGAGGATGGTTGTGCTTACCGGGCTGATGCTTTGGCTCTGCGCTCTGGCTGCCGCGGCCGCCCAGAACAAAGAGCTGGCCCGGCGCGTGGACGCCATTCTGGAGCAATCCGATGTGGCGCGCGGCTTCTGGGGTGTCGAGATCGAAGAGCTGAACAGCGGGCGGGTCGTTTATTCGCACGATGCCGACCGGCTCTTCACTCCAGCCTCCAACACCAAGTTGTTTACCACGGCGGCCACGCTGGCGCTGATCGGCCCGGATTATCGCTTCCGCACCACGGTCGAGTCCACAACCCCACCGGATAAGTACGGGCGGCTCAGCGGAGACCTCGTGTTGGTCGGGCGCGGCGACCCTAACCTGAGTGGCCGTGCGCTTCCCTATGATCTGAAAACCGAGCGTCCCCTCTCTCCCACCCACGTTCTGGAGGAACTCGCCAACCAGGTAGTAGCGCGCGGGGTCAAGGTTATCGACGGCGACATCGTGGCCGACGATAGCTTCTTCGTCTATGAACGTTACGGCCCCGGCTGGTCGCAGGACGACCTCGTATGGGAGTGGGGCGCTCCGGTTTCGGCCTTGGCCATCAATGACAACGTGGTGTATGTCAACATTCTTCCCGCCGAGCGGGTTGGCGAACGCGCCTTCGTCAGCATCTCGCCCTTCGCCGAGTACTACCACATCGAAAACCATGTGCTGACTTCTCCCGCCGGCACCGGTCCGCGCAAGGTTTATATCCAACGCCAGCCCGGCTCCAACCGGCTGGAGATCTGGGGCGACATTCCTCTCGACGATGCTGGCGCCGGTGAAGCCCTGGCCATCGAAGAACCGGCTGAGTTCGGTGCACGCCTCTTCTGGGAGCTGCTGGCAAAACGCGGCGTAGCTCTTTATGGCCGCACGCGGGCACGCCACACGCCCATGGCGAGCCTGGGCACCATCACGGTCAACGCCAGCGCACCTCTCGGCGGAGGCGTCGAGGCTCATCCGTTCTCCGCACTTCCGGTGGTGCTCGCCGAGCACGATTCGTTACCGCTGGGACTGGATATACAGGTGATCAACAAGGTGAGCCAGAATCTTCATGCCGAAATCCTGCTGCGCCTCCTCGGGCGTGAGAAAGGCAACAGTGGCTCGCTGGCCGGAGGACTTGATGTGCTGCGCGGATTTCTCACCCAGGCCGGCATAAAGCCGGAGGAATACGCCTTCTACGACGGCTCAGGACTCTCCCGCGAGAACCTGGTCTCACCTCACGCCACGGTAAAGCTGCTGCGCTATGCTGCCACGCAAGCCTGGGGCGCGGAGTATATGAATAGCCTGCCGGTTGCGGGAGTGGATGGAACTCTGCATTCGCGCTTTAATGCCCACTCCGCCAAGGCGACACTGCGAGCCAAAACCGGCTCCCTCGATCATGTCAATACCCTATCCGGCTATCTCACGACCGCTCACGGCGAGCGTCTCGTTTTTTCCATCATGAGCAACAACCACAACCTCACCAGCAGAAAAGCCACCCAAGTGATCGACGAGATTGTGCGCGAGGCGGAGCGCAATCAGAATTGACTGGCTGAAGCACGAGCCGTGCGCCTTACCCACCTTGCAGCGCGAGATCCCCAATGCGTTAGACTGCAAGAACCGGAAAACTTCAAGCGGAGGACAAGAATGCTGCTGATTCGCGCGGCTCAACCCGAAGACGTAGGAACAATTCTGAAGCTGATTCGCGGGCTGGCCGAATACGAGCGCGAACCTCTGGCCGCGGAGGCCACCGAACAGGGTCTGTTGCGCGATGGCTTCGGAGCCTCCCCAAGGTTCTACTGCCTCATTGCCGAGTGGGAAAATTCGCCTGTGGGATTCGCTCTCTATTTTTATAACTACTCCACCTGGAAAGGCCGCCCGGGAATCTATCTGGAAGACCTCTTTGTCTGGCCCGAGCATCGCGGCAAGGGCATTGGAAAGGCGCTTCTGCTGCATGTGGCGCGAATTGCGGTGGCCGAAAATTGCGGACGCTACGAGTGGCAGGTCCTGGACTGGAATACGCCGGCCATCGAATTCTACGAAGGGCTCGGCGCCCGGCGGATGAAGCAGTGGCTTCCCATGCGGGTGGAAGGTGAAGCGCTTCTGGAGCTAGCCGGGAAAAAGTAATCGCCGCCCGGCTTATCGCTTCGGAGGCACAAAACCCTCCGACTTCGCATGAAGATGGGAGTCGAGCAGCACGTAAGCCTCAAGCACGCGGCGGCTACCACCCGGATAGAGAAATCTCACGTCACTGAAGTGCACCAGCTCTCCCCCAACGCCTGCCGCCGGAACGGCGTCCGTGCTCCCAGGTGCACCCAGGCGTTCGGCTTCAACCAGCGGAAACCGTGCCCACTCCATGTAAGCGCGGCCCAGATCGGTGCTGCACGCCGCCCGCGTCGCATCCGTGGTCTCCGGCTTGTAGTAACTCTCGGCGTCGTTGCCAGGATCGGCTTCCGGACGCAGCGAATCGACGTGCACGGAGACGTAGGCATTCGAGGTCTCAGCCACCCCAGCCCAGTGAAACGGATTCACCATATAAGGGAAGGCAGCAACGCGCTTGGCCGCCTCGCCGCGATACTCCACGGCATCGAGCGCCGCCAGGGCACGCCGGTGTTCAAAGTCGCGCACTCCCCACAGAGCCACAATAAACAGCAAAGCCGCAATCGCCGCGCCGCGGCCGCGCGGTCCGCTCTCGCGCGCGCCGATCTCCCGGTTCACCAATCCAAACAGCCACGGCAACACCAGAGCTGCCAGCAGCACGGCAAGGATCAGCGGTTCGATGATGAAAACAATATCCCACGCATACCACTGGCGCTGGAATGGATAAAAGGGCCGCACCCCATAGCTGTTCGTAAAATCCAACAGAATATGGGAGAGCCCCGCAATGCAGGCGAACAGGTACAGCCAACCCCAACGCCGCGTAGGCGAAGGCGGCAGTTTGCGCCTCCGCCGTTCCCGCTGCCAGAGAGCGTCCACCACCCAGACAAAACCGACGACCAGCCCCGCCACGGCAGGAATCCCAACAAGAGTGTGCGTGATGCCGCGGTGCTGGATGAATCCGTAGGCCGACCCTTTGACATAGGCAAGGATGTCGAGGTCGGCTGCCTCGGCCGCGAGCGTCATTGTGATTGTGGCTAGCGCGGTTTTGCGGTTGAACCCCGCGCGCGAGAGAGTGGCGCCGGTCAGTAGATGGGTTATCGGTTCCATGACGTGCCATTCAGGTTGGCAAGGATTCCCGCGAATGTCAAAGGTGCGGCGGCGATGACGATGGCCTTCGTAGCTAGTCGCCCTCGGGGGGAATCAGCAGCGTCAGCGCTTCGGGCACAATGGAGATTTCGACAGGCGTGGGTCCCAGCAGTTCGCCATCAGCCTGCACCCGTAGCTCAGCCGAACGCATTTCGGGGGGATAGCAGGTCACAGCCTTGGCAAAGACAAAGGAGAAGTCGGCATTCGGCGTGTCAAGTTCATCGTAGGAAGCTAGCCCCGTCAAAGCCTGCAAACTGTAGCGCACCACGTGCGCCCGGCTTGAATTCCGCAGCAGGACCAGCCGCAGATCGGGCGACAGCAACGAGCTGCCCGGGCGCCAATACCGCAGCGGGCCGCCAAATGAGCGAACCCGCATGGCGACCAGTTCCAGCGCCGTCATCTTCACCACTTCGCCATCGCTTTTTGTAATCTCCACCGGGAAGGGAACAAAGGCGTGCCGGAACAGCAACCGTGCGCCGTTGGTGTAATAGGCGAAATAGCCGCCCCTCTGTTTTGCTCTCGCGTTGGCGCGATACAGCAGCTCCGCGTGGACTCCCACGCCTGCCGCCACGGTGAAGAAACGCGAGCGGCCAGCAGTTTGGATACGTCCCAGCGAGATGGTGCGCGGCGCAAAACCCAGAATCTGTGCCGCCGCCCGCTCCGGCCGGGCCGCCAGACCCAGGTCGTGGGCCAGCACGTTGCCGGTGCCCAGCGGAATTACGCCCATCATGGCCGTGCTTTCGGCCACTCCCTGCAGAACCTCGAAAACCGTTCCATCTCCTCCGCAGGCAAACACCGCATCGCATCCGGCGCTGATCGCAGCCCGGGCCTGGCTTCCGGCCGAGCCTCGCGCCTGCGTGGCTTCCACCAGTACTTCAACTCCGGCGCGACGGAAGACCTCGGCAATCCGGTGCATCGTAGCTTCCCGATACTCCAGGTGCGCGCCGGAAACCGGGTTAAACAGCAACAGAGCTTTATGGAAAGCGGGTATCCGGATCAGGTGAGGCAGCCTCTCGCATGGGGAGTCTAGCGCCGGGCGCCCGCAGCCGGAGCGGCATCTCTCGCCGTGTATCCGGCCGTGAAGCTCGTTGCCAGCGTTCAACGAGAGTGTATCAGCTCAGCAGGGTCTATTCTCCCGAGACGTACATCCCAGATACTCAGAACCCAAAGGCTGGAGCAGGCCGGGCAAAGTCCACCGGACGGCTCGACTGGGGTGCGTGCTTTGCCGTTTCAAGGTCGCGCTGCGACTCGTCAAAGCGGCGCAACGCCTCCAGCAATACGGACTGCGTGCTATGCGTGATGGTACGGGGGCACTCACCGCACTCAAAATCGATCAGGAATGTGCCTTCCGTCCAACCCACAACCGGGTACACCGCCGCTTCGCCGCTCAATGTGCCGAACGTGGCATGAACCAGTTGCCCACTGCGGAATTGCATTTCGCTCCGCTCGCCGTCTTGCGTCAGCACAAGGCGGCAGCTCTTGCGTCCGTTCTCCAGCGTTTGCAGCAGATCAACCACAGACATCTGCGCCAGGGTGCCGCGAACGCTGTCTGAATTGGCGGCCTCGCGCGTCGTCTTGCCCAGAATAATGCGGTCCAGTACGCGCTTGATGCGGGCTGTGGCCTCTTCGACGAAGAACGGTTTCTCGATGAACTCTTCCACCCGTCCCCCGGAGCGCGCCAAAGGGCCGGTGATATCGGCCCGCGAGGCCAGCATCACTACCCCAGCCTGCGGAAAAACAATGCCAATCTCTGCCAGCAGTTCCAGGCCGCTCAGTCCAGGCATACGGTAATCGCAAATGATGAGGTCCGGTGTCTGTGTCCCGGCCTGCCTCAGCGCTTCTGCGGCGTTGCCGAAGGCATGTACCGCAGCCAACGGCGAAAGCGATTCAAGCAGTAATCCGCGAATGCAAGGATTATCGTCCACCACCAGTACGTTTACGGCCGGCCCCATGATTCAGCCTCTCCTTCACTGCAGTCAGAGCTTCTGCCGTCGGCCAGGACGCTTGTATTCTCCACTTTTGCCGCCGCGCTTTCGCTCCAGTTGTACATAACGGATCTCGATGCCCTTATCTAAAGCCTTGCACATGTCATACACGGTAAGCGCTGCCACGGAGACCGCCGTGAGGGCCTCCATTTCCACTCCCGTTTCCGCCGTCGTCCGGGCGTGGGAGAGCAGCTCGACCCCATCTTCGCACAGGGAACACGAGATATCTACGAAGCTTAACGCCACCGGGTGACACATCGGTATCAGCTCCGATGTGCGTTTAGCCGCCTGGATTCCGGCGAATCGGGCAACCTCGAAGGGGTTACCTTTCGGATTATTGGACAGCGCCGCCAGTACCTGCGGGCTCATGATGACCCGCGCGCTGGCTTCCGCACTGCGTTCCGTCGGCAGCTTTCCGGAAACATCCACCATGGTGGCTCGCCCCGCTGCATCGTAATGCGACAGCTTCGGCGACAGGTCGGTCTTGGGCAATGTCTTGGAGGGTTTGGATTTGGCGGCCATGCGAGATTGGCTCCTGGTTGAGGGAAATGCTGGTACAAAGCTACGCGCATCCGCGGGCAAAATCTCCCGCCGTACGGCGATTGTAAGGGATTTCCCACGCCGCCTCTAAGCGTGAAGATTTGTTACCTGCAGCCCAGGGCACTTCTCTGTAACCGCCGCATCTGCGAGAATCGAAGATGTGAACAGCGACAAATTGCAGGTAGCAGTCGTCGGGGTCGGCTCCTTTGGCCGCAACCACGCACGAGTCTACAAGGAGTTGGCCGACGAAGGCGTGGAGTTGGCCGCCGTGGTCGATGCCAACCTCGAACGCGCCCAGTCCGTGACAGCCGAGTTCGGCGGCCAGGCATTTGCCTCGTTGAGCCAGATGCTTGACGCCACTCCGCACCTCAAAGCCATCAGCGTTGCCGTGCCCACCGTGGCTCATCTCGAAGCCGCGCGCCAGTTGATGGAACGCGGCGTCGATGTCCTCATCGAGAAGCCTCTGGCCTTTTCTCTTGCCGAGGCTGACGCGCTGATTGCGCTGGCCAAGCAGCACGGACGCGTGGCCCAGGTCGGTCACCTCGAACGCTTCAACCCCGCGGTGCGGGCAACCTGGCCGTTGCTGACACGTCCCATGTTTTTTGAGGTGCACCGCCTCAGCGTCTTCACCCCACGTTCGCTGGACGTCGATGTGGTGCTCGACCTGATGATCCACGACCTCGACATTGTGCTCAAGATGGCTAACTCTCCCGTGCGCGAGTTGCGTGCCGTCGGCCTGCCGGTACTCACCGGCAAAGTCGATATCGCCAGCGTTCGCATTGAGTTCGAGAGCGGCTGCATCGCCAACTTCACCGCCAGCCGGATCAGTACCGAACGCGTGCGCAAGCTCAGATTCTTCCAGCCAGCGCAATACGTTTCGCTCGATTATTCGCGGCGCGACGTCTTTTCGCTGACCGTCAAGCCAACCGCAGGAGGGATGCCCGAAGTCGCGCCCTACAAGCCTCCGGTCAGCACCGAAGAGCCGCTCCGGGCCGAACTGAGCAGCTTTCTCCAAGCCGTGCGCCAGCGCACCACTCCCGAGGTCACTCTTGAGGACGGGCGTGCCGCACTGGCTTTGGCCATTGCCATCCAGCAGCAGATGGTCGAGCATCGGAAGCGCGCCCACCTCGACGAGTTGGCTGCCGCCATGGGCCGGGCTGGAGACGGCTCGGCGGATTGAAATCAGATTCCAGACTTGGGCTAAGTTCGATTAGCCAGATGTGATGCCCGGTCGGATGCGAAAATTGAACGTGCGCGTCTCCGGCGAAGCGGGAACCGGCAGTGAGCATACATTTTGGTGCTTCGCACCGCTGCTGTCAGCCGTCTCATAATGTTAGTAAGAGGTGCCAACATCGAGTCCGAGAGCAACAACCAGGCGACTCCTCCATCCCCGCCGCCGGCGCCGATTCCCAGCCCAGCCCGGCGCCCACGGGTTTATATGTTGGAGGACGAGAACCCCGAATTTGTGCCGCATATGCTGGCGCAACTCGAGGACGAGCTGGCGCGCTCACGCAAGCGCGAAGCTTTCTGGATCTCGGTCATCGTTCACATCGTCATGGTGTTGCTGATCATCTACTCACCTGACTTGTTGCCCAATTGGGCTCAGCCTCATCTGCTGCGCGCCGAAGACCTGGCGCACGCCAAGGAACCAACCTTCCTCGTATTGCCTCAGGATTTGCAAAAACCGCCCGCCAAGGTTCACACCGATAGGC
This sequence comes from uncultured Acidobacteriaceae bacterium, assembly GCA_964559875.1. Lineage (GTDB taxonomy): Bacteria > Acidobacteriota > Terriglobia > Terriglobales > Acidobacteriaceae > TOLSYN. The sequence continues at coordinate 15,393 of CAZLJQ010000054.1, forward strand.
TGAGTGACAAGAACCGCATCGCCCAGACCACTCATCCCCAGATCGACCAGAAGACCCTCGAAGCCATGCGCGAGGCGCATCTGCGCGGCAACCTGACGCCGCCAGGACCGCCCGCTGCAACTCCGCCGATGCCCGAGCCTTCCGGTGCACCGCAGCCGCAGCCTGGGAACTCGCAATTGGCGGCCAACACCTTCCAGCAACCCAGGATGCAGCCGCAGGAATCGCCGCGCGAGAATCCATTTAGAACGCCAAGCTCCGCCGGAGACCTCATCGCCCAGGCCGCCCGCAACACCCGCATGGGCTCTGGAGGCGGAGGCACCGGTTATGGAATGGGTCCCGTCGACCGCAACGCCGCGCTCGGTCCGTTTGATATCCTCAGCGACACCCAGGGCGTGGACTTTGGCCCCTATCTCTCGCGCGTCCTGCAGTCGATCAAGGCCAACTGGTACAATCTTATTCCTGAGGAAGCCCGCGCTCCGTTGCTTAAGCATGGTAAGGTCGCAATCCGTTTCCTCATCACTCCCAACGGCAAGGTCGCCGGTATGTACGTCGAAGCTCCCTCCGGCGATGTCCCACTTGACCGCGCCGCCTACGGGGGAATCACCGCTTCCGACCCGTTCTCGCCGCTGCCCCACGAATTCAATGGCCCCTACCTTGCGCTACGCATCACGTTTTTCTACAACCCCAAAACCGGCGAACTGGAACACTATCAGTAATTCCTCCGCCGCTGCGTAGCCGTCGCCGCGCATTTTTCCGCTTGGCACGCGTAGAATGGCCGCGATGCCACTTCTCAATCGCGAGCCGGAAATACCATACATTCTGGGACTGCTTATCGTCCTGGCTCTGATCATGGGGATCGCCGTGTTTCGCTACCCGCCGTTTTTCCTTCATCAAATTCTGGGTGTGCGATGAGCGCCGCCAACGCTCCTTTGGTGGTCGTCGCCGGCCCCACTGCCAGCGGTAAATCCTCCCTGGCCCTGGCGCTCGCCTTGCGCTTCGGCGGCGAAATCATCAGCTGCGACTCCGTCGCCGTCTATCGTGACTTTGAGATTGGCACCGCCAAACCTACCCGCGAGGAACGCGCTCTCGTCCCTCATCACCTCATCGATGTCGTCGCGCCCGACGCCTTCTTTACCGCCGGTGACTACGCCCGGCTGGCACGAGCTTCGGCGCGCGAAATCACCGGCCGCGGACACCTTCCCATTGTCTGCGGAGGTACCGGACTCTATCTCCGCGCCATGCTCGACGGCTTATTCGCCGGGCCTCAGCGCGACGAATCTCTGCGCCAGCGGCTGCGCCGTCGCAAACGCCCTGCCGCCTTGTGGCGTCTGTTGCGTCGCCTCGATCCCGAAGCGGCCGACCGCATCCATCCCAACGACGAGCCCAAACTGATTCGCGCCATCGAGGTCTGCGCCTCTGCCTCCCGACCCATGAGCCAGCTTCTGCGCGATGGCCGCGATGCCATCGAGGGTTATCGCGTGCTGCGCATCGGCCTCACCCCATTGCGCGCCGCACTCTACGATCACATCAACCAACGTTGCGCTCAAATGTTCGAGCACGGCCTGGTTGAGGAAACTCGCCTTCTGCTCTCGCGCTACGGCCCGGAGCTCTTCGCCATGCGCTCCCTGGGTTACCGGCAGGCCGCCGCCCATCTGCGTGGAGAGCTTTCGCTTGCCGCAGCCGTCGCCAGTGCTCAACAGGGCCACCGCAATTACGCCAAGCGCCAGCTCACCTGGTTCCGTCGCGATCCCGAAATGCACTGGCTGGACGACTTCGGCACCGCCGCCGCAACCCGTGCCACGGAGGCCGTTGGTGCTTTTCTCGCACTGTCTGCCGCGGAGTAGCGTGGAAAACCTCCGAAGGGGAATGCCCGGAAGGAGAATTCTGCTTACCCAGGCTTTTCCTCCTCATGAGAGAATCATTGTGCGATGGCGCGAATACAGAAGAAGTCCTCTAGCACGCATATCAATCATCATCACGGATTGACCGAGCAGCAAAAGCTGCGGCGCATTGTTGAATCGTTCCCCAAGGTGAGCGTCCTGGTAATGGCCGACCTCATTGCCGACGAATTCATCTCCGGTGAGATCGCGCGTGTCTCACGCGAGGCCCCGGTATTGATTCTCAAGCATCGCGATCGCATGTTGGTTCCCGGCGGCGGCGCAAATTCGGTGATGAACCTTGCCGCCCTCGGCGTAACCGCGCTGCCCGTCGGGCTGGTGGGCGATGACGAGCCGGGCCGGGCGCTGCTGCAGATCTTTCGCAAAAACAAAATCTCCGTCAGCGGCATCTCCAAGCTCAAGGGCCACGTCACCACCACTAAAACGCGCGTGCTGGCCTACACGGCGCACTCGTCGCGACAGCAGGTAGTGCGCATCGACCGCGAGTGCGAGCCATTGCCGGATGTGCATCCCGCGCTGGTCGAGTTGGTTGCTTCGGCGCGCGAGTACGTGCCCGCCGCCGACGCCGTGCTGCTCAGCGATTACGGCTACGGAGCTGTCTCACCCCGGATCTTCAACTTTGTCCGCGCCAAATCCAAGCTTGGCGAAACTCCCGTCACCCTCGACAGCCGCTATCGCATGTTGGAGTACGAAGGCGTCACCGCAGCCACTCCCAACGAATCCGAGGTCGAGGAGGCGTTGCGCTGCAAGATCGGCGACGACCATGAAAAGCTCCTCGCAGCCGGTGCCACGGTCATTCGCCAGATGAAGCTCGACTCGCTGGTTATTACCCGCGGCGGCGACGGCATGGTGGCCTTTGAGAAGAGGAAATCGCCGCTGCAGATTCCCATCTACGGCACCAATCAGGTGGTGGACGTTACCGGCGCCGGAGACACCGTCATTGCAACCTTCACCGCCGCCCTGGCTGCCGGTGCCGATACTGCCAGTGCCGCCCGGCTGGCCAACTACGCCGGAGGCATCGTCGTTATGAAGCGCGGCACCGCCACTGTCACCCATGCCGAACTGCTTGCCGCATTGGAGTAGCGACGAGTTGCAATAACCACACGGGCAGGAGCGTTTCGTGGGACGGATTGTTAAACGCGAAGAGTTAGCCGACGTCGTAGCCCAATGGCGGGCAGCCCACGAGACCGTCACTCTCGCCAACGGCTGCTTCGACCTGCTGCACGTCGGCCATGTGCGCTACTTGCAGGGTGCCCGAGCTCTCGGCGGCAAACTCATTGTCGCCATCAACTCTGACCAGAGCGTGCGCCGCCTCAAAGGCCTCGGCCGACCCGCCATGCCGGAGTTGGAGCGCGCCGAGATCATCGCCGCGCTCGCTTGCGTCGATGCCGTCGTCATCTTCGACGAGCCGGATGTTCGCCCCCTGATTCGCGAGATCAAGCCCGACGTCCAGGCGAAGGGAACCGATTACACTCGCGACACCGTGCCCGAGCGCGACGAAGTTGTTGCCCACGGCGGCCGCGTCGAAATCGTTGGCGATCCCAAGGACCACTCCACCACCGAAATATTGGGAAGAATGGGAAAATAGTCCTCATGCGATCGGAGTCTTCAGATTTCAGCTCGCCGAAATGGAGTCTTGACCAACTCCGTTCTCGTCCGGATCGAACTTGCGAATAACTCCTGATGCAAAGATGAATCCGCGTGCGCTTATCGTGCGCCTGGGTGCCATGGGCGATATTCTTCATGCCCTGCCCGCCGTCGCCATGCTGCGCCGAGCCTTGCCCGAGGCGCAAATCGGCTGGGTCGTCGAGCAACGTTGGCGCGAACTGCTGTGCGCCCCCGGCGTCGAACTCGCTGGCTCGCGCAGTGCTGGACGCCCCTTGGCCGATGAGGTGCATCTAGTCGATACCCGCAGCTGGCGCAAACATCCCCTCAGCCCCGAAACCCGTCGCGAATTTCTCTCCGCCATCCGAGGCATGCGCGCGCGCCAGTATGATGCTGCTCTCGACCTGCAAGGCGCCATCAAGTCGTCGGTGGTGGCAAAGCTCTCTGGAGCCGCTCTTATCCTCGGCTTCCGCAAGCCGCGCGAGTTCCTCGCCCGCCTCCTGTACAACACTCTGGCCGATGGCCGCGCCCCTCACGTGATTGAGCAGAACGTCGAAGTGGTGCAGACCTGGCTGGAAGAGATTGGCCTTTCGCGCGCCACTCCCGCCCTGTCGCCAGGCACCGCGTTGCTGCCGCGCGACAGAAGCAGCGAGGCGCGCATTGATGCAACCTTGAAGTCCATGGGACTGGCCCGTTCTCCCTTTGCAATCCTCAATCCGAGTGCGGGCTGGGCCGCAAAGCAGTGGGAGCCCTCACGTTACGGAGAACTTGCCATCCGCCTCGCCGCCCGCGGCTTGCGCTCTATCGTCAACTACGGTCCAGGTGAGGAAGCTCTTGCCCGCCAGACCGTTACGGCCAGCAACGGATCGGCCATCGAGCTCTCCAGCTCTCTCAGCGAATTGATGGCCCTGATGCGCCGCTCCCAACTTTTCGTCGGCCCAGACACCGGCCCCATGCATCTGGCAGCCGTGCTCGGTGTAAAGACAGTCGCTCTTTTCGGACCCACCGATCCTGCCCGGAACGGTCCTTATTGGGCAGGCACGCGAGTCCTGCGCCATCCCGCCAGCATCACCAGCTACAACCACAAACGCACCACCGACTCCGGCCTTGAGAAAATCACCGTCGAGCACGTGCAGGCCGAAATAGACGCCCTGCTGGATTGATCCCTTGTCGCCCACTCGCTACTCTCTTTGTTCCTCGCCGCAGATCCGCAAGCCTCGCATCGAGCCTGTCTCACTCCACCACCTCCGATGCCGTAGAATACGAACAGCAACTCCACGTTAAGGATGTCCATGGACTGGGGACGTATCGCTAAGAGAATTCGTGTACCGTTGGGATTTCTCTTCGCAGCGTTTTATCTGCTCATGGCGAGTCCCCAGTGGTGGTCGCTTGCCGCCGGATCGGCCGTAGCCTTCGCCGGGGTCTGGATTCGCGCCATCTCCAGCGGCCACGTCAAGAAGAATGAGGAACTTGCCACCACCGGCCCTTATGCCTACACACGCAACCCTTTGTACTTCGGATCAATCGTAATTGGCATAGGTTTCGCCCTGGCCGCGCTGCGTTGGGAAATTGCGCTGGCGCTGGTCGTCCTCTTCGCTGCTATCTACGTCCCGGTGATCCGTGGCGAAGAGCAGTTCTTGACCCGGCATTTTGCCAATTACCCGGAGTACTGCTTGCGCGTGCCCCGGCTGCTGCCCAGGTTGTGGGCAGGCGAGCAGGGCCGTTCGCACTTTTCGCCTGAACTCTACAGAAAGCATCGTGAATACAATGCTCTGCTCGGCACTCTGGCGGTTATTGCCGCCCTGGCTGCCAAGCGGATTTGGATGGCGCGCTGAACGGATGCGAACCTTGAAGCAAATCCTGTTGTTGACCTTGGCTGTCGCCGCACCCTTCACATTTGCGCAGCAGGCGTCGATCTCCGCCACTCCCAAAGCGGTCATCGAGCCCGCCGGAGATGCCTATCGCTTTCCCACTGGAACTCTGCACTACGATGCCGAGTGGCGTCTCTGGAAGGCCGGCACCGCAATCCTCAAGATCGAACCGCTTGGGGAGCTGGAGCACGTAACCGGTACGGCTGAAGCCTCAGGCGCCGTTGCCATCCTCTACCGCGTGGAGGATCGCTTGGAGTCCTACTTCGATCGCCGCAGCCTCTGTTCCAGCCGCATTCTCAAGCACTCCGAGGAGGGGTTGCACAAGCGCGAGACAGTTCTCATCTTCGATGCCGCGCGCGGCAAAAGCGTCCTCGATGAGCGCAACCTTCGCACCGGCGAAACCAAGCATCAGGAGACCGACTCACCCGCCTGCGTCACCGATGTCCTTTCCGGACTCTACTACCTCGGAGCACAGCGCCTTGAGCCTGGTGTCTCTCATATTTTTCCCTTGAACGACGGCGGTAAAACCGTCGATGTCATCGCCTACGTCGAGGGCCGCGAAGACGTGAAGACCGATGCCGGAACCTTTCACACCGTGCGCGTAGCCGTCTACTCTGACGCGGGACCGCTCAAAGGACGTGGCAAACTCTGGATCTGGTACACCGACGATGCCGCGCACTTGCCCGTACAGATGCGCTCCCGCCTTTTCTGGGGAACCATGACCCTGCGCCTCACCCGCGTGGAAAAATAAGCTCCTCCTCCAGCGGCTGACGCGGCGCTCATTGCAGCCGGTACCGCTCCCGCATCAACCGCTGAAACCGTGGACGATACAGCAGATCGTAGGCCAACTCCTTGCCCGGAAACATTGCTAGCGCTGCCGCGCGCGAGTCCGCCACCATCTGCGAAGCCTCCTCAAAGCTGAGCTTTGAATCCTGCGCAATCACCTGCATCACCAGGTTCATCATCAGTTGGAGGCGGCGGAGGCGTTGCCCCTCGTCGAGTGTTTCCCCGCACCGGGTAGAATCGGTGTCGTCCTGCTTCATGCAATGCTCCTCGTCCCGGCTTGCCCTCAACCGGCTCGCATGGTAGTTCGATGTCAGCATTGCCTTGGCGGTGCTGGAAATGTTGTGCAAAAATTCATCTCAGTCGACGCTTTGACAACTATCTTGTCCGGCTCTGTGCTCATCCGTCCGCGTCCAAGAGTTCTGCATCTAATTGTGGGAGGTAACAGTATGCCAGAGGCACTGCGAAAAGAGCCGGACGAGGCGCTGATTGTCGTTTTTGCGTCTGAGCAGGAATCAGAGGCCATGGTGGTGCAGGGTCTGCTCGAGTCCGCCGGGATCGAGGTGCTGCTCACCAACTTCGATGCGCCGCAGGACATTCTGCCCGGCGTCGGTGGTGTCAAGCTCCAGGTTCGCGAAGATCAGGCCGAGGAAGCTCGCGCCATTTTGACTCAATACCAAAACAAGGGTCTCACCGAAGCCGAAGCGGAAGGATAAAGTCGGCTGATTCTGCTCTGCGGTTCTTCGTTGGTTATTACCGCGCCACCCACGGATGAACTCCCTCGGCATCCATGTAAAACGTTACCGGCCCAAACAGATCCGTGCGGTACGTCTTGGCCCGATGCTCTGCCAGCCGTTCGATCACCTCCGGCCGCGGATGCCGGAACGGATTCCGTATCCCCGCCGAAATCACCGCGTACTCTGGCCGCACCGCATCCAGAAATTCCTCACACGACGAACTGTTCGAGCCATGGTGCGCCACCTTCAGCAGATCGGCATGGAGCTCCCGCCGCCGGGACTCCTCCACCAGCATCTTCTCCACTCGCTTGTGAATGTCTCCCGCCAGCAGCGCCGTGTGTCCGGCATAGCTCAGCCGAAGAACCATCGATGCATCGTCTTGCCCACGCGGCTTCAGCTCCCAATCTGCCGTCGGCGCCAGCACGTCAAAGTGCACTCCATCAAAATCAAAACCTTCGCCCCGGTGCCGCTCAATGCGCGCCACATGCAGCCGGTCGGCAGCCTCCCACAGTGCTTTTACCTCGTGCGAAGGATAGTTCGGCGCATACCACAGCTCGCGCGGATGGAAATTTCGCAGAATCGCCGTCATCCCGCCCATGTGGTCCGAGTGCCCATGGCTGAACGCCGCCGCGTCCAGATGCGTCAATCCTCGCTGCCAGAAATACGGCGACACCACATCCTCGCCGATATCCAGATCGCTGTGACTCATCCCCAGCAACCCGCCCGAATCTAGCAGAAGCGTATGCCCGCCCGGAGTCACCACCAGGAACGCATCTCCCTGTCCAATGTCTATGGCGGTGATCTCCAGCTCGTGCGCATTGTGCTCAAACTTGCGTGGGTGCGCATACACCATCCATGCCGAGGCCGCCAGCAATCCCACGGAAGCCAAGGCCAGCATTCTGTGCCGCCGCGCTAGCAACAGCGCCAACCCATAACAAACAGCGACCGCCGCTATCGCCAACGTCGCCGGCATGGCTGCCCGCAGCTCAGGCACCTGAACTCCACCCGACCAGTGCACCGCAAACAGAATTCCCTGCAGCGACCACCTCGCGGCCATCGCAAACGGTGCAGCCATCCATCCTGCAACATAGCGGAAAGCTACCGCCAGCATCGCCGCCGGCATCAGCACGCTCATCATCGGCAGCACAACCATGTTGGCCCACAGCGCATGAGCGTTTACCCGGTGGAAGTACCAAATCGTGGGCAGCGTAATCGCGATCTGCATCAGGGCGGAGAGCGCAAAGAGTTCAGCCGTCGCAACCGCCCCATAGATCAGCTTTGGCACCAGCCACCGTGCCGCGCGCCCTCCGGTCAGCACACCCAGACTGGCAGCGATGGCGCGAACGTCGAGCCGGAATTGCGCCTGCTTCGGACTCAGCGTCAAATCCCGCCCCGTGTTTTCAATGTCGTCGAGCGATTCCCGTAGCGGCCCGGTCGTGCGCACAAACAGCGGCACCCCCAGCCCTGCAATCGTCAGCACTGCAACAAACGTGAGCTGAAAGCTGGGATCGAACAGTTCCTCAGGATTGATCACCAGCAGCACCAGCGCCGCCAGTGAAACCGTATTCAGCGGCGCGCGATCGCGGTTGAGCAGCGCTGCAATCTGGTACGCGGCAATCATCAGCACCGAGCGCAGCACCGGCGCGCCCAGCTCGGTCAGCCACGCATAGCCGCAGGTCAGCACAATCGCCGCCACAATTCCATACTCCTGAGGAAGCCGCAGCCGCCGCATCAGCCACAGCAGAAACACCGCAAACACCGCCACGTTCATGCCGCTCACAACCAGCAGGTGAAAGGTCCCGCTGCGTTGGAACTCCAAACGCTGCTCACGTCCCACCAGTCCGCGCTCTCCCAGAATCATCGCCTGGAATAGCCCCGCATACGGCGACGGCCACAGCCGCCCCATCTGCTCCAGCACGCCTCGCCGGGCATGCCAGCGGATGCGCTCCATCCGGCTACCGCCCACCCCGGGCAACACATCGACATTTGTCGATTTAGCCGAGCCAAGCACCGCTACACCTTGCCCGCGCAGCCAGCTAACGTAGTCCATATTTCCCGGATTCCGGAAGTTGGTCGGCGGACGCAACTTGGCTCGAACCCGCAGCCGTTGGCCATAGTCGAAGACCGGCGGCGCCACCACTTCATCCGCTCCGTCCTCTTCCGTCTCCCACGAAAAGCGCGTCCCCGGCACGTAGAGACTGAGGCGCACGCAGCCTGTCACCGCCTGCGCCGCTTCGCCATCCCATTGCGCCTCGTCCACTGCCATGTCGAGTGATTCGTGGAGGTCGCGTCCAGTGCGTAGCGAACCGGAGCGCGCCACGTAGCCAGTCAGCGTCACCTCGTCGCCGCTCGCATATTGCAGTAGTGTGGCCGGAGCCGCCGGTCTCGACTGGTGCGCGACAGTCAGCAAGGCTCCCGCCGGGAAGAAAGCCAGCACCACGCCCGCATAAGCCAGCAGCGCGCGACGTTTTCCGCTCACAAATCGCAACGCCAGCAGCGAACACAACGCAAACAACACCGTGCACGCAAAATACAGCGCGACCGGTTTATAGGTGTAGCTCTGCAGGAGAATGCCGCCTGAGAATGAGACAACAGCGGCGAACAAAGGAGCGGCGGGCGGACGGCGTGATCGGGTTTCCGGGTTGGTGGGCGCGTCTGGCATAGTTTGCGACACCACATCTGCTGCATGATCGCTAAACCGGGCCTCCCATCACCACGCCGCCGTCGCTGCGGAGATGAGTGGCCCGGTCCTGATCTAATTCGGTTTTACAGAACTGCTTGCACTCCTAGATTTTGTCCAGGTCGTCTTTGCCGGCCATCGGAGCCCACTGAATCAGCTCGTAGTTCGCGATGCCTTTCTTAAAGAACGGGTCGCCGTCGCGCATGGCGGTCAGTTTCTGCTGGGCGTTTTCATCGGGAACGCGCGCCAGGATCATGCCTCCTACGCGCGGCTCCATCGGTCCCGCGGCAATCAGCGTTCCTTCCGCCTTCAGGCCCTTCAAATAGGCACGATGTTCGTCGGTAACCTTGGCGACTTCTTCCATCGGAACACGGTAGCGAATCACAATCATTGCGTACATATTTTTCTCTCCCTTTCTTCCTGCATCTAATTCCACCTTGCGCTCACCGCACCAGGTGGAGAATGCTTTCCATGTGGTAGGTCTGCGGAAACAGATCCACAAGATGCGCTTCTTCCACGCGGAATCCAGCTCCGAACAGCGTCACCAGATCGCGTGAGAGCGTTGCCGGATCGCAGGAAACATACGTCAGGCGCGGAATCGACAGCCCCGCCAGCGACTTTGCCACTCTCTCTCCCAATCCGGCGCGCGGCGGATCGACGATGGCAAAATCCCACCGTCCCTTCGCCGCGTTCACATAATCTTCGGTTGTGCTGTGTACCGCCTGGATGTGCGGCACCGCTGCGTTAGCCGCCAAATCGTCATAGGAATTCTGCGCGATCTCAACTGATGTAATGCGCTCAAAGTTGCGCGACATCGGCAGGGTAAACAGTCCCACTCCGGCATAAAGGTCCAGAGCCGCGCGTCCGCTCCGCTTTCCAATCACCAGTTCCACCAGCTTCTCGGCCAGAAAGCGGTTGGTCTGGAAGAACGATCCCGCCGAAACCCTATAGCTCTGGCTGCCCACGTTGTACGTCAAGCTTGCCGAACCTTCAATGTGAGGCACGCCCGCCCGGCTCAGCCTTCGCGAAGCTTCCAGGTTGCCGTCCTCCAACTCGTCTTCCGCCGTTCTGCTCGACGCTCCACTGGGTGGACCACCGCCGCTGGCAAACACCGCGACGCCCACAATCTCCGGCATCCGCTCCCGTAGCAGCTGCGCAAATTTCGCCAGCAGCACCGGCGTCGTCGCATGATGAATAAACAGCTCGACCAACATTTCGCTATCGTTGTGATTCGCAAAGAACTGAACCTCTCGTAGCGATGGATAACTCGCCGCCTCTGGCGCAAGCTCCCATAGCAAAGCAATCGCCCGGTTGATCAGCGGCGAGCTGATCGGACAATGCCGCACTGCCTCCAGTTCATGGGTGCCGTGCTGGTAATATCCCAGCGCGAACTCTGGCTCCACAACAATCTTCATCCGCGAGCGATTGCGGAAGCCATACGGCTCGCCGGAGTGCACCTCGATATACGGCAGCGCCAGCTTGGCGCCGCGCAGAATGGTCTCCTGCAAAATCTGCCGCTTGTCTTCCAGCTGCGCCGTGTAATTGGAATGCTGATAGTGACATCCGCCGCAGGCGCCAAAGTGTGGACATACCGGAGTAACCCGCGCCGTCGATGGCTGCAGTACCTCCACCAGTGCGGCGCGCGTATAGCCCTTGCGCTCTTCCACCACCGTGGCTTCCACCAATTCTCCTGGAAGTACGTAAGGCACGAAGACGGTTTTGCCACGTCGCTCGTCGCCACTGGCCGGGATGCGGGCAAGCCCGTCTCCGCCGTAGATGAGTTTTTCTATAGTGAACTGCAC
>CAZLJQ010000055.1:0-26440 GCA_964559875.1 uncultured Acidobacteriaceae bacterium
CGGCACTGATTCCGAGTTTGAATTCGCTGCGCTCGCTGGGGATTGTGTGGATTCCAGGCTTTGCTGCTGGGATGCTGCTGACGGGGAGCGATCCGGTGTACACGGCGATTTATCAGTTCATGGTGATTGCGATGATCTATGCGGCGAGCGGAGTGACGGCACTGGTGGCGGCCTCAGGATATGAGCGCACGGCGTTTGTGGAGGAGCGGCTGGTGAGCGGGCGGTGAACGAAGGCGGCGTACAATCTGGCATGGCAAATTTATCGCTGGTGTACGGTTTGAGGTTGCTGCCGGAGGGTGAGCTGGAAGAGGTGGGCTCGGGCGAGCTGAGATTGAAAAACGGACGCAAGGAACACGTCACGCTGCATTTGCTGGAAGGCAGCAAGGAAGAGATTGAGGCACAGCTGAAGCAGAGTATCGAGGCGTTCTTCGATATTTATCCGGAGATACAGTAGAGGGCATTCCTCACAGAAGATTAGCTGCGGTCACCACTGGGTTCGTTTGCATCCTCGGAAATCCATGAGCTGAAACCGGATGGCTGGACAGGTGCGGCGTCGGGTAGGGCCGCAGAGGGTTCGTCGGCCACGGGCGTGGCACACAATAGCTTGTGGGTCGGGGCGATCATGATCTCGCAATCGGTCGCCCGGAAAAACGACGGAGGCAGGATGGTATGCACCCGGCGTTCAGCCTCTTTCAGGTCCTTGGCATGGATGACGAATCCGGTTTTGTTGTCTCCCCGGAATTTCCAGCGGAGTAATACCATCCAAGTTGCCGACATGGGTGCTTACCCCCCTTTTCGGACGGGTGAAGAGAGTGCGAGCGCAGTTTGGGAGACAAATACCCACACCAGCAGTTTCCTAACTCGCCGCTAAGTTCAACCGTGGACTGCTCTTAAGATGTTTTGGGCTACATCTTTACTATACCGTCGAATTGAGCGAAGGCAAGGTGATCTGCATCACGTTGGCGCGTATCGGACACACCCTGTTGGGGCGACGGGATGCTGCCAGATTAGTACCTTAGTCACTACTCCCTCGTTACCTTTAATATTTTGTCGAGAGCAGCCGTATATCCCTGAGTAGCTGATCGCCTCATCATAGGGGGCATCAACGACGCCCGGCAGGGGTGGGGCCACTGGGGGCAGAGTCTTCGGTTTGGCACTTTGCTATTCGGCTCCGGCAATTCTGTAATGAGAAAAGAGGCGCAAGTTGATTGAGGCCATCGCAGCGAAAATTGGCATGAACGCTCCAGTGCGTAAGTGGCGACGGTTCAAGATAGATATCCGGGTCAAGATTCGGCGTACGGAAGAGGAAGAGAGCGCAGTCTCGGTAGTCCGGAGCCATGTGATAAGCGAAGGCGGCATGAGCGTGTACGCGACGGAATCGCTGGAAATTGGGACGCCTGTGGAAGTTGAGTTCTGGCTGCCGGGAAGCTCCCGGGAGTTGCGGCTGCGCGCCTTGATTCGAAACCGCAACGGCTTCCGCTGCGGTATGGAGTTTGTGGAACTGACGGCAGCTGACCGGATGTTAATCCACGGCTACCTACAGACTGGGCCACATCGGGCTCAGGCATAAAGGACGGCTACTTCTTCAACAGCATCCAGATTGCAGCAAAGTGGCTGGAGGTTCCGGCGAGGACCCAGAGGTGCCAGATGAAGTGCATGTACTTGCGCTGCGAGGCGAAGAAGGGAATTCCCAGCGAGTAGCAGAGGCCGCCGGCCATCAGCAGGACGAAGACCGGATGCGCCAGCAAGAGGTACATGGACTTGATGGCGAAGACGCAGAGCCATCCCATCGCTAAATACATGGCTGTGGAGAGCGCGTTCCAGCGGCCGACAAAGATTGCCTTGATGACGATGCCGATAAAGGCGCAGGTCCAGACGACGGCGAAGAGCGTCCAGCCAAGAGGGCCGCGTAGACCGAGCAGAGTGAAAGGCGTGTAGGTTCCGGCGATGAGCACGTAGATGGAACCGTGGTCGAGCGAGCGCATGACGCGAAAGGCGCGAGTGTAGCTGAGCGAGTGGTAAAGCGTGGAGCTGACGTAGAGCAGGATGGCCGAGGCTCCGAAGATGACAGAGCAGACTATGTGCCTGGGACCACCGACGGTGGCGGCACGGACGGTGAGCAGGACGAGTCCGGCAATGGCCAGGACGGCGCCTAGTCCGTGGGAGATGCTGTTGGCAATCTCTTCGCCGATGCTCTGGTCAGGAGCTTCCATGACTCAATGCTAGCGCCGTGCGGAGAGCAGTTCCAGTGTGGCGGGCGGGGATTGACAAAGAAATTACACGCGGCGGGAACGGGTACTGAGCAATTGATGGCCGGATCAGCGAAACAGGACCGGAGGGCCGGTCCTGTGGTTCACTGAAAAGCAAGATCTAATTCAACTTCAACGATTCAGGCTAATTTGCCTTACTTTGTGCTTGTGCCCATGTTGGATGGCAGCGGATTGCTCTGGCCAGGCTTGGTGTGCTTCGCATTGGTAGCAGTTTCCACCTCAATTCGGCCATTCAGGGTGACTCCGGTCACGGTTGCCTTTCCTCCGGCAAAAGCTTCCAGGGCGTGGCTGTCGCCTTCGAGCAGATAGGGCCTGTCGTTGACCAGGAGCACGAACTTTGATCCCTGCTGCACACAGGCCAGAGTGCAGGTTTGCTGCGTCTGATTCCTTTGGCAGGAGTAGAGATGGGTGACGCGCGCTTCGCAGGTCACGGTTCCGGTCAGACTTTGCTCGGCGGGAGTCTGAGAGCCAGCCGGTTGCGCCAATGCGAACGCTGAAGTTAACGCTACCACTACTACGACAAGAGCCAAGTGCTTCACGGTTTGGTTCGTCATATCAATTTCCTTTCGGTCACGCTTGCGGTGCGTGTGGCCTTCGATCCGTTGTCCACCATCTCGGTCCCGTAATCCGGGCGGCTTGCACTTGCCCGGGTCTTCCGAACTGCTATCGGCGGCCCTCGATAGCAGCTTTTCGTTCTACTTACATTTGATGGCAAGCGGCCTAAACGATAACTAAAAGGTTCGTAAAGACTCTCTAAACCGATCATGGAGCCAAAAAGAAACGGACGCCTGAGGCGTCCGAGGGTTGACGATGCAGCAGCGAGTTACTTCTTGAGCGCAGCCTGGTAGCGCTTGTTGACTTCGGCCCAGTTGACGACATTCCACCAAGCCTTGAGGTACTCGGCGCGGCGATTCTGATACTTGAGGTAATAGGCGTGCTCCCAAACGTCATTGCCCATGATTGGCGAGAGGCCTTGCGAGAGCGGGCTGTCCTGATTGGGGGTGGAGAGCACCTGGAGACCGCCGGAGCCGAGAGCTAGCCAAGTCCATCCGCTACCGAACTGCTTGACACCAGCGTCGTTGAGCTTCTCCTGGAACTGGGCGAAGTCGCCGAAGGTTTTGGTGATGGCGTCGGCAATGGGGCCGCTGGGTGGGCCACCGGCGTTGGGTCCCATGATGGCCCAGAACATGGAATGGTTGACGTGTCCTCCAGCGTTGTTGCGGAGGGCACCGCGTACGGCTTCAGGAACGGCAGAGAGGTTGGCGAGAATCTCTTCCGCAGACTTGCCGGCTAATTCGGGGGCCTTGGCAATGGCGGCATTCGCGTTATCCACATAGGCCTGATGGTGCTTGTCGTGATGCAGGTGCATGGTCTGCGCGTCGATGTAAGGCTCAAGCGCCTCGTATGCATAGGGGAGAGCGGGAACTTGGAATGCCAAGGTTTGTAACTCCATTTGAAAATCCTCCACTGTGATGGATGAGATTGACGAGGTGGGGGTTTCATTATGTACATACCTTTGCAGAGGTGAGGGACAGAACGCCGATGCTTTTCGGCGTTCTGCCTGCGAACTAAACAAGTTGCTCTAATTTGGGATGGTGAGTGGCTTGGCCTGTACACACCAAGTATTGCAGGACTTTCCGCCGCATTTTCCGCCGCTGAAGTAAGTTAACAGGAGCGATTATTGTCGCGAAATCACCGCCAGCGATCGGGCGGGAGAAGATGTCTCGACAGTAATCGGCGCCTACTTCGCGGCTTCCTGCCGCATCGTCGCTAAGCGATCCAATTCTATCTGTGCGTCAATGTACTCATAGAAGTTCGTGACTCCCGTGTCTATCGCTTGCTGGAATCTACGGTTGGCTTCCCGGCGTTCGCCTCTCTGCAAGGCAAGTTGCCCGAGATAAAAAAATGCTTCGCAGTGCTGTTCCCGATCCTTTAAGGGGGCAGAGTCCCTGGCTGAGTTCAAAATAGATTCCGGCGTCTCCCTGTCCAGATAAAGATTGATCACCTGCCCCGGCCACTTCGTCAGGTCCGCGCCTGCGGCATACTTTGCCAGCTCACTCCGTGCCTCACGCTGCTGCCCCGCACGAGAACGCGCAAGGTACAACCATATCGGAGCGTAGATGTACTCAGGGTCCACGCCTGCTGCATGCACGAAGTCCGATACAGCGGCGGAGCTCTGCCCCGAATAGAACCGCGCTCTGCCCCGGTCCATGAAGGCCCTCGCGGAGCCGGGATTCAGTCGGATTTCCTCGCTATAGTCCTGAATCGCGCTCGTAGTCGCCTTGTCTATAATAGAAGAGGCTGCCCCGCGCACCAAAGACCACTTTATTTTTCGGATTCAGCTGAATGGCCTTGTCAAAATCCTGAATCGCGCGTTCGTAGTCGCCTTTTTGGAGATAAGACACACCGCGGTTGGTGAAGGCACCGCTGCTCTTAGGATTCAGCCGAATGACCTCGTCAAAGTCCTGAATTGCGCGGTCGTAGTCACCCTTCCGAATGTAGTTAACTCCTCGGCCCATGTAGGTTAGAGCGAGGCTCGACGTCGAAAGCCGCCCCGAGTTGATTGCGGCCGTGCAGTGCGGCAGAGCTACATCCGGGTCGATTTGGGGTGAGCACTGCTCAGCATCAGCACCTTTCTGCCCCCAAGCGGACAAACCAATGGCCAAAAGCAAAACTATCGTTATCGCCCAATTCCGCATTCTTCCTCCGACGCAAGTGGAGCGGTATGCTAAACCCATTAGTATTGCGCACAGCGCCTGGACGAACACGGCTCTTTGTTTGGGCATGGTTCTTTCAGGGCAAGCTGTTGTATTGAGGAACAGAATAGCCGGAGACGGCCCGTCACTCCAGTAAAAAGCACAGGACAATTGGCCCAGATTTGGAAGTGGTGTGCATGCACCGCGGAAGGTGTCGATAAATCACCTTTCGTCTCAGTATCCCATTTTGGGAGACGCGTGGGCAGCATACATTCGTCTGAATCGCGGAACTAAATTACCGCTTGAGAAACCACATGACCCAGCCGGCGATGAATACTCCTCCGATGAACCAGGCAAAACAGTAGAGGCCGTAGCGGATCATCTGGCGGGTATTGTCGCGCTGGGTGATTCCGAAGACGACCGAGGCGCAGAGAGAGAAGACGAGTGCTGCAGTGAAGTGAGAAAAATTGAGCGTCATTTTTTCTTCCCGATGGCGATGTGGTGAGCATCCACGGCGGCGATGATGTTGAGCAGGCCGGCGCAGACGACGAACTTGGTTCCGTAATCAGCGGTGGCGCGGAAGATGGCGCCGTCGCCCCAGCTCATGGAGCGGGCGATGAAGTAGAGCACCCCGTTGCCGAAGTCGCCGACGAAGCCGAGCATGTCGAGGAGGTCTCCGAGATTGAAGCCGTAGACCTTACCCTTCATGCCGAGTCCGCAGAAAAACATGATGGTGACGCTGAGAAAGATGAGCGATCCGCGCACCCAGCGCTTCTGGATGATGTGGCCGAGGCCGGGAATGAGCCAGCCGGCGAGGGGAGCTACCAGGTGCATCATGCCTGCCTGGGGCTGGGTTGCGTTTGCTACTGCTTTTTCGTTGGCCATTTAGAAAATCACTAACTCTTCCTGCTGAGATCCGGTGACCTGCGCCCGGCCGTTGTGGACGAGGACATCGACCTCGCTGCGCACGCCAAACTCCGGGAGGTAAATTCCGGGCTCTACTGAGAATAGCGTATTCGTGAGGATCTGTCGGGTATCTTTGGTTTCCAGGTTGTCCATATTTGCGCCGTTGCCGTGGACGCTGGTGCCGATGGAGTGCCCGGTGCGGTGGACGAAGTGCTCGCCGTATCCTGTCTTGTCGATTACGGCGCGGGTGACTTCGTCTACCTCCCAGCCTTCGATGCGGCGGTTGGAGGCGAAGGCGTCGATGACGTGCTGCGAGCCGGTTTTGCGGGCGTCACGAACGATGCGGAAGACCTCCTGTTGCTTGGCGGAGGGCGCGCCGAGGACGCCGGTCCAGGTGATGTCGTAATAGACGGCGCCGGGAGTATCTTTTTTGGCCCACATGTCGAGGAGTACGAGGTCGCCGGGGTGAATGGGTTTGTGGATCTCAGCGGTGGGCTCGTAGTGCGGGTTTCCGGCATTTTCATTGGCCCCGACGATGGGAAGGTCGTCGGTGACGAGGTGTTCGCGCTGGAAGGCTTCGCCGAGCCACTGGCGGACGCCCCACTCATCCCATCCGCCGTTGCGGACGCGATGGCCGATCTCCTTGAAGGTGGCAGCCATGATCTGGTCCATGGAGTCGCGGGCGGCGAAGTGAGTGGCAATCTGGGCGTCGGTGAGAGTGGCTTCAAAGCGGGAGACGAGATCGGCGGAGGAGACGACCTCGACGCCGAAGCTGCGAATTAGCTCGAGCATTCCGCCATCGACGAGCGAAACGTACATGATGTCGTTGTTGGGCGAGTACTGCATGGCGACGCGGCGGTAAGGCTTGAGGATGGCGGCCAGCTTTTCGTGAAGCTCGCGCCAGGCTCCGTAGTGTTGCTGCTGGCCGGGGAGCGAGGTGAGGTGACGGGGTTCAACGCGGTGATTCAGCTTGACGGGCTCTCCGGTGGCAGGGATGAGGTAGAACCAGCGCCGGGTGACGTGGATGTTGGGAAGTCCCAGGATGGAGTAGGCGATTTCGTCGCGATGATGATGGTCGTAGAAGAGCCAGGCATCGAAATTCTGCTCACGAAGGGCTTGCTGAATCGCTAACAGGTTCATAGCCAAGTATTGTAACGCGCCGAATGATGGGCGACGGAAGCAGCCGGTTTCTGAGCACGTGATGAACCCACCTTGGGTACTTAAGTTTCTTGGCAAGATAAAAATATAGTTTCGCAACTTAGGACAAGAAGTTACGTTAATAGATACATGAAACGTGCTCTGCTCTATACGATCGCTACCCTGGCTCTGAGTGGAATGCTAGCCGCTCCGGGCTTTGCCCAAAACCCCAACACGCAAGGCGCTGGCCCTGGAAAAGACGATCCGAACCATCCGCGGGTGAACCAGGTGAATAACCGCGAGCAGAACCAGCAGAACCGCATTGCCAATGGCATGAAGAGCGGCGCGGTCACTCCGAAAGAGGGCACCAAGCTGGAAAAACAGCAACAGCACATCAACAACCAGGAAAAGAAGGACATGGCCAAGGACAACGGCCACCTGACGAAGGCCAATCAGGCGCAGTTGAACAAGGAACAGAACAAGGCGAGCCAGAACATTTACGACAAGAAGCACAACGACAAGACCAATTAATCTGAGTTTTGCCGGGAGTGGTCCCTAAGAAAATCGAGCAATAAATAAAGCCCGCCGAGGGGAGATCGGCGGGCTTCTTGCTGTGCGAAAGAATGGCTTTGCGGCGGGTACGCGGCAACAGACGCCGCTCCGGCCGCTGGCGCCAGTTACATGATCGCGGTCGGCGGTGCGGGTTCATCGGGGCGGCCGGCGTTGCGCAGAGGAACCTGGACCATCAGGACGAAGAGGAATGCGAGAGCGATGAGTCCGCTGAGGATGTGGGGATGCGCAAAGACGACGGGGAGGTCCCAGGTGATTTTGCCGCTGGCCTTGAGGCCCTTGATGGCGGCGACAACGAGGCCGCAGAGAGCTTCTCCGGCGATGAGGCCGCTGGCGGTGAGGATACCGGCGTTGTCGATGCGAGCCTTCTGCGCGTCATTGAAGACGCCTTTGTCCCGCAGCATGTCTGTGACCCAGCGGATCATGCCGCCGACGAATATGGCGAAGGTGGTTTCCAGGGGCAGGTACATGCCGACGGAGAAGAGCATGGGGCTTTTGACTTCGACCATGATGAGAGCGAAGCCCATGAGGATGCCGACGATGACCAGCGGCCATGGCATGTTTCCGCCGACGATGCCCTGGGCGAGGGAAGCCATGAGTCCGGCCTGCGGGGCGGGGAGTTCCTTGCTGCCGAAGTGGTAGGCCTGGTCGAGGATCATCAGGACGGGAAAGAGCGCGAGAGAGCTGACGATGACGCCCATGAGGTCGCCGATCTGCATTCTGGACGGAGTACCGCCGAGGATGTGACCGACCTTGAGGTCCTGCAACATTTCACCAGCAACGGCGGAAGAGACGCAGATGACGGCAGCGACGCCGAGGACGGCGATGACTCCGGCAGTGCCTTTGACGCCGATGGCGATCATGAGCAGGGCGGCGATGACCAGGGTGCAGAGGGTGAGTCCGCTGACCGGATTGTTGGAGGAGCCGATCATGCCGACGAGGTTTCCGCTGACGGCGGCGAAGAAGAAGCCAAGGATGATCATGATGATGGCAGCGACGATGGCTCCAACGATGACCTTGGTGAAGAAGAGGTAGAGGGCGATCATGGCGCAGAAGACGATGCCGAGTCCGAGAAAGACGACTTTGGAGTTGAGGTCCTTCTCATAACGGAGCGAGGACTGCTTCTGCTGGCCGGTTTTCTTGAGATCGCTGATGGCGCGCTGGATTCCGATGCCGAGGGACTTGCGCATGCGGAAGAGCGTGAAGGAGGCGCCGACTAACATTCCGCCGACGGCGATGGGGCGGACGATGGAGAACCAGACGCCGTTGGATATGGCGGACCAGTCAACGGGAGTTCCGGCGGCTGCAGCGTTGGCAGCAATCTGAGGCCCGAGGAAGTAGGTGAGAAGCGGAACCATGAGTCCCCAGGCGAGTAAGCCTCCGGCAAAGTTGAGGGCGGCGAGGCGCGGACCGATGATGTAGCCGACACCAAGGTAAGCGGGGCTGACGGCAGGAGCGCTGAAAGTGGTGGCTCCGCCGGTGGCGACGATGGGCGCCGATGCGCCGCGACCTAGTTTGAGTCCGAAGGAGAGCTTGGGGATGTTGACCAGGACTTCCTTGCTGGCGTTGAAGAGATTGATGGCTCCGGCGAAGAAGATGGCGGCGCCGATGCCCATGTTGGCGAAGAGAATCTGGGCGGCGCGTGAGCCTTGCTGGCCAGCCTTGTGAATCTCAGAGGCGGCGACGGATTCGGGGAAGGGCAGCTCGGGGTCTTCGACCATGACGCGACGGAGCAGGGTGACGAAGAGAATGCCGAGAGTTCCGCCGACCATCATGAGGGCGACGCCCTGCCAATAGTTATCCGCGCCAAGAGCAGGCCACATGCCGCTGATGACGAAGGCGGGGATGGTGAAAGTGGCACCGGCAGCGACGGATTCGCCAATGGAGCCGATGGTTCGCGCCATGTTTTCTTCCAGCAGACTGCCCTTGACGAGCTTGAGCAGGGCCATGCCGATGACGGCGGCTGGATAAGTGGCGGCAATGGTCATGCCGGCGCGCAGGCCAAGGTACATGTTGGCGGCGCCAAGAACCACGGTCATGATCAGTCCCAGAAAGATGGCGCGGAAGGTAAATTCGCGCATCTGGCGGTCGGCTGGAACATACGGACGGAAGGGTTGCGAGCTCATTAAAGATCCTCAATCGAGAAGAATTGCAAAGTTACAGGAAGGGGCAACGTATCATGTGCCCAGCTTTCAATACAAGAGCAAGAGAAACGCAGCAACCATCATAAATACTGAGGGCGAATTCGAGGAGAAGTATGAGAAAAAGCCGCTGACGGGGAAAAAAGAAACGCCGCTGCTGGGAGCAGCGGCGTTTCCCACAGATGCAGAGTTAGAGGCGGCAGATCAGCAGTTCGCGTTCGTAGACCATCTCAGACGGCAGGTGGTTGTGTAACTGGATGAACAGCTCTTCGTGACCCATGACCTCGCGCTTCCAGGCCTCAGGATCGACGCTTTGCAATTTTTCGAAGGCCTCCTTGGAGTATTCGAAGCCCTTCCAATCGATGTCCTCATAGCGGGGAACCCAGCCGATCGGTGTTTCCTTGCCGAGCGAACGGCCGTGTACGCGGTCGATGATCCACTTGAGAACGCGCATGTTTTCGCTGTAGCCGGGCCACAGGAATTTGCCGTCCTCGCCTTTGCGGAACCAGTTGACGTGGAAGATGCGGGGAGTAAAGCTGAGGGTCCGTCCCATCTGAATCCAATGACGGAAATAGTCGCCCATGTGATATCCGCAGAAGGGCAGCATAGCCATGGGATCACGACGAACCTTGCCGACGGCTCCGGCAGCGGCAGCCGTGGTCTCAGAGCCCATGGTGGCGCCGGTGTAAACGCCCGCGCTCCAATTGAAGGCCTGATAGACCAAAGGCATGGTGGTGGGACGGCGTCCGCCGAAGATGAAGGCGCTGATGGGAACTCCGTTGGGATTTTCCCAATCAGGATCGATGGTGGGGCACTGGAATGCCGGTGCGGTGAAGCGGGCATTCGGGTGAGCGGCAGGCGCTCCGGTTTCCTTGGCGATCTGCGGCGTCCAGCGGTTGCCGCGCCAATCAGTGCACTCGGCAGGGGGCTCGTCGGTCATGCCTTCCCACCAGATGCCACCCTCGGGAGTGAGCGCAACGTTGGTGAAGATGCTGTTCTTGGCGAGCGCGATCATGGCGTTCGGATTGGTCTTCATCGAGGTTCCGGGAGCAACACCGAAGAAGCCGGATTCCGGATTGATGGCGTGAAGAATGCCGTTAGCATCGGGCTTGATCCAGGCAATGTCGTCGCCGACGGTGCGGATCTTCCAGCCTTCAAATCCGTCGGGTGGAATCAGCATGGCGAAGTTGGTTTTGCCGCAGGCGCTGGGGAAAGCAGCGGCCACGTAGGTCTTTTCGCCTTCCGGACTCTCGGCGCCAAGGATAAGCATGTGCTCGGCCATCCAACCTTCATCGCGTGCCATGGTGGAGGCGATGCGCAGGGCAAAGCACTTTTTGCCCAGCAGAGCGTTTCCTCCGTAGCCGGAGCCGAAGGACCAGATCTCGCGGGTTTCAGGGAAATGGACGATGTACTTTTCTTTATTACAAGGCCAGGGAACATCCTTCTCGCCGGGGGCAAGAGGCTTGCCGACGCTGTGCACGCAAGGAACAACGCGCTTTTCGTCTTTATCGATCTCCTTGAACACGGGCAGGCCCATGCGGGTCATGATCCGCATGTTGACCACAACGTAGGCGGAGTCGGTCAGTTCGACGCCGATCTGCGACATGGGGGAGCCGACCGGACCCATGCTGAATGGCAGCACGTACATGGTGCGGCCCTGCATGCAGCCCTCGTATAGCCCCTTCAGCTTCCTGCGCATGGAGAACGGGTCTTCCCAGTTGTTGGTGGGGCCGGCGTTGTCCTTGGAGAGGGAGCAGATGAACGTGCGGTCTTCGACGCGGGCCACATCGCTGGCATCGGATCTGGCGTAGTAACAGCCAGGCCAGAGCTTTTCGTTCAGCTTGGTGAATGTCCCATTATTCACGAGTTCGGCGCAGAGTTGCTCGTTCTCCTCTTGCGATCCGTCAACCCAGTGAATGGCTGCTGGTTTCGTCAATGCCGCGATTTTCTCAACCCACTTCAGCAGGTGCGTGTTCTGGCTGAGGGGTGCGGCATATTTCGTCTCACTCATTAAGTCCTTGGTAGTCATAAACTCCTTGCCTGCTCGTCGCGCGGCAAGCAATCTGCCGGCGATTCCATGTTCATTGATCAAGCTACACAAGAATCCCGAGCACAGGTCAGTGAGAGGGATTCCTACACAATGGGTGGCGACACCGCCAAATAGGCGCCAGCGGAGACGTTCGTTGCACCACCCTACAAAAACTACCCGGCGAGAACGCCGGCTTCTTTAAGGACAGCATCCAGATGCTGGAGAGTTTCAGCCACGGAGAGGGTGTAGAGATCACGTCCACTTTCCTCGCCGTTCTCCAGGATGCTGCGCAGGTAATGGCCTGCGATTTCCACCGCCAACGGATCGGTGATGACGTTCCCGGTTTGCTTTTGGTGCTCAGCCCAAGCGGGATGTGCCAGAGCGATCCAGACAGGACGGCCGTTGACGAGGAACTTGACGTCTACGGCGTCGGCGTGGCGGGTTGCGATCGCCACGATGATGCATTGATAAATACAACGGACCGAGTTGCCGGTCCAACGCTCAACGGTACTGAAGTCTTCATACATAGAGCTAAACTTTATCCCGGGTATGTGAAGCTGGCAACAGCCTGCCGTAACAATGTGAAATATGGCCCCGTTAATGTACCTCAAAACAAGAAAGACGGCATAGGTTTTCTTCGCCGGGCAGGATTCAGGGTGCCTGGATGGGGAGATGGCATCGGCTACAATCAGAGGCGTGACGATTGAGAAGAAAGCTTTGTCTGGAGGCTCGGCGGCCTCGGCGTTGAAAACACAACGCGCGAAACGGGATCGCGAACGCTCGAGTCCGCGTCCGCGGAAGGTGTCCACGGTGAAGGTTGTCAGCTCGGCGAAGCTGGCGGAAATTCCCTGGCTGGTGCATGGTTTTAGCACTCGGCAGGGAGGGGTAAGCAAGGAATATGGCGGGCAGCAGCTGAATCTGGGATTTACGGCGGAAGATTCGGCGGAAAATGTGGAACGGAACCGC
This sequence comes from uncultured Acidobacteriaceae bacterium, assembly GCA_964559875.1. Lineage (GTDB taxonomy): Bacteria > Acidobacteriota > Terriglobia > Terriglobales > Acidobacteriaceae > TOLSYN. The sequence goes on from CAZLJQ010000055.1 coordinate 12,716, forward strand.
GGACGGCTGTTGCACAAGCTGAAAGCCGAGGCCGAGGACGGGAAGGCGTGGCCGCTGGTGATGGTGAGGCAGGTGCACTCGGCGGCGATCCACCGGGTATATGGGCAGCGGGGCCCGGAGTGGACGCGGCTGCGAAAGAATAAGGTGGTGGAGAGTTCCGGCGACGGGCTGATTACGAACGCGGCGGGAGTGCTGCTGGGAGTGAAGGTGGCGGACTGCTTCCCGGTGATTGTGGCCGACCGGAGGCGTAAGGCGGTGGGGGTGTTCCACGCAGGATGGCGGGGCACGGTGCAGCGCATTGTGGAAAAAGGCGTGGGCGAGATGCGACGGCAGCTGGGCTGCGATCCGGAGGATTTGGTTGCGGCGATTGGACCCGGCATTGGAGGCTGCTGCTACGAGATTGGCGAGGAAGTGGAGAGCGAATTCGACTCGCAGTTTGCCTACTCGAAGGAGCTGTTTGAGGACGTTTTCGATAGCTGGAGCTTGAAGACCAAGTATCCGATGCTGTTTTTGAACCAGAGAGCGCCGGGACACGGCGAGCCAGCGATGAGTCGGCATCTGGATTTGGTGAAGGCGAACTGGTGCCAACTGCTGGATGCGGGGGTTCCGGGGGAAAACATCGAGTCCATAGACCTCTGTACGGCGTGCCATACGGAGCTGTTCTTCTCGTACAGGAAAGAGCGGGTGACGGGGCGGATGCTGGCGGTGGTGGGGATACGGTAGTTTAGCGGGCCGGTTTCGGCTGCCTCGTGATTCCCGCCTCAGGATAGCGGGGTTTGCTGGAAAAGAGGCGGAACGAGTGAATGTATGCCCTACCTACAATTGGACGTAAATGACCACTACACCGTGGCTGACAAGAAGCGACTTGCCGCGAGACTTAACGAGACCTACTCCCGGATGATGTCGGTCGATATTCGCCGTATCACCGTGGCGATCCGTGAACTTGGCGAAGGCAGCGTTTGGCGAGTCCCTGATTTGGGCGGTGAGCCGACACCTGTCTCTCTCATGATGCTGGATGTTCGGAAGGGCCGCTCTTCGGAGTTGCGTATGGAGGTGGCTAAGGCACTGTGCGCCGATTGCATCGAAATTCTCGGGCTCCGGCAAGACCGCCTTAACGTTGAGTTCACTCAGCATACGGGCGACGAAATGTACCACCCGAGCCTTGGTGGATACAGCCCGGAATGGTCGCCAGAAGAAGATGAGGGAAATCAAGGCAACCAGTGAGAGTATGGCGCGCGTTCTCGGCGGGAGCTTTGTTTAGCTACAGGTGTTTAGCTACGGCCCAAGTCACGCACTATTCGAGTCACTCAGTATCCTAAGCCTGAGTCAGAGACCGCAAAGAGCGCGAGGTATAAAGCCTCGCGCATTTTATTGCGAGCAAAACCAAAAGCCCCACTTCTACTGACTGCGGCAGAAATGGGGCACCAGAACCAGATTGTTGTTGCTCCGCTTTCACCTAGGCGTAGATGCCTCGGGTGCGGATGGTGGAGGCGACGCGGTCGATGGCGAGCATGTAGGCCGCGATGCGATTGTTGACTGCGTGGGAGTCGGCGTAGCGGAGGACAGCGGCGAAGGAATCGGTCATGATGACCTCCAGCTCGGCGTTGACCTGGGACTCCTTCCAGAAGTAGCCCTGGCGGTCCTGGACCCATTCGAAGTAGGAGGTGGTGACGCCGCCGGCGTTGGCGAGGATGTCTGGAATGATGAAGACGCCTTTGTCCTGAAGAATGTCATCGGCGGCGGCGGTGGTAGGGCCGTTGGCACCTTCGACGATGATTTTGGCTTGGATTTTGGCGGCGTTGTGAGTGGTGATGACGTTCTCGGTGGCGGCGGGGATGAGCACGTCGCAGTCGGAGATCAAGAGTTCGTGGGGATCGGCGGCTTCGGCTCCGGGGAATCCCTGGATGGTGTTGTTGGCGGCTTTGAATTCGAAGAGCTGCTTGATGTTGATGCCGTTGGCATTGTGCAGGCCGCAGTTCCACTCGGCGATGCCAGTGATTTTGAATCCCTGCTCCTGGAGCAGGAGTGCTGCGTAGGAGCCGACGTTGCCGAAGCCCTGCACGACGATACGGGTGTTCGAGGGCGTCATTCCGAGCTTCTTGACGGCCTGGGTGGTAACGAACATGACGCCGCGTCCGGTGGCCTCGACGCGGCCGCGCGATCCGCCGATCTCGATGGGCTTGCCGGTGACGACGGCGGTGACGGTCTGGCGCATGTGCATAGAGTAGGTATCCATCATCCATGCCATGATCTGTGCGTTGGTGTTGACGTCGGGGGCGGGTACGTCCTTCTCCGGACCGATGACCTCGATCAGTTCGGCGGTGAAGCGGCGGGTCATGCGTTCGAGTTCGCCACGCGACATGGCCTTGGGATCGCAGATGATTCCACCCTTGGCGCCGCCGAAGGGAATGTCAACGACGGCACACTTCCAGGTCATCCAGGCGGCGAGGGCGCGGACTTCGTCGAGATTGACCTCGGGAGCGTAGCGGATTCCGCCTTTGGCCGGACCGCGCGCCATGGAATGCTGCACGCGATAGCCGGTGAAGAGCTCGATTCGGCCATCATCCATTTGCACCGGGATGTGAACAGTGATCTCGCGGGCCGGCTGGCTGAGAATCTTCCAGAGACCGGGATCGAGGTTGAGCTTGCGCGCGGCGAGTTCGAAGCGCGCTGCCTGCGCTTCCCAAGGATTGGTTTCCATGTGCGGGTCAAGAACGGTGGACATGCGGTCTCCGATTTTCATGTGGCTGCGGCTGAAGCGTTTGCTGGGTTGCGGTGGGAACACAATACTCCTGCCGCCCCGTGCCGAATGCAAACCGGGGTAGTATATGCATCGTCCAAGGCAGGAGGCAAGGGAATAGAAATGGGCAAGCGAGTTGAACTCAGAAGATTGGGAGCAGAGTCAAAAGGATGAGAGGGTTCCGACTGCATCGGTCCAGCATAGAAATGTGGACCAATGCCAACATATCAGGGGTAATGTTCGCTTCTGGATTAGCTGCTGTTCTAAAGGGAGCTGCATGCGTCTTTGTACCTTGATTTAGGATGATAGCCATATGAGCGATCTGGAGCTGCGCGATCTCAAGTACTTCGAGACGATCGCGGACTTGGGACATCTCGGAAAGGCTGCTCAAAAACTTCACCGTAGCCAGCCTGCGCTTACAACTTGTGTTCGCCGCTTGGAGGAGACCTTCGGTACTCGGTTATTCATCCGGGTAGGCCGGGGAATCCAGCTCACTCGTGCGGGAGAGGCGCTTTTGAATCAGGCGCGGCGCATGCGTGTTGCGGCCGATGACGCGATTCGGGAGATGAACGAGATTGCGCATGGCAACGCAGGACAGGTCAGGATAGGTGCTGCACCAACGATGGCCCAACTCGTTCTGCCTGCTGCTTTCCGCGTTTTCCTGTCCGGGGCCAAGAACGTGCAGTTGAGGACGTTGATTGCACAGAATGATTTATTGAAGGCATCGCTAAGGGCTGGCGACTTGGATTTCTTCATTAGCTTTGATTCGAAGTTGGACGACGACTTAGACGCGAAGACGATCCTGGAAGATGTGGTCGTGGTTGCGGCGAGCAACTCGCACGAGGTGTTTAAGAAGCGTCCTAACTTAAAGGATTTAGCTGCATACGAGTGGGTGTTGGCAGGCCCCTCTGTCGAGACCCGTCAATGGCTGGATCTTGCCTTCTCTTCTCGCGGGCTACACAGACCAATTGCGAGGATTGAAACCAATCTGGTTACGTTATCGCCTAGCCTGATAGAGCAAACTGGCTTGCTCAGCTTCATCTCACGTCGGCATCTTTCAGGGCATGGTGGTCTACCGTTGAAAGAGGTTGTGCTGAAGGAAACAACCATGCGGCGTTGGGGCAAGGTGATCTACCGGAAGGACAGCCACCTCCCACCCGCTGCACAGCGGTTTCTTAAGCTGCTCTGCAGCAGCGGCCGGGCACTATTCCAAGAGAATTCGTAGGTTCGGTCCCTCCTGAACCCATAAATCCAATCTATCAATTTTCAAAAACAATCAAATAGACATTGGGAATCGTTGCCCCAATAATCTTCCGACAGAATAGTTTTCTTCTCAATTGTTTTGGGGACCTGTTTCCGAACAGCGAGACGCTTAGGGGGATTTTGTGAGCATTAAATCTACGCCGGTTCCCGAAATTCGACGGGATATCGAGCGTGTCTTAGTCATCGCACGCATGTTGGAGCAAGGGGAATCCTTATGACGGGTTCCGGCAGACAGCAGCCTGCAATCGTAGTTACCGGTGCCGACCTTGCTCCGCAAGCCGTAGAACTCCTGCAAGAGTTTGAAATCATCTACGCAGGAAAGACGCCGGATGAAGAGAGCTTGGTTCAACTGTGCGAAGAGACGCAACCGCTGGCCATCATAGTGCGGTACGGAAAGATTTCGGCCCGCGTTATGGATGCGAGCAAGAAGTTACGCGTAATTTCCAAGCACGGTGTTGGCATCGATACGATCGATGTTGAAGCAGCAGCGAAGCGAGGTATCGCGGTTAAGGCGGCGGCCGGTGCAAACGCTGCCGCGGTTGCCGAGCATACGTGGGCACTCATTCTTGCCTGCGCTAAGGGAATCACGCAACTTAACACACGAGTGCATGCCGGGTTTTGGGATAAATCTACACACAAGAGCCTGGAACTCAATAACAGGACGCTCGGGTTGATTGGCATCGGCGCGATCGGTCAACGAGTTGCCGAAGTTGGCGCAACGCTTGGAATGCGCGTGATTGCCTACGATCCATATGCTTCCAACGTTCCGGCGGTCGTGACGATATGCGAACTCAATACTGTTTTGGCCGAGGCCGACGTGCTGTCTCTGCATTGTCCTCTGACTGCCGGCAACCGGAAGATGATCAATCGCGAAACGCTTGCGTCGATGCATGACGGAGCGATTCTGATCAATACCGCGCGCGGCGGCCTCGTGGATCAAACGGCACTGCTCGAGGCGATCCAGGCTGGCAAGTTGCGTGCAGCCGGACTTGACACATTTGAGTCTGAGCCTCTGTCTTCCTCTCATATCTTCAGAGGTATTCCCAACGTCATACTCACGCCACATGTCGGTGGGGTCACGAGCGATGCTTATGTGAGCATGGGGACCGCCGCAGCTCGCAATGTGCTGCAAGCGCTAGCGGAGGCGAAATCCGAAACGGTGAGAACGTGAACGGAAGTTTGGTGGAGATCACCACGCAGATGATTGAGATGCTCGCGGGACGAATCGGCAAATTTGGCAGGCTTAGAGGAGGTATGTATGTGGGTTAAGGACTTAACATCGCGAGAACGGCGCACTCTCTGGGCCTGCGCGGCGGGGTGGTGCCTGGATGGCTTTGATATGACGGTATTCAGCTATGTGATTACCGGTCTGCTTGCCATTCACATGCTGACAAAACCGCAGGTCGGAGTCCTCGGAACCGCTGCGTTGATATTCTCATCGCTTGGGGGATGGCTCACCGGTGTCTTATGCGACCGTTATGGCCGCGTTCGAATGCTGCAAGTCACTATAGCCTGGTTTGCTGTGTCCACATTTGCTTTGGGCTTTGCACAGAACTACACGCAGTTACTCGTGCTACGTAGTGTGCAGGGCTTTGGATTTGGAGGCGAATGGACGGCGGGTGCCGTGCTAATGGGAGAGGTGATCCGCGCTAAGTACCGCGGCCGCGCGGTCGGAATCGTCCAGGGTGCTGTAGGCATTGGCTACATGCTGGCCGCTCTCGCTTACGGCGTGGTGTTCTCGCTCTTCGCTGCGCAATGGGCTTGGCGCACACTCTTCTGGCTTGGCATCCTGCCAGCACTGCTGGTCATTTACGTCCGGCGCTTTGTGGAGGAGCCTGAGATTTACAGAAGCAAAGTGAAGCCCGAAGCTGGGGCCAACATCTTCGGCTTTCTCAAGGGCCGGTTGCTCGGTCGCACCATCGCAGCCTCCATCATGTTGAGTGGCCTGCAGGGCAGCTACTACGTTGTCGCGATCTGGCTGCCTCAGTTTCTGAAAGGCGAGCGAAATCTGTCCGTGGTCGGCACGACCGGCTTCTCGATGCTGGTACTCACGGGCTCGCTCATCGGTTTCTTAATTGGTGCCCATGCGTCGGACTATTTTGGAAGGCGGCCGACGATCATCATTTTCAGTGTGGGCTCAGCCTTTGCCAGTTATATCTATACCGTGCTTCCCATCACTCCCGTAATGATGATGTTCCTCGGTGTAGTAATGGGCATAATGAATTCAGGTAAATTTACTCCTCTTGGCGCGGTTCTGACCGAACTATACCCGACAGAGATTCGCGGAGCTGCACAGGGATTTGTCTACAACGGTGGCCGCGCTTTTGGTGCGTTGATCCCGGCGATCGCCGGGTTTGCATCCGCCCATATGAAACTAGGGGTTGCTATCGGCATGCTCGCAGCCGTGTCAAACGGCGTTGCCGTCATAGCCTGCTTATTCCTGCCTGAAACGCGGAATCAAGAGCTGGCCGCGGTGGACTCGGCTGGAACGTCGATTAATGCTGTGAGGGAGGACAGGGTTTCAACCGATGCATAAGGACGAAGGCACCTTGAATTCTGCAGCGGCGGCACTAAGAGGGACGCCGGTCAATTCCGGTCCGAATCCTGATCCGGGCATTCCGAGGATTGTCGTCCCGCCGGACGCATGCGATTGCCACGCGCATATTGTCGGTCCGGTCTCGCACTACCCGTATACGGCCGATCGCAGTTACACGCCGGCGGAGGCTCTTCGTGAGCAATACGTCCGGATGCTGGGCGCGCTCGGACTACGCCGTGCCGTGATTGTTCAGCCGAGTTTCTATGGCACGGATAACCGCCGCACCTATGACGCTGTTGCCGAATCTAGAGGACAGTGGCGTGGTGTTGCCGTGATCCCTCCAGACACCCCGAGACAAGATGTACGACGTTTGCATGATGCAGGCTTTCGCGGAGTGCGCATAGCACTCGTTTATAAAGGTGGCCTTTCGGTCGATGCAATGGAAGAGACTGCAGACTTGATCGCACCATTTGGCTGGCATCTGCAGCTGCTTCTGGATGGCCGTGAGTTGGTGGAATTAGCTCCCCGCCTTCGCAAACTGCCTGTACCCATTGTGGTCGATCATATGGGACGCGTTCCTGCACAGCTCGGCGTACAACACCCTGGATTTCAGGCTCTGCTTGCTCTTATGGGAGAGGGTAACTGCTGGGTAAAACTCTCTGGCCCCTACATTGCCTCTGGGCAAGGTTATCCGTATAACGACGTAGCGCCCATGGCTCAGGCACTGGCAGGCGCTGCTCCAGAACGCATTGTATGGGGGAGCGATTGGCCACATACAGCGCTCAAGGGGCCGATGCCGATTGATGCCACCCTCCTGGACTTGCTAGGTACTTGGGTCCCAGACATCGCAGTGAGGAATCGCATACTCACAGAGAACCCGGCAAAGCTATATGACTTCTAGCCGGGGCTGGAGTTGCATCGAGTTGGGACGAATCACACGGCAAGCCGTCTCCAATGTTAGGGACGAGTAGGCGACAGAGAGTAGAGTCTCGAGCGGAGCGACGACGTTCTGAGAATCAGCGTTGGTTCAAGAGGGGGCAGAAGTGGCGGACAGGATGCGAAGGACCCCGGCGTGGTCAAGCGGCGTCGCGGACTCCCATGTCAGCAGGCGATTCCTGGCCCTTCGCACAGCGCTTTACCGCTGTTGCGAGGGCGGTAGGGGCTCCAGTTCTTCGATACACTTAAAGCAGGAGATCCCTGCACGTGTTGCTTTCCCTGATTCTGTTTTGCCTTCTCTGGGCCGGGCTGCACTTTTACGTTGTTTCGCGGCTGCTCTCGATCCCATTCATCGCACACCACGTTCCAGCGCGGCTATTGATTCCGGTGATGATCCTGCTTGGGGCAAGTTACATCGTCTCGCGCGTGCTGGAGCACTACTCGATTGACGGGCTCTCGCACGTGCTTGAGATCGTCGGTGCTTACTGGGTAGGCGCATTCTTCCTGCTCTTTTCGACCTTCCTCTTCTTCGATCTCTGCACCGGTTTTGGATTGTGGCTGCGTCCGCAGTTGCCTGTGCTACGCGCGGTCGCATTTCTCCTCGCGTTGCTGATGACGATCGCTGCGTTAGTCCAAGCGCGACGCTCCCCGGTGGTGACAGAGTACGAGGTCGCGCTCGATGGACTGCCCCGCGAAGCAGATGGAAAGGTGCTCGTAGTGGCTAGCGACATGCATCTGGGGGCCCTGCTCGGCCATGGATGGGCAAGCGAACGGGCGGCTCAGTTTGAGTCGCTCTGTCCCGACCTCCTGCTGCTGGTGGGCGACATCTTCGAAGGCGATGAAACGACATATCCCGACTGGCTGCCCGTACTGCAGCAGTTCCGCGCTACGCACGGCGTGTACGTTGTAACGGGAAATCACGAGTTCTACTCCGGAGGCGCGAAGATCATCGACCTGTTCCGCCGCTCGGGCTTCCACGTGCTGCGCGATGAGAGTATCGAACCCATCCCTGGGTTGGTCCTGGCCGGAGTTGATGACGTCGCATTCCGGGGACGCGCGGCGCATGCAGCAATCTTGGAGAAGGTGCTGCGGCAGCGTCCCGCGGGCGCCGGCGTCTTGCTCTCGCACACGCCGATGGAAATCCCACGAGCAGCCAGCGCCGGCATCGGACTCATGCTCTCTGGCCACACACACGAAGGGCAGATCTGGCCCTTCACTTATCTCGTAAAGCTCGCCTTCCCGATCATGTCGGGGCGTTATCGTGTGCAGGAGATGACCGCTATCGTCTGCCGGGGCACCGGAACCTGGGGACCGCGCATGCGCCTCTTCAAACGAAGTGAACTGCTGCGCATTACAGTGCGCGCAAAAGAAGAGCCAGGAGGGCTATTACCCACCCGGCTCGCTTGAATTTGCTACTTCAGGTTAGAACGCGACGGTGACGGCCAATCCGATGCCAGGGTGGGCACGGCTATAGAGGTAATAGCCGTCGTTGGTGTAGTCAAGATAGACGTCGTCGGTTTCGTACCAGAGCGGATTCCAACCTTCCGGCCACGGATCCATGAAGGTTATCCAATAGCCGTCGTACTGGAAGCGTGGATATCCGCCAACGAAGACCATGGGAAGGCCGTTGATGCGGAAGAAATGGCCGCCTCCGAAGTAGCGACGGAAACGGTCGTCAGGAATGCGGTAGCCATTATAGCCGCCGCGTTGAGCCCAAGTGCGGTGCTCGGTATTCCATGAAGTGGCGCGGGACTGCACGAAGCCACTGCGAACCTGCCCCTGGTGCTGCGGGACGCCGCTAGGATGGACGCCGCCGTTGGTGGGAGCGTTGCGCTGGACATTGCCATGGTAGGCGCCGCCGTAGCTCTGTTGTGGCCGTGCTGCGGGCTTGGCCTGTGGAGCCGGACGTGCCTGCTGCGTCTGGTGGGACTGCTGTGCAGAATGCGACTCCTGCGCATTCTGTTCATGCTCGTGCTGCTGCGCGTAAACAGAAGCAGTGGTTCCGAGGAGCAGGAACACAATCCCTGCGCCGATTACCAATTTCCTGGACATATGTTTTTTCCTTTCAAACACTGAGCTGATCATTCCTCTGCGTCTTCAGAAAACGGAAAGCACTGCACTCGCTTTTGCTGCAATTCTCAATCGCCAAAATTGTACTCCCCGCAGCTGGTTTGCAAAACCGGTGCCGGGGCATTTCGATTTCCGAGCTCAATACATTGAACCCCGAGCACAGATAATGTTCTTCACGATTCCTGCATAATTATCTTGGGGACGGCGAGAGCGAGTTTGCCGGATGCTCCAGCGAAAGAGCAGTGTCGTAAGGCATGAGGAGCGCACCCTTGCTGCGATCCACATACCAGATGTGGCGGCCGGCGTAATAGTGCAGGAGCTCGTGGTTGGCCAAAGGGCCCATGTCGCGGGCCCAGACGATCTTCGAGTGATCGATGTCTGCCTGGTTGTACACCCACTCCTTGCTTGGTACGTCGCGAGCACTGTAGTGGACCAGAATGAGGTGCTGGCCGGGCAAGCGGCTGAGCTGGGCCTGCAGCCTTGCGCGGTCCATCTCTTTCGGCAGTTCGAAGGTGCCAAGGTTATCAAACGCAAATGGATTCCAAAGCCGTTCGCTGATTGGAACCAGCATCCACAGAAAGAGAGCGAACACGATGGAGCGAGTGAACCAGGGCAGCCAGGTTGCTTTGCGAGCATTGCGAAGCCAGCGGAGGGCATGCAACTGGATCAGCAGTAAGGCTCCGGCGCCGGGAGCGGCATAGTGTCCGTGGGCAGGCCAGAGTTGAATGGTGAGGCCCGCGAACAAAAGGAGGATGGCGAAGAAAACCACTCGCAACCCTGGAGTGCGTGCAGCCACTATGAGTCCGGGAACGAAGAGCAACAAAAGCGGCCAAGCAAAGAATACGTAATAGCAGAAGAACTTCCGCTCCATCAGTATTTGGAGTCCCCACAGGGAGCGCGACATCAGCAGATCCGGATACTCATGAAACATGTAGAAGGTTCGCATTTGCGGATTGTGATAGTGGGGGATCGGGTAGGGTTTTTGAAAGAGGAACGGCTTGCTCACGTGGTAAGTGGCCTGGTTGAGAACGTAAGGCATCTGGAGCGGACTACCGGTGCTGCGCCAGTTGTAATAGAGCATCCAGGCGGCTGCCAGGCCGAGCAGCAGCAGGCAAGGCATCACAATTTGCGCGAGCAGTTGACGCCGCGGAAGGGATGAACGAAAAACGAGCCAGAGGAGCGCAAGAAGCGGTGGCGTTGCGAACAACAGTCCCTCAAAGGGGCGGCTGTTGGCCAGGATTACCAAGCCGATGACAAAGACGATGCTTTGCTGCCAGGTGAGCTTGCGGCGCAATCGCGGCAGTGAGCCGAGCAGTAATGCACCACCAATCGCCGCCACGGCTCCGCCCCAGTAGGAATTGATCCAGTATGAAAAAATCCCGTAGCGGACGACGGCGTAGATGCCTCCCAGAAGCGCCCACTGCGGTGGCATCCACCCCTGCAACATCCAGTAGAAAACGGCGCACATCACGGCTACGCTCAGCAGCACGCCGACCCACGGCTCCCCCGTAAGCTTCTGGCCCAAGGCCAGCACCAGGCTCTGCGCCGGGGGATACATGGATTGATAGGTGGGGTGCATGTTGACATTAAACGTTTCAAAGTGAATCCACATCGGGTGTGGAGGATTGGTAAGACGTCCGGAGGCAAAGGTATCAGCCCCGAGCAGATAGCTGAATTCGTCCAGAACGACGGGAACCGGAACGGGAATCCAAGGCAGGAGCAGCGTGCGGATTGCGAAGACCGCTCCGCCGATAGACCAGACGCAAGCGGTGTGGTGCTGGCTGATGCGGCGGAAAAAGTCCTCCGCGAGAACAATCCATCTGGGACGAAGCAGCAACAGAAGCGCTGTGATCAGCAGGACAAGAGCCCAGAATGCGAGCTCCCAGCGTCCAGCCCAAGTGAGCGTAAGCTCTTCCCCGGGGGCAAGCAGGTAGCGCAGAAAACCGAGAACCTCGTCATGATGCATGGCGTAGAGCTGATTCTAGCGGAGCGGTCGCGAATCGCGAAGCGGCCGGCGCATAACTCTTCACCCTCCAATGCTTAGAAGTCCTTGAAGTCTTGCTCTGGTGGAAACGCCGAATGGTTAGGTCCACTTCCGGCTGTCGCCAAAGCTGGCCTCCCCGGCTGATTATCCACGGTGAGCCAGTTGGGGGCGGCTGCCCGGTGCCTAACGATATTTCTGGCTACGCTTGTGCCCGTGGCGGATGGAGGGTTGGGCGACGAATCTTGAAGTTCGCCAATGCCGCCGACCAGTGAGGCAAGGCGCCTTACAAGGCCGCGCAGGCACTCCGACTGGGCGCTCAGTTCTTGGCCGGCAGAGGCGCTTTCCTCGGCGCTTGCCGCTGTTTTTTGCGTGACATGCTCCATCTGGGTAATTGCCTTGACGATCTGATCCAGACCGCGCGCCTGCTCCTGGCTGCCGACGTGCACCTCTTCCACCAGAATCTTTACCTTCGCGGCACCTTCGGTGATGCCGAGAATCGCGTGCGTGACTTCGTCCAGTTTGAGCCTGCCTTGGTTGGACTTCGCAATCGATTCCTCAATCAGGCCGGTAGTATCCTTAGCGGCTTGCGCGCTCCGTTGCGCCAGGTTGCGGACTTCGTCGGCGACGACCGCGAATCCCATACCCGCTTCACCGGCCCGCGCAGCTTCGACAGCCGCGTTGAGCGACAGGATATTGGTCTGAAAAGCAATCTCGTCGATCACCTTGATGATCTTGGAAATCTTTGCGCTCGACTCGTTGATCTCCTTCATGGAGGCGACCATCTCGCCCAGTCTCTGATTGCCCAAGCCGATTTGCTGAGCGACTTCGGCCATGAGCTGCGCTGAAACCTGAGAGTTCTCGGCGTTCTTGTGCGTCATCGAGTTGATCTCTTCCGTCGAAGCGGACGTCTCCTCAAGAGAAGCGGCCTGCTCGGACGAGCCTTGTGCCAGCGATTGCGAAGAGCCGGATACCTGAGATGCCGCGCCCGCAACTTGGTTGGAGCCTTCCGACAACTCGGCTGCAAGTTGCCGCAAGGTTGCAGTGATCTGGTTGATGACGAATAGTACAGCCGCGCCAACCATCAAAGTCAGCATAATCACGATGATTGCGGTCCACTGGTTCAATCTGGTCTGGCGGGCAGCTCTCTGCTTATCATCCTGCATGGCTTTCTGGCTCTCTGCCTGCAGTTTTTTTGACAGGGCGACGGTCCGGTTCAGCCAGGGAGTGGATTTCTCAGCGGACAAGCGCGAGGCCGCTTCCGAATCTCCGACCTCCCACAATCTAACGACTTCAGAGATTACGGGGGCTACCTTTCCTAGAGTTGCTTTTGCCTCATCGATATCCGCTTTGGTTTCCGCAGTGTCGGCGAGTCCGCTCATTTGATCGAGAGCGTCGTTTGCGTCCGCGAAGGCCTTGCTTAACCCTTCCTTAGCAGGGGCTGCCAACTTCGGATCCTTCAAGAAGGCGGCAATCATTGCGCCGCGGTTGGACGCACGAATGGCCCACACTGCAGTCTCAACGCGGATGGCGAGGCGCTGCTCGGCCGCCCGGTGCTCGACTACCTGGGTAAAGCTATTGCTCATGGATCTGAAGCCGACCAGTACAACGCAGCTTAAGATGGCGATCAAAACGAACAGCGTACCGAAAGCCACAAGCAACTTCTTACCTACAGTCATAGAGCTCATTCGAACAATCCTTATCCGCGTATTTACGCGTCGTCGGCGCGCACTTCAATTAATCCCTGATCGGAGCGCCGTGAAATCGTTTTGCGCGGTAGCCGGTGTTATGGTCAACAGGGGGTTGACCTGGCAGAAGTGCCTCTGCGCAGAGGTGTATATCGGCACATTGCTTCGCCGACATTAACGCCGAATCATTGAGCAGGTTCGCCAGACTGGCAGAGACGTGCGCAAGCGATTTGCAGCTCCAATTACAGATAATTCCGCATCTGTTATCCTTGCGCGCAGGACGGCGGCGTAATTTTCGGACGGGAGTATGTAATGGAAACGAAGGTGGATTTATCGCGTGTTGGCAGCCAATCCTCTCCTGCGGACGTGATTGCGGTGGAAGCGAACGGCCAGGCTATTCCGAAGTCGATGAAAGCCTGGGTTCTGGATGCACCCCATCAACTCAGGTTGACTGAGAAACCGGTTCCCGAGCCTGGGCCGGCTGAGGTGCTGGTACGCGTGAAGGCCGTTG
>CAZLJQ010000056.1:0-25723 GCA_964559875.1 uncultured Acidobacteriaceae bacterium
CAGCTCCAACAATCGAAACTTTCTTGCGCATTTCGTTCCTTTCAGCCACTAAGGGAAGGTTTAACGATAGGAGAATCGAATCGTACAGCGTTGATATTAACAGTCGAAACGCTTTCCGGCATGAGAGCCCTGCCTTTAGAGACATTCCGGTTGAGGTGTAAAGTGGTGCTATTGTGATCACTAATTTTGCGCGACGCGCACATGACCATAATTGGGAACTCGATCCCATTACTCGCTCACTGCTTGATACCGATTTCTACAAGCTGCTGATGCTGCAGTTTATCTGGAAGCGATTTCCGAAGACCACCGCTTCGTTTTCTCTTCAAAATCGGTCGACGCACGTGCGCCTCGGCGAGTTGATTGATGTCGGCGAACTCAGGGCGCAACTCGATCAGACGAAGCAGTTGCGCTTTCAAAAATCCGAACTGATCTGGCTCGCGGGCAATACCTTCTATGGGCGCCGCGGCATCTTCGAGCCGTCCTTTCTGGAGTGGCTGGAGCGCGATTTTCGGCTTTCAGACTACGACTTGTCGATTCGGGACGGGCAATTCTCACTTTCGTTTCACGGGCTATGGACGGAGACGACGATGTGGGAGATTTATGCTCTGTCGGCTATCAGTGAGTTGAGGACCCGGGCCAGCCTGAAACATCTGAGCGAATTCGAGCTCGACATTCTCTATGCCCGCGCCAAAACCAAACTCTGGGAGAAGATGGATCGGCTGCGCGGCGTGCCGGGACTCAAGATCAGCGACTTTGGAACGCGGCGGCGTCACAGCTTCCTATGGCAGGAATATGTAGTGAAGGCCATGAGCAACGTGGTTGGTAGCGGCTTCAAAGGTACTTCGAATACATACCTGGCCTATAAACACGACCTGGAAGCGATTGGCACCAATGCGCATGAACTGCCGATGGCACTGGCAGCAATGGCCCGAAACGACGAAGAGTTGAAGTCATCGCAATACCGGTTGCTTGAGTTATGGCAGCAGACCTATCAGGGCGAGTTGCTCATCCTTCTTCCAGATACCTTTGGCACGACTCAGTTTCTGCGCGATGCACCAGCTTGGATGGCGGACTGGACGGGCCAGCGTGCCGACAGCAAAGATCCATTCCTGGCGGGCGACGAATACATTGCGTGGCTCAGGCAGCAAGGGCGCGATCCGCGGGAAAAACTGTTCATCGCTTCGGACTCGCTTGACGTGGAACAGATTCTTGGCCTCCACGCTTATTTTTCCGGCAGGCTCCGCAACCGCGCTACACCTGCGGATTTTTCGAACGTAAGCGACTTTCTCGACGAGAGGAAATGGATTCCCGAACCCCGCATTCGCTTTAGCGTGGGATGGGGTACGTTGCTCACGAATGATTTCCGCGGTTGCAATCCTCAAGGTGATGGCGGCTTCGATCCCCTCAGCCTAGTATGCAAACTCAACGACGCGGACGGCAGACCGGCAGTGAAGCTCTCCGACAACCTTGAGAAAGTGCTGGGAAGCCGCGAAGAAATCGAGCGATATCAGCGGGTGTTCGGGATGGCGGGAATTGCTCGTGCACCAGTTGTGGCATAAAGGCGCGCGACTGGGTCCTCAGCTTGGCGCACACTGATAGAATGGTGGGGAGATGATCCTACCGTTCGTCCGCGAGCTGCTCGCGGATGCCGAGTTGACCTCCAGCTTTCAGCGTGCTGCTGCCCATCTAAAGGGAGGCGCGGAGCGTATCCGTGTTTCCGGACTGACGCCGACAGCGCGGGCGCTGCACTATGCGCTGCTGCATCGAGCTGCGGCGCGGCCGCTTCTGCTGGTGGTGAGCGACAATCGCGCGGCCGAAGAGTTGCTGCCGCTGCTGCAGAGTCTCTGCGAGATGGCGGGCGCGGCCGCACCGGATTCCGTAGCCTACCTTCCGGCCCGCGATGTGCTTCCCTTTGAAAATCTCTCTCCCCATCCTGAAATTCAGGAGCTGCGTGCGCGTGCGCTCTGGCGGATTGCAAGCGGCACTGCGGCGCTGGTGATAGCGCCATTTGCGGCGACAGCGATTCGTCTGCGTGACGCCGAGTACTACCGCGACTTGGCGCGCATTGTGCGCAAAGGTGACTGGCTGGATACGGAAAAGCTGGTGCAGCACCTGAACATTGTGGGCTACCGGCAGACGGACGTGGTGGAGCAGCAGGGCGAGTATGCGCGGCGCGGCGGAATTCTGGATGTGTATTCGCCGGAGATGGAACGGCCGGTGCGCATTGAACTCTTTGGCGACGAAGTGGAGTCGATGAGGCGATTTGACCCGGTGACGCAGCGTTCGGCGGCGGGAGTGGAAGAGGCTGTGCTGCTGCCCTTGACCGAGACTCCGGTGACCGAAGAGTTGCTGGCGACTATCAACGCGCGACTCAGCGGAAAACGTGTGAGCGGGAGCGAAGAAGCGCTGGAAGACGTAGCGCGTGCGGGCGGGGTGACGGTGTTTCCGGGCTGGGAGTTCTTTGCTCCCGTGGCGGGCGCGGAGAACACAATTTTCGATCTGATGGCCGATGCCGCCGTGGTGCTCGATGAACCGGAGAAACTGGCCGAGGATCACGATGGCTGGTGGAGGCGGCTGGCCGAGGCGCATGAACGCAGCGGCGTAGGCAACCTGGTGCGTCCGGAGGAACTTTTCGTTACGCCAGAGGTTTGGCGCGAACGAGTTGCCATGACTTGCGGGCTGGACGTAGAGCAGCTTGGGATGGAGTCGAGCGATGGTGGTGAGCTGGTAGAGTTCAGTTCGCGTCCAACGCCGCGCTTTCATGGTGCGATTCCAAAGTTGTTGGAAGAGGTGAAAAAGCTCTCTTCGGCCGGCGAGAGGGTGGTGCTGGCCGCAGGCTCCATGGGAGAGCTGGAGCGGCTGGCAGATCTATTCAACGAGTATCAGACGCCATACCGGCTGGGAACGCGAGCCAAGGCAGCCAGCATCAGCGAAGCTGCCACCTACTTCAACGATGAGAGTGCGGCGACCGCGCTAGTCTGCGGCTACGTCCCTGCGGGCGTGGAACTGCCGGATGCGAAGCTGGTTATATTCGGTGCCAACGATCTGTTTGACGACTCCGAAGCGGGTGCGCCGCGGCAGCCTAGGCAGCGCTCGAAGACCTCGGCATTCCTGTCAGACTTCCGCGATCTGGCGATTGGCGATTACGTGGTTCACGTGGAACACGGCATTGGCCAGTACCAGGGATTGCGCGAGATTCCCCAGGCGGACGGCTCCAAGAGCGAGTTCATGATTTTGGAATACGCCGAGGGGGCGCGGCTGTATGTCCCGCTGACCCGGCTGGACCTGGTGCAGAAGTATCGCTCCGCAGATGGCGGGCACGTGGTGCTGAACCGGCTGGGCACGCAGCAATGGGTGAAGACCAAGGCGCGCGTGAAGAAGGCCATGCAGGACATGGCCGACGAGCTGCTGAAACTCTACGCACAACGCAAGACGGCGCAAGGTTTCCAGTACTCCGGCGACAGCCAGTTCATGCGTGAGTTTGAAGATGCGTTTGAGTACAACCCGACCGACGACCAGAGCGCGGCGGTGGAAGACATCAAGCGCGACATGGAAGCGACGCAGCCGATGGATCGACTGCTGTGCGGCGACGTGGGCTATGGCAAAACCGAAGTTGCAATGCGTGCTGCATACAAGGCCGTGAATGACAGCAAGCAGGTCACGGTTCTGGCACCCACCACGGTGCTTGCCTTTCAGCACTATGAGACTTTCAAGCGCAGATTCGCTGCCTTCCCGGTGAACATCGAGATGATCTCGCGCTTCCGCACTGCCAAGCAACAGAAGACGATCGTGGAGCAGGTGGAAAACGGCAAGGTGGATATTCTGGTGGGCACACATCGCGTGCTTTCCAAGGACATCAAGTTTCCGGACCTCGGGTTGGTGATTATCGACGAGGAGCAGCGATTTGGCGTGCGGCACAAGGAACGGCTGAAGCAATTGCGCAAGGAAGTGGATGTGCTGACGATGTCGGCGACGCCAATTCCGCGCACGCTGCACATGTCCATGCTGGGGCTGCGCGATATGAGCGTGATCGAAACTCCGCCACGCGACCGGCTGGCAATCCAGACCGTGGTTGCGGTATGGGATGAGAAGCTGATCCGCTCCGCAATTGAGCAGGAGCTTGAGCGCGGAGGACAGGTTTACTTTGTGCACAATCGCGTCGAGTCAATCTTCGACATTTCGGCGAAGCTGCGCGAACTGGTGCCCAAAGCTCGAATCCTAGTAGGGCACGGACAGATGGGTGAAGGCGAGTTGGAGAAGATCATGCTGGCCTTTATGCGGCACGAGGCTGACATTCTGGTCGCCACTACGATCATCGAAAATGGACTGGACATTCCGCTGTGCAACACCATCATCATCAATCGCGCGGACCGGCATGGCTTGAGCGAACTCTACCAGCTGCGTGGGCGGGTGGGCCGCTCGAACCGTCGCTCCTACGCATATCTGCTGGTGCCTCCGGATCGTGAACTGAATGACTTGGCCCGGCGCAGACTGGCAGCGCTGAAGGAGTTCAGCGATCTGGGCGCGGGATTCAAGATCGCCGCTCTCGATCTGGAGTTGCGCGGCGCTGGAAACCTGCTGGGAGGGCAACAGAGCGGACACATCGAGGCCGTTGGATTTGAGATGTATACCACCATGCTGGAGCAGATGATTCGCGAGTTGAAAGGCGAGCATGTGCAGGAGGCGCTGGATACGGCTCTGAACCTAGGCTTGAACATCCGCATTCCAAACGACTACATTCCCGAGGAAAATCAGCGCCTGCGCATCTACAAGCGCACGGCGGCCGTAGAGGATGAAAAGCAACTGAGCGACGTGGCCAGCGAGTTGCGCGACCGCTATGGCGAGCCACCTGCGGCCGTGCTGCACCTGCTGCAATATGCACATTTGCGATTGGAGTGCCAACGCCTGGGCGTTGCCAGCATCGAGCGCAAGCGTGACCAGGTGAGCGTGAAGTTCACCCAAACGGCCGAGGCCGACCCACAGAAAATCATGCAACTGGTGGCCAGACACAAGGGAGTGGTTTTTACTCCCCAGGGAATTCTGAAATTTTCGTTGAAGGCGTCGCGGCCCGACGAGGTATTGAATGGACTGCGTAAACTGCTGGAAGGCTTTGAGGCAGAGCCCGCACGCATGTAATGCATTGAGGATTGAAGATGAAGTGGAGCATTGCAATTCTGCTCGCCGTGGTAGCATTTGCGGCAATGAGCTTGGCGGAGCCGATTTCGCCGCCGTATCCAAAGGATCTGAATAAGCTGAACGATGAGTTCATGCAGAGCTTCTTTGACTTTCAGCCAAGCGCTGGCACACGCGCGGGCTTTCACCAGTACGACGCGCGCATGGAGAGCTACGACGCGGGACGCGTTGCGAAGCAGGTTGCGATCTACAAAAGGTACGTGAAGCGCCTCAATGCGCTGCATACCAATGGCTGGTCACGCTGGGCGCTGGATGATCGTGAGATGCTGTTGAGTTTTGTGCACTCGCGCATTTTTGAGCTGCAGACACAACGAGTGTGGCGCCAGAATCCGGATTACTATTCGTCGGTGTTGAGCGATTCCACCTTTCTGCTGATGGGGCGCAACTTTGCTCCGCCGGAAGTGAGGCTTGCTGCGCTGACGGCACGCGAACAGCAGATGCCCGCATTGCTGCGGCAGGCACGCACAAACCTCGAAAATCCTCCGCGCATATTTACCGAAATAGCACTGGAGCAGTTACCAGGCATCATTGATTTCTTTCGTAAAGATGTGCCAGCGACGTTCCGCGATGTGAAGGATGCCAAGTTGCAAGCGGAGTTTGCGCAGTCCAACGCGGGCGTGGTTGCCGCATTGGGCGAATATGAGGTTTGGCTGCGGACCGATCTGCTGCCGCGTTCCAACGGTGACTTCCGGCTGGGTGCGAAGAATCTGCGGAAGAAACTTGAGTATGAGGAGATGGTGGATGTTCCGCTGGACCGCCTGCTGCAGGTGGGAATGGAGAATCTGCATCGCAATCAGCGGGAATTTCAAAGAGTGGCAAAGCTAATCGATCCCTCGAAAACGCCGGAGCAGGTATTCGAGGCGATTGAGAAGGAGCATCCCCAGCCGGACGAGTTGCTGCAGGCCTTCCGCGACAAACTGGGCACCATTCGCGAATTCACTGACACACATGCGATCGTCACCACACCTTCGCGCAATCTCCCGATTTTGCAGGAGACGCCTGCGTTCATGCGGGCGACCACGTTTGCCTCAATGGATGCTCCAGGACCATTTGAAACGAAGGCGACCGAAGCGTACTTCAACGTGACTCTGCCCGAGCCGGAATGGACACCGGCGCAGGTGGAAGAGTACATGGCTGATTACAACTGGGGTGTCGTCACCAGCACGGCGATTCACGAGGTGATTCCAGGCCACTATGAGCAGTATCTGTGGAACGAGAGCGTGCCTTCGCGGATACGTAAGTTTCTGAGCTTGGACTTGAGCAATATTGGCGGCCATTTTGCCGGGACGAATGTGGAGGGATGGGCGCACTATACCGAGCAGATGATGATCGACGAAGGCTACGGGCGCACTCCGGGTATACCCGAGATACGAGACGTCGCGTACCTCAAGTTGCGTCTGGGCCAGTTGCAGGACGCTCTGCTGCGCAACGCCCGCTTTGTGGTAGCCATCCGCATGCACACCGGCGCGATGACCGTGGAAGAGGCGAATGAATTCTTCGAGAAAGAAGGCTATCAGAAGAAGTCGAACGCGGAGCGCGAGGTGATGCGTGGAACCGGCGACCCCACTTACCTGATGTACACGCTCGGCAAGTTGCAGATTCAGAAACTGCGCGCGGACTGGACGAAGCGGCAAAAGGGATCACCCGAGCCGAAGTTTTTTCACGACCTCTTCATGCAGCAGGGAGTGGCCCCGGTGAAGGTAATACGCCGAGCATTGTTGCAGGATGACTCCCCGACGTTGTAAACCAATATGTGCCGGCGTTGGATGCCGGTGGGCCAGCGATGATTGCTTGCACCCCTGAATGCATCGAGTAAAAACAATGAGCATGAAAATTCGCAAAGCTGTATTCCCGGCCGCGGGCATGGGCACGCGGTTTCTGCCGGCAACCAAGGTCATGCCGAAAGAGATGTTGACGGTCGTTGACAAGCCGATCATTCAGTACGGCGTGGAAGAGGCGATTGCCTCCGGATGCGACGAGATCATCATTGTGACCGGCCGCGGCAAAGCCCTGATGGAAGACCATTTCGACATCAGCTTTGAACTCGAACACTCGCTCGCCGAGCGCAACAAATCTAAGCTGCTGGAAACCGCACAACAGGTCGCGCGCATGGCTCACGTCAGCACGTGCCGGCAGAAGGAGCCACTCGGACTTGGACACGCGGTGTTGATGGCAAAAAGATTGGTCGGCGATGAGCCGTTCGGGGTGATCCTGCCCGACGATCTCGTCGATTCGCCGGAGAATCCGTGCCTGAAGCAGTTGATCGATGTGTTCGACGAGAAGCATGCTTCGGTGATTGCCACCCAGATTGTGGAAGGCAAGGCAATCTCCGCCTACGGCGTGCTGGACGCCAAGGTGGTACCGGGATTTAACGGCTGTCTCTATGAGATCACGAACATGGTCGAGAAGCCGAAATTCGAAGAAGCTCCCTCGAATCTCGCCATCATTGGCCGCTACGTGCTTACGCCGCGCATCTTCGAGATGATCGAGACCCTCAAACCAGGGGCGGGCGGGGAACTGCAACTGACCGACGCATTGAAGAAACTGCTGGCGCACGAAAAGATTTACGGTTTTGTCTTCGAAGGCAAGCGGCACGATGCAGGAGATAAGCTGGGCTTCTTGAAGGCGACCGTGGAATATGCGCTACAGCATGAAGACTTAGGCCCGGCGTTCAAGGAATATTTGCTGGCCCTCGATATCGAGAAGGCTTCGCTTGGGCCCGTGTATTGATGAGCTGCGCTGCTCCGCGGCCGGATACCGGGGAGCCGGATTGAAAACCCCCGAAACCAGAAAGGCATCTGAGAAGCCATGATCCACTTGATCGTGAGATGGGTTGTTAGTGCAGTTTTGCTGCTGGTGGTGTCGCACGTGGTACCTGGCTTTGAGGTAAATGGCCTGCGCTCCGCGCTGATTGCCGCGCTTGTGATCGGATTGGTGAACGCGACCTTGGGCTTTTTCCTCAAGATCGTAACGTTTCCGCTCACATTGTTGAGCTTGGGAGTGTTTCTACTGGTCATCAATGCGTTGATGCTGTTGTTTGCATCGCACTTCGTACGCGGATTCATTGTTCATGGATTTGTGCCAGCTTTTTGGGGGGCCTTGCTGCTCTCGTTGTTGGGAATGATAACGCGGTGGCTGACGCCAGCCGGGAGATAGAGAAGGCACAGCTTTTGGTAACGCTGCGCTGCCAACCGCTGGCGCGAGGCTGACGCCTGAACTAGAACGAGTGCAATGTGCGGACGAGTGCGGAGAGATCGGGAGATTGCTGGAATATCCGAATCCCTGCGACGCCCGTAGCCCCGGCGGCGGCGCACAGCGGGGCGCGCTCCAGGTCGACTCCTCCCAAGGCAAAGACGGGAATACTGCGGCGAGTGTCGCCGGCCTCCACACGAAGATCGGGGCTTTGATCTTTCCGGGCTGAGCGGCGCAGCTCCTCCAATCCAATCCCGGTACTCACTACATTCACTTTTTCGAAAACCGGTGCCAGCACTGCAAAATCGGCGCCATGCGCCTCGGCCAAACGCACCTGCTGGACGGAGTGGCAGGAAGCCGCAACCATGAACTGGCTCCCGAGTTGTCCGCTGGAGTGACGGCCAGCAGCCATTGCGCGTGCCTCGGAAGCGGCGAGATCGGTACCTGTCAGCTGCACTCCGTCAGCGCCCACGGCCAAGGCAACATCGGTGCGATGGTTGATGAGCAACCGCGACGTTCCCTCGGCGCGGATCGCCTGCAGCGCCTCACGGGCGAGCGACTCAAGCTCCCGGATGCAGAGGTCTTTCTCCCGGAGTTGAATGAAGTCCACGCCCGCGGCCGCAGCCTGACGAATTGTCCGGAGCAGATGAGCCAGGCGTTCCGCTTCGCTTCCGGCAAACTGCGTTCGATCCGTGATGTAGTAGGTCAGCACAACGGCACTCGATTCTCAGAACGTGCTTGGAATTACCTTCAACCGAGAGTCATATGGGGCCAACAGAGCTTCGCAGCCGGGTACGCGGCGATAGGCGCCGCTCCGGCTGCGAAGCCGAGGTCAGCGCATCAACATGCCGCCATTCACGTCAAGCACGTGGCCGGTGATGTAGCCTGCCTCATTGCTGGCCAGAAACAGCACTGCGTTGGCGACGTCGCAATCGGTGCCTTGGCGTCCGAGCGGAATCTGTGCCGTAATAGCCTGCTTCTGATCCTCGGTGAGCACCTCAGTCATGCTGGTGGCGATGTAGCCAGGAGCAACGGCATTCACCGTGATGTTGCGGGAAGCCACCTCTCGCGCCACGGAGAGCGTGAGGCCAATCAATCCAGCCTTGGAAGAGCAATAGTTGGCTTGCCCCGGCGCGCCCATCTCACCAACGATGGAAGTGATGTTGATAATGCGTCCCCAGCGTTGCTTCAACATACCGCTCAGCACGGCCTGGGTCAGCAAAAAGGGTGCGCTCAGATTCGTGGCCAGAACCTCATCCCAATCGGCGCGCTTCATGCGCAGCAGCAGGGTGTCGCGGGTAATTCCGGCATTGTTGACCAGAATGTCGATCTTGCCGAGTTGGGCGGAGATCGCCTTCACCGTGGACTTGATGGCATCCTCGGAAGCGACGTCAAGAGGGAAGGCGGCGGCTTTGCCTCCTTCGCCTTCGATCTGTGCCACCACTTCTTTCAGCTTCACTTCATTACGCGCGGCCAGTGCCACGGTTGCACCGGCCTTGGCCAACGTCAGAGCACAAGCGCGGCCGATTCCTTGTGACGCTCCGGTGACGAGCGCCACGTGTCCCTGCAAGGACTCCATAGATCACCTCGATTGCAAATTGAAACTTAGCGGATTATAGCTGACCGCGCCATGCGGCCTGCTGGGGTAACCTCGGCGGAATCTTCGCCGCCCGGCGCCGCGCCGTCCGTATCCCCGCCATGAGGCGCAAAGAGCATTTTGAGAAACGGAGGTGGCAGCACGGTGGTAATGGCCGTCATGATGATCACAAGCGCATAGGCGCGCTGCGAGATCATGTTCATCTGCAGGCCGATTAAGGCAACGATCAGCGCAACTTCGCCGCGCGGGGTCATTCCCACGCCTACCTGCAACATGCTGCGCCAGCCCTCGCGATACATAGGCAGACCGCAACCGACGATCTTGGAGAATACAGCGATCAGGGAGAGTACGGCGGCCAGCATGACGACAGAACGGGAGAACACCGAGAGATCCAGCCGTGATCCCATGGTGAAAAAAAAGTAAGGAGCTAAAAACTGATTGATCGCTTGCGCGCGCGGCTCCAGGTTCCAGCGCGGCGAGAAATCCGCAAACGCCAATCCGGCGAAAAACGCTCCGATGATTGCTGCCATTCCGATTTGAGTAGCGGCGACCGAGAGACCCAGGCAAAGCGCCAAGGCCAGCACCAGCGGAGCATCCTGCGTTTGCATTTGCTGAATGCCCGGCTCAAGGCGATCTACGACCCGCGGCGCGACATAGATCATGAACAGGGCAAACGCCAGTGCTTCGACGGCGACCAGACTAAGATGAAGCCACTGGACGCCTCCCGTGCTGACGGTGCTGACCACAATGCCCAGCAGCAACATCCCGAGTATGTCATCGAAGACCGCGGCTCCCAGAATGATTTGCGCCGCACGTGATTTGTGCACATTCAGGTCACGCAAGACTCGCGCGGTAATGCCGACGCTGGTGGCGACCATGGCGGCAGCAACGAAGATCGCCTCATGGGATGGCTCGTGATACAGACGAAGGAAGAGAAAACCAAGGCCGAACGGCACAATGATCCCAGCGACGGCAACGCGCAAGCTTAATCGGCCTACGCGGATCAGATCGCTGGGCGAAGTTTCCAGTCCAACCGTGAAAAGTAGGAATACGGCACCAACTTCAGCAACGGAATAGATGGTATCGCCGGGCAAAATAAAGCGGGTGGCGTAGGGTCCAAGTACCACGCCTGCCAGGATTTCGCCCAAAACCGCGGGCAGATGCAACCGCTCGAACAATTCACCAAACACCTTCGCCCATACGAAGATGGTAAATAGCTGAAGCAGAAGTGAGTCGGTTCCATGAGGCATCTTGCGGTTGTCCGTGATACGGTCCCTGCGCCAAGGCGCGGCGAGTAAGATCATTCTGCGGCACAAAGGGCTCGTTCAGCGAGCAAAATCCAAGGCTGCAGCTGTTTTTGCAACGCACAGGCCACAAGCATGAAAGCACTGAAAGGGAACGCCAGCACGCAATACTGGTTGCCTGCTCTCGATTTTTCAACAACCAACTCTCGATTCGTGCGATCTTAGGAACGATTTTAATTAATTTTTGTTTTGATTTCCTTGCCTGTAAAACTCATGAAAACGAAGATGATGCATACCCTGCAATCCACGATAGGAATTGGTGTTAGCGCTCTCTGCGCGATCGCCGTTGCCTTGGTTTTCTCTAAAACTCCATGGAAACTGGAAGCCCCATTTCTGTTTGCGGCGCTGCTGGTGCTGCTGGCCAGCCGCTTCGGAGCGATGGTCAGCGTGGTTGGATCAATACTGGCCGCGATAATTTTTACATGGCTGCTGTTTTCCCCGCATACGCTGCATATTGAGAATCAAGCCGAGCGGGCTACTCTGGCCTGGATGATTCTCCTGTCGGTTTCGGCGTCCTACCTGCTGTTTCCATCGGGAACCGGGGGGGATCACGTCTGATTCAGCGGCAGTATGGAATGCTCTCCGGAGCCCAGATCAGCATCTTGAGAGAACGAGAGAAGTGGCAGAGAGCGGGCTCGATTGGTAAAGCCAGACCCAGGGGCTCCGCTATGGTGTTGGCGCGGATCTCAACGCTGGCCCGCTGTAGTGGCCACGGTTGATGATGTACTTCGGTTCGATAGAACTTCCGGCGATTCCACGAATATACGCAATAGCGCTCTGTGAGGAATTCATCCAGACTGCCCCGGCGCGCCCGTTCAATCTTTCCCTCGGGAGAGTACGCTGCGTCGAATTTCACAGGGCCGTCGAGTGCGGCGGGGCCGTGCAGGCGAGAGCAGCGGACGCGAATCGTGCGTTCCGCCGGATTGTGAGCCCGAATCGTAGCGCCGCTGATCTGAATTTTTGACTGCCAATACTGCATCCGGAAAAAGATTCGCGCAAACCATACTGCTGATAGATTCGCCACATCTGCGCTGAAATAAAAGAGTCCCGGTTTGCCTTGCATGGTTACATAGGTACGGAGGTTAACTTGCGGAAAGGAGGACAAACCGGGCAGAGGCGGTACGCCGCTGGGACGCAGATGGCTGATGCAGAAGGGCGAGATGGTGAGCCAGGCGACGCCGTCATAAAGATCGAGGGTGAGAGCCTCCGGCACCAGTCGCCGCAAGGTGAGCGGGTCGATGGGAAAATGAGCGAACAGTGCATCGTTCCAGCTCTGCGAGAATAGCCAATGGGCATCTGGAGGCAGCCAAGGCCGATGCTCTACGGAGTAGAGCAAGCTATCGGCCGTCACGAATTGGGTCTGAACCTCTGACTCCACCTTGTCCGCCTCAGCAAAGCGTATTCCAATTCTGTTCCACGACACACGAAATCCATCTGCATCGCTGGTTCTTTTGTTTGCCGACGATTTCCGTCCGGGGTACTAACTTGAATCAGCGTAATGTTAGCTGGATGCGGCCGGATCAGCAAAGCCGCACTGCGGTGAAGGAAGCAAATCGCAGTTTGTGAGTTGGCAATCCCGCAAGCTAGAATCAAGCGCATGACTGCTCCTGCCTCAACCACTTCTCCCAACTCCGAGCCGGTTTCCGCTGAGACCCAGGTGTATTGCATCCATGGCGCGGACCCGGAGGTTCAGGCCTACGCCCTCGCCAAGTACTCCCGTTCGTCGCTCTCGCTTCGAGAGTCTCTGGCTGAGTTGAACGAGCAGCGGGCGGAAAAGTTCCTAAGCACCTTCTATTTCCAGTATGGGCACCGCTCGATTGCTGATCTGGCGCACGTCGCCATGGCGATTGAACGGCTCTCACTGCTGGCAGCCACGCTGGTGGTGGATGAAACCCGCTGGGACGGGCAGGAGCGCTCCACCCGGTACCAGGATTTCAACAAGAGCGGACACTACGTACCCGGATTCAGCAACCCGGCAGACCGGCTCCTGTACGAAGAAGCCATTGAGTTTCTATTTTCCGAGTACCGCAAATTCAGCGAACTCACCTTCCAGCACCTGGTGGGCAAGACTCCCAAACCTGCACAAATGACGCAGGAAGCCTACGAGCGCACTTTGCGCGCGCGCGCCTTCGATATTTCCCGCTACCTCCTGCCTCTGGCGACGAATACCTCGCTGGGGCAGATAGTGAATGCACGCACCCTGGAGACGCAAATCTCGCGTCTGCTTGGCAGCGAGTACGAAGAGGTGCGTCGGCTGGGCGAGCGAATGAAGCAGGCTGCGCGTGGAGCAGCCTGGGACGTGAACGACGCAAAGCGCCGCTCCCTGGTGGAGGCCATTGCCGAAAAGGATGCAGAGTTGGGGGAGCGAGCCCGCGCCGAATTATTGCGCGAGACCAGAGTCTCTCCCACGCTGGTGAAGTACGCCGAAGCCAGTGCGTACGAGCTGGCCACAAAGAAACTGTTGGCGCAGGCGGAAGCCGAGTTGATGAGCGGGCAAAGCATCTCTCCCGTGCCCGAAGTCGATCTGCTCGATCAAGAGCCGTTCGAGGTTGAGTTGGCGACGACGCTGCTGTACGAACATTCGCGCCATCCCTACCGGCAGCTACGCGAGGCGGTGCTCGGGCTGAGTGCCGCGCGTCGCGAGGAGATCATCGACCTCGGCATGCGCCATCGCGGCCCGCACGACGAACTGCGGCGCGCGTTTTGCGCCGGCCAGAGTTTTCGTTTCGATATCCTGATGGACATTGGCGCGTACCGCGATCTCCACCGCCATCGCCGTTGCGTGCAGATTCACCAGGAGTACGGTTTTGCCCACGGCTTTGAGACTCCGCGCGAAATTCAGGACGCAGGCTACGGTGAACTCTATGCCCGGGCCATGCAGCGCGCGGGCGACGCCGGACGGCAACTCACCTCCGCACTGCTGGCACGCGGGGAAGCCTGCCAGCCGGCGCACTACCTGCTTCCGCTGGCTTACCGCAAACGCACTTTGTTCAAGATGGATTTTGCCGAGGTCGTCTACATCAGCGAGTTGCGCACCGGGGTGGGCGGCCACTGGAGCTACCGCAATGTTGCGTACCAAATGTACGAGCGCGTCGCGGAGCGCTATCCGGCGCTAGCCAAGTACTTCCGGGTCACAGACATCCGGCAGCGAGTGGACCTGCTGCAAAGGTAAACTCGCGCAGGAGGGAAGAACGGAAAATGCATTGTGTTTCTCCTTTCATTCCCCTAGGCGCCTGTCCGTGCTATCCTCTCGGCA
This sequence comes from uncultured Acidobacteriaceae bacterium, assembly GCA_964559875.1. Classification (GTDB taxonomy): domain Bacteria; phylum Acidobacteriota; class Terriglobia; order Terriglobales; family Acidobacteriaceae; genus TOLSYN. The sequence goes on from CAZLJQ010000056.1 coordinate 14,543, forward strand.
GCCGTCATCCTGCTTGTGAAACCATACGTGAGCCGTACTTTTTTTCGGTTCCGGCGGTGGCGGAGCGGAGCGTTTCCCGCCTCTGAAAATTAATGCAGCCCCGCACGCCAATAGGCGGCAGGCAAGGAGTGCTTCATGGCCGAAGACCGGTCCCGCGCAATTGATCTTGCGCTCTCTCAGATTGAAAAGCAGTTTGGCAAGGGCTCCATCATGCGGCTGGGAAGCAAGGGTCCCATCGTTCCCATCGCGGTGATTCCCACGGGTAGCATTTCCTTTGACGCCGCATTGGGCGTGGGCGGAGTTCCACGCGGCCGCGTGATTGAAGTGTTCGGTCCGGAATCCTCCGGCAAAACCACCATCTGCTTGCAGATCATTGCCGAGGCCCAAAAGGCCGGCGGCATGGCCGCTTTTGTGGATGCCGAGCACGCCCTCGACCCCGCCTATGCCAAGCGGCTCGGGGTGGACGTAGACAACCTGCTGGTTTCGCAGCCTGATTACGGCGAGCAGGCGCTGGAGATTACCGAAGCCCTGGTGCGCTCGGGAGCCATCGATGTGCTGGTATTGGACTCTGTGGCGGCGCTGGTCCCCAAAGCCGAGCTCGACGGCGAGATGGGCGACAGCCATATGGGACTGCAGGCGCGGCTGATGTCGCAAGCTCTGCGCAAGCTCACCGGTACGGTCAGCAAGTCACGCACCTGCTTGATCTTCATCAACCAGATACGCGAAAAGATCGGGGTCATGTTTGGCAATCCCGAGACCACTACCGGCGGACGCGCTCTCAAGTTCTACTCGTCGGTTCGGATAGATATCCGCCGCATAGCCGCGATCAAGGATGGCGACCAGGTGGTGGGTTCGCGCACTAAGGTCAAGATCGTCAAGAACAAGACCGCGGCTCCTTTCCGCGAGGCCGAGTTCGACATTATGTACGGCGAAGGCATATCACGCGAAGGCGACATGCTCGACGTTGCGGTAGAGCGCAACATTGTCGAAAAGTCCGGTGCCTGGTACAGCTTCGATGGTGAGCGCATCGGCCAGGGCCGCGAGAATACGAAGAACTTCCTGAAAGAGAATAAGGACGTCTCTGCCAGGATCGAGCTTGCGGTTCGCAAAACGCTGGGGTTGGACAAAGCCGCCGCCGAAGCACCTCCTGATCCGCAGCCGGTCTCGCCCAAGGAAGTGGCCGCAGCCAAGGCCGCCGTGCCCAAGAAGTAGAACTCCGGATGCGATGCAATTCAAGAGGGGCGGAAAATCCCGCCCCTCTTGAATTTCCCGCTGGTCGAGCTGCGGAAATAGACTCCGTTGTATTTGCCTTTGTTCAGGCGACCGCTTCGCGGCTAGAGGGCACAAGTTGCGGTCCCGAATTGCTGCTCAACTCCAGGAATTGCGCCAGCCCGGCGACATGAAGCATCTCTACGATCAAGGGACTAGCGTGAGTAATCCGCACCTGCTTGCCCTTGTCCTTGGCGAGCTCCAGCACTGAAGCCAAACTGCCCAGGCCCCCGCAGTCCACGGTACGAACACCCGCCAGATTAATTGTCAGCTTGTCAAAACCGCCCATCATCAACAGGGCGCTACGGCGGAAAGCCTCGGCTTCCTTGCCGGCAATCAACTTCCCATGGCAGTCCATGGTTACCCGCTCGCGGCCCGTACGAACTTCCAGGATCAGATCCATAACCGTTCCTTCGGCAGAATTCTCTCTCTTCGTTAACGAATTCGAGCCTAAAGGAAAGTAGTTGCAGACGAATGAATACCAAATAAAGAATGCATGAAGGGAACAATTCCGGAAACTGGAATCAATAAAGTTACCGGGTCAGAGCTGCCGGGCAGTTTCCTGCGTGGCGTCCGGTTGCTGCAAGCTGTTCTCAGCGCGATGGTGCCGCCAGCGAATCCATAGAATGCGTGCGGCTGCCATCACGGGAACGGCGAAGTAGATGCCGGCCACGCCAGCGATTTCGCCGCCTGCCAATACCCCGAAGATGGCAACTAACGGATGCATTTCAACCCGTCCCCCGAGGACACGCGGAGAGATGACGTAATCCTCCAGGCCGCGCCATATCAACAGAAACAGCAACACCATCACCAGGTGCCCGTAATTTAGTCCGAAGCTCACAGCCAGAATCAGAGCGCCGGCCACCAGGGGGCCGACAAAGGGAACGAATTCCAATAGACCACCCAGCGTTCCCAGCGCCAGCGAGTAAGGTACGCGCATCAGCGAGAGCACGGCGATGTACACCGCGCCGGAGATTGCCGCTACGTACAACTGTGCGCGCACAAAATGCGACAGCATCTCGTCGAGGTCGTTCATGATATCGCCCAAGAGCTGGCGGTCACGTTGATTGTCCAACAGGCCTTCGATACTGCGCGCAAAGCGGCTCTTTTCTTTCAGGAAGAAGATCGCAAGAATCGGAATTAATATCAGCCAGAGTGCATTTCCCGCGATCTCCGTGACTTTCGAGCTTTGTGCGCTGATAGCGGAAAGAACCTGGCCACGGTGTCCCACGATAAACTGCTGCAAACTCGCCTGGGTTGACTCGCTCCACCCACGCGCCTTTCCCACCTGAAAAGCAATGCTTCCACTCGCCACCTTGTTGTAAAGCTCGGGCGCGGCCGCGGAGAGGTGCTGCCCTTCCTCTACCAGATGCGGGCCGACCACCGCTCCCACGGTGAACAGGGCCGCGAATATGGCAATGTAAGTCAGGGCGATGGCGATTACCCGGCTGCAATGTGCCCATTTCTGAAGGAGCACAATCAGTGGCTCCAGCAGGTAGGCGAAGAGCATGGCAAACAGGAACGCGAGCAGCGGCTTGCGGGCCAGCCAAACGAAGGCGAGCAGCGCCGCGATTGCCAGGACCGTGAACAGAATCCGCAGCGTGTTTTTGTCGAGAAGGCCAGTGGAGTGGTTCGCCATAGAATCGCTCCATTGTAGAGCTACGGGCTTAGATTCGCAGCCATAGCGCAATTCCAAGGTCTGCTCTCTTCAGATGCGCCGCCGCGCCACGGCGATTTCCCGTTTGGATCTGCATTCCTAGTAGCTTCCTGGCGTATTCGCGCGCGCCGGTGGCGACAAAAGCCGTGCGGCGAGTTGATTCGACTCTCCCGCGGAGCATAAAATGCAGATAATGCGCCATCGGTGAGGAACATTGAAGCGAGTCATTGCGATTTATCCCGGAACCTTCGATCCGCCCACCAACGGGCACCTCGATCTGATTCAGCGGGGCGCAAAGATATTTGACGAACTGGTCGTGGGGATACTGCGGAATTCGGAGAAATCTCCGTTGTTTACCGTGGATGAGCGGCTGGAAATGCTGCGTGAGTGTACCAGCCAATGGAAGAATGTTCGGGTCGAATCCTTTGAGGGGCTGCTGGTGGACTATGCGCGACTTTGCGGGGCTCAGGCAGTGCTCCGTGGCATTCGCGCCGTCAGCGACTACGAGTATGAACTCCAGATGGCTTGGATGAACCGCAAACTCGATGCCAGTCTGGAGACGGTTTTCATGATGCCCGCCGAGGCCTATTCCTATCTGAGCTCGCGGCTGGTACGCGAGATTGCCTCCTTGGGCGGTGCGCTAGTAGACCTGATTCCAGCCTCGGTGGAGAGCAAACTCCGCGCTCGTCTCAGGGTTGTCCGGCAAGATTCCAAGTAACCTTCGCGCCCCGGACGGCAGTTTGGGGCGCAACATACATCGCAACCGGAAAGGAATTCCAGTGTCATCAACCGCAGGAGCTACCGCATTCACGGCACGCATCGGCCGCATTGAGATTTCGGCCACCATGGCCATCAACAGCGAAGCAACCACTATGCGCTCAGAAGGCGTGGACTTGGTGGACTTCGGCGCTGGAGAGCCGCACTTCACTACGCCTGAGCACATCAAACAGGCCGGCATTGATGCCATTCAGAAAAACTTCACCAAGTACACGCCGGTTGCCGGAATCAAGGAACTGCGTGTGGCCGTAGCGATGCGCCACAAGCAGGACTTTGGCTCCAACTATTCCTTCGAAGAAACGATTGTCAGCACCGGCGGCAAGAATGCGCTGTTCAACACCTTCCAGGTGCTGATCGATCATGGCGACGAAGTCATCATTCCGGTACCGTACTGGGTCTCGTTCAAGGACATGGTGGAGTTTTGCGGAGGCAAGTGCAACTTTGTTGCGACCCACGCCGAGGAAGGTTTCCGCCTGACTGCCGCGATGATTGAGAAGGCCATTACTCCGCGCACCCGCATCATCCTGCTCAACTCGCCGAACAATCCCTCGGGCGTGGTGATCGCTCCCGAGGACCTGACCGCCATCGTCAAGCTGGCGGCCTCGCGTGGAATCTTCGTGATGGCCGATGAGTGCTATGTGTACTTGGACTACACCGGCAACCGGTTCTCGCTTGGTTCGCTGACGGAGTACAAAGATTCGCTGTTGCTGATGGGTTCGCTTTCCAAGACCTATTCCATGACGGGATGGCGTCTTGGATATGCTCTGGCTCCCAAGGCTGTGATCGGGCAATTGCAGAAACTGCAGAGCCAGTCCACCTCGAATCCGACCTCGATTGTGCAGAAGGCCGGCCTGGTTGCTCTGACCGCGCCGCAAGAGTGCGTCGAGGAGATGCGCGTCGAATACATTCGGCTTCGCGACCGCATGGTTGCCGGGCTGCGCAGCATCCCCGGCGTAAAGGTCAACCTTCCCGAGGGAGCGTTCTATACCTTCCCCGATGTCAGCGAGGTCACCGCGCGCGCCGGCATCGACACCACCAAACTGACCTCGCGGCTGCTGCGCGAAGCTCACGTAGTGGGTGTACCGGGCGAGGCGTTTGGAATGCCCGGACACATTCGCCTCTCCTACGCGACTTCGCCGGGAGAAATCGACCGCGGAATCGAGCGGGTCCGCACCTTCTTCGCTTCGTTCTAGCTTTCGGAAATGTGGAGGAGTGAGTTGCCGCCCGGCATCTCATTCCTCCACTTGCTTCATCCAAGCGGCAAGTTTGCGCTACTCTGTTCAGAGGCGCTCCAATCATGTCGGTACTGTATCCATTTCTGGTGGTTCCGGAGTTTCACGAACGAGTGTGGGGGACGCGCGACTTGCGCCCATACTTCGACCGCCTTGCAGGTGCTATCGAGTCCGAGCCGATCGGGGAAGTGTGGCTGACGGGAGAAGCGTGCAAGGCCGCCAGCGGTCCGCTCGCCGGACGCACGTTGCGCGACTTGGCAGCCGAGTACGGAGCCGAACTTACGGGAGAAGCCTCGCCGCAAGCCACTCGCTTTCCACTGCTCATCAAGTTTCTCTTTCCCCGCCAGAAGTTGAGCATACAAGTGCATCCTGACGATGAGGGCGCGTGCCGGGTTGGTGAAGCTTGTGGCAAAACGGAATGTTGGTATGTGGCCCGAGCCGTGGCGGGCGCAAAGGTTGGCGTCGGTCTGCGCCCCGGCATCAATCAAGAATTATTCCGCCGCGCAATCGAGGCCAATCAAGCGGAGCACATGCTGAACTGGCTGGATGTGCATGGCGGCGAAATGATCTATGTGGATGCGGGTACCGTGCATGCCGTGGGACCGGACTCAATCATCATTGAGACCCAGCAGAATTGCGACATCACCTATCGCCTCTACGATTATGGCCGTCCACGCCAACTCCACCTGGATCTCGGCATGGCCGCGATCCGCGAGAAAACGCACGCGGGCCGGGTTGCGCCACAGGCTTTTGAAGAACGCGATTTGCTGGTCGCCTCACCGTGCTTCATCGTGGAAAAATACAAGGTTGCCAATCCGGTCACGTTCAACGCGGAGCCCGGGAAAAGCTCGGTGCAGGTACTGGTCTCCGTTGACGGAGGAGCGGTGGTGGAGTGCGCAGGGTCGCAGCCACTGCCGCTGATGCGCGGTGAAGCCGTGGTGATTCCCGCTTCCTCGCCGGTGGTGACATTGCGGCCGCAGTGGAAGGCGGAGATTCTCCGCATGCGCCTGCCATCGCAAACAGTAGCGGAGCCGCTCACAACTTTGCATACTGAAAGTTCAAACAACGAATGATTATTTCGAGGAGCGATCTTGGCGAAAACCCGTAAGCCGGAGTTTTATCCAATCATTCTGGCCGGAGGCCGTGGTACGCGCTTCTGGCCCTTGAGCCGCAAAACACTTGCGAAACAACTGCTGCCGCTCAACTCTCAGCAGTCCATGATCCAGGAAACCGTAGAACGGCTGTTGCATGCGGCTTCCGCGGAAAACGTGTGGATCATCACCAACGGCGATTTGCGGAAGAACATCGCGCGCCAGCTCACATCCCTGCCTCGCAAACAGATCATTGCAGAACCGGTTGGGCGCAACACGGCTCCGGCCATCGGGCTGGCTGCGTTCATCCTGCACCGCAAGAATCCCGATGCCGTGCTGGGGCTTTTTCCCTCCGACCAGGTCATCCAAAAAGAAAAGCAATTCCGCAAGGATCTGCAGACCGGAATTGCGCTGGCAGCTGCGGGCGACAACATTGTGGTGATGGGCATAAAGCCTACGCGCCCAGAAACCGGATACGGATATATCGAGGCCGGCGCTGTTTACCAAGGCGAAGTCACACGTGTTCGCAGCTTCCGCGAAAAACCTGTAAAGGAAGTTGCCGAGCAGTTTCTCGCCGCAAAGAATTTCTACTGGAACAGTGGGATGTTTCTCTGGTCGGCCAAAACATTGGTAAGTGCCTTGCAAAAACATTTGCCGGCGACCGCAGAACTGCTCGAAAAGATTGCGGCGGCCTGGGGCACGCGCGGCTTCGACGATACGATGAGCAAGCTCTACCCGAAGTGTGAAGACAAAAGCGTGGATTACGCCATTCTCGAACCGCGTTCCAACGGCGGGGAACAGGGTTCTAACATCTTCTGCATTCCCGCCGACTGGGGATGGAACGATCTTGGTTCCTGGTCCGCGCACTTTGAGCATCGCATTGCGCAACGACAGCACAAGGACAACGTCATCTCCTCCGCAGGCAGCTATACCCTCGATGCGCACGGGAATTATTTTCATGCGCCGGGAAAGTTTATTGCCGCGGTCGGTGTAGAGGGCTTGGTTGTGGTGGACTCTGGTGATGCGCTGCTGATTACCACAATTAAGCGTTCGCAGGATGTGGGAAAAATTGTGAAATATCTCGACGAGCAGAAACTGTCAAAACTTGTGTGACTTTGAAGGATTGCAGAATGCCCCAGCAGATCAAGTTCGGCACGGACGGTTGGCGCGGCGTGATCGCCGACGACTACACGTTTGAGAATGTCCGCCGTGTCGCCCATGCCATTGCCAACTATGTTCACCAGTATGAGGAGCCGTCACGAGGAGTTCTGGTCGCCTATGACACGCGCTTTGGTTCGCGTCGCTTTGCCGAGATTACGGCCGAAGCCATCGCCACGAGCGGTATTCGCGTGCAACTGGCGCGCGAGATTACACCCACGCCCGCGCTCAGCTACATGGTGAAACAACTAGGCGCCGCAGGTGGAGTGATGATCACGTCCAGCCACAATCCATGGGACTGGAATGGAGTGAAGTTCAAAGCCAGCTACGGCGGCTCTGCTTCGCCGGAGATCATGAAAAGGATTGAGGCTCTCCTCGACAGTACGCCCATCGAGGGCAAGGGCGGCAGCGTGGTGGAAGCGGACTTCAAGAGCGCTCACATCGCCGCGATCAAGGCGTTCGCCGATCTCAAGCTGATTGCACGGGCGAAACAGAAATTTGCCATCGATGCGATGTACGGCGCGGGGCACGGCATTCTCTCCGGCATATTCAAGGAAATCGGCGTCGAGCATGTTGAGATTCACAGTGAGGTCAATCCCTTGTTTCCGGGAATGAATCCCGAGCCGATTCTGCCGCACCTGAGCGGCTTGCAGCAGGCAGTGATTTCCCACCACTGCGATGCCGGACTGGCCACCGATGGCGATGCCGACCGCATAGGCGCGGTGGATGAAGATGGTGTATTGGTGGACGCGCATAAGGTCTATGCGGTGCTGCTGGAATGGCTGCTCAAACGCAAGCAGTGGCCCGGGGCTATTACGCGTGCCTTCAACACCACAGGGATGCTCGACCGAATTGCCAAAGCCTACGGACGGGAGTTGATCGAACATGGAATTGGATTCAAGTACGTGGCCGAGATTGTGCTTAGCGGCAAGCAGGTTTTGATTGGCGGAGAAGAGTCGGGCAGCATCGGCATTCCAAGATTCCTGGTTGAGCGAGATGGCATGTTGAACGCGCTCCTGCTGGCCAATGTGATGGCCGAAGAGGGAAAAACACTGGGCCAGTTGGTGGAAGAGTTGCAGGTGAAATATGGCCGCCACTACTACGGACGGCGAGACCTGCACCTGAGCGAAGAGGTGAAGCAGAGCGCACTGCGGCGGATGGCCGCAAGGCCGGCCACGATGGGCAAGTACAACGTGCAGCGCATGGAAGATCTCGACGGCTTCAAACTTTTTCTGGATGCACCCAAGAATGGCAACGGAGCAGATGCATGGCTGCTGGTGCGCGGCTCCGGCACGGAGCCTTTGCTGCGGGTCTATTGCGAAGCGGCAGCGCCGGAGACGGTGCAAGAAATTCTGGACGCCGCCGTCAGTTTTGTAGAGGAACGAGGGCGCACCGCGTGAGCTGTTCTATCGTTCGCGAATTGTCAGCTTACCCACGATCAGTTCATCAATCTGCATACGCTTGATGCGTGCGGAGCCCAGCGCCAACCGCCCGATAGCCAAGGCTCCGATGGCGAATGCACCCAAGGCGAATGCGCCAACAGCCATGGCTCCAATGGCAGAAACTCCGACTGCGTGACTCTTCCGCAATGTACTCTGCTGATTTTCGTGACGTCGCAAAACCATCGATTTCTCCTTGCGAATCTGCGTTGCTCTCTCCGAATTCCCTGATTCTGCCGGATGATTTGTTATTCTCAGAGAGTGAATAAAATGGTGGTCTCCAACCTGGTGCACCGGCCCTTGCGCACTTTGATCAGCGTGTTTGCGATTTCGATTGAAGTCACGCTGATTCTGCTCATCGTGGGGCTGTGCATGAGCATGCTGAATGATAACGCCGACCGGCAAAAGGGAATCGGCTTTGACGTAATGGTGTCGCCGCCGGGCTCCAGTTTCTTTACCGGCATTACTGGCGCTCCGGTCTCTATTAAGGTGGCCGACAAGCTGCGAACGGTCCCGCATGTGACCGCCGTATCTCCCATTGTGACGCACTTCATCACGACCGGGAACCTTGAGGTCATCGACGGGATCGATCTGAATCCGAACTCGCCGAATGATTTTGACAAGATGGGACGTCCATTCCAGTTTCTTGCCGGAGGTCCTTTCCAAGGGCCGTACGACATGATCGTGGACGACCTGTTTGCCGAAGACCATCACACAAAGATTGGCGATCACTACAACGTGCTGAACCAGAGCTTCCGCGTCTGCGGCATTGTGGAGCACGGCAAGGGAGCACGGCGCTATCTGCCAATCACGACGCTGCAGGATTTGCTCGGCTCTGAAGGCAAGGCGAGCATGTTCTTCGTCAAGACGGATACACCGGAGAATGTTGCTGCGGTGGTGACAGCCATTAAGAACATTCCGGGGATGGACCAGTATGTGGCGCGTTCAGTGGCTGAATACGCGTCTTTGATGACGGTGACAAACGTGCCAGGGCTGGGCGGGTTCATCGATACCGTGATTGGAATCTCCATGATTATCGGGTTTATTGTGATCTTCCAGTCGATGTACACGGCAGTGATGGAGAGGACGCGGGAGATTGGAATTTTGAAATCTCTGGGCGCGACCAAGCTCTACATTGTGAATGTAGTGCTACGCGAATCGTTGCTGCTGGCTATTGGCGGAGTGCTGCTTGGCCTGGTGTTGACGTGGCTGGCGAGCTTGGGGATCAATTACAAATTCCCGCTGCACCGGCTGGTGTGGGACAACAGCTGGGTGTTGCGCGCGACACTGATTGCGATTGTGGGCGCATTGCTCGGCGGACTGTATCCGGCGCTGCGAGCGGCACAGAAAGATCCGATCGAGGCGCTGGCCTACGAATAGAAGCGCCTGCCGAGAAAACGGCGAAACCCTGATGAATACTGCCCCGGATCGCGTCCGGGGCATTTTATTGGACGTGTTTCGGCGGAACGATTATCAAGAAGGGGATTAGCGGAGTGGTGAATGGTTGAGAAACCCGAGGTAACTGTTGGGGCAATGGTTGCGCGGAATTGTGAAGGATTGGCCAAATAGTTAACTATGGGAGCGATCTGCTGACTGATCGGTACATGTGTTGCTCCGGCTGCCGAGGCGGGGAGGGGATGGGCTTTGACGCCGGCGCGGGTGGCGGCGAGGAGGCTGGAAAGAGCTCCGCGGGGAATGCTCCTAAGAAGCGGGTTGACGAGCCAGGCGACGATGGCGGGAACGGAACGGCTGAGGGCGACGGTTTCCAACTGCGCATAGACGCCGCCATCTTTTTCCTCAAAGCGCCAGCGGTCGCAGAGGCGCCAAAAGTAGCCATGCGAGTCGGCTGGCGGCAGCTCGCGTTCGCCGGGCTGGCCGGCGTTTTGGAGCTCAGCGATGCGGGTGGCGTCAGAACGGATGAAGGCGCGGCCTACTCCGAGGCCTTCGTAGTGGACGTCGAAGTCGGTGTTGAATGCGACGGTGACGAGCGACTTTTTGTAGAGCTGGAGAAACACCTTGGAGTCGCCGTCGCTTTGGCTGAGCAGGCGGGAGGCTCGCACGTCGGGGTGGTAGATCTGCCGGTAACGGTCGTAGTCGCGGAGGAGCGCGAGGGTTTCGGCGAGCGTGGCGTGCGGGATGAAGAGGATGCCAACCCAGTCGTGAATGAGTCCGTGCGGGACTTCGATGGGGTGTCCTTCTTCGGTGGCGCTGACTTGCCGGATGAGAATTTCTCCGCCGCGTAGCTGAGCGTAGGCCTGCGCGCGGCGCGGCTGGGGAAAGGCGTCGATGAAGAGGAATGGTCCGTCGCGGAGCTCCGCGTTGATGCGGCGGTCGGTTGCAGCGAGATAGCGGTCGAAGGCGGCGGCAGTTTCCTTCTTCAACTCCACGGCAGGGGCGGGGAGCGCGGCGAGGCAGAGGAGAAAGACAAAGACGGCTGTGCTGGATCGGTTCATGGCGGAGCCGAAGTTATTGTAGGCGCGTAGTTGGATGAGGGGGAGTGGGAAGGAGGGTGTAAAAGATTTTGTGTAAACGGTCTTGACTGTTAGAACAAGGAGACC
>CAZLJQ010000057.1:0-24924 GCA_964559875.1 uncultured Acidobacteriaceae bacterium
GCCCGCGTCCCTGGCTCGGTGTTCTTTTGGCGAATATGGGACAGGGCGTACACTGCTCAATATGTCATCTAATTTATGCGGGCGTGTTAAGCGAATCGATAAGACATCGGTACCCGACGCGGAAAGCTTATCCGTAGAGATCGAGATCACGAATAGTGCTAACAACCGAAGTGTCCTCATCCTTAACCATGATGTGCAGCTTTGGCAGACTTCTGACAACGGTTATCGATGCTCCTATATCAGTTCTTTTCTGCTCAACCAACGCAAGTATATCGGCGGATTTCGAGCCGATCTTGGTCCTGGCGAATCACGAAGTTTTCTGTTTCTCTGGCAGTACAGCGAAGAACAGATTCAACAGATCGAAGATCGTCGCAAGGAATCCTCTCCCCTCCTGGAACTTCATGCGCAATTTCTCACGTGCTCTACCTGGCCCGAACGTCAGCCGCAAACTGAATGGCAATGGGAGCTGGTGTCTGATGCGGATATCAACACCTGGCCGATGGATGCAATCATAAGACCGGATGACTGGATCCGACTTCTGCAAGATATCGGATTTCAGAGCACCATCGCGCCGCGGATAAGCGTTCCGCCCCTTCCGCCCGCGTTCCGGCGTTCGGCGGAGATTCTCAAGATCGGCTGGTCCAACCACTTTGATGGGAACGAAAAAGGCGCACTGGAGCGTTCAAGGGAGTCAATCGAATGTTTGCCGTTCCGCTTGTTCGACACTCCCGGCAAATGGAACGAACTGGTAAAGGGCGTTCTCGACCACGCACCGCAAGAAAAGGTTGAAGCGGTTGACGGTCTCATCAACGCCCTCGGTAAGCTGTGCCATCTTGCGCGTCACGAAAAGGGCGAACCAGTCCCGCTACAGAGAACCGACTCGGAGCTGGCGCTCACCTGTGCCGCCGCAATCCTCAAATACTTGGCAGTGCACTTCGACGAGTGAATCTCATAGCGCGGACCATCATGATTTCCGATTGCCTGACAGTGGCTCCCTATTGCATTCATCCTTGATGCGTGACAGACCACGGGTACGCTCCTGTTTGCATACCCTTGCCCGGTCCGCTGGCTCGCCGCCGCCGACCTTTGACCCCGCCGCTTCTTGCATAATCAACAGATTTGAACCAGCTCCTTCGCCTTGACTAGTGCATTGAAGAACCGGGTGATCTGATCTGCCAGCTTCACGGAATGAACCACAATGCCCACCTCTATATTCCTCTGCTGCGCAGCCTCCGTGAAATTGGCCGAGCTGATGAATGTTGATAGCCCGTCCACCACGATTGACTTGGCATGCATTGCAGCACGCGTGGCACGATCTCCGCTGAGAGATGCAGGGTAGTAGAACAATTCAGGAAGGCGAATCCCGGCGGGCCATTGCGCCTGCTGGAAATCGTAGAGAAATCGTCTAACAATATCCTGATTGCACGTCGTGTCACCCGGCTTCCGCTGAATGTCGAGACAGAACCTCACGGACAGGTCCTTGGCTTCGTTCATGCGGCTTGCAAGCTCACGAAACACCTTCTGGCCTTGGTGGACGGCGTAACCAGCGAGCAATACAGATCTTGTAGCGTTCCGGAACAATTCACTCACAACTACGGAGGTATCCCTATTCGCCGCTATGGGCGTTGCCGGCGCGCTCATCACCAGATCAATGAAATCCGCCTCCGATGTCCGCTCGGCGACCGCTTCGGAAAGCAGTTCCAGGGTGTGCGCAATGGACTCCGATGAACCGGAGAGCTTCTGCAACACGGCCAGGCTTTCCACAACGGTGCCGGCGTGCTGTGCACTCACGTACCGTTGAAGGGCAACCGCATCGAACGGCGGAATCAGCCTTCCTGCGCGAATGGCGCTTGCAAGAGTGCGCAGATCGGATGAAGCCAGCGATAACAGTGGGTCGGCCACGTCAGTCCTCCTTGAAGAACTCGCAGCCAAGCCCCTGGACGGTTGCAACGACCAAGGCCCGGTCCAGAAAGTCGTTCTGCTGTTCACAGCTGGTCTCTGAGATCAGGAGACACCCATGGCACGCGGCTCCATGAAGGAACCTCTGCTCTGGACGGCTTGCCGGGTCGTGCTGAGAACAGACCGGGTCATTCGAGCACAGCATGGCCAGATCAAGTGCGCTTCGGACGTTCTCAGCGATTCTGCGGCCCACCTGAACGAGCCCGCCAAGTGTCCCCTCCGAGTCACTCGTGCCGGTGTACAGAAGGACACCATAACCAATGTTCGGCAGTGCGTAGATGCGCTCCCGCAAGGAACTGGCAGGGTACCCGCACCCGAGCGCGACTGCCGTGATTAGGAGATGAGAGAACGAGTGCAGCATCAGGTATGGAAGGTCAGGAAACTTCCGGTTTGCACCGGGATGTTCATCCTTCCAGGCTTGGAACCCACCGGCAAGCATGAGCGAACGCTTGACGACAGTATCGCCCTTGAGCCAATCCTGAATAGCCGAGTTCTTGAACTGAAGGAAAATTCCCTCGCCTTTGTTCTCGAACGCCGGCAACCATGTCGGTTCTAATGCCAGAGATGCTCGTTTGACGCCTATGTCGAGCTCTCCTTCAACGTCGGGTGCGGCCGACTCGAAGCGGGTGAATCCAACTTGGGCAACGACCTCCCGGAGGCGATGGACGAGAACGACTCGCTCAATTGAACTCATCCAGGGCTTGTCCCACACTTCCCGCGGCAACGCCCGGGCGTAGAACACTCCCTCCGGGCGATCCTCACCCAGCTCGTCTTTGGATCCAATGAGCGTTTCGATCTCAGCGACCTTAACGGACTTTTCTTGTTTCTGACTACCAGGCCGGCGGGCTTCGATTTCCTGCATCACCTCGTCGTCTGAGAATCCTTCGAGGGCTTCCTTAACCTTGGCCTTCTTACGCTCGTACCGTAGGTCGTCCACGGACTCTACTAGTTCGAGGAAGCTCCATACCGCGTCCACAGCTTGACGCACTTCGCTACTCCGCTCTGGCAGCGAGATCACGCTCATGAGTTGAGGGAAATAGCTGTTCGAGGCAGTCCTGATTAGCAATCGGCTTGGCTCGCCACACCTTTCTGCTGTATACGGACCCAGCCAAGGACGGCCTCCGTCACAAAGGCCAAGAGCACTCATCCCAGGCGTGGCAGCCTGTGCCATGCTGCGCTCCTGCTTGCATTCGCACCTAACGAACACCTCGCTGAGATCGCCGCTTGTACCGCGCTCATCCAGAAACAGCAGCTTCTGCTGCTTTGCGCAATCCGACTTGCCGTTGTGAACAAAGTAGTACCAGTCCACATCGGCGATGTGCCCGGAGCGACAGGCCCGGACGAACCTGACCGGAACCACCGACCGTTTCACCTGGTCGCGATCGATGTACTTCCCCCTTGTGAGGGCCTTGCGATGCACTAGAGTCCTGGATCGGAAACCTCCGGGGCGCCCAAGGTCGTCCTGAGTGACAAACCATTCCGGAAACTGGAAGGCGGCAATCCCCTTTGAGGGTGCATTAGGATCGTCATCCGCGGCTGGCGGAGTACGGAGCTCGATCGTAGGGACATCCAGGACCTTGGCCACCTTCCGGCATAGCCTCGGCTCGCTGATGACCTCTCCGCCCTGAGTCCAGAAGCTGAGCCCGGCGACAAGAACCGAGTGATCTGGCAGATCCAGCATGGATCCCGGCCCAAACGTGGTGATCAGTTGGCTCTGCCGTATCTCCCCTTGTGGTTTCCCTTGTGGCTTCGGGCTCATGCGGTTTCGTCCTCCAGCTGCACGTTCTCCAAGGTCCGGACCCAAATGTTCACACTCGGCTCCACGTCACGCAAAGAGCGATTCGCACGGAACTTCATCTTCCAGTTTGTGACCGGCAAGTTCTTAAGCTCCGAATCGAGGAAGTCATACAGCAGCGGTTTGGCCGCTCCAGCCTCGCTGCGGTTGTACTGCAGTCCCGTACCGGTTGACTGATAGTCCTGGGCGACCTTTGCCCAGTCATCCAGCAACGCGGTGGTTCGCTCGCGTACTCGTTGGCGCAGTCGCGTTTTATCGTCGTCAGGCAGATCCTTGGAGTGACTGAATGCGCGCTCGCTGAATGTACTGATGACGAAATCGAGGCGATTCCGCTCTTTCAGTATCTCCATGGCGCCAGCGGCTGGCGTCATCGGCCGGTGCCGTTGTCGTGTCAGTCCAACCATGGCCCCGGCCAGGCCCTTATCGAGAGCGCGCGGCGAGAACGGGGTCACGCTTGTGGCCTCGACGCTGCGATAGAAGGTCTCGTGATACGTCTCGAATCGCTCATAGTGCGAACGATCCCTGGGCTTGTGAACGTTGAGAATCGTCACGACTAGGCCCGGACGCTCAACGTTTCGGCCCACTCGACTTGAAGACTGTATGTATTCCGCGCTCGTCTTTGGCTGGCCGAAAACGACCATCAAGCCTAATCTCACGATATCGAGACCCACCGAGATCATGTTGGTGGCAATGCCCACATCGACGCGGTTCTTCTCGGCGAATATCAGCGCCAGGCGGCGCTTCGCCTCCGCGACCTTGGAGGTGTCGATTCTGCTCGTCAACTCGACCGGCTCGTATCCGTAGGAACTAAGCAGACCGTGTGCCCATAAATCGCCGGCAAAGGCATGAACTCAAACGCAAGCGCGTTTCCTGTCTGCGGGACTGCCAGCACTTCAGGCAGACCTTGTGCCGCGTCCCAAAAATCGTTCCGAACTCTCCAGTACTGCCAGAACGGCCACGTTTCGAGTTCATGCGTTTTGCCTCGCCGCTCTGCGGCCACTCTGTTCCGACATAGTTCGAAAAGATCCGGCCACCTCTTTGCCTCCTCCTCCGAACAAGAACCGAAATAGATCACCCAGCGCGTAGCAGTACTGTTGTTGGGACGATTAATGTCCTCGCCACCGAAGAACGGCAAAATGCGATCCCCGTTTCTTGGATCTTTTCCCACGAGAGACTTCATCGTCTGAATCGAATTCGCCGCGGCATCCTTGTCATCGAACATGAATGCTTGCGCCTGAAGATCGCATCCATTAAATGACAGCCCTCGGTTTTTGATCAGCGGCAAAGGATCCTCGTGAGTTCCAGTTGTCAGGAGGAACGCGGTAATGCGGGGTACCGGACGCCCGTCTAGCATTCGGGTACCGACGTGCTCCCCTTTGAGAATGCCAATAACGCTTACCACGACAGCAGCACTTCCTGGCCAGACCACCCGGCGCCGCGCGAAGATGACATCTCCGCCATTTCGCCCAATCCACCTCAGGCCCCCGCGCCGCGTGTCTCCTTGGGCGACCGTATTTGTTGCAATCAGCCCTTGGGCGCCGCCCATGCGCAGCAGAGCGAAGGCTCTGCGAAAGAAATGCGCCACTAGATCGACGTTTCCGTTGGTCTCCGGATTGGACTCTTGAATCCAGGTTGAGAATGTCTTTCCGAGGTTTCCAGATATTCTCTTGCCACCCATGAATGGCGGATTGCCGATTACAAGATCGAAGCCGCCAGTGGACTTGCCTTCCCCGTCGAAGGAGAAGACCTCGGGGAACTCCAGCTCCCAGTGGAACGGTGCAACGCCCTTGGGCCCCTTGCGCAGACTTGCGACCGCGCTCTCGACGGTCTCAGCCGCTGCCTGATCGGTTGGGTCCTTCTGCAGCTTCTCGATGGCATTCCGCAGAACAAGGCGGGCGTTGTCGCGTGCCTTCTGCTTGTCCGTTGAGAAGAACGCCGCGACCACAGCGTCCCCAACCTCTCTCGGCATTTTGAGCGATTCTTCCGCGTTGTCCAGCTCCTGCTTCAGCTGTGCGTAAGGCACATCGTGACGTGCGGCCAGAATCCGCTGCCGGTACTGGCTGACAGCGTCAATCCGTGTGCGGACGATCTGCTCCAGGAAGGTCTGCTGCTTGTCCTCCATCCAGTTGAAGGCCGCGATCTGTTTCCGTGTGAGGCCGACCAGCGAGTCACCGGCGCGCAGCAAATGATCGAGGAAGGTGAATGGATGATCTTTGGCCAGGGTGGCCAGCCAGAGCGAGAGCTTGGCTAGGTCAGCGGCCATCGGGTTCTTGTCCACACCGTAGAGGCAACGCTGGGAGACTTGGCGCTGAGCGTAGAGCGCCTCGTCCTCATCCGGCGGAAGGACAGGAACGTCATTGTGCGCGTGCCAGGCCTTCACCAGCGCGTCGCCGAGCTGGCGGCAGGCTTCCACCAGGAAGGCTCCCGAGCCCATGGCCGGGTCGCAGACCTTGAGGTTGAGAATCTGCTGCGGCGTCGGATTGTCGCCGAGCTGCTTGAGCACCGGCGCGAGCGCGGCCTCCACGATGGGTCCGGTGAGCGTGCTGGGTGTGTAATGCGATCCGCTCTTACGGCGCTCATTGGAGGGCTGGAAGATCATGGCGCCGCGGGTGACCACATTTGGCGTGACGCCCTTGTGCGCCCTCTTGTCCAGCGCGGCGAGCAGGCCCTCGATAGATGTGGCTGACTTGATCGCCTCGACGGCCGCGCCGATCAACTTCTGGTCGGTGGCGTCGTTGAACCACTTCTGGCGCTTCTCAGGCGCGGTGGCCAGCAGAGCATCCAGGTTGATGGTGGTGGGCGCACCGTGCTTCTTGGCGGCCTTGATGGCGATGGACTGCCCCTCGGCTACGTGCAGCTCGAAGCCCATGATGGCCTCATACACGCTGCCGATCTGCTCGACCGCCAGCGTCCGGTAGCTGAGCCGCTCGCCATCGAGGATGAGCAGTTTGTTGAGCACGCGGAAGACGACGCCATCGGAGACCTGCGGAATCTTGGGTGCATCGGCGGCTGTGTGGCGGCCCTCCAGGAAGAGGTAGCGGTCGGGATCGAAGAGATAGCCTTCGCGCGGCGGGATGCGCAGGTTGCCGTGGCTGCCTCCGCTGTAGATGAGCCGGAAGAGCGTGACCAGCTGCGACCAGGCGCCATAACGCTGGTCCATCGTGTCCGGGTAACGGCCGGCATCTGCCCGCAGCCGTTCGTAAAGACCAGTGACCGAGTAGTAGTTGGTGTACACCGCGTCGTTGGACAGCAGGTTGCGGTCCTCGGCATAGAGAACAAAGACAAGACGAAGCAGAGTGGTGAGCAGACCGCGGTACACATGGTCGGGGTCACTGGCCAGCACTGCGCGGAGGAGTTCGCCAAGCTCCTGATCGTTGGCTGCCTGGAAGCCGCGCAGCAGCTCGTAGAGCGCCTCAAGCACCTGGTTGGCGAGCTGGGTTGAGACGACGTTCTGATACTTGCGGCTGTTGGCCAGGATGGCGGGAAGGCGCTCGGACTCGGAGAGGCTGTAGAGGCGCTCGGAGTTGAGCAGCATGTGGAAGGCGGCGAAGATGGGCCGGCCGGCAACCTTTACCATGTCGGCAAGGTTGAATGTGATGTGGCCGCTGAGCTCCTTCTCCGGCGCATAAACAAGGCGCACCTGGAGGCCATTGACCAGCAGACCGATTGGCACGCCAGTCTGGCGAAGCAGCCGCTCAAAGCGTGCCTGTGGCGTGGCCTGCCAGCGGTGGCCGTCCATCGGCTGAACCTGGTCGAAGTTGGTGCCGCGGGAGAGGGTCTTAACGAGGAGAATCCACTCCTTCGCCGGATCAGCAGGCTTGAACTCCCGCAGAGCGTAGGTCGGGCGGAGGGTCTCGTTGTACTCGGGCAACGGGGCTTCGAGCGTCTCCGGCAATGCCGGCGCTCCGGAAGCACCCCAGAGGTCACCGCCGGTCCAGCCAAGAACATCGTAGGCAAAGGCCGGGAAGTCGGGAATCTCAGGGACGGCGATGCCATCGGCTTCGTGAGGCAGAGCCTCAAGGAAGAGCCGGTGATTGGGAATGACGTTCTGGTCGATACGAGCGTTGGCACGGAGAAGCTCGGGGATTGAAACGACAAGGCCCGAGGGCTGGACGTATCCGAGCCATTCCTGATGAGCGAGAACTGCAGGGTCTCTTGCCATGCTCACCTCGCCACCGGCCAGAGATAGACGAGCCCAACGGGCTCGACTCGGCGTGCCATTACGTCATAGATACGGCGGATTCGTTCGGGCTCGCTCTTCAGTTCCTCATCGAGCGCAATGAGCCGCTTGGTCCAGTACCGCTGGTTCGACTCGAGCTGCCGCTTCTCCTCCTGGTTGAACTCCAATGTGAGCTGCGGATTGCGTTCATGCCTGGCGACCGTGGCCAGCAGATGCTTCTGCTGGTTCTCCAGAATCTCGCGCATGGCCTTCGATTCCGCGTCGGCGCGTTCGGCGAGCTTCTCGACGGCGTCATTGGCGAACTCTTCGGCACGCGCTTCAAGATGCGGCAGCAACTGCTTCACGTCCTCGGCCGCCGACGCCTGTAATTGCCGGACGATCACATCCGGGAGCTGCACCGGATGCTTGTCGACGAGCGCAACATCCAGCAAGTTCATGGTGCGCGCTTCGGCCTCGCGGGCGTAGGGTGATAAATCACCCTTTCGAATTGCGGGATCCGTCCATCGAGCGGTGATGGGAATGATCTCCTCATGCAGCCGGGCTGCGCCAGCACCGTAGAGAGCAAGGCGACCGAGCAGGAGCACGCGGGGGACCATGTCCGTACTCTGCGCCAGGCAAGTCCGCGAGAGATCAAAGTGAACGAAGCCCTGGGCGGTAAACCGCGAGAGCAAGCGCGTCACGACCTTCTGCTCGAGATGGAGTTGGACGACCTCCTCCGTGACCTTGCCTGGGTCCTCGAATACAACTGAGCGGATCGGCGAGGACTTACGCCACTCCCAGAACTTCTGGTCTTTGCCCCGAGGCGCGCGAAGACTGTCCATCGTTTCAGCCCAGGAAGGATCGGCCCCGGGGCGTTTGTCGAGAGCTGGGAATTGGCACTGGACCATTCCATCACTGGATTCGACCAACTTCAGGGGCTCGGCGCCAAGAATCTGGAGTGCACAGGACACGGCTGACTGAAAATGTGGCTTCGAGAACGAGATGGCCTCTTGGGAGTTCTCAAGCATCGTCTGGAGCTTCTCAATCTGTTCGCGAAGCTCCAACTGACGTTCCCTGTTCGACTCCAGCTCCTCCAGCACGACAACGAAGGCAAGTGGATTGGCTTTGCTCTTATCCCAACTTCGGATCGTAGCCAGCCCTTCCTCCACCAGGTTCTGGCAGAGCTTAAAGAGGAGCTTCTTCCCGGTGTAGAAGCTGTATTGGCTGTGAACCTCGTCCAATGGAGGAAGCGAGGCAGGGCCGCCGGGGGCGAGCAGCCCTACGCGAGTGGCAGAAGAAACTCTGGCGGTGGCGGCAGCATTCGGGAGGTCTGCCGCTGATTTTGAACGACGGCTGTGTACACCCCCTTGGACAGCCGCTGACTTGTTGCGCATTTGCAGAACCTCGCGAAAGCATGACTCTCCGCGCTCTCGTTGAGACCGCTCTGCTTTGCGCGTAACGCATCGCAGAGCGGCTGACGGCTTCGGAGACGGTCAATTCTGGGCGCTACTCGGGGGCGCATTGGCTTAGCCTTTGCTTCCGATGGATCGCTGAATGGTGTATCGGAGATAGCGGCCGGCGGTCTCGGGTCCAACGATGGTGGCCGTCGACATCTCCGGATACTGGAAGGTCAGGAACTCGCGGACGGCTTCCGGCGTGAGTTCTGGGTTGGGATCGGGAATGATCCGGCCGCCAAAGGCGAACTGTCTTTCCATTTGAGCGACTTCGATGGGCATAGAAATAGATCTCTCCTGTGCTGCTCCCTCACTGAAGAGGTCGCAGAGAAGTGGGATGTTTAATGGCTGTTTGGCTGGGGAAGGAAACGTGGACGCCAAATTACGAGGCTACACTCACCTCGACCGGAGGCGCCGCAGGCGCTGAGACGGGCTCAACAATCGAATCGTCGAGTTCTGTCTCCGTCTGGTTGTCCTCTGCGGGAGCAGCGTCAAAGAGGCTGGGCGGCGCAGGGGGCTCCGGCTTCTTTTCCTCTGCCGGCGCAGTTGCAGGCGTCGATGCCTTGCTGCTAGCTGTGGCCTGACCGGACTTCTTCTTTGCGGCTGCGATTGCGGCTTTGGCAGCGTCCTTGGCTTCTTCTTCCGCGGCCTTCACTGTCTTCACCATCTCATTGATCGAACCCTCGATCGTGAGCTGGCTGCCGACGTATTGCAAGAGTGCCTGGTGCAGTCCTGCATCCAATTCTTCCGCAGACTGGGCCCTGAGCGTCAGCGCACCGGAGAGGGCCTTAACCGCCGCTTCCTTGATGGAGCCAAACTCCTCGGCTTTTTCGTCGGTGATTTTCGGCATGATGGTTAGTACGATGGTGTCGCTATTGGCGGGAACGGCGACGCTCAATGAGACGGTGCGATTCCTTAAGAGAGGTAACAATTCAACGAACATACGAAAATACTCCTTCCGGGTACAGGGATGGGCTGAGCAGTATTGGAATTGCAGGCAGAAGTGAGAAGTACAGAGACATAGATGCTTGACTAGATGTACGCTTCAGAGTTGTAGAACACTCTGATCAGAGGTCCCGCGATGGAAGCATTGCAAGCCGTCGGTGAAAATGGGCAGGACGAACAATCAAAGCAAGACTCTGAGGGCGTGTATCTGAGTGAGATTCAGATACAGAACTTCCGCGGTATTTCTTCCCTCTCTGTCGAGTTTCATCGCGGAGTCAATGTGCTCATCGGTGAGAATAGAGCCTGCAAAACTGCTGTTCTTGATGCGCTTCGACTTTGTCTTGGCTACGCTTTAGAGCGGCGGGATATTTACATTCAATCTGAGGATTTTTTCATCGATGCGGAGAGCGTCCAGGCATCGGCAATAGATTTTCAACTAACCTTTGCGGGACCGAGTTTGTTTCAGCAAGGGATATTCTTAGAACTGCTTTCCATGTCATCCGGAACTCCAAATCTGCTGCTCCACGTCCGATTTACACGGGACGCGGATCGGATCAGGCGTGTGATTTGGGGAGGCGACAATGAGGGGCAGGAAGTTCCGCCCGGCGTGCTCGAGTTGCTCTATTACACCCATCTCGGCGCCCTTCGGGATGCGACTCGCGATTTGGCACCCAGCAGATCAAACAGGCTTAGCCAACTTTTCTTGAAACTGGTCCCTGAAAAAGACCGACCCGAGTATGCGACTGCGATAAACGACCAAGTTCAGGGTGTCGAATGCTGGAAGCTCCTAATAAAGGAAGCCACGGACAAGATAGAGAATCATCTCTCCGCGATGGTGACCTCGGGAGATGATGGCCAAGTCGCTATTGGTTTCGTCGGCTCCGATTTTCGGAACATCGCAGAGAGCATGAGGCTTCAAATACCGCTTTCCGGCGGACAGGCGAAACCTAACGCCAAGTCCAACACCGGTATTCAGAGCACCCCAGCCACCCTCCTCACGGTGTCCCAAAATAGCTTGGGTTATAACAACCTCCTCTATATCGCAACCGTGCTCGGCGATCTCCTGGAAAAAAGAGCTGCGGAACCGCTTTCATACACTTCGTTATTGATAGAAGAGCCCGAGGCGCACCTTCACCCACATTGGCAAAATACTCTATTTCGATACCTTCGGACGATCGAGTCGCACGGAGTCCAGGTTTTTGTGACCTCGCACTCCCCGACAATTGCGGCCAAGAGTGACTTGGACTCTTTGGTTATTCTTAACCGTCGCGGCCATGAAGACATTCACGTTGTACCGCTGCGACGAATTGGGCTTCCCGATGCCGACAAGAAACATCTTCAACGCTTCATTGATGTAACAAAATCACAGCTGTTCTTTGCCCGCTCTGTACTTTTGGTCGAGGGGATATCAGAGGCTCTTTTAATGCCCGAATTCGCTCGGCTTTTGGGTGCCGAGTTCGACCTTGAAAAGAACGCCGTCGAGGTCGTGAATATCGACGGGGTAGCCTTCGCGCCGTTTGCCGCGCTCTTCAACGGCACTGGCGATGACGCTTCCCTTGGGATTCGGTGCTCTCTTCTCACGGACGATGATCGGAATGAAAATACGATTTCGAACCGGGCGTCGAAAGCAAAAGACCTTGAGGGCGGCCGACTGAAAGTCTTCTTGGCTGAAGAGACCTTTGAGTACGAGCTGTACATAGAGAATGAGGATACTGTCCTTGAGGTGTACAAGCAGCTACACCCGAAAACAGATTTTCCGGCGGCCGGAACCGTCGAAAGTCGTGCTCGGTATTTTGTGGAGAAACTGCGGGTCAACAAGGACAAAGGTGTATTTTCACAGAATCTTGCTGCGAAGCTCCAGGACGCCAATTCTCTGGTGTTTGTCGTACCGAAGTATATTCAGAGTTCTCTAGAGTGGGCAATCCATGGAACGTCGTCAACCGACTGAACAACAGAGAGTTGTAATCGCAGACAAGAAGGGCCTGTTCGTGGTGAGGGCATGCCCTGGGAGTGGCAAGACGTTCTCAGTTGCCGCGCGTTTCCATAGACTTCTGTCTGATTGGGAGCAGGCAAATCAGGGGATTGCGGCTATCTCCTTCACAAACGTCGCCTGGACTGAGATTCAAGAGTACCTGGCCGCAGAGTTTCGGGTGTCCAAGATTTCCTACCCGCATTTTCTCGGTACCATCGACAGCTTTATTAATCGTTTCATCTTTCTTCCTTTTGGGCACCTGGCGATGAAATGCGATACTCGCCCTACCCTGTGGGGCCCACCACATAATACTCGCGAGCCAATCGGCGATTTCTTGTTCTGGAGACAGCCAGCATGCAACAAGAAATGCTGCCGACTCAACGATTTCACTTATGACCTCAACGGCAATGTCGTCGGCCTCAAAGCCGATAAGAGAGGTCAGAACTGCACAGAGAGTAAGAAGCCCTGCATAGGGTACAAAAAGAATTTCAGCAGCAAAGGCAACGCCACTCAGAGTGACGCAAATTACTGGGCGCTCGAGGTGTTGAGGTCATTTCCAGGAATTGCCGCGGCGATCGCCAGGCGGTTCCCGCTGATGATGGTAGATGAAGCACAGGATACCTCCTCCGTGCAGATGGCGATCATAGATGAGCTGGTGAAAAGTGGTCTTAATGAGCTGATGCTCGTGGGAGATCCTGATCAAGCTATTTACGAGTGGCGGGAAGCAGAGCCACAGCTATTCATCTCAAAGAGTGAGAAATGGGCTCAGAATTCAGTCTTGCTGACCGAAAACTGGCGAAGCTCGCAGACGATATGCGATGTCACATCCAAAATGTCTTCGGCGAGGGAACCAATGACGGCGGTAAATCCGCACCTCGCCGCCGTCAACATCGGGCCAAAGGTCTTCGGCTATCAGGACACGGCAGAACTTCCAGAGCTGGCACGCAAATTCGCAGAGAACTGCAGGTGTCTTGGTGTCGAAAGCGCTGATACGCATGTCCTCACGAGAGGGCGGGATTTTCTTAATGCTATTGTGCCGGGCACGACTCCAGTTCGCTTTGATCCCTGGGTGGATGATGCACCGTTGACGCCTAACATAGCCAGGGCCAAGTACCTGCTCGACAACGGTAGGCTTCGGGAAGCGAACCACGTCTGGGAACAGGTCGTAACCGATCCCGGACATAGTCCCAATCGGGCTGTATTCGTTAGCGGACAGGAATTTGCTGCGCGTGGGCAGCATTATGCGCTGCTTCGAGCAATGCCAGCAACCACTGGCACGACGCTAGGCACTTGGGCGGTTGAAGCCTCTCAGTACTTTGCTAACACTTCTGTACTGAGTCACGTTGCGATACGAATCAAGAGAAAGTCGAATGTATGTGACTATGCCTCGTTGAAATTCGGCGACGTATTCGGGCATCCCGCTGATGAGGACGTAACTGGAGAGTTCTGTTTGGGAACTGTGCACGCGGTAAAAGGACAGTCCTTGGAGGCCGTGCTTTTGGTTCTAAAGAACAAGCCCCCTTCTTCAAAGGCATATCCCAAGCTAATAGTTGAGGCAACTCTGGGGAGCACTGAAGAATTACGGATCGTCTATGTCGGCCTCACCCGAGCCCAGCGAGTGCTCTCCCTCGCGGTGCCTTTCTCCGATGTGGATGCTTGGACTGCGTACTTAAGCCTGTAGTTAAATCGCGGTACGGCAGCCTGGACTAAAGGGCGAAGGTGGTTGCCTTGGTACAACTCCATCATCATTATTAGTCCGCGGGTGATCCTGAAACCATGAGGATGACACCGAGACATTCGACTGTGTGGACGTTGAAACCCTCCGAGTGGAAGCGTAAATACGCCAGCGCTTCATCAAACGTCTCGGCCGCGATGAGAACGGTCCGAGGATGCGGCTGTCCGCTGGCTGGTGGAAGATCATCTTCGTCATCCGATTGGAGCGGCGGTTCTCGAAATTCATAGAGCAGTGCCTCGCACCCACCGTGAGGCCCTGGCTGAAATCTTGTTCTGCTTTTGTTTTTCCCCATTGGATTTCCCTTACTGAGTAGTTCTTCTGGCTGGTTGGTTGTGGAGCCGGCAGCCTGCGATGCACCGATTGTTGTGTGCAGGGTGAGCGATACTGCTACCATCCCCGATGGAGTGAGTAAGCCTATGCGAGTTATAGCGACGCGACGATTCAGGAGTCCGAGCGACGGGTGCGGTGATGAAGGTTGAGTCAGTCAACGTCGGGCTGCCACGCGAGGTGATCTGGAAGCGGGAGCGCGTCAGCACAGCCATCTTCAAGGTCCCGGTGGAAGGCACGATCGCTCTACGCAAACTCAATGTGGATGGCGACCGGCAGGCCGATTTGACAGTGCATGGCGGCCCGAGCAAGGCGGTTTATGCATATCCGCTGGAGCACTACGACTACTGGCGCACGCGGGTTCCGGAAACACCGGAGACCTTGGGCGCGTTCGGCGAGAATCTAACAACGCGGGGTGTCTTGGAATCCGACCTGAACATTGGCGACCAGCTGCGAGTTGGAACCGCGCTGTTGCAGGTGACGCAACCGCGCATGCCGTGCTACAAGTTGCAGTTGCGATTCAATCGTGACGATATGACGAGGCTTTTCGCGCTGAGTGGGCGCAGCGGCTTTTACTTCTCCGTGATTGAAGAAGGAGAAGTAAAAGCTGGGGACTCCATGGAGTTTGTGGAGCACGTGGAGCATGGGGTGTCTGTCGCGGAGGTGTACGGGCTCTATTTTGACAGGACGATTGACCCTGAGCTACTGAGGCGGGCGCTGCAAACACCGGCGCTGACGGACGAATCGCGATCCATGCTGCTCAGGCGGTCGACATGATTTCCTTCCTAGCAGCCACGCGCAACCTCGATCACCCGACCTCACTCTTCAGTATCCGGATTTTCAACCAGAGAGAACACAATACGAGAATTTGGCTATCGCAGTTAGAATCTCGTCCGGGACATAGCGTTCTTGAATGATTTCGGCTCAACACCTCTCGGGCGTCGGCCATTTCACAGCTACCGAATCAGCCCGCCTCATGAATTAGAGTTGTTCTGCTGAACTCCAGTCCGCGTGCGAAAATGAAGCAATGCAGGTTGAGGTAGAGTGCTATTCCGGGCACAAGGCTGACGAGCGCCCCGTTCGCTTTCGGTTGGATGGGAACGACTACCTGGTCGAGGAACTGCTTGACCAGTGGTACGGGCAGAGCGACACGTTCTTTAAGGTACGCGCCGACGACGGCAACCTCTATATACTCAGCCGGGAATCGTCATCGCCAGATTGCCGCTGGCGCCTGGTCTCTTTCCGTCAATTGCCTGAATGATGCCGCTTGGGGTCATTGCCTCGGTCTCGTCCTCTGCCAGTCAATCCTCGAGCGTCCTCCCGACATGGGTGGACATCATCGAATACTGCCACCGGCGCCATCTTCAGTACAGCGTTTAGCCGCTAAAGTCTTGTGTAGAGGGAGGGTACTCAGGCAGAATGGTTCTCGAATTCCCGATATCACATTATGGCTCGCAGAGCAAGCAAACCGATCGACGTAACAGCCCGGAAGAGCTCCCAGGTCCCCGGTCAGCTCTTTGGCTACTCTCTGCAGGCTATCCGTTTGCTGAGTCTCGCGCTCGATGCATCGCCTGGAACCGTCCTCAGCCTGGAGGTTTTTGAAGACGTCGGAGCCGTTGACGATAAGGGAAACGCACTTGCTTCGCAGACGAAGTCGGGATTGGAGACCAATCCGGTAAGCGATCGCGCAGTCGATCTTTGGAAGACCCTCAGTAATTGGCTGACAGCGGTCTCATCCGGACAGCTATCGATCTCATCGACTCAATTCGAGATTTACCTGGCGAAGCGTCATACGGGTAAGTTCGTGACCTCGTTTCATGCTGCGAAGACTGAAGAGGAAGCCAAGGCTGCACTTGATCACGCCCGTGATGTGCTTTGGGGTAAGGCTCCCAAATATCCCAAGAAGAAGAAACTCGCTGAAACGTTGGCGCCTTTCGTTAATCATTTTCTCGACCTTTCTGCAAAAGACGCTGTTGGAATCATCCAGCGTTTTCAATTGTCAGTTGCGGCGAAAGATCCTTTGCGTGACCTGAGGCCGAAGGTCGATGCCAAGTGGGTCCGCCCTGAGAGTGTTGAACTCGTAATCAAATATGCCCATGGATGGATCAAAGAGAAGCTCGATGGCCTCCTTCTGGAGGGGAAAGCGGCAGCTCTTAACGTCGATGAATTCAATGCTGAGATTGCGGCATATCTTCCCAGAGTCGATTTTCGACAGATATTGACTGCAATCGCCGGCAAGCTTGAACTGACGGACGATACGATCGCCGCAGAGCAGGTGCGGACTTACGTGCGCCAGCTTGAGCTCATCGAATATTCCGAAGAGGACGTGATCGAGGCGATTAACAATTTCCTCCGGGCATCTGCTGAGCGCGCAGCCTGGAGCGAGGCGGGCATTGTGCACGACAACAGCTTCGACGATTACGAAGAAAGCCTCATCGCCTTCTGGAAAAACAAGCGAACGGCCCATCGTGTGATCCACAAGAGCCTCACCGGTGTGGAGTGCGGTCAGCTCCTACTTGCCGACTGTGGCGTGCATCAACAGAAATTGCAAGGTCTTGAGGTGCCCGCTTTCTTCACCCCTGGAAGCTTCCACGCTCTAGCTGAGGAGAAAACGGTGGGTTGGCATCCTGATTACGAAACGTTGCTACGCACCGGAGGCAAAGATGGCGGTTCTAAATAGAGAGGTTCGAGCCATTCAAAACCCAGCTCTTGGATCTGTCCTGATATGGCGCGCTGTCTCTAGCTATCAGACGAATCACAAGACAGGTTCTTTCATGCCTCTACCACTCTGTTTTCTGGTCCTGCCCATCGTCTTTCATGAAGAGACATCAGCTTTGGTGACAGGCACTCGAATGGCATCCGGGCTAAGGAAGTTGACTGAGAAGTTTCGAAGCGCTGAAGAGTCAAAGACTGATCTGCTATTGGCGGTAGGTGGGAGAGCCGTGGCTATGCGCACCCTCACTTGGGAATCGATACAGATAGGACTCACTTCCAATGTTCTCTCTCTCAACACCGAAAGTGGAAGCCTCATGTCCTTGTCGGATACCCCGCTTGTGAGCGGAGTTCCCCAATCTATCCGCCCATTGCTGGGCAGTGCGGAGAAGCTCGGCACATGGTTTTCAGGCCTAACCTTGTATGAGATCGGTTTACAAATGCAGGTGACCTTCTAGTGGATTTCCAGATTAGCAAAATCATCTTGTGGCCGAAAAACCCGCAACACAAGATTCGAACCGTCGAGTTTGAAAGAGGGCGCATTAACGTTATCTCTGGACACTCTCGAACTGGTAAGTCTGCCATCATCCCGATCATCGACTACTGCTTGGGGTCGCGTAGGTGCACCATCCCAACAGGGATCATCCGTGAGAAGACCAGCTGGTTTGGCCTTGTCGTGAGCACGTCCGAGGGCGAGAAGCTGTTCGCTCGCCGCGAGCCGGAACAACAGCAGGCCACGGACGATATGTACGTCCAGGAAGCAACTCACGTTGCCGTCCCTGAGTTTGTTGCGAAGAACTCAACGAGGGACTCTGTGAAGCAGCGGCTTGATGCCTTATCAATGTTGACGACTCTCAGCTTCACTATCGATGACGCCAACAGCAATGGCCAGGGAAGACCAAGTTTCAGGGATCTCGCGGCGTTTAACTTTCAGCCTCAAAACATTGTGGCAAATCCAAACGTCTTGTTCTACAAGGCCGACACGGTCGAACATCGCAACAAATTGCGAAGTATTCTGCCCTATGTGCTCGGAGCTGTGAGCGGCGAGACGCTGGCGCAAAGACACGAGTTGCAGCGAATCCAAAGGGAACTTCGGCGGAAGGAATCCGACCTACGCAACATTCGAAATCTCTCGGAGCGCTGGAGGGCAACCATCGACGCCAGAGTCTCCGAGGCCAGAGACATAGGGCTCATCGCCACCGACACTCCGGCACCCGCGAGCCAATCCGCGGCCATGGAATTGCTCCGAAGAATCGCGACCACGTTCAACTCCGATCCGATTGTGACCGCAGCGGCGGTAAGCGAAGGGGTGACCGAGCTTAACCGACTCAGTAGCGAAGAGCAGGCAGCTGCCCAGGAACTCTCAAGGCTCCGACGTAGAAGCGCCGAAATGGAGCAGCTACGGCAGAGTTCAAGCTCATACCAAAGTTCCATTGTGCTACAGCGTGATCGCCTTCAGTTGAGCCGCTGGTTGAGCAATCAGCAGACAGAGCGGGACTGTCCTCTTTGCAATACCCATCTCACCGAACCACCAGCAAAGCTTGCTGAACTCCTGAATGGTCTAAATACGCTGGAAGAAGCTGCTTCAGCGACCACTATTCCACCTAGCTTCGATCGCGAACTCGAGCGGGTGGGCGCCGCAATCTCAGAACAAGTTGAACGCTTGAAGGGCATACGAATTCGACGGGGAGCGCTGACGAAACAGTCTCAGGCGGCACGGGATAGGCAGTACGCTCAGTTGAGGGCTTCCCGCTTTCTTGGGCATCTCGAAGCAGATTTACAGGTGTTCGATAGCATCGGCCAGGACGGAGAACTGTCGGCAGAAGTTGAGTCCTTGAGGGATCGTGCACGGGAGCTGGAACGCGTCATCTCAGAGGTAGAAATTGGACAGCGAATGAGGCGAGCACTCAATGCCGTAAACCTCTTTGCAGGACGCCTCATCCCGTCGCTGGACGCGGAGACTCCGAACGATCCCGTGAGCCTCTCGGATACCGAGCTAACGCTTAAGGTCCAAAGGGCACGCAGGGAAGATTTTCTGTGGGAGATCGGAAGCGGTTCCAATTGGTTGTCTTACCACATAGCAATCACTCTTGCGCTCCATCAGTTCTTTCTCTCGCTTCCTGCCTGTCCTGTACCCAATTTCATCGTCTACGATCAACCCAGCCAGGTTTACTTTCCACAACGTCTTGCAGATAGAAAAGATGTTGAACTGATCGTAGAACCTGAGTGGCGTGACCAAGACGTAGAGGCAGTTCGCAAGGTCTTTGTCGCTATGTCACAAGCAGTGACTGCAGCATCTGAAGGATTTCAGATCATCGTTCTGGATCATGCTGCAAATTCCGTTTGGGGTGGAATCCCGTTGGTGCATGAAGTCGATGACTGGCGGAATGGCTTGGCTCTAATTCCCGCCGAATGGATGAACTGACAATAAGACTTGAGTGATTCAGATACGAGTTGGGGTTCGATCACCCTCAGTCAGTTCTCGAAGACTTCAACCCAAAGACTCCCGTCTTCTCGCAGGAGTCCGAACTCCAGCCACCGGGGGACGCTGGCCGCATCCTCATAGAGTGGGCGCGAAAAACAGAACGTCCCAGATTCTCATAGCAGTACCTTTCCATCAGCCGATAGACCTTTCCTTGTTCTGATAACCCTCGGTTCAGGTCGCGCGCCTGCGAGAATACATTCATGTCGAGCCCGCCGCCTATTGCATGGGCGATGAAGTGTCCCTTGTCCCGGCCGCTGCTATCGATTTCTTCTGGGTGCTCCACCCAGCCCTTCGGCATCGAGCCGCGACGACGGCCGCGCATCGGCAGTGAGATTCCAAGAACCCCGACAACTCGGTCTCGCACTCTCTGGTCGAACGCCACCTCACCCAGCGCCTCCATGCTCGAATACGAGTCGCAGATGTAATCGAACGTCCCGTACTCGACTTGGGTGATGTTTGGGACATGCGAGGCCGTAGCCGCGTACACGCGCTGCCATTGCGCCGGACACCGTGATCGCAGGCGCGCTATCAAGTCCCAAACCGAGCCGGCGCTCGCAGCTCTGCACAGCTTTCGATAGTCAATCCGGTATCGGGACGGCAATGACACAGTCGCCTGGGAGATCATGCCTCACCAACGAAAATCCACGTTGCCCTGGCCGTACCGCAGCAACGCCTTGTCGTAGAGCTGATTGGCAAGGAAGAGCCCATCCTCGACGGCATCGATGACGCGCTCGGTCAGACAGCCGGCCCTCGGGTCACGCGCAAGCCGCAATCCAGTGATGATCGCAGCCGCGAGCACCAGAATTCTGCCGTCCTTCTTCACTGCGCCGGGGGAGTATTCCACGGCATCGATCATAGGCGAAGAAATGGCGAATATGCAACCAACAAAATTCACGGCTTAACCAAATGAAGCGCGAGAGGCGGATACGAAATCGCAGAAAAGTGATAGGGGGCGCTTCTCAAGCACCCCCTATCACTTCAGGAACAATCACACGCCGCGTCCTGCTCAATGAATAGCGTGTGTTGCAGGTTTTAGCTCATCCACCGTTACCGTATTGCTTAGATCCACAGTTGCTCCCGCGGGTACGATCCAGAGGATTACCTGCTGGGCATTCTCGGTCGCCGTCCGCAGCTCGATGCGCCGAGAATCGATTCCCTTCTCCTCAACCAGATAGGCTTTGGTGTTCACGGCTCGCATGACGGCAACTTGGGGTGGCAATGCCTTTCGATGCTTTTGGGTAACATGCTCGGCTGCGGTGTCGTAGCCTATGACGACTGCCGTGGCATCGGGATCTGCCGCCAAGGCGTCGGCATAACGATCGAGCATTGCCTTGGCCGCGTTGTCGATTCGGCTCGGCCGCTTCTTATCGGCAGAAAAATCCAGGCCGGCGCCGTACTGGCGTGCGGCAGGCGGCGGTGGCGGCAGAGTGACGGTTACCGCTGTGGTGGCGAAGCCGGCGAGTGCTCGATCGTCCTGCACCGTGCAGTCAATGTTGACGATGCCGCTGACGAGTCCCGTGGTGTCCAGAACGTAACGAGTGCTACTGCCGGCAAGGGCGCCCCTGTTTGCGAGGCAGCTGAAGCTCAATGGCCGGTTGTCCCGGCTGAAGCCTTCTGCCGTCACCGTGACCGGGGCGCCCGAGCTTACCGCTTGCGGCTCGGCGCGAACGTGCATCTGGGGAGGGTACTTCGGCGGCTCCCTGATGGTGAACGATGCCTGGCATGTCGCCACCAACGTGCGCTTCGGTTTGTGATCGTCGGAGACGAGGGAGGAAACGTTGTAGTTGCCAGGCTGCAACCCCGTTGTATTGACGGTCCCAGTTGAGGCACCATCGCCGGTGACTTCACCATCGGTGCTGCTGTAGGTGTAGGTAAGATTGCGCTGCGGAAGAAATCCAGCCGGGGTCACATGAACGGAAATAGTCGCGCCGGCATAGGTCACGAGCGGGTCTGTCGTACAGACGGCAGAAACTGGCTGTCTGGCCAGGGCCAGGCTTCCAAAGGCACAGGTCACGAGTAGAACAGAAATATGGTGGCGCAAGTGCATTGCATACTCTCCTGGGCGAAACGAGATCGATTTACAGCTCGCCATACTCTTCGGTCAAGACGGCCCATGAGGACTGCAAGAATGGATTTTCCCAGGCCTCCGCGAATAGCGCTCTCAAAATGTTCCATTGATCAAACGTGAAACAGAACGTGACGCCGCCCCTGCCTTGAAAGTGGAGACCACTGGCGGGGGCGTCAAGTTCGCGGCCGACGGTGTAGGCCATCAATCTATCGCCATTCCAATGTGTTCCTACGGGCGCTTCGCCAATGGCAGCCAACATGACTCGGAATTCACAGATGTCCGGATAACCCGCGAGCGGGTACATCGCGGCCGTAGACCCTGGAAAGGTAAGCAAGGCGGTCAGGTCGTGGTCTTCACAACGGATAACGCTGAAGACAAACGATTCGCGGATGAATGTAGCGGCGGCTGGCTCATAAGCGTGCAGTTTCTGTTCGTCGCGGATGGGCTTATTGTGAACAAGGAAGTGCCCCCGTGCGGCGACCCGCCACAAAGTATCCCAATATGGAAGGAGCGCTGCCGTGAGCGCTGCCTCATCCGTAACGTGATCGTCACGCAGAAATACCACGAGAGGTCTGGCGTCGTTACCAATCGGCCACTCGGCGTGGTCGAGATGCGTCTCCACGGCAGCCTCAATGGTGTCCTCGTCCTGGCCCATTGTATTGAACTTGTTGAGGTAATAAGCCGCCTTGCCTTCGTCTCCGCCAGGTTTCCTCAGTTTGTACGCTGCCCGGAATGCCTGCAGAATGCCAACGACAGATTCACGCGAGATGTGACGATTCGGCGAAAACTCGGCTCCCATCTGGACAAATTGAGCGAGCCGAGCCCACTCTTTCTGTGAAATGGGCGCACCAGTATCCTTCTTCTCTTTCATTCGCAGGAGCGCAGCGGTTGGGCCAGTTTCTAGTATCGGTTGTGTGGCATCCGAGACAGAGACAGCTTTATCCCGGTTATTGGGGGGCGTTTTCTGAAACGACAATAAGTCCCGAAATCCATCAGTTAGCCACGAAAAAGTGCGCGGTTGAACTCCTGTAGTAGTTGACATCGCATTCTCCTCTTTGTGATCCGGCATTGTGTGTTGTTCATATCGTTCGTTCATCTGAAAACTGTCACTTGTAAAAACACCTGTCGCTCTGCGAGGGTCAGACTCCACACGGAGAGGCATACAAGAAACCAAATCTTCTGGCATCGTTATCTGGCCCGTCCGAAGTGGTAGAGCACTCCCGACCCGACGCTCCAATAGGTGGAGCGCGCCGAGCCGAAGGGGAGATACAGATCCTCCAGGGAGATCGCGCGCACTCCCCATCGTTCACTCAACTTCACATCGAGGCCCGCGCCAAACAGCATCATGAATCCGCTGTTGACGTTGGACAGGTACATGCCGCCGGCTGCGTGCTGAGAGGCCAGCCGGGTATAGCCGCCCATGGCGTGCACATACGGCTCGTAGCGTCTGTAGTGGAGTAGATAGCTGGCGCCAGCGGCGCCGGTGATCAGGCTTTGATCGAAGGGCGTTCCGATGCCATAGCGGACTGTCGCAATGTAGGCGAGGTGTTCTTTGCGGCGCATGTCGTATTCGATATCCACACCGTTCGTCGTTGCTACCTCGTTGCCATCCGACGTCGCCAGCGCGTAATCGGTACGAGTGTGGTCGAAGCCGACATACACCTGATCAGTGAACTGATTTGCGCGTAGCGGAGCAACGGTGTCGATCGTTCGTTGCGCGAGACAAGCGCAGCTGGCGAAAAGCACGGCTGCAAGAAGAATGCCGATGGAGCGATTCCTCACTTTGCACCGTCCAGCGAGGCGGAGTGAGGGAAAGTCTGATCGGCATCTTTCGGACTAGCTGGATCTTGCTGGGCGGCATCTTTTTCGACTGCAACCCGCATGAGATAGGGGTAGAACGGAGTCAAGATGAACGGCAGCTTTTCCCGAACGGCCACGACAGGCGCAGAGCGCGCCTTGTTCATCTCCACACGGCCGGTCCAGGGGTCCATGATCACGCGCGAGCCGAGCGGCAGGGCTGCGATTTGGTGAATGTCTTTGGGAGTCAGATCGGGCGCTGCAGCGGCGGCAAACATGAGGCGGGGTTGCTCCCCAACCAATGAGTCGCTCAGCCGGCTCCGGAGCAGATTCGGAAGTACCTTGCGGCTGGCTTCCATCTGCTTCAGAAACAGGCCCATGTTCTGCAGCTTGTCTTTGTACGGAGAGTTTTGAAGCAGGACCAGGCTCTCTTCATCGGCCTCTTTGAGTTCGTCGCTGCTCCGCACCATGCGCAACCGGTCCAGTGCGTCGGTATCTGGGAAGATCAGGCGATCGCTGAATGCGAATCGGGAGTTGTCGCTATCGTGGGCGAGTACGATGTGGCTCAGCTCATGAGCCAGTACGGCCGCCAGAGCGGCCTCGTCGGGAAGAGCGTCTATCAGGCCGCGGCTGACCACGATGGTATGGCCGATTGCGAAGCTCTCCATGGGAGCCGTCAGAAGCACTCGGCACCGCACCTCGGGTTCGATCACAAGGTTGTTGGTGACGATCAGGTTGTTTACGACCGTTTCGAGAATCTCGCTCAGTGGGGATACAGGTGCGACGAGCCCGGCCTGCTCCAAACGGAAGATGTAGTTGTTTTCGGCCTGGCGCTCCCAGGCCTTCTGGCTTGCCAGCGGCGTGCTCGAGTCAACCTGATCGGAGACGGCATCCTTGGCGTCCACCTGAATTGCGGTGAAAGCGTTGCTGAACTCCTGCCCGGTGTCCGCCTGGCTCGTGGCATAACCCCAGAGGCGTGTCTGGCCGCGTAGCGCAACCGGCGATTTGTCGGGCATCACCTCGGATTCTTCGCTGTAGACATAGGCGGGGAGCCAGGAACCATTACTGACGTTGACGCGCCAGGAGTCGAAGTGAATAAACTCCGAACCTTCGACCGGTCGAATGTAGGTGCCATTGAAGCGGACGATGTTGAGGCCCTGGTCCTCGACCCAGATTCGCCCCATGAACTGACCGTGCCCTTTGCCGGTGGGAGTCACGTCAAACACCAGACATCTCACGGTGCCAAGGAACTCTCTCTGGTGGTACGCAAACTTGTAGTGCGCGCGATCGAAGTGCTGCATATCGATCACGGCCATCTGCGTGAAGCCGAGCGGCACCCAACCCTTGCGGCGCTCGAAGGTGGCTTCTTTGATTTCGCGAAGAAGCTGATGGCTGACCAGAGGGCGCTCCTGGGCAATGAACGAATCGTCCTGGAGACGGCTCTTGAACGAGGCGCGGCCCAGAAAGTATTGGTCCTCAACCGGCACCCGGCCCAGTTCCTTGTCCTTCCTGAAGC
>CAZLJQ010000058.1:0-24870 GCA_964559875.1 uncultured Acidobacteriaceae bacterium
TCTGTGCGCTTGCACTTCCTCGCAGATCGAAAGATCGAAGGCAGATCCGGCGCTTCAACTCAGCAACCGCGCCAAACCTGATGCGAGGTGCCTCTGACGAGGCGAAGCAGTACAGGCAAACGATAGGATTTTAACGTTTTCTTCAACTCAAGGTCAAACGGCTGCGGTATTGGGCCAGTTTGGTTTTCCAAAGGTGAGAGATACAATCCTGTGAGTTACCCTGCGCCCACCCTAAGGATAACAGCCGGAATCTCGTCGTAAGAACTGGCGGAGGTATGCGCCGTGTCCATATTTAGCGAAAAGCGGATGGCAGAAAACATCGCCACGGCAATGCAGGAGCGCAATCCTATTAGACGGAGACGGGATGCTATTGCCTCTGTCGTGAACCTCGCAGTTGGCATAGGAGTGAATTTTCTCTCCAGCAGGGCTGAAATTGCCGCGGTGTTCTGGTTTCTAACGCTGTGTTTTGCGGCCGATTTTCTGTGTTCCCTCGGTAGGCTCTCTTGGCTTTATGGAATAAGGCGGTGGTCGATAGACGCACTCGTCGTAATGATAGGGTGCGCCGCCAGCACCCCGTTTCTCTTGGGACAATATCGTTCGCAGCACGCCGCGTTGACGTCAGGGGTTTTGCATCCAATCGGCGATGGCAAGGACCACTCGCACGAACCACCAGTATTACAGGTGGGAGGGGCACGCTTCGCTTGGGCAGGCCCCGAAGGTCAACCCATGCTCAAGGTATGGAGGAATAAACTGACGATACGCCGGGTGGGCAACGAGCTAAAGCTATCTATTACCGTTCGAGACAGCCAAGAAAATCTGATAGCAGAGATCGTTGACAACCGTTGGACGGTAAACCCGTCCAAGAGCGCATGTTGGGACAAGAATTACGACGACGATTCGTTAGAGGTCAAGGATGGACGAGGCCGGGTCGTGCTACAGGTGAGGGTGTTACCCGAGAGCATACAACTGCAGGTCGAGTTCCCAGACCATAACGATAGGCTTATCGAAGATGGTCAGTATAGTGACGAGGACGGGATACGTCCCCGTTTTAGGTACCCGAGCTCGGAGCACTGGGGCGAGCTAGACGCGGGAAGCGTTTACCCGAGGAGCTCCTTGACCTTGCCAGCGCAGAGCACGCCCTTTGGCGCATTACGCTGAGATAACGCTGAGATAACGCTCTGAATTCACACCCCCGTTCCTCACTTCCCCGCCCTCTTATACCTCACCTTCAAATACAAAATCATGCACTGCAGTGCCAGCGTCACCGCGTTGGCCACTGCCACCGGCCTCTGGTGCAATGCAATTCCATATATCAGCCACAGCGTGACTCCCACGGTAAAGCTCACCAGGGTTCCCAGATGCAGGTCGCCGGCGCTCTTTCGCTTCCACACGTGCAACACCTGGGGCAAGAAGGCCAGCGTCGTCAGCGTGCCAGCCGCGTACCCGACCCAGGTGAACAGCGTTGTCATCGTGCTTTAGAATCCTGTTTTCCAGAAGAAGTACGCGGACATTCCCGCGCCGATCGCAATCACAATCCAGCGCACATGTTCCTGCTTCATCTTCTGCGCAAAATATGCGCCGGAGTAGCCGCCTGCCAGGGCTCCCAACAACATCACCCCCGCATGTTGCCAGTAGATGACGCCCTTGAGCACGAAGGCCACTACGGCGATCCCGTTGCACGCCGCCATCTGCACCGTTTTGTAAGCGTTGATGCGGTGAATCTGGGTCATCCCCAGCAGCGCCAGCAGGGCCATCACCAGAATGCCCGCGCCCGCTCCGAAGTATCCGACGTAGAAGGCGATAAAAAACTGCGCCGCCGCGCCACCCTTGGTGGAGAACGCTGCTTCGCCCTTTGGCTTCAGGGCCGCCGTGATCTTGCGGCTGAAGGCAAACAGCAGCGTTGCCACAAGCAACAGCCAGGGAATCAGGCGAAGGAACGTCTGCTGCGGGGTGTACAGCAGTGTTATCGCTCCAGCCAGTCCGCCCAGCACTCCCGTTGCCAGTAGCGGAGTCAGAACCTTCCGTGCCTCCGGACCCTTCAGCTCGCCGCGATATGCGCCAATGCTTCCCAGAATCCCCGGCCATAGCGCAATCGTGTTCGTAGCGTTCGCCTGGATCGGCGGCACGCCCACCAGCAGCAGTGCCGGAAAACTTATAAAGCTTCCGCCTCCGGCCACCGAATTCATCATGCCGCCCACCACGGCGGCAGCAAACAGAAATCCAACCTGATGTAATGTCAGCATCTAACAATTGTAAGCGACGCGCTCCCTACCTACCCAATCGCATGAAAAACGGGCCAGCCATATTGCCAGCCCGCAGCACACAAAACTCCCGCTCTAGTTCGACGCAGCCCGGGTGTAGTGGAACACCGTGGTACTCCGTTTTCCATCCTGATCGTAGCTCCATTCCTCATCGTGATGGTTGCTGTCGATCAAGTTGATGGTCAGCCCCGCCATGTACCCATCGTGCGGACCGATGTTGGTTCCATCCTTGAACTCAAAAACCAACCGCGTTGGTGTCGCCGACATCAGCTTCATCCTCGGCTGATTGTGAGCCGCGCAGTAGTGCGTCGCCAGCAGGTCGTTCATGTCCGGATGAAACATCGTAACCATCTCGTGCGGTGTGCCCTGCTCCATCCAGTGCATCAGCGCGGAGCCATCCCCCGTCAGCCTTACCTCCACATGCGTGGCCGTGTTCTTTCCACCTTCATTCACCGTACCGTCCCACTTGCCAACCAGTGTCTGCAGACTCTTCCAAGCCGGCGTATCCGGCAGCGCCCGGAACTGCTGCGCAGATGCCGCCGCCACCATCATCACCAGTACCGCCAGTATCTTCCGCATACCCGCCTCCCTTTTCATTGCGCCGGAGATAGTATCAAACCCTCCCCCGCATTGGAAATCCTCCAGACGCGGCAAGGGGAGCGCCTCAACGCTCCCCCTGCATTTCCACGTGAACCTCTGCTTCTATTCCAGCGGCAGCCCAGGCTCTTCTCCGTTGCCGTTTCCATTGCCATTGCCGTTTGCTTCTTCTTTCGGAAGCACTACGGCTGCGGCCA
Source organism: uncultured Acidobacteriaceae bacterium (assembly GCA_964559875.1). GTDB lineage: Bacteria > Acidobacteriota > Terriglobia > Terriglobales > Acidobacteriaceae > TOLSYN. The sequence goes on from CAZLJQ010000058.1 coordinate 3,056, forward strand.
CCCGGTCATCGCCTTCCAACTGCAGCAGTTTCACTCCCTGCGTTGCCCGTCCTGCTTCGCGAATGGTATCCGTCCCCATGCGAATGATCTTGCCGAACTGGCTGATCAGCATCGCCTGGCTCTCTTCGCTCACCAGCAGAATTGCCACTACCTTGCCGTTTTTCGCCGTCGTCTTCAGGTTGATCACACCTTTGGCGCCGCGTCCTGTCAGCCGGTAGTCGTCCACCGGAGTCCGCTTTCCGTAGCCGTTTTCCGAGATCGTCAGGATCAAGTTCGGCATCAGTTCGCCGCTCTCATCCACGCGATTCTTCTTGCGGCTCTTGTGCTCCAGCCCCGGAGTCGCGTTCTTCGGCGTCACCACCATCCCGACAATGTAATCCTTCTCCGCCAGGTTCATGCCGCGCACCCCATACGCCGGACGCCCCATCGAGCGCACGTCCTCTTCGTCGAAGCGCACTGCCATTCCCAGGTGCGTCGCCAGCAGAATGTACTGCTGTCCGTCGGTCACCTGTGCGGAAACCAACTCGTCGTCCTTGTCGATGCCGATCGCGATAATGCCGCGCGACATTACGTTCGAGAAGTCCTTCAGCGGAGTCTTCTTCACCGTCCCCTTGCGCGTCGAGAAGAAGATGAACTTACCTTCTTCTTCCAGATCCTTTACATTCAGGAAGGCACGCACCGTCTCGCCCGGCTGCAAACTCACCAGGTTGCCGATGTGCTTGCCCTTGCCCGCCGCGCTCACGTCCGGAATCTCGTACACCTTCAGCCAGTACACTCGTCCCGTGTTGGTAAAGATCAGGATGTAGTTGTGCGTGGTGGCGGCAATCATGTGCTCCACGAAATCTTCTTCGCGTGTGCTCATGCCTTTGCGGCCTGTGCCGCCGCGCCGCTGCTGCCGGTAGATCGAAACGTTGGTCCGCTTCAGGTAACCCGCATGGCTTACTGTCACCGCCACCTGCTCGTCGGCGATCAGGTCTTCCAGTTGCAGCTCTTTCGCCTCGTCCTGGATGATCGTGCGCCGCGGGTCGCGCACCGGCCCGCCGTACTCCTTGAGGATCTCTTTCAGCTCCTGCACAATCACCGAGCGAAGCTTCTTCTCCGATCCCAGAATCAACTCGTACTCAGCAATCCGCTCCCTCTGTTCGTTCAGTTCGTTCACAATCTCGTCGATCGAGAGCCGCGTCAGCCTGTGCAGTTGCAGTTCCAGGATGGCGTCGGCCTGTTTTGTGCTGAACGGATTCTCCGCATCGGCCTCTGGAAATCGCCCCGTCAGGTTGATCGTGATCCGCTTACCGCCGAAATAAGCCACCAGGTTATCGCGCGCCTCGGCCCGATTCTGGCTGCCGCGAATGATCGCAATCACATGGTCCAGGTAGTCCAGAGCCTTCTGGTATCCCTCCAGAATGTGAGCCCTGTCTTTCGCCTTCTGCAGCAAGAACGCCGTACGCCTGCGGATCACATCCACGCGGTGGTCGATAAAGTACTGGAGCGCCTGCACCAGTCCCATCTCTCGCGGCTGGCTGTTCACCACGGCCAGGAAGATCATGCTGAAGCTCTCTTGCATCGACGTGTGCTTGTAGAGCTGGTTCAGCACAATCTCAGGCTGCGAGCCACGCTTCAACTCAATCACAATCCGCATTCCATCGCGGTCGCTCTCGTCGCGGATGTCGCTGATCTCCTCAATCGTCTTTTCGTTCACCAGGTCGGCAATGCGCTCGATCAGCCGCGCCTTGTTTACCTGGTAAGGAATCTCGGAAACGATGATCGCGTCCTTTTCTTTCGTTAGGTGCTCAATCGCCACCTTGGCCCGCATCAGGAAGCGCCCGCGCCCTGTCCTGTATGCGTCGTTCAATCCCTTGCGCCCATGAATAAACCCGGCGGTCGGGAAGTCCGGCCCCTGCACAATCTCCAGAATCCGCTCCAACTGCGTGTTCGGCTTTTCCACCAGCTCTATCGCCGCCGTAATAATCTCGGTCAGGTTGTGCGGAGGAATGTTGGTGGCCATGCCCACGGCAATACCGTTCGAGCCGTTGATCAACAGCGTCGGAATCTTCGTCGGCAGCACCGTCGGTTCCACCGTCGAATCGTCGAAGTTAGCGACGAAATCCACCGTGTCCTTATCGATGTCGGCCAGCATTTCAGCCGCGATGGCCGTTAACCGCGCTTCCGTGTACCGGTACGCCGCCGGAGGATCGCCGTCCACCGAGCCAAAGTTTCCTTGTCCATCCACCAGCGGGTAGCGCAACGAAAAATCCTGCGCCATGCGCACCGTCGCGTCATACACCGACGAGTCGCCATGCGGGTGATACTTACCCAGCACTTCACCCACGATCTTTGCGCACTTTACGGTTTTGCGATTGTGCAGCAGCCCCATGTCGTGCATCGCGTACAGAATCCGCCGGTGCACCGGCTTCAATCCGTCGCGGATATCCGGCAACGCGCGGCCAATAATGACCGACATTGAGTAGTCGAGATACGACCGCTTCATCTCCTCTTCAATGTTGATCGGCTGTACGTTCGGGGGTGGTCCGCCGCCGCCTTCCAGCGGAAGCCTTGGGTTGTTCGTTTCGTCGGCCATGTAGTTCTAAGTACCTTCCGGCATGCTGAAGAATCTATTCTGTTCGCGAACTCGGGCCGCTCCGCCTTGTAGCCCACTCCAAGCCGACGTTCGGCTTGAGTGGATGGCTGACCTAGCCCTTCCGTGATTCCACTTCAGCAGCAATCCTGCTACGCTTCTCTCCAACAATCAGAGCTTCCAACAATCGCAGCTGCACCCGGACACAGTTACTACACGCGCCGCCAAGCCTTTGCATTGTGGGAAATTCGTCACTGAGAAGCACAGAACATTATAGCATGCCGAAAGCCTTCTCCACTCGCGCTAAGTAACTATAGATCAACACCTTACAGTGTATGTTCGGACGGTTTGACGACTAGCTCTCCAGCGTTGCCCTCTGGCTTGGGGCGAAACAATCCGCTCGTCGCATAGGAGACTGCGAGGGCCACCGCCGATCCGACGATGACCTGGCCCACCCGCTCCAACGCCGCCGTCTCCCCCGTCTGCGCAGAATGCGCCCGATAGGCCGGGAGCATCACAATCGCCACCGTAATCGGCGCAAGTTTCCAACTGATAGGCACTTTAATTAGATCCGCCGAGACAATCGTCGCCGCAGCCATGGCCGCCAGAACCGACCATTCCGAAACCCCGGCGAATTTCAAGAATGCCATCGCCGCCATGCTGCCGATCAACGTATTCAGCAAGCGCGAGATGCCGGCATTCCACGCCAGTTGCACCTCTACTTCCGTCACCACGACAATGGAAACCAGCCCCCACAGTGGGTCCGTCTTCCACCACACCGCCAGTATCGTCCACACGATCACGCCGCTGATCAGCATGCGTACCGCGTAGCGCAGTCCGCTCACTCGCCGTTGCAACAGCAGCAAAATGCGATACGAATATTTCTGTGCTGCGCGCAGCTTCAAAAGAGAGCTCAGCGCGCGGGGTGGGTTGACACTGAATTGCGTTCGCTCTTCCGTAAGCCCTGTCTCCTAGGCTGCCATCCACTCCAGCGCCCGCGCAATGTAGCTCTTCATCTCGCGCCGGTGCACCACCGCATCCAGAAATCCCTTCTGTACCAGGAACTCGCTGCGCTGGAAACCCTCCGGCAGCTTCTGCCTTATCGTCTGCTCGATTACCCTTGGTCCAGCAAAGCCGATCAGCGCTCCCGGTTCGGCGATATTCAGATCACCCAGCATGGCAAAGCTCGCCGTCACTCCGCCCGTCGTCGGATCGGTCAGCACGCTGATGTATGGAATCTTCGCGTTGTCCAGCCTCGCCAGCGCCGCGGAGACCTTCGCCATCGTCATCAGTGAGATCGTGCCCTCCATCATCCGTGCTCCGCCCGTCGACGAAATCACCACCAGAGGAATCCGCCCGGCCAGCGCTTTCTCCGCCGCCCGCGTAATTGTCTCGCCCACCACGGCTCCCATGCTGCCGCCGATAAAGCCGTACTCCATCGCCGAAACCATCACCTCGCGCCCGTTAATCTTGCCCCGGGCGTTGACGATAGCGTCCTTGCGTCCGGTCACCTGCTGCGCCGTCTTCACCCGTCCCTTGTAGCTCTTCAGGTCGCTGAACTCCAGCGGATCGGTCGTCTCCAGGTTGCCGTCTTCTTCGGTGTACACGCCCTCGTCGAACAGATATCCCAGCCGCGTCCGCGTGTCGATGCGGAAGTGCTTGTCGCACTTCGAGCAGACATGGAAGTTCGCTTCCAGATCTTTCTTCCACAGAATCTGCCGGCACTGGTCGCACTTCACCCAGAGCCCTTCGGTGCGCATCTTGCGCTCCCCACTCGTATCCAGTTCCTGCGATTCCCGCTTAAACCAGCTCATGCACTTCTCTTTCCGCGAACCAAAGATCCAATCTCAAACAATTCCGACAACTGTACCTCGCCTTTCAATCCGTCAATCGTCAATGTCCCACTGACCCTTCCTAGTACTCGATTCCCCGCTGTGCCTGGATTCCTTTCTGATACGCGTGCTTTACCTCGCGCATCTCAGTCACCGTGTCGGCCAGCTCCACGATTGTCTTGTGCGCATTCCGCCCCGTCAAGATCACATGCACCATCTCCGGTTTGCGCCGCAGAACCTCTACTACCTTTTCCGGGTCCAGCATCTTGTAGCCAATCGCGTAGTTAATTTCGTCCAGTATGACCAGGTCCCACTGCCCAGATAGGATCGCCTCTTCGGCTTCCTTCCAGCACTCCTCCACCATCTTTATGTCTTCCGGATCGGTCTCCGCTCCGCCGACCTTCACAAAACCGCGCCCCATCTGCTTCATCACAAACTTATCGCCAAACGCTTTTACCGCGTCCAGTTCGCCATAGTGCCAGGAGCCCTTCAGAAACTGCAGCATCAGAACCTTCAACCCGGCTCCCACTGCGCGCAGAGCCGTGCCCATGGCTGCCGTAGTCTTGCCTTTTCCCGGCCCCGTGTTCACTATGATCAATCCCTTACGGACATCGGCCATCATTTTCTGTTAATCTCCTATTAATAATTACGAGGTCTCCCGAGCCTACCGGAGACCGCTGCGGAATTCCCCCCGCAGCTTACACTCCGGTACTTGCACGATTGTAAACGGTGCCATTGTACGCTGCACCCTCATCGTCACCCCGGTCCGCGCGAGACATCCTTTGAGGTCTGATGTCTTCTTCCTTCCGATTCCGCGCGGGACTTCTTTTTGTCCTTCTTGCTTCCACCCTGGCCTTTAGCGCCGATGGTAAAACCCTGCTCGAACAGGGACATTTCCGCCAGCTCCATGGCATCGCCCAGCAGCGAATCCAACGCAACCCCAATGATCCCGAAGCGCTCTCCTGGATGTCCGCCGTCTACGATGCCTATGGAGACTTCGACCGCGCCGTCGATTTTGCCCGCCGCTCCACTGAAGCTGCGCCCAATAGCAGCGAGTTCCATTGCCAGTACGCCGACGTCCTCGGCGACAAAGCTCTCAAGCTCGGAATCCTCGGTGGTGGAATTCCCCTCGCCCGCCAGATGCGTCGCGAAGCCGATCTCGCAATCCAGCTCGATCCCCGCAACATCCGCTGTCTCAAGGAATCCATGGGGCTCTACGAGCAGTCTCCCGCAATCGTCGGCGGCTCCAAGACCAAGGCCCGCGAAACTCTCCAGCAGATTTACAAGATCAATCCCGCCGACGGAGCTCTCGCCGAAGCCGCGCTTCTCCAGATGCAGAAACGTCCGCTGCCGGAAATTGAGTCTTACCTGCGCCGCGCCGTGCAACTCAATCCGCACCTCTATCGCGCCGTTATCGATCTCACTTCCATCCTCGCCAGCGACGGCTACCGCCGCTACGCTGAGGCAGAGCACTTCGCCCGCATCGGCATTGCCGCCGATCCAAATCGCGTTGGATGTTATACCTATCTCGCCGTCGCGCTCGCCCATCAGCAGCACTGGAGCGAGCTTGATGCCGCACTCGCCGAGGCTCAGCGCCGCATTCCGGATAATGCTGCGCCGCTCTATTTCGCAGCCGTCGCCTTGCTCGAATCCAATACTGACCTGCCTCGTGCCGAGCGCTATCTCCGCCAATACCTCGCCAGCGAACCCGAAGCAGGAGCCCCGACTCAATCCACTGCTCACTGGAAGCTCGGCCTCGTCCTCGAAAAACAAGGCCGCCTCGCCGATGCCGCCAGGGAACTTCGCGCCGCCGCTGCACAGAGCGGCAACGATCCAGCCTTCAAGAAGGATTTCAAGCGTATCGCCGGCTGATCCATGACCACTGCTTCGGCCGTTCCGTCCATCCGCCGTGCCACTTCCACAGATGCCGCTGGCCTTTCAGCCTTCGCCGCATCTGTCTTTCCCCTCGGATGCCCGGAAACCGCGCCCTCCGATCTCGCCGCCTACATCGCCGCCGAGCTTTCACCCGCCGCATTTCGCGCCCTGCTTGAGAATCCCAACGTTCTCGTCCTCCTCGCCGAAACCTTCGCGGTCCAACCTGCCGCTGCTGAAACCAAACCCATCGTCGCCTACATGGTCGTCGCTCGCAGCAGCTCTCATCCACTCCTCTCCGCGCCAGTCTTAGCGGAATTCCGCAAGCTATACCTCGACCCCGCCTACCACGGCAGCGGCCTCGCCGATGAGCTTATGCAAAGTGCCTTTGCCATCCTCCACGCCGAAGGCTTGCGTCCCATCTGGCTCAGTACGTTCTCAGGAAACTCCCGGGCAATCGCCTTCTATAAAAAATGGGGCTTTCGTATCGTCGGCACGCAGGAGTTTGTTGTCGGCACCGACCGCCAGAAGGACTTCCTTATGCTGTACGACCCTGACTCCGCCTCAGGACCAGAATTCGATTGACTGCGCGCTTTTTCCTGTCATTGGCAGGCATTCCGCGGTCCGCGTAACCGCGAAATTTTGAAACCGGAGCATTGCGATTTATTCTGTTTCCATGAGCCAGCGCCCACCGAACAGGCTATCTACCCGTCTCGCCTCCTACCTGGTGCGCAATCCGCTCATCTATCTCTACACTGCAATTCTCGGTACGCTCTCCCTGCTCAGCTCGCTGGTTGACCGCTCCGGACGCATCCAGCACGGCTTTGCGCGTCTCTGGTCCTGGCTTATCCTGCGCACTTCGTCGGCGCCACTCACTGTCGAGGGACTCGACCGCGTCGACCTCACCCAGCCCGCCATCTACGCCGCCAATCACTCTTCGGCCCTTGATATCCCGGTGCTCTACGTCGGCCTGCCCTTTCAGTTCCGAATCCTTGCCAAGCTTGAGCTCTTCCGTCTTCCATTTCTAGGCTGGCATCTCAAGCGCTCCGGCCAAATCGCAATCGACCGCGCCGACGCGCGCGCTTCCTTGCGCTCGCTCGCCACCGCCTCGCAGACCGTAAAGCAGGGAATGCCCCTCGTGGTCTTTCCCGAAGGTGGACGCAGCACCGACGGACATCTCCAGTCCTTCCTCGGTGGAACCTTCTACGCCGCCATTAAGGCGCAGGTCCCCATCGTCCCCATGGCCATCATTGGAACCTTTGAGGCGCTGCCGATGAACACCTACGTCATCTGCCCCACCCGTTTCCGCCTCATCGCCGGCGATCCCATCCCCACCGCCGGCCTGGTCTCGCGAGACATGGAGGCACTCTCCGCCCGCGTTCACCAGTCCATGAGCGCTCTTCTCTACGCCAACTCGAAGCTCACCGCGCCCACCCCTGAAGCACAGCCGGAAAACACTACAATCTAACCCGCCGCAGGAGCACATATTTTGCCTGAAGGTGGCCATATTTGCCGCAGTTGGCGAATGTGGGGCTGTTGAAAGCTGTACCTAAATTCTTCAGTCCACGATTCCGCAAATTTTCTACTTCACCGCCGTCGCAATCGCCATCTGCGCATCGATCTTCACGTACTCGCCGTCGAAGCGTTCCTTCAGCGCCGCCAGCACGGCCCGGTCCACCTCAGCGTCGCCCGCTACTTTTTCCAGCAGCGCGCGGAAGGGAACAGTCACGCCGCGGAAGTAATCCCACATCTCCTCCGGGGTTCCATGCCAGTCCCAGCGCAGGCTTCGCACATGGTCTTCCGCCGCGGAAAAGCCCGCTTCGCGCAGCGCCGCAGCCAGAGTTCCCGGCACGCCGAACTTGAACATCTGCCGCGCCGACGTCGGCACCTCCAGCTTCGGATGCACGCGCCGCACTGCTCCAATCGTCAAATCGAAGTACGGCTGCTCCATCGTGCCCCACGCCAGCAGCGCCACTCTCCCGCCCGGCTTCAACACCCGCCGCAACTCGCTCAGTGCCTTTCGGAGATCGCCAAAGAACATCACTCCTAACCGGCTCGTCACGCGGTCAAAACTCTCGTCTTCAAATTGCGGAGCGTGAACATCGCCTTGCAGAAACTCCACATTGTCCAGCCCGCGCTTCCGGGCCCGCTCCCGCGCCACCTCCAGCGGAGCCGACGCCATGTCCAGGCCCACCACCTGCCCTGTTCCTTTCAGCAGCGCTGCAATGGAAATCGAAGGCTCACCCGAGCCGCAAGCCACATCCAGAACCTTGAGCCCCGGGACAACGGCAGCCGCTTCCACAATTGCCTCCGTCACCGCAGTGCCCATCTCCGCCGACTGCTTCTTAAAGCGCTCTCCCGCATTCAACCGCGCAAAACTATCCCAGACCTGCTCCGCCATCGTTCTCCTCCCGCGCGCCACAGTCGAATTCTCTTCTTGCAGATCTTACCGTCAAGTAATACAAACAATGTGCGAAAAGACAGAGGATTGCTATGAACAAAGAACTTGCGGAAATTATCATAAAGACCGACAAGAGCGACTACCGCTTCGAACTGTTTGCTCTCGATATTTGCTCGCAAGAACACGGGGTTACTTTTCTGCCCACCTCGCAGTCGTGGGATAGAGGTCGCGATGGGAGAACCCGAGGTTCATCCAGCTCCGGATTTGACAACCTACTCTGCTCGACGCTTAACACAGAAGTAGATGGCAAGATCGAAGCAGATCTCCTTCGCATTACCGCTACATCTTCGCCAAGGCATTTGATTTACTGCAGCTCCCAGCCACTCTCAGAGCACCATATCGACGGGATCGACAAGATGATACGGCGGCATGTACCAGGGGGAACTATAACGATCTATGGTGCGTTGCAACTCGCCAAACTCTCCGAAATTCACTCGAAGACATTCGAAAAACATTACTTCGCCGAAGTCGAGAGCATTCGCACGAGCCTTATTGAGGAGCCCAAGGAAGAGGAAAAGCTGGGACTGCGCTTGGCCCTGATAACTCTCGGCTGCGCACATGGCCCGATGTTAAGGACGGATGTCCTACACTCATTGATTCTAGAGATATTAAAACTCAAAGGCCCACAGACGCCTCAAGAGATTTCTGGAGGACTCTCGACTGATTTAGGCCTCCCCAGACCTTTGCCTCTCGGGCTGATCGAAGACGCACTCAAACGCGAGCACGGCGAACAAACAATTGCACTCGTGAACTGGAGATGGCAGCTTACGGCATACGGAGAGCAAGAATTGGCCAGGCTGCCCATTCAGTCAGCTGATTATTTACTAGAAGGGCGCAATGCCATTCGGACAAAGCTCGAGTCGCTCGTCGGCTTTCACTTCCCGGAGCAGCAATATAAGCAAATTTGGTCCAGCTTTTTGGATTTCCTGGCCACCCTCTTTTACGAAAACGGACTATCGGTGATTCACGCAATCGATTCCTATCTCGGCTCCTCCGAAATGAAGGAAGAGCCGGACTTAAAGGAACTACTAGTTGCCGGGGCAGTGAAATGTGCCTCGATGTGCGCCTCGACGCCCGAGAGCATCGTGAGGCTCAAGAATGCAATCCTTGACACGCTTACCGAGCGTACCGGGCCAGCATTTGAGTGGCTAACTCGAACATGCGAACGCTTCGTGACCTTGTGCTGTCTCGGCTTGGAGTCAACATCCTCGACCGAGGTCCGGAGGTCGCTAACGGCTAGCGACACTGTTCTTGACAGTGACATTGTGCTGAACTACCTCTGCGAAGGGGAGCCGGACCATGCGGCAACGAAGGAATTGTTGGCTAACTGGAGATCGGCCGGCGGTCAAATTCTCGCGTCACCGGTGGTGTTGGAAGAGGTCGCTTACCACGCGTGGATAAGCCAAAGAGACTTTGTGGAAACCCGACACATGTTAGGGACGCTCAAACCCTATGAGAGGTCGCGGTTCATTCGTAACGCATTTGTGAGGTCATTTCACGCGGTTTCGACAAAGCCCGAACAGTGGGATATCTACATCTCACAATATCGGGGTAACTCAGAAACCGACTACTCAAGAATCAGACAGAAGCTTGTTCAAAGGCTGCAGGTGCAGGTTCTGCCTGACAACTACGACAAGGCACTTGCAGATGAGATCGCGGCATATGCACTTGAGTATAAAAAGCGAGAGGGCGATTACGAGGCGGATGAGGCATATCAGGATCGATGGCACAAAAGAAATCGCGACGGCCACCTTCTTGCAGCAATTCATGCTGCTCGAAATGCTGCGGCAGAAAGGGACAGCTCCGCGAACATCATATTGCTATCCTCTTCGCAGGTGCTTCGGGCGGCGGAAAGAAAATTCCTGGGCCGCTTGGGGAACAGGCCGTTTGTCTTCTCAAGTAGGGCATTTGCGTACATGATTTCAATGATGCCCAACGTTCAACTTGCAGCCGACAGTCTCAGGAGGGCGCTATTCGAGTTCGGCTATCGGGCAAAGCTGAGCGATGCCGAACGGCGCGCCCTGCGGATTATTAGGTCAAGCGGAGCGTACGATCTTCCGTGGGGCGACAGGGACCTTTTGAAACAACAATTGTCAGGGTCAATCCATCGCCAAGCATTGGCGACCGGTGTCCCTGACGCAAAGATTAGGGGCGAGTTCAATTCGGGAGCTGTTCCGGAGACCTCCGCGGCCATCTTGGCCGACGCACTAAAGAACCTTGCGAAGGGCTCAGCTGACGCGACTCGGCTCCAAGCCGCGGAACAGAAGATATTGGAGCTGGAAACTGAACTCGCAAGAACAAACGCAGCGCTGAGGATCGCAGCTAAGAAACCGGCGAGATAGTGCTGCCGACGGCCTTTACACGAATACAGGAGCAACGGAGGTTGCTGCATGTACCCTATGAAGCCGCGCATTGCCCTCCCCGTACCTAACTCCGATCCTGAGTACTCCGCGCGCGCTCTGCCCGACTATGTGAACTCGATTACCGGCGCAGGCGGAGAGCCGGTGGTGATCGCGCTCAATCTTTCCAACGTGGAAGCAGCGCAGCTTGCCAAGTCGTGCGACGGAATTCTGCTTCCCGGTTCGCCCGCCGACGTCGATCCGCAGAAATACGGGGAAGCGCCACATCCCTGCACAGCGGCCTCTGATGCGGCACGCGACAACATCGACGAGCTGTTGCTGCAGGACGCGCACAACATGCGCAAGCCCATCCTCACCATCTGCTACGGCACGCAGTCGTTGAACGTCTGGCGCAACGGCACGCTCATCCAGCACATTGAGTCTGCCGTGCGGCACTCGCGCCCTGACGGAGCGCCACGCACGGAGGTGATTGAGCACGCGGCCCACGTCGAGCCCGGCTCCGGACTGGCAGCGCTTACCGGTGAAGAGCAGATCACGGTCAACTCCAGCCATCACCAGGCGATTGCCACTCCGGGCGATGCTCTGCGTGTGGTAGCCCGCTCGCCGGTGGACGCCGTCATCGAGGCCGTCGAAGGCACTGCCGATGGACACTGGGTTCTGGGCGTGCAGTGGCATCCTGAACGCACCTTCGATAAGAGCGAAGTGTCACGCCGGATTTTCGGCAAACTGATCGCCGAGGCCCGCGTTTTTCATCGGCGACTGGCCCAGCACTCCCCTGATTTTGAGAATGTAAGGATTGACTGATGGGTGAATCGTTGGAAGACCGACGCTAACTCTTTGAGCAATGGTTGCGCGGCCCGCGCAACCATTGCCTTTCCTGCCAACCCCCTTCCGTCAACGATTATCTTTACAGTCAATCATTTGCCCAATTCAGGGCAGCGACGTTCTAAGATGGGGGCGTCGAAGGAATTGTGGAAACACGGTTCTGGAAGCAGTACGGAGAAAGACTATGACTCTCGCATTGGATCTCACCGGCAAGGTTGCACTCATCACCGGAGGCTCGCGCGGCATTGGCGCAGCCTGCGTTCGCCTCTTCACCCAGGCGGGCGCCAGTGTGCTGTTCAACTACCAGAAGTCTGCTGAAGCCGCGGAGAAGGTGGTGATTGCTTGCGGTCCCGACCGCTGCTCAGCCGTGCAGAGTGACCTCATCGGCGAGGGAGCCGAGGAGATGCTGGTCGAAGAGGCGGTGACGCGATATGGCTACCTCGATATTCTCGTGGTTAACCACGGCATCTGGGCGGCACATGATCAACCCATCGATCAGATGGACGACGAGCAGTGGCGCTCCACCATGGCCGTCAACCTGGACAGCGCATTTTTACTGGTGAAAGCGGCTGTGCGGGCGATGAAGCACTCGCGGCGCGGTGGCCACATCGTGATGGTCAGTTCCACGGCCGGGCAGCGCGGAGAAGCATTCCATTGCGACTACGCAGCTACCAAGGGCGCCATCATCAGCATGGTCAAGGGGCTCTCCACCGAGTTGGCGCGCGACCGCATCTATGTAAACTGCGTGGCTCCCGGATGGGTGGCTACCGATATGTCGGCGCCGGTGATGGCTTCGCCGGCGATGCAGCAGAAGATCACCAGCCTGATTCCGCTGGGCCGCATTGGCCGCCCTGAAGAGATCGCGGCACCTATCCTGTTTTTGTGCACTCCGCTTGCTGGGTTTATCACGGGTGAGGTTTTTAACGTAAACGGTGGCGCGGTGCTGGTGGGCTAGCCGGGCAGTGTGGCAATTAGCATTGAGGACGAAGGACGATGAAGAAGATGTTTTGCGTGCTGCTGCTAACATGCGCCTGCGCCGCACAGAACAGCGCCGTTCAGAATAACTCTGCGCAGAGCAACTCCGCCTCGACATCGACGACGGCTAGCGCCACGACCGACAGCAGCTCGCAGAAGGCGCGGAAGTTACTCGACCAGATGGTTGCCGCCCTTGGTGGCGACGCATGGCTTACTTATAAGAGCTCCTCGCAGCAAGGGCGCGGTTACACTTTCTTCCACGGAAAACCGAGCACGGCAGGTACGCTCTATTGGCGCTTCTATGAGTATCCCGACAAGGAGCGCCGCGAACTTACCAAACAACGCGACGTGGTTTACATCTACAACGGGGACAAGGGATACGAGAAGACCTACAAGGGCACCGCGCCCGATGAAGACAAGAACGTGCAGGAGGTTGTGCGCCGCAGCCATCACTCGCTTGAGGTGGTGGTGCGCGAGTGGTTGAAGGAGCCGCAGACCGTACTCTTCTACGAAGGCCAGTCTGTGGCCGACCAGCAGTTGGTTGACGTTGTGACGATATTGAACAAGGAAAACGATCAAGTCAGCATCGGCATTGACATCAACAGCCGCCTGCCAATCAATAAGCGCTTCTTCTGGCGCGACCCCGATAAGTACAAGGTCGAGGACGAGACCATCTACGGCAACTATCGCAAGGTGCAGGGCATTGAAACGCCCTTCACCATCACCAACAAACGCGACGGAGAAATCATCAGCCAGAGTTTTCTCTCGCACGCTGAGTACAACGCAGCTATTGAGCCGGGCTTTTTTGACGCCAAAGTGACTTACAACCCGCAGGCCTATAACCCAAAGGGGAAAAAGTAGATTGGCGGTTAGGGACGGCGGCAGAGCCGGGAAAGTGTCCTCGAAAACCACGTAGTGTGGCAATAATTCCACAATTAATTTTTCCGGAATAGCTGTAACCTTAAAAAGGCTCGCGAGTTACAGGACCTTTCTTGAGATTCGAACAAACAATCAGGGCGGCGGTGGAATGCTCGGGTGTCGGCCTCCACAGTGGCGTTCCGGTGCGCATGCGCATTGTGCCGGCTTCGCCCGGCTCGGGCATCGTCTTCCGCCGGACCGATCTTGACGACTTCCAGGTAGAGGCCACCGGGCGCAACGTCGCCAAGGTAAGCTACGCCACCAGCTTGATGAAAAAAGGCGTGCTGATTTCCACCACCGAGCATGTGCTCTCGGCATTTGTCGGCATGGGCCTGGACAACGCCATCGTAGAACTGGACAACTTGGAGCTGCCGATTCTGGATGGTAGCGCGTTGCCAATTGTGGAGATGGTGCAGCGGATGGGCTTGCGGCGGCAGAAGCGGCTGCGCCAGTATCTGCGCGTGCTGAAGGCGGTGGAGGTGCATGAGGGAGAAAAGTTTGTCGGCCTTTATCCGGCGGAAAATTTTTCGGTCTGCTACACCATCAACTTCGATCATCCGCTGATTGGCGAGGAATCGATATGTGTCGATCTATCGCGCGGGGACTATGCGCGTGACATTGCCCCGGCGCGGACCTTTGGATTTCTGCATGAAGTGGAAGCTCTGCGCAACATGGGATTGATTCGTGGCGCCTCGGAGGAAAACGCTGTGGTACTTACGCGCGAGGGAATCAAGAACGGGCCGCTGCGCTTTCCCGACGAGTTTGTACGCCACAAGGTGCTGGACCTGATCGGCGACCTTTCGCTGATAGGGCACCAGGTGCTGGGGCGCGTGGTGGCTGACCGCGCCGGACACGCGATGCATACTGCGCTGGTGAGCCGGTTGCTGCGCGACACCAGTTCGTGGGAGCTGGCGACGCTGGGTGAGCCGGTGGCAATTCCCGAGATGGTGAACGTGTAGCAGCATCCCTGGAACCTTTCTAATCCTGCCCAAGAGTTGCCCTGCGCCGATTCCGCGACTTGCGATTTGCAACGGAGAACCCCGCACGGACCTCTATAATCGGAGCTTCGGTTACAGGCTCTGCCACCAAATAGAATGAAGGGCATCCAATCAGCTGTGAGCAAAACTATGGACAAGCGGTTCTTCTTTGAGAAGTACGGACTCAGTGAGCGCGAGTTGGAAAAGTATCTGAGCGCGGCGCTCTCAGCAGGCGGCGATTATGCTGACCTCTATTTTGAATATCTGACCTCGACGGCGCTCTCGGTGGATGAGTCGATGGTGAAGTCAGCCTCGCAGGGAATCAGCGCGGGATGCGGGGTTCGCGTGGTGACCGGAGAACGCACGGGCTACGCCTACACCGACGACCTGGCGCCGGAAAAGATTCTGCATGCGGCACGCACGGCGGCGCTGATTGCCTCCGGTCCGGCGAAGACTCCGGTGGTGAGCCTGAAGGAGAATGCGCGCCCGAGTCTGTATCCGGTGACCAACGCGGCTTCTGACGCGGAACTGGCCGAGAAGGTGAAGCTGGTCTTCCGGGCCGATAAAGCTGCACGCGCTTACGATTCGCGCATCAAGGAAGTTCGCGCGGCGTATGCCGACGAACTGCGCCGCATTCTGGTGATCGGCTCTGACGGAACGTTTGCCGAAGATGTACAGCCGCTATCGAGAATGAGCGTCTTTGTGATTGCACGCGACGGCGAGCTCAGCGCGAAGGGCACATCGGGCGGAGGCGGACGCAATAAGTTCGAAATCTTTTTGACCGAAAAGACGCCAGAGCATTTTGCCACGGAGGCAGCGCGGCAGGCGATACTGCAGTTGAACGCGGTGTCGTGTCCGGCGGGCGAGATGGAAGTGGTGCTCGGACCGGGCTGGCCAGGAGTGCTGCTGCACGAGGCGATTGGCCACGGGCTGGAGGCGGACTTCAATCGCAAGAAAACATCTGCCTTTTCCGGATTGCTGGGCAAGCGAGTGGCCAGCGACAAATGCACGGTGGTGGACAACGGCACGCTGAATGAGCGTCGCGGCTCGCTGAACGTGGACGACGAGGGCAACAACACCAACAACACCATGCTGATCGAGAATGGCATTCTGCGGGGATACATGGCGGACAAGCTTTCCGCGCGGCTGATGGGGCTGCCCAACACGGGCAACGGACGGCGCGAGAGTTACGAACACATTCCGATGCCGCGCATGACCAACACTTACATGCTCGCGGGCGAGGAGATGCCGGAGGACATTATCAAGAGCGTGAAGCGTGGGCTCTACGCGGTGAACTTTGCTGGCGGGCAGGTGGATATCACCAACGGAAAATTTGTCTTCGCGGCCAGTGAAGCCTATCTGATTGAGGATGGCAAGATTACCGCGCCAGTAAAGGATGCGACCCTGATTGGCAACGGGCCGGACGTGCTGACCCGCGTGAGCATGGTGGGCAACGATTTGAAACTCGACGAAGGCATTGGCACCTGCGGCAAAGACGGACAGAGCGTTCCGGTCGGCGTCGGCATTCCAACCTTGAAGATTGACCGGATGACGGTGGGCGGCACAGGGAGCGCAGCATAATGGCGACAACATTGAGAACAGTGGGCGCGGAGCTGCGCGAGCTGGCTCCGGCCGTGGTGCGTCGTGCGACCGAGCTAGGCGCAACGGCTGCCGAAGCAGTGGCGAGTGAAGGTTCGGAATTTTCAACCGTGGTGCGGCTGGGCGAAGTAGAGACCTTGAAGGAATCGGGCTCGCGGGCGCTGGGCGTGAGGGTGTTTGTGGGACAGCACGCGGCCAGCACCTCGACCAGCGACTTGTCTCCGGAAGGCGTGGAGCAGCTGGTGCGCGCAGCCATTGAGCTGGCGAAGATTACCTCAGAAGATCCGATGGGAGGGATTCCTGCTGCGGAGCAATTGGGGCAGTTGGAGGGCGACCTCGGCCTTTACTACGACGACGTGTATTCGCTTTCTAACGAAGAGCGTATTGCGCAGGCGAGGCGGGCAGAGAAGGCTGCGCTAGCAGTAGATTCGCGGCTGACAAACAGCGATGGCGGGACATTCGATGCGAGCATTGGGCGCAAGGTGCTGGCAAACTCGCATGGCTTTACGGGCGAGTATCGCTCCTCGTACTGCTCAATCTCCGCGGTGCCGATTGCCAGCGATGAAGCGGGCAACATGCAGCGCGATTACTGGTACTCGGTGGCTCGCACACTAGCCAAGCTGGAATCTCCGGAAGAGGTGGGAAGGATTGCCGCCGAGCGCACGCTGAGGCGGCTGGGCGCACGCAAGGTGAAGACCCAGAAGGTTCCGATTGTCTTCGACCGGCAGACTGCTGGGGCTCTGCTGGACCACATCTTCGATGCCGTGAACGGCGACGCCATTTATCGCCACGCATCGTTTCTGGCAGGCAAGCTGGGCGAGAAGCCGTTCGGCGGCAACCTGACGGTGATCGACGATGGCACCATCGCCGGAGGATTTGGAACACGGCCGTTTGACGGCGAAGGCGTGCCTACGCGGCGCACCACGGTGATTGAAAACGGCGAGCTGAAGAGTTATCTGCTGAACACTTACACGGCAAAGAAGCTGGGACTGGCGACCACGGGCAACGCCTCACGCGGATTAGCCGGAACGCCGGGAATTGGCAACGGAAACTTCTACGTGCAGCCGGGAGAGAAGTCGCAGGAAGAGATTATCCGGGGAGTGAAACAAGGATTGCTGGTGACCGAGTTCCTGGGCTTTGGCGTGAACCTTGTGACTGGAGACTTCTCACGCGGAGCGAGCGGCATGTGGATTGAAAACGGCGAGCTGGCCTATCCGGTAGAGGAGATCACGGTGGCGGGAAACCTGGGCGAGATGTTCAGCAACCTTGCCGAGATTGGCAATGACCTGATTTGGCGCGGAGCAGTGGCCTGCCCGACGCTGCGAATCGAGGGAATGACGATTGCAGGGGAGTGAAAGACTGGGGATGGGAAACGGGAGGCTGCAGCCTCCCGTTTTGATTGGTGCAAAATCAGGCGTCAGAGTGCGTCGAGATCGGCGCGGAGGCTGATCGTGCCGCCCAGGGTGTGCAGCTTCTTTTCATAAGGCTGGTAGCCCTTTTTGGTGATGCGCACCGTGTGATCTCCGTTGGCGACAGCGATGGTGGATGGCGCGCTGCCGACGAACGCACCATCCAGCTCAACATCCGCTCCGTCGGGAGTGGAGATAAAAGTCAACTGCGTGGTGGCAGCCGCGTCTGGAGTTTGCGCTTGGACCTGCGTTGGAGCGGTAGGGGCTTCGGGAGCCGGGGCCTGGGGTAAGGCGGGGGGTGGGTCTTGATGGGTGACCGTTGCCGGAATGGACGCGCATATTTCGCGAATCGCGTTCTCCACCGTGCGTTGCTTGGTCGCCGTTACTAAGTCTCCGTTGGCGGCGAATAGCGAAGCGCCATCTACCTTGGAGGTAGCCGAAAGCGCGAGGCCTGCCAGTCCGCCAAAAGCAAACATGGCTGAGCGTTTTCCGCCTTGGCGCCTAAAGAGAAGCGTAAAGTCAGCCAAGTCGGATCGATTTGTGACCGTTACGTGGGGGCAGACCTTTACCAAGTCTGCTTGTATTTCTACTACTCTGGCGTTTGGGCCACTCTCGACGTGGCCAGCGGCCGCACGGCCGCGGACCACAACATTTCCCTCGTGGAGAGGCTCGTCCGTGACGAAAACCCTGGGTTTATCCTGCGCAGCCACCGCTGCTGCGGGGACACCTGCAGGAGCAGCGGCGACGGGCGATGCCTGCGTGGTAGGTGTTTTTGTGTCTTGCGCGAAGGATGATGGCGCGAGGATAGAGAAAGCAAGAAGAATGCTGAGGCACTGTCTCACAATAAAAGTTCTCCGTTTGAGAGCTCCTCATTGTTGGTGTTCGATTGGCGGAAGTCAACAGAAACGTTTTGTGCGGGCAAATTGAAGCACGAAACTTCTCTCGCCTTGCTTTCGCTGGTGCCACTTAGTGACGCGCACCATGTGATTTCAGTTGGCGAAGGCGACGGTGGAAAGATTCGAGGCGTCGGACCCGGCTGAATAGGTTTCATCGTCAGAGGCTATGATACTGCCTGCTGCATTCTTACCATGCTTCCGCTTGCTGACGCTGGTAGAATGGGCCTGCCATGAGTGAGCCAAACGAAGCGCCGCACAACACTACGCCTGCCGAGCCTGCTTTGTTTGGCGCGCACAACATGCAGAAGGAACCGCGCAACTGGACTCCTTTGATTGTAGGGTTTGTGCTGATGCTGGCCGTGGTGGTGGCCATTGTGGTGCTGGGACGCGGCAAGAAGGAAGTGGTGAAGACCGCCGACCCGTACGCTCCGAATCTTGTGGTGGAGCAGGCCAGACTGAGCCAGGCAGATAACTTTGTAGGCGCGACGATCACTTACATCGACCTCACGGTGAAGAACAATGGTTCGCGCACAGTGATGGGAGGCGCGGTGCAGGCGGTCTTTCGGGATTCGCTGGGGCAGGCCGTGCAGAGTGAGACGCTACCGCTGCGGGCGCTGGTTCCTCATGCGCTGGGCGGCGAGGACGAGGCGGGCGACCTTGCAGTGGCGCCACTTGGGCCCGGACAGACACGCATTCTGCGGCTGACCGTGGAGCACATCTCAAGCCAGTGGAACCAGGCGCAGCCGGAGCTGGAGTTTCGCGGGCTGCGCTTCAAGTAGTAACCCGAAGTAGCCGCTCAAAGTGGCAGCCGCGAGCACCGCCACCGATTCTGCGAAATAATAGGGTGTGAAGTCACGGCAACAGTCCTCTGCTATAGGCATCGATTTTGGAACCACTAACAGCTCCCTAGCGCTCGCCACGGGCGGCGGGATAGAGCTTGTGCGTTTTACTCCGGCGGGCGGCAGCACGGAGTCATTTCGCTCCGTGCTCTACCTTGAGCCGCACAAAAAAGCAGGCCGCCGCCACGTGCAATCGTGGACGGGACCGTGGGCCATCGAGCAGTATCTTGCGGCCGAGCACAAGGGCCGGCTGATTCAGTCGCTGAAGTCTTACCTGTCCAGCCGCTTGCTGACTGGGACCGAAGTCCTGGGGCGGCACTACACGCTGGAAGATTTGATCTCGCGCATGTTGGCTGATTTGCGGCTCCATGCCGAACGGCAATTTGGTGTGCCGGTGCGCCGGGCTACGGTGGGACGTCCAGTGCGCTTTGTGGGCGCGGAAAAAGAAGAAGATGAGGCCTATGCGCTGGGCCGGTTGCGCCATGCCTTTGAGCTTGCGGGCTACGAAGGGGTGGAGTTTGAGATGGAGCCGGTGGCTGCCGCGTACGCCTATGAATCGACGCTCGACCACGATGAGCTGATCATGATCGGCGACTTTGGCGGGGGTACCAGCGACTTTTCTCTGCTGCACGTAGGGCCCGGAGTGCGGAAGCGCGGGCGCAGGGCCGGAGACTTGCTTGGCAATAGCGGCGTGGGATTGGCAGGTGATGCCTTCGATGCACGAATCGTGCGCAAGTTGGTGTCTCCAGCGCTGGGCGCCGACAGCATGGCGCGCTCAGGCGAAAAGATTCTGCCGGCACTTCCGGCATGGATTTACGCGAACCTGGAGCGCTGGCACTATCTGTCATTTTTGCGCACACGCCCGGTGATGGAGCTGCTGCGAGGCGCACGAATACGGGCCTTGGAGCCGGAGAAGATAGAGTCGCTGATCATGATTGTGGACGAAGACCTGGGTTATCAACTGCACCAGGCGGTGCAGCAGGTGAAATTTGAACTTTCGAAAAACGAGCGCTCCGAGTTCCGCTTTTGCGAGGGCGGGCTGAAGCTGCGCGTTCCAGTGACGCGGGCTGAGCTTGAGAGCTGGATCGCTCCAGAGTTGGAAAAGATCGAAGAGTGCGTGGATGGGTTGCTTGAGACGAGCGGGGTGGAAGCGGGCGCGGTGGATCGTATTTTCCTAACCGGCGGGACGTCGTTTGTGCCGGCGGTGAGAGGGATCTTCGAGAGGCGATTTCGTCCGGAGCGAGTGCGTACGGGCAACGAGTTCACCTCAGTGGCGAGCGGGTTGGCGTTGCGGGCGCAGGAAGCGCAATCGTAGGGAAGCTTATCTGGCCGCAAAGAAAAAACCGGCGCGTATTCTCCCCCGAGAATTTTTGCGCCGGTCCTTAGCCCCTCGAATTTCCCGGGGGGACTTAGCCGCTCATCTTCCCCTTGCGGGGCGGCTAAAGCTGTACAGAATGGATGCGCCCCGATGTGTGCTGCGGCCCGGGGCTGCCTATTCAAGGTGCCCTGTATGGCGCTGTTTTACAATCAGAAATGTAGGCGGAACGATTACCATTGGGATACTGTTGCAAAGCTATGTTCCTGAGCCTTGCACGGCGGAACAGAGCCTGATACGGGGTTGAGCCCGGCTCAGGAATGGGCAGAGCTGATTGTGCTGGTATATACTTCCACTACTTTTTCTGGCCGATGCATGCGCATCGGAGCAGCGGGTTAAGGCATCCTATGTATTCGGTGCTTTCATAGGTACATACCTACACCGGCTGGAGCTGGTGTGATAACCGGGGGCACGTAGCGGTCCGCGCTGGTTGATGGGCCGGAACTCCCGTTTGGAGCTGATACAGGGCCTGCAGGAGGTCCTCTTGGATCTGGTAATAATTCGGTGCATATTCGTCTTTTCAGTGGGCTTGGTTTGTTACTTGCTTCAGCCCTTTGGTCAGCCAAGGCTGGTGGATGCGGCGGCAGGCTTGCTGATGGGTGCAGCCGTCATCCTCTTCGAGGTACGCCTGCGCCAGGTTAGTCTGAAGCGGTTGATCGGGTCGGCTCTTGGCAGCATTCTCGGCATCCTCGGCGCCTATCTTTTCAGCGTCGTCATTCGGAATGCGATCCCCTCGGGGAGCACACAGAGCTTTCTCCAGCTGATGGTGATGCTGGTAATGGCCTATGTGGGCCTGATTGTGGGCGCAGCGAAGGGCGATCTGCTGAACCTGGCAGCGCTGGGCGGCATCTTCGGCGGCGAAAAACAGTCGCGCCGGAGCTACAAGATTCTGGATACCTCGG
>CAZLJQ010000059.1:0-24340 GCA_964559875.1 uncultured Acidobacteriaceae bacterium
GGTTCGGGACCAGGGGGTCGGAGGTTCAAATCCTCTCTCCCCGACCATTCTTTCCTTTTTGCCCTTTCAAAGATCATGTCGAACGGCTTCCTGTATGTGGGAGTTACACTTACAGCGTCTATAGAGCAGTTCAAAAGTACCTTTTTGAGCAATTCGGCTTGTTCGGCTGGTTTCCTCGTAAGATACAGAGAATAAGCAACATTGGCGAGTTCTAAAGTCCGCTGAGCATTCAGGACACGATCTGTGTTCGGCTGCATCAGGGCCTCTATCGATTGCTTCGCTTGCTGCTCTTCCGCTTGCCATTGGCTCATCTGCCGTTGCCAGAAGTCCTCTGCAATCTTGCCATCCAACTTGTCGGCATACGCTTGGCTCATTCGATTGCGAATCGCTTCCAAGCGCTGTGATAGCCTCTCGCGTTTGGCCTCTGCATCCTTCTGCATTCGCTCCTGGTCATGCTCAAGGCTGTTGCTGATCCGCGCCAGAACGTCATCGGGTATCTGGATGGCCTTCAGTACCCCGCCTAGCTTCTCCGAAATCTGCTCTTCCCTGAAGCGTGGAAGGTCACATTTACCGTGGTACCCGCTGCAACGGTAATAAACGTATTTTCCCTTCTTGAGCTCAGTTGTCACCGTGGAATCGTCATACGCGCAAGTCATCATCCCCCGGAACGCAATGTCGTGCTTGCTGTACTTGCCCTTGTGATGTCCGTGCATCACCGCCTGGACCGTTTCAAATAGCTGAGGCGAAATGAACCGCTCGTGACTGCCTTGGTATTTCACCCCTGCCCATTCGAATTCTCCGATATAAGCCGAATTCAAAAGAATCGTATGGAGGTAGCTGCACGCGAGCAATTTTCCGAATTCGATTCGAATTTGTTTCCGGAGAGTGGCTAGGGAGTATTTCGCAGTCGCATACAATTCGAAAATTCGCTTCACAATATTCGAATTTTCAGGGTGAATTTCAATGGTCCGGGTTAATCGATTATTTCGATATCCAAAGGGAGCACGTCCGGGATAGATGCCTTGTTCGGCTTTTTCGCGCATTCCCTTAATTACTTCTTCGCGCAAATTCTCAATGTAATTCCTCGAAAGAACCAGATTAATTCCGTGAACTAGCTTGTCCTGCGATTTTGAGTTCTTAGAGATGATCTGATTTTCTTTGACGAAATGAATTTCCGCGCCTAAATCTTCCAAAGTCACCGCGTCTCGAAAATTCCGATAAAGTCGGTCGGTTTTTTCAACCAGAATGGCCTGGCAGTTCTTAGGTTTTTCAATGAAATCTACCATTTCGCCGAATGCCGTGCGCCCGGCAGCCTTCGCGGTTTCGATATCGATAAATTCTCGCACAATCTCAAAGCCGTTCTTAGAGGCATAGTCGCGTAACAATTTCAGCTGCGCGGGGATTGAATAGCCTTCCTGCTCCTGCTCACGGCTGGAAACCCTGGCGTAAATGATTGCCTGCATGAATTCTCCCGAATTACGATTTCTTGGCGGCTGATTTCTTTGAACTCTCTTTGGCCCAGCGTGCCTGCACGGCTTTCCGTGCCTGATCGCTGCGCTCTTCTGCGCTGAGATTGGCAGCGCGCTTCTCTCCACCAATTCGGCCTTGCTCCTGAAAAAACTCTAGGGCCGCCTTAGGCAATTTTGTTTTCTTCTTCATACGTAGGGTATAAGAATACAACAAGCATCATCACGCTGCAAGCTGCCGAGCAACCGAGCGCTGGAAAAGCTGCTTGAGACTATGAGAAGTTACAGTTTGTCCAGAATTCTCGACGGGCAAAAAATCCTTAAACTTTTCCAAAGCCCAGCCAGTATTCCTCTTGCTCGTTCTCTTAACAAAGTCCATCGTTGCGTGCATTCCCCTTACCTCGGCCAAATCGCGGAGATACATTCCAGTGCAGTATTCCATAAAGGAATACTGTGTCGGGTCAGGCTCCGCGACACCTCCCATAACGAGGTTGAGCTTCTGAAAGGGATCAAACGTCCGGAGCGAATACAGGTCCCCTACGGTCTTGAATTGAGGAATTTTGCCCCCCATCTGCCGCTCAACGCGCGTTAGTACTACCCCACGATCAGGAAGTCCGAAGGTGGTTTCAAAATCTGGAGCGACCGAATCTTTGCTCTTGGTGCGCAATAACTTCCGATACTGCTCCTGATACTCGGCGTGTTTGTCGTAGATACGATACAGACTGGGGCGTTTGCCGAAATATAGGGTCTGAATTCCGCCCTTGCCCATCTCAACGAACGTGGCGGAACCAAAGTCCGCAATGAACCTCTTGTGAGCAGCCTTCACGCGATTTTGAAACCACGAGACAGCAACGCCTGGGACATCCACGGCAAGATCGAGGCGCATAATTCCAGTCCGCAGAGGGTTAATTTGAAACACCCTTTCGATCCTGTTAAGTAAACCTGAGAATGGGGATTTTCCTGTGTCTATGAGTTCCAACTTGTGGTTTCCGTATTTTCCCCATCGGTTGGAAAGATGCAGAATCGCATCGTGACCAAACTTCCGAAGATCAGCGGTGAGTAGGTAATGGCGCGATGGATGAAAAGGACTCTTCGAAGAGTCGTAGTGCAGTTCCCCATATAATTTTGAGAACTCTGGATGGAAGGGAGTATCGCATGGGATTCGGACGTCAAGTTTGTCGATCACCTGCCGTCCCTCGCGTACCCCATACGCAAGTTCCCGGCTATTAGACAGGGCCGGGAACTTGTGTCGGCTGCGCCGTCCTGGTGGCCCTCTTCCACAGACACTGACTGGTTTGCAGTGCAGGCGTCCGCTCCAGAGTTGCCAGTAATCGCTGTATATGCGGTTATAAACGGCTGCTGCAGTTGATTGAGGGGTGTAGCGCCAAGTGAGGCGATTGCGTCGTGTATACACGAATTGCAGAGGAGAATTGTCTGGGAGCATTTCTGGGCTCGTGGCCGGATTCCTACTGTGGACAGCAGGAAGGCCAAAGAAAAAGCCGCTGGGCGCGAGCAACGGCAACATGGTTTAGTTTCCATGTTGCTCTCGGTCCCAGCGGTTTAGGGTTTTGAAGAATTCGATGAACTGCTGAATATCATCATTGCTCAGAGAATCGGCGGTTCGAGTATTGAGCGATGTTTCGCGTGGTTGCGCTGTCTTGCCGGTGTCCAGCGCTTCGCGCTGAAGTTCTTCAGCGGGGCTCTGCCCCGCGCCCCGCCCAGTTTTAGGCTGAGATGGTAGCCCTGCTTCGCAGGACTCAGAAGCAACCCCAAAAGCAAAACCTTGTGAGTGAATTGGTGGACGAGCCTCTGGTTTTCGGCCAGCTGTCGCTGGAGGTGTTGGCCGCCTCAGCCCCGGATCGGACTGGGTAACCGATGGCCCGGATTTAAGCCCGACCGCACTCCGCTCGCCCATGTGGTTTGCACTCACGGAACGGAGACTAAGACCGTCGTGCCAAATTCAATTTTCTTAAAGTGCCGCCAGACGAATATTGTTTTTGTGACGAACAACCTAAATAGATGAATTCATTGGCAAAACGCCGTCTAATACTTCTCCTAAAATAAATCCCTCGACGTAGCCGTAGCGCCAGAGTTGAACAGAAAGCACCGATAGTTATTTGAGATTAGTGATAGGACTCTGCTTGCGGAGCGAATCTTAAGTTTGGCAGCTTTGAATATTATCGGGAGAGGTGACGGGAGAATACGAACGCCCCGTTGCCGGGGCGTTCAGAGGTCGCTCATTGAGCGGAGCCTTACGACAAAAGCTTACTAGGAATAGCCAAGCAATCGCCGCTCAAGTACACTGGTGTGAGTTTCACCTCTCCCAATTTGATTGTCAAGGTCTTTTCTCATGGATTGGACTGCTGACGTATCCGAATACACTCTCGGACTTGACTTGGGTTCAGCCTCTATCGGCTGGTCTCTCATCGCTCTTGATTCCTCCCACAAACCTAATAAGCTGCTCCGAGCAGGCGTTCGCATTTTCGAGCCCGGTGTCGAAGGCTCGACACTGGATATTGAGCGCGGCAAAGATCAGTCGAAAGCCGTAGCCCGCCGCGAAGCCAGACTTCATCGACGCCAGCTCAGACGGCGTGCCGCAAGACAGCGAGATTTGTTTCTCCTGCTTCAGCAAAAGAATCTTCTGCCGCCTGCTGTGGACGCCGCTGCCCACCTGGCTGACCAGCGGCATCAGGTTCTGAATGACTTGGACTGTGCGCTGACTTCTGACCTCTGCCGAACCGTTGAAGCAGACAGCTTGCGCGCAGTAAAAGAATCTCTTCCATATTTCTTACGCAAGTCCGCACTGGACCGAAAGCTGAGCGCATTTGAACTGGGGCGAGCCCTCTACCATCTCATCCAACGTCGCGGCTTCAAGTCCAATCGCAAAGAGGGCAAGAAATCAAAGGATGATGAACTCGGAAAGGTAAAGGCAGGTATTTCCGAATTGGCTGCTCAGATGTCATCTGCAGGAGTGCGGACGCTCGGCGAATATTTTGCGGGACTCAATTCTCACGAGCGCAGAATTCGTGGCCGATGGACAGCTCGGTCCATGTACGAACAGGAGTTTGAAAGGATCTGGCAAGCACAGCGCCCATACTGGCGAGACGTGCTGGACGATGATTTCAAATCAAAGGTCGGCTGGTTGCTTTTCTTCCAGCGCCCCATCGCGGCACAGGAACACCTGATAGGCTGCTGCGAATTGGAGCCCGAAGAGCGTCGTGCACCATGGGCGTTCTTAGAGGCACAACGATTTCGCGTTCTCCAGAAGGTGAACGACCTGGAGGTCATTGAGTTCGGGAAGATCAATGAGCGCTCCTTAACCCAAGAGGAAAAGGCCGCGGTGTTCGCAAAGTTGGAGAATGAAGGCGACCAGTCCTTTGCCGAGCTGCGGAAATTACTTGGGCTGAAGAAATCAACCTTCAATCTCGAAAGGGGTGGGGAAAAGCGGCTTCGTGGCAATCGCACCAATGCATTCATGCGATCTATCTTTGGCGTCTTCTGGGATGAGATGCCGGAAGAGGAAAAGCATAAGGCCGTAACTCTCTGGTACAGAGCTGAGTCGGAAGAGAAACTCGCGTCGAGGGTGCATGAACTCTGGGCACTCGATGAGAATTCCGCGAGTAAGTTTGCCGAAACAAGGCCGGAAGACGGCTATTGCAGTTTGTCCCTTAAGGCGCTGCGCCGCCTACTGCCTGAAATGGAAAAGGGTGTCAGCTACGGTAGAATTCGCCCAGTGCTCTATCCTGAGCTACGCCAAGAACCCAAAGACTTGCTGCCCGTGGTCAGAGAGGCGGTTCCATCACTTCGCAATCCTGCCGTTGAACGTGCTCTTACCGAAGTGCGCAAGGTCGTAAACGCAATAGTCCGCCAATACGGAAAGCCATACGAAATACGTATCGAAATGGCCCGCGAGCTGCGAAAGTCGCGCAAGGAGCGTGAGGAATCCACGCGCCAAATCCGAAGCCGACAACGGGAACGCGAGGAAGCCAAGGCTAAGATTCTGAAAGAATGTGGTATCCAGAATCCTTCCCGCTCCGATATTGAAAAGGCACTTTTGTTCGAGGAATGTGGGGGCATCTGCCCTTACACCGGACGCACCATCGAATTTAGCTCTCTCTTTGGTGATTCTCAGTTCGATATTGAACACATTATTCCGTTAAGCAGATGTCCAGATGACTCATTCCTCAATAAAACGCTCTGCTACCACCATGAAAACCGTTCAGTGAAGGGTGGAAGAACCCCTTGGGAGGCTTATGGCACAGATGATGAGCGCTGGGCGCAGATTCTGGAGAGGGTAAAGAGATTCAGTAACCCTGCGAAACTCCGCCGCTTCGAGCTTCGCAGTGAAGAGGAACTCCGCGAGTTCACAGAGCGGCAGATGAACGACACGCGCTATACCACGCGCCTCGCGGTGGACCTGTTGAGCACACTCTATGGCGGGCGGGACATTCCGCGAGGGGATGGCACAAACCGCAAGGTCATTCACGCGACAACTGGAATGGTCACGGCAACACTTCGCCGCTCCTGGGGAGTGGAGGCGATTCTGCGCGAAGCAGTGCCTTCCTACAACGGGGAGAGCAAGGGCAAACCGCGCACCGATCATCGTCACCATGCGGTGGACGCGATAGTGATTGCGCTTACCAGTCAGTCTATGGTGCAACAGATGAGCGTTGCCGCAGCCAACGCGCCATCGTGGCAGTCGGCGCGCCGCTCATTCCAGAGCGTGGAGTCGCCCTGGCCCAATTTTGTGGATTCACTAAGGCCACAAATCGTCAACATGGTTGTTTCTCACCGGCCCGAACATAAAATGAGCGGAGAATTCCATGACGAAACCAACTATGGACGCCCGCGCATTGAGGGAAAGAAGAGCGTGGTACACATCCGTAAGCCGGTCACGTCCCTGAAAGAGAAGGATATCGCTAGCATCGTCGATCCAGTTGTCCGGCGGGCTGTAGAGGAAAAGTTCGCTGCTCTCAGTGGTGACCTAAGCCGCTGCGAAGCCGCGAACGAATGGCCTGCCTGTCCGGCGAGCAACGGCAGAGATATACCTATTCGCAAAGTTCGCGTCCGAAAGGTGCTGAACGTTTCAGCTATCGGCAAAGGCAACAGAAAACGCTTTGTGATGCCGTCGAGCAACCACCACGTCGAAGTCTTCGCCAAGCTGGATGTTCACGGCAAAGAGACACGCTGGGAGAGCATCGTTGTATCTCTAATGGATGCTGCGGAACGAAAGCACGGAGCAGAACGCATTGTCGCTCATTCATATCAGGATGCGGAGGACTTTGTATTCAAGTTTTCTCTAATGGGCGGCGACATCGTGCAGCTTCACAAGGATTGCAGCCATGCGGCGGGGAAGTGCTCACCTTCTTTATTTCGTCTTCGCACGATTGCAGCAAACGGGCAGCTGTCCCTGATTGGGATCACTGACGCGCGAATGAAGGACGACATCAAGAAGGCCAAGGAATGGTGGTCGCCCATGTCCGATGCACTGCGAAAACTAGATTGCCGAAAGGTTCAGTTGGACTTGCTCGGCGGCATTCACGCAGCCAATGACTGACCGAATCGTTGAAATCGCCAGCCCCGCAGAGCTATCGGTTCGGCTCGACCAGCTAGTGATCGCAGCGGAAACGGCCCCGCCGGTATCCACTCCACTCTCGGAGTTAGGCGTACTGCTGATTGCCCACCCGAGAGTGACGCTAACGCAGGCGGTCCTATCGCGGATTGCCGCGAACGGCGGGACGGTCATATCCTGCGACGACACTTTTCTTCCCGCATCTATGCTGCTTCCCGTTCAGGCCCATTACATCCAATCTGAACGATTCGCAAAGCAGACACAGATGCCCCTTCCGGTACGCAAAAGGCTCTGGAAAACGATCATTCAAGCGAAGATTCGGGCTCAAGGACTCCTGCTTAAGGAACTTCAAGGAAATGATGGCGGTCTAGTTGAGATGTCTAAGCGTGTGCAGTCCGGCGACAAGGGAAATCAGGAATCCGTTGCTGCGCGGCGCTACTGGCAATTGATCTTCGGCAATCCGAAGTTTCGACGTGGTGGAATTGGTCCGGATCAAAATCGGCATCTTGACTACGGCTACACTGTGCTGCGAGCACTTACTGCCCGCTCGTTGTGCGCGGCGGGACTTCACCCGTCCCTCGGAATTCGCCATCAGAACCGCTACGATGCCTTTAGTCTCGCTGCTGACCTGATGGAGCCGTTTCGCCCTGCAGTAGACCGGCGTGTCTTCGAGTGGATTCAGGAAAATGATCCTGAAGGCCCATTTGACCGCAATGCAAGGAGTTGGTTGCTAGGAATATTGACCGAACGATATTTCACGGAAGGCGAACAGCGGACACTCCCTGACTTGTTAGCGCGCTCTGCCGATGGACTGGCAAGGGCAATCTGTGGGGAGGAAAGCCGGTTCGTTCTTTCCGACCATTTGGTGCCATGCAAAGAGTGAATCTTTCCGCGTACCGTGCTATGTGGCTGCTTGCGATGTTTGATCTTCCGGTGGAAACCAAAGACAACAGGCGCGATTATGTTCGCTTCCGGCGAGTCCTGCTGAAAGACGGATTTATGATGTTGCAGTTTTCCGTTTATGCGCGTTACATTCCCAGCGAGGAAGCAGCAGAGGTTCATCGAAGAACCGTCAAAAGTTCGATTCCTCCACTGGGACAGGTTCGGGTAGTCGCGTTAACCGATCACCAATTCGCAAAGATGGAAGTGTTCTATGGGAGAAAACCGCGAGAACCAGAAGAGCCGCCCGCGCAAATCATGCTTTTTTAGCTTCAAGGTCGCGCGTAAGTGCCTACCTAACCTACACTTACGCGCGATCTAGTGTACTTGAGCTGCGATTCTCGGCCATCCCCAGCCCGTTTACGAATGCGAACCTCTACTCTCTGAGTGTACTTGAGCTGCGATTCTCGGCCATCCCCAGCTGCGATCCACTGCTTGTATTGTTCGCGATCAGTGTACTTGAGCTGCGATTCTCGGCCATCCCCAGCTCTATCCCGTGCTCTTCGACGCGTTGAAGGAGTGTACTTGAGCTGCGATTCTCGGCCATCCCCAGCGCAAGCGAACCGGAGCCAAAGAAAAGCCTGAGTGTACTTGAGCTGCGATTCTCGGCCATCCCCAGCGAAGTAAGCTCCAACAGCCGCCGCGCTTGGAGTGTACTTGAGCTGCGATTCTCGGCCATCCCCAGCGCATGACGGCAGAGGAACTTTCAGCCCTTGAGTGTACTTGAGCTGCGATTCTCGGCCATCCCCAGCCCAAGCGGCTATACAAAAAATTCATCGGCAAGTGTACTTGAGCTGCGATTCTCGGCCATCCCCAGCACGCTGTTGATGGGGCGCACGAAGAGCAAGAGTGTACTTGAGCTGCGATTCTCGGCCATCCCCAGCTGGCAGGTCTATGCACCGGGTGGCGTGGCGAGTGTACTTGAGCTGCGATTCTCGGCCATCCCCAGCCAGTTACGCCCGGGTTGCCTGTCTGCTGGGAGTGTACTTGAGCTGCGATTCTCGGCCATCCCCAGCACCGGTGACGGCGGCAAGCTCGACCGGGCAAGTGTACTTGAGCTGCGATTCTCGGCCATCCCCAGCGCTCGGGATACGGGAATAGCCATGAGCGAAGTGTACTTGAGCTGCGATTCTCGGCCATCCCCAGCGAACCCGCCACCGTTCCCGCTGCCGCTGTCAGTGTACTTGAGCTGCGATTCTCGGCCATCCCCAGCGCGGAATAGCCTGACTTAACCCCTTCATACAGTGTACTTGAGCTGCGATTCTCGGCCATCCCCAGCCCGCAGAGGCGGCGCTCGACATGGGCGCGGAGTGTACTTGAGCTGCGATTCTCGGCCATCCCCAGCCGACCTGGTTGCCGGGCGCAGTCGTCGCTGAGTGTACTTGAGCTGCGATTCTCGGCCATCCCCAGCAGCCTCTTCCATCTCGTTTGAGCAAAGATAAGTGTACTTGAGCTGCGATTCTCGGCCATCCCCAGCAACAAGCTCAGGGGGAGAGCGCACAGCAGAAGTGTACTTGAGCTGCGATTCTCGGCCATCCCCAGCCTTCCCTGCCCTCAGTGCGTGTGGGAAGATAGTGTACTTGAGCTGCGATTCTCGGCCATCCCCAGCGTGTCAGTCGAAGTGACAGGACGGCGCGAAAGTGTACTTGAGCTGCGATTCTCGGCCATCCCCAGCCCGCAGCAGCCTTACAAGCACCAGCCCTATAGTGTACTTGAGCTGCGATTCTCGGCCATCCCCAGCTTTCCGGCCATAGTGGACCGGCGCAAGAATAGTGTACTTGAGCTGCGATTCTCGGCCATCCCCAGCCTCAACGAATCTACAGGACCGAAACGCAGAGTGTACTTGAGCTGCGATTCTCGGCCATCCCCAGCGAACCCTGTCCTCCCGCCATAACCGTAAGCAGTGTACTTGAGCTGCGATTCTCGGCCATCCCCAGCTCACGCTATTAGATGTAGACATAGACATAAAGTGTACTTGAGCTGCGATTCTCGGCCATCCCCAGCTACTCTCGAACCACCCGCACCCGCACATCCAGTGTACTTGAGCTGCGATTCTCGGCCATCCCCAGCGAAACTTGCCTAGCGGATCATCGGCAGTTTAGTGTACTTGAGCTGCGATTCTCGGCCATCCCCAGCAATAGTAGGAACGTAAAAATCAGGCCGCGTAGTGTACTTGAGCTGCGATTCTCGGCCATCCCCAGCCGATGGCTCGGTGGAGACATGAAGACGATCAGTGTACTTGAGCTGCGATTCTCGGCCATCCCCAGCACCTCAGCACAACACCCCTACAACACCTATAGTGTACTTGAGCTGCGATTCTCGGCCATCCCCAGCCTCAAAGGTATCCACTACCAACATTTCTTCAGTGTACTTGAGCTGCGATTCTCGGCCATCCCCAGCTTGGAGTTGCGCGTGGCTGAGAGCTGTGTCAGTGTACTTGAGCTGCGATTCTCGGCCATCCCCAGCCTGGTCCGGCCCCGTTCCCGCACCCCTCGAGTGTACTTGAGCTGCGATTCTCGGCCATCCCCAGCTCGCGCCCGTGCCACCGTCCGCCGTGATGAAGTGTACTTGAGCTGCGATTCTCGGCCATCCCCAGCGCAAACAGCCGCGCCCGTCTCATGTTGCGGAGTGTACTTGAGCTGCGATTCTCGGCCATCCCCAGCGAGTATCGCCGCAGACCGCCGTGGAGATGCAGTGTACTTGAGCTGCGATTCTCGGCCATCCCCAGCTAAAACCTTTTGTGTAAACTTGTCTCGGTTAGTGTACTTGAGCTGCGATTCTCGGCCATCCCCAGCGCGGCTCCCATTCGTTCCACGTGGGCAACTAGTGTACTTGAGCTGCGATTCTCGGCCATCCCCAGCTCAGACTGGTGCCGGGTAGTGATTGAAGAAAGTGTACTTGAGCTGCGATTCTCGGCCATCCCCAGCCACCCGTCGCACCGAAAAAGGGACTCACCAAGTGTACTTGAGCTGCGATTCTCGGCCATCCCCAGCGTAAGCCGCAAGCGTGGCCACAGCCATGGAAGTGTACTTGAGCTGCGATTCTCGGCCATCCCCAGCTGCGCGCACAGGGACTGCCTGAGGACTTCTAGTGTACTTGAGCTGCGATTCTCGGCCATCCCCAGCAACATCCGCGAGGCCCTTGATCTCCGGCGGAGTGTACTTGAGCTGCGATTCTCGGCCATCCCCAGCAAGAACCATGGCACTATCAACAAGGTAACTAGTGTACTTGAGCTGCGATTCTCGGCCATCCCCAGCCCGCATTGATCGATGTTCCCGCCTTCACCAAGTGTACTTGAGCTGCGATTCTCGGCCATCCCCAGCCCAGTTCGTCACCGATACGCTGCGTCCCTAAGTGTACTTGAGCTGCGATTCTCGGCCATCCCCAGCGCGAAACGGCACAGAGGTCATCAAGCTGTGAGTGTACTTGAGCTGCGATTCTCGGCCATCCCCAGCCTCCGACCCAACCCTCCCCAAGGTCGCCCTCAGTGTACTTGAGCTGCGATTCTCGGCCATCCCCAGCCCTGCCGTGAGAAGGTAGTCATCACAGCGGAGTGTACTTGAGCTGCGATTCTCGGCCATCCCCAGCACCCCACTCGTCTTTGCCGCGACGGGCACGAGTGTACTTGAGCTGCGATTCTCGGCCATCCCCAGCTAGAGCGAGCGCGGCACCGCCTTGGTGCCCAGTGTACTTGAGCTGCGATTCTCGGCCATCCCCAGCTCGTCGGCTCGTGGCCGCACCTGGCGCGCAAGTGTACTTGAGCTGCGATTCTCGGCCATCCCCAGCCGCATCATCGCGAAAACCCCGAGTTGTTGAAGTGTACTTGAGCTGCGATTCTCGGCCATCCCCAGCGCGTTGGCGGAGCGCTCATCGACGCCGGAAGTGTACTTGAGCTGCGATTCTCGGCCATCCCCAGCCTACCGAACTACTACAACTCCTATTGCATAAGTGTACTTGAGCTGCGATTCTCGGCCATCCCCAGCCTTTCGGAACCGTGGTAGCCGGTACCGCGAGTGTACTTGAGCTGCGATTCTCGGCCATCCCCAGCATTATTTGGCGATTGCTCGCTTTGTGCTGGAGTGTACTTGAGCTGCGATTCTCGGCCATCCCCAGCGCAGTCGCGCCGATTGATTTAACCGAGGCGAGTGTACTTGAGCTGCGATTCTCGGCCATCCCCAGCAGGCCAGGTGAGGCCCTGGGTGCGCAGCTTAGTGTACTTGAGCTGCGATTCTCGGCCATCCCCAGCTTCTCCTCGGTGCCAACCACACAGAGCTTGAGTGTACTTGAGCTGCGATTCTCGGCCATCCCCAGCCGTTCATATCCGCTCAATCCGGGAATTTCCAGTGTACTTGAGCTGCGATTCTCGGCCATCCCCAGCCTCGCCAACTCCCACGCCTCGCGCGCACAGAGTGTACTTGAGCTGCGATTCTCGGCCATCCCCAGCTGAGGACGACATCGGCGGCACAACCCTCTAAGTGTACTTGAGCTGCGATTCTCGGCCATCCCCAGCCCACCAGGCAGCGGTCTCCGGATCGCGCCGAGTGTACTTGAGCTGCGATTCTCGGCCATCCCCAGCCGCACCGACACGATTGCAACACCGCTCACCAGTGTACTTGAGCTGCGATTCTCGGCCATCCCCAGCGCCTTTGAATACTCTCCCTTCCGCTTCGCGAGTGTATTTGAGCTGCGATTCTCGGCCATCCCCAGCACGCGTTGATGTGGACCGGAACGGGTTGGAAGTGTACTTGAGCTGCGATTCTCGGCCATCCCCAGCTTGCTGCGTTATCGCAGAGGACGTGAGACGAGTGTACTTGAGCTGCGATTCTCGGCCATCCCCAGCTGATTGAAATCTGCACACCGTCGTCACCGGCCAAGTGTACTTGAGCTGCGATTCTCGGCCATCCCCAGCCTCACCCTACAGTTGACTCCAGGTTCCAGCAGTGTACTTGAGCTGCGATTCTCGGCCATCCCCAGCCCGTCGGATGCGCTGGTGCTCTGGGTGCAGAGTGTACTTGAGCTGCGATTCTCGGCCACCCCCAGCGACAGTCGCGATGGTCCAGGGTGTAAGGA
Organism: uncultured Acidobacteriaceae bacterium; assembly: GCA_964559875.1. Classification (GTDB taxonomy): domain Bacteria; phylum Acidobacteriota; class Terriglobia; order Terriglobales; family Acidobacteriaceae; genus TOLSYN. The sequence goes on from CAZLJQ010000059.1 coordinate 13,048, forward strand.
TAGTGTGCTTGAGCGGTGATTATTGGCCTTGGATTATGTTCCCACCAGAGGTTCACAGTCCAGAAAAGTCCTAAAGTCGTCCTCTAAAGCCGACCATTAAATCCATAAAGAATCATTGAGTTACATCGGTCAACGGTTCCGGCCAAACCGGAACTTGGGTCCATTTGGGTCCAATCAACTCTTCCACCCTCTGCACTACCTGCTTCGCGTCTGCCGGAACCGAATGCAGTACACATCGCGCGTAATCTCTGAGAACCAGACAGCTTTGCTGGATCGTTGCAAGCGGTGTCGCCTGCCAACTGTGGATAGGATGATACAAGCCGAAAACTCAGGCTCAGTGACCAGCACAGGCGGCCCGAAAAGGCCGCCTGTGCTGGTCACAAAACAGTGGGTTCCGAAACAGGCACTGGTTTCGCCGGAAGAGAAGAAGTTTGACAGCAGCTACGCCAAATCAAGAAGTGTGACTGTCCTCAACCCTGGGCCTCGTGTTTTCAGTCTAATTATCTTTACTTTTCCGGCCCCTCGCTGAGAGGACTCGATACCCTCCCTATAAAGAGGACTGAACCGGTCGAATTGTGAACGATCATGAAGAGGAATGGCCTGTCCGCACGGAACTTCTGCTTCAAGTGGTTCTGGGCGCTCTTAGTGCCCATTACTACGGCCGTAGCCGCCGCCGCTTCGCTGCCCTCTTCGTTCACGTCGATCATGGCTTGATGGATGACACTGGAGATATAAAGGCCCTTGCCGCCTGTTATACCTGAGAAATCCGCAAGACGCTCATCGAATGCATCGGGCATGCCCATTGCGCTCAGATTGCTCCCAAGAAGGTAGCGGGTATCGAACTTAAAGCGCGGCAGAAGAACATCGACCTCCTGCGAACTCATCTCTGCGAGGAGCTTCTGGACTTTATCAAGCGATAGGCTTCCGCCCAGCTTTTCGGCATCGCCATCGGGTAGGATGGCGATCATGGAAAGCTCATCATCCGCATAAGGAAGTTCGATGGCGGCCAGCCCGTCCTCCCGCACGAAGCGAAAGTGCCCGGTCTGCCGCATCATGGGCACTTGCACCGTCTTGCCGTCACCCAGGTGGAAGGCCTCGTCTTTGGTCGCGGCCTTGTTGAATGGCGACTCCCAGTCTCCTTTGAAGTAGATGGCATTGGTGATTACGAGCCGGGTCAATTCGTTGATGTCGTCAGGATGGATCAGGCCTTTGATCTTCCCGTTGGTCTTGTCCTCAACCCAAGCGTTGATCTTGTGTATGGTGGCGGGTTTATCTCCCGGAAAGTCTACTTCATTGAAGCCGCCGCCATAAGACTTGCTGATTGTTTGCGTGAAGGCTGACTCGAAGTGGTAGTTCTCTTGTCCCCAGAGTGCATTCGCCACATTCAGCTTGTAGTGTTTCCCGGGACCAGCCTTGGTCTGCTCCAGAAGCTCGGAAAAACCTGCTTGCCGCTTCGCATCGGTCATGTCGAAGTGAAAAACTCTGCCCATCTGTTTCCGCGTGTTGCCGCTGCTGCCCTCGTAAGCCATCGCCAAGGCAGTGGAGATGCTATACGGGGAAACGAATATGTTTTTCCCCTTCTCCTGTGCGTTGAGCTTTCGATAGAGATCGATGGCAAACTGGTTGTTGGCATTCACTACTGCGGACAGGTTTATCCCCTTTGCCATCCCCTCCTGGGCATTCACTACGGGCACACAAGCGAATAGCGCCAGCACTGCCAGTTTCGCTGTCAATGGAACGAAGTTACGAAAAAGAGCCATCATAATCTCCCTGAGAACTATGGACAGCGCTTAGAACCTATTGCTGTTTGTGTGCGGCAGTGTCTTTCTCCGTCTGGATGACAGTGAGGTGAACGCGCGCTTCACGTGCATCAGCCTCTGCGGGTTTCAGCTCGAGGTAGTAATTCAGTTGCCGGATCGCGTCGTCATACTCCCCACTCATCTCCAGGGCACGCGAGAGGTTGTAGTATGCGTTCCCCCACCAGGGAGCTATGTCCACCGTTTTGCGCAGCATTCCAATCGGCTGAACCAGAGTCTGGGGACCGCCTGCCCGTTTGATCTGCGATGACGCTTGAACAAAGAGCTGACGTGCTTCTTCGGGGATGGCCGGTGGTTGGGGCAACGCAGTGGCTGCCTGGAGTATCTTCCAGCGCAGGAAATCGCTGTGCGGATTCTTTTGAAATGCGGCGAGATAAAAGGAAAATCGTTCCGCCGGCTCCTTTGAATCGGCCTCTTCCAATTGTCTCTTTGCTCGGCTGGCTTCTTCCAGAAGAGCGGCAACGGCGGCAGGCTTCATCCGGTTTGCGCAGGTCGCAGCTGTCTGGCCGTTCTTGGCCGCGGCTTCAATGTTTGCGCCCTTGTCCAGCAGAAGCTTCACAGCGCTGGTTTTTCCGGTATCGGGCTGATTGGAGGCAATCTCGGAGCAGGCTGCCATAATCAGCGGAGTTTCGCCTTCCTTGGTCGCGGCCTCGATGTTAGCTCCCTTTTCCAGCAGCAGACCGACGATTTCAGCCTGCCCAGCTTTGGCAGCGGCGATCAAAGCCGTGCCGCCGTATTGATTCTTGGCGTTCACGTTTGCGCCCTTTTCCAGCAACAGCCGCACGGTGTCGACGTGTTGGTAAGCGGCCGCATCGATCAGCGCCGTCTCCCACCAGCTGTTCCTTGCTTCGATGTCGGCACCCTTATCGAGCAGCATCTGCACAATCTCCGTATGGCCAGCTCCGGCGGCAGAGGTCAGAGCGGTCTCGTTACCCGGTCCGCCGGGCTGCATGTTGGCGCCTTTTGCCAGCAGCAGTTGCACGACGTCCGCCTGGCCTTTCTTCGCGGCCCGAGTCAGAGCCGTCCCATACCGGGGATAGCCCGTGGCATCGACCTTGGCTCCTTTCTCCAACAGAAGCCGAACCGTATCTATGTGGCCTTCTTCGGCAGCCGCCGCCAGCGCCGTCTTGTATTCACCACCTTCGGCGTCTATCTTTGCGCCTTTTTTCAGTAGCAATGACACGATTTCGGTCCGGCCCGCATCTGCGGCCGCAATCAGCGCGGTGTTGTTGTAGTCATCCGTGGCTTCGATATTGGCGCCCTTTTTCAGCAGCAGCAATACCGCGTCGGTCCTGCCATTCTCTACTGCCGCACTCAGCGGCGTCCCCACAACGCTGCCCTGCACCACTGGGTCTTCTTTGTCCCAGTAGGAGACCTTGGCATTAACATTTGCGCCCTGTTTGAGAAGCGACTGAATTGCATCCAATCGTCCGTCCCTGGCCGCACGGTAAAGCTGTTCGTCCACGCTGTTCTGGCCCACGGCTGAAAGACAACAGAAAAATATACAGATGAAAACTGCAATTGCCGGTAGGACTTTCTTCATGGCTTTCTCCTGTTGGGGCAGTGCCGCTGCTAGTACTCTCTTCCCTGGGCTTCCGGACCGAAGAAGGTTTCAGCCAGCTTGTCGGTGGCCTCGCCGATGTCATAGGCGTCTTTGGCGTGGGCGACCGTCTCCGCCTTGTAGATAGCTGCCGTGAGCTGGTTGGCACGGGCAATAACGGCCTCGCACTCTTTGCGCTGCTCCTTCGTGGTGCTTTCCAGTGCCAGCATCTTGCGCGCATCATCGCGCCCCGCGCGCACGTAATCATATAGGACCTTGCGCGCGCTCATGTCCTTGATCAGATCCTCGGCCTTGTCACTGAGTTTTTTGCTCATGACCTCAACGGCGGCCTTGCGGAACATCGCCGAGGCAGCTTCCTTGGACATCATGGAGTCAATAGCAATAGCGACGCCACTGTTACCCAGCTTGGGGTCGGTGATGGCGCGCGCTGCCTTGACCATGTTGGGATTTGCCGATGCGGGCAGGGCACGATTCTCTCGAATGTCCTGCACCAGATGAGCGAATTGCTGCGCTTGCGCGGGGTTTTTGAGGAAGGCAAGAGCGGCGTCGTAGTCCTTTTCTCTATTTACCAAGTGCATATAGGCGCCGTTTTCGCCGGCGATGAGAGTTTTGCCGCCAATAATTAACCAGTCGACGGGACCACTCATCTTCTCTCCCACCACTCCGGTCACCTCCCAGGCAGTGACCACCAGATCGGTGGTATTCATCAGCCTGTCGTTGTTGAGGTAGACCTGTTTCCAGGTGACCGCAACTTCCTTTTGGGGAAGGGGAAGGGGTGGAACAACGGAATCCAGTCGTTTGGCGTAGATCGCCACCTCCGGGTCGGTGATCTGCGCGTCCCAGGCGGTGGAGGCCATGCGAGGAGCGTCGTCGAGGCCCTTCAGGCCCAGACCGCCTTCGAGCCCACTTATACCCGACGGGGCGCCATCGACGCCCTTCAAGCTGCTGATGGCCTCCGGCTTGATCTCGTTAAACGCGGCTTGCAAGCGTTGGGCTTCGATCGCCAACAGACGCTGCCGCTCGGCCTCGGCTGCCTGCTGCCGTTCTTCCTCAGCCTTCCGCCGTTGGGCATCGATCGCCGCGAGACGCTCCTCTTCGGCTCTTTGCTGGGCTTGCCGCTTGGCCTCGGCCTTTGCCTCCTGCCTGGCCTTGTTCTCAGCGTCCTTTTGCTCCTTCCGTTCGCGGCGGGCCTGCCAAATGGCTTCCCAGCGCGCTCTGCGTTCCTCCTCGGTTTCAGCGGAAGGGGTGGACGTGGATCCGCCGTGACATTTGTACTGAGGGGTATCGACGCATTCCGGATGGGGCTCCGGTATGTTTTGTGCGCTGGCGCGACCCGCCATGACAAATCCGGCCAGGAAGATCAGGAGGCCAAGCATGGTGCAATTAGCACATCGCAGGATTACAGGACGAGGAGAAAAAGTCTTAGGTGAGATTCTAAAGGGCAAGAGCGTAAGAGCGCGAAAGGATGGTCTCATATCCAACGTCTCCCAGCAGAACACAGATTGTACTCAATGCATCTGGACGTATCAGTACACTGCCGCTTCCATGATAGAGCGATAGCAGAACAGCCTAATCGTTCCGCCCAGCTCTCGCAACTCTCCAGTTCGAGTCCATTTGCGGCACGGTCAATCCGCACTTGAATTCACTGCCCGTGATACTTACTTTTCATATGCGGTCGAAGGCCCGGACCATCACAGCGTCGAATTGCCGCGGCGGGCGTCGGCCAGGAGTTGATCGAGGCCGGGACGCCTTGCTTCCATTCGCCGCGCCAGGATACAGCCACTCTCAGACCGCTTTAGCATCTTCCGTCACGAGTTCGAGAATATGCATTTTCTCGCGCTGGCCCTCCGCGCCGCCCGTGATTCCTATGTGTCCAAGAGCGTGCGAACAGCAGTCGCGAGCTGCGTGCGCGAAAATGGTTTAGCTAGAAACCCTCCACGGTGAAGTGGGACGCCCTGCCTCTGAACCAGGTCGTCGCCATATCCGGAAACGTACAGGACTCGTAACTCCGGACGTGAGGACCATGCCAATTCCGACAGTTCACGGCCATTCATCTGAGGCATGATTACATCCGTGATGAGCAAGTCGATCCGCTCATGAGGGTCTCGAACAATCCGGAGGGCCTCGCTGGTCGAAGCGGTTGGCACTACGTGGTATCCGAGGTTGGCGAGCATCTCGCAAACCAGGGTGCGCACTGACTCGTCGTCCTCTGCCACGAGAATCGCTTCGGACCCCCCAGGCGAATCGGTTTCAGACGTTTGGCTTAAATTGGTCGAGTCTCTCTGGACTCGGGGGAGATATATCTCAAAAGTGGTGCCTACACCCGGTTTGCTGGAAACCAGGATTGCACCGCCACTCTGTTCCACAATTCCATGAACGCTGGCCAAGCCCAGCCCCGTTCCTACGCCTATGGGCTTAGTGGTGAAAAATGGCTCGAAGATCCGCTTCACCGTGCTCTCGTCCATGCCAACACCGGTATCAGACACTGTCAACTTGACATACTCGATGGGGCGCAAGGAGTAGTGCTTGCTGGCCCGCTCTTCGTCCACTTCCGCGCAGGACACATGGAGAGAAAGACGCCCGCCGTCTGGCATGGCATAGCACGCATTCGTCACAAGGTTGAGTACAACTTGCTCGATCTGCACCGGGTCGGCCAGAACCTTCCCGCTTTCTGGCTCCACGTCGACCACAAGTTCGATGTCCTCTCTGGTCAACCGGCTCGCCGTTTTCTCCATTTCCTGAATGAAGTGGCCAAGGTCAATGACTGAAGGAAGAAGAACCTGGCGGCGGCCAAATGCCAGCAACTGCCCTGTCAGACTCGATGCACGCGAACACGCCAGGCGAATCTGATCAGCATAGTAGAACAACCGGCTTTGCGGTTCCGCGCCATAGCGGATCAGTTCGCTATAGCCAAGCATTACGCCCAGCAGATTGTTAAAGTCGTGCGCCACGCCTGCGGCAAGTTGCCCGACGGCTTCCAGCTTCTGCGTCTGCCGGAGCTGCTCTTCCAGCTTTCTCTGCTGTGTAACATCCCGATAGATCGCCAACGTGCCCTCAAACTCGTCACGGACTCGGAATGGACACAGAAATATCTCCGTGTCGATTACGGTGCCATCTTTGCATCGGCGCTGGGTATTGAAGGGCCCTTTGCTTTCACGGGACGACTGTTTCACCACAAGCAAGCACTCGTCTTCCAAAGAGGGAGGAGTAATTGTCTCCGAACAGCTTTTGCCTATGATCTCAGAATTCGAATAACCGAAAGCTTGGCAAAATGCAGGGTTGGATAAAGTAACTCTCCCACTCCGATCCATAGCGAGGATCGGCAACGGACTGTTATTCAGGACAGCTTGCAGAAACTCCTTGGTATCAGCGAGCCGCTGGTTCGCCTTCTCAAGTTCCACAAGCTTGTCTTCCAGCTTTCGAATCAGCGCTGCGTTGTACTCGCTCAGGAAGACGTCGCCCGTGTGTGCAGCGGATACCCGATCTGGAAGAGTGCCCGTTTCCCTTTGCAGTAACAAGTCGCGCACAATTTTCAGCAAAACATCAGGATCGAGGGGCTTTACGAGAAAATCATCGGCGCCAGCGCTCAGGCCCAACTCCCGATCTTTGCTATCCGTATAGGTCGCGGTATAGAAAACGAATGGAATTTTATTCAACTGTACTTCAGAGCGCCAACGCCTGCACAACGTAAACCCATCCATCACCGGCATCAGGATGTCGGTAATCATCAAGTCAGGGGGAGCGTCCAGCGCCAGATTGAGGGCTTCAGCACCGTTCCGGGCAGTCGTAACCCCGTAACCGTTTGCACCCAACAACGCCTGCAAGTAGTACAGATTGTCTTCATTGTCATCGGCGATTAGAACTTGACTCATATCCTGGCCCTTCTCAGCGGCACAGCCTGGGTTCACTTCGGAAGATGTTTGCAAACCTGGTCGACAAAGATATCGGGATCAATCGGTTTTTCGATATATCCGGTGGCGCCTGCAGCCAAAGCCTTCTCGCGATCTCCCATCATGGCATAGGACGTCACGGCGATAATAGGAGTATTCCGGAGAGCTGGATCTTTGCGCAGTTCCGCGGCGACTGCATAACCATCGAGCATGGGCAATTGGATATCAAGCAGAATCAAGTCCGGGAGCAGTTTGCTTGCTAAAGCAATCCCTTCCATCCCATCGCGGGCCTCGTGAACGATGAAGCCGTGCTTCTCCAACAGGAAGCGCACAAGATAGAGATTCTGTTCGTTATCTTCTATAACCAGAACGGTGTTATTCACGAGTCTTACTCCACTCCACCGGTAGTCGTACGCTAAAAGTGCTGCCTTTTCCTCGCGCACTATCTACGGAAATGAATCCTCCCATGAGATCTACCAGACGCTTGCAGATCGACAGGCCAAGCCCTGTCCCTTCCCGCTTGCGTGCCAAGCCTGTGTCTGCTTGGCGAAAGGGTTCAAAGATACTCTTTTGGTCCTGCGGATCAATGCCGATGCCGGTATCGGTAATGGCCGTCACCACCCCTTGGCCATCCCTCCAGCAGCGAATCATCACACTTCCTTCATCCGTGAACTTAACAGCATTACCCAACAGGTTCAGCAGAATCTGTTCCGTACGCCGCTGATCGCCTGAAATCGAGCCGACCTCCGGCGAAATCTCAGTATGCAGCGCAATCCCCTTCTTTTGCGCCAGTGGAGAGACAATAGCCACTACCTTCTCGATGGCACGGGATATGGAAAACTTTTCGCATTGAATTTCTAACTGCCCCGCCTCGATCTTGGAGATATCTAGAACGTCGTTAATCAGATCCAGCAAGTGCCGCGCGCTGTTCTTTACGATGTTCAATTGTTTTGCCTGCTCTGCATTCAGCGGGCCGGCCATTCCCTGCGAGACAATGCCAGTAAATCCAATGATCGAGTTTAGAGGGGTGCGCAATTCGTGCGACATGGTCGCCAGAAACGTCGATTTCAGACGGTCTGCGGACTCCGCAGCGTCCTTTGCTTTCACCAACTCCGCAGTGCGTTCCCGTACTCTCTCCTCGAGTTCCAATCTCGCGCGCTCCAGTGCAGCCAGTGCATCAGCACGCTCATTCCGCGCACGCAGTGACAGTATTCCGTGTGCCAGGTTGTCACTGAGTTCAGCCAGAAGTTCCACCTCGGCAGAGTCGAATGCCTCAGGCTCCTCGGCATAAATAGCGAGCGCACCAAATACCGAATCTCCCTGCCGGAGAGGAAGCGCTAGTATGGACTCAAAATTCCGCGGTTCGATGAATTCACGCCAGATGGAATACGCTGGATTGGTCAAAAGATGGCGCACCACCATCGGTCTCCCCTCACGGATAGCCGTGCCGATGGCGCCCCGACCGTAGGGATTGTCTGCCCAACTAACGTGCACACGATCCAGAAATCCTTCAGCCGCACCAGCGGAGGCGACGGGGCGCACCGTACGCCTTTCGTCCTGGTCCGCATAGCCGACCCATGCCAGCTTGTATCCTGCTGGGCCTACCGCAACGCGACAAACTTCATCCAACAGCGCCTGCTCTTCCGTGGCATGAACCACCGCCGAGTTACAGTGCGACAGCACCCCAAGGGCCCGGTTTGTTTGCCGCAAAGCCCCTTCCGCCCGCTTGCGCTCGGAAATATCCATGGAGATCCCGCAGAGCGCGTAGAATCCCCCGTTGCTGTCCCGGAGCGCAAGTTTGGTGCTTTGGTAGTAATGGACTCCGTCTGCGAGTGTTGCCTCTTCTTCGAATTCCAGCGCCTGTGCGCTCTCCACTACACTCTGATCGTTGGCAACGAATTGGCACGCTGCTTCTTGAGGAAAGAGTTCGAAGTCTGTCTTGCCCTGAATCTTTTCACTAGCGATATGGAACAATTCAGTCCACCGGCGGTTGACGAAGACGTATCGGCCATCCGGGTCTTTCAGATAGATCAGCGCCGGCGAATTATCCAGTATTCCCTGCAACTCCGTGCTGGTCTTGCGTATCTGCTCCTCCGCCCGCCTCCGTTCCGTGATATCAATCGCCACGCCGACCATGCGCTGTGGCCTGCCGTCTAAGTCGCACACGCAACGGCCTTTTGCTTCTATCCAATGCAGCAAACCATCCGGTCGACGAACGCGATATTCGACATCGCAATCGTGATCGCCAGCCAGAGAGCGTCGGAGTGCAGACGCAATGCGAGGTCGGTCCTCGGAGTCAATGGCGTCCATAAACATCGGAAGGGTCAACTCGTCAGCCCGCGTCCAACCGAACGCGGCTTTGAGTTCGTCGTTCCAAGTGAGTCGATCCGTGGCGATGTCCCACTCCCAGATCCCGAGTCTCCCGCCGGTGACGGCCAGACGCAACCGCTCCTCGCTCGCATATAAGGCCTCCGTCTCCCTGTGTTTCATAATTGCGATCGCAGCGGTATGCGTCGCCATCTCGATCAGTTCCTGGTGGCGCTTCGCCGGAAGACAAGGAGTGCGAAAGTAGAGAGCGAAGGTGCCCAGCACGTTCCGGCGGCCATCGAAGATGGGCGTGGACCAGCATGCTCGCAGACCATGTCGTAGTGCGAACTCACGATAGTCGTCCCATAGCGGATCAGTCGCTATATCTTCGACGATGACTGGCTCACGGCGGAATGCAGCGGTCCCGCACGATCCAGCACGGGGGCCAATTGGCTGACCGTCAATCCCGCGAACGAAACTCTCGGGCAAGCTCGGTGCTGCACCGTGACGTACGTGCACACCATCGGCATCGAGCAGGAGAATTGAGCAGAGCATGCCCGCGCTCTTCTCCTCAATTTCGCGCAGTAGCAGATCCAGTATCTTATGTAGCGATGCGCCTTGGACTGCCAGTTCCAGAACATGATTCTGGCACCTAAGTAAATCAGCGCTTACGTTGAGCGCATCGAGAGTGCGTTTGTGCCGTATGGTCCACCCAAGTTGCGCACCCAGGGTTGAAACCAATATTTCCAGGGTCTCGTCTTTCTCCCGCCGCTCGCGCCGGAAGAACTCCAGAACGGCAACGACCTCATCTCCCGATAGAATCGGCGCTCCGAGCGCCGTCGTGAATCCTGCAGAGCACGCTTCGCCTTTCCGGCGAAAATCCTCGGATTGCATGACATCGAGAACCCAAACAGGCTGCTTTGACGCCCATACCCGCCCAACAAATCCCTGGCCGCGTGCAAATGTCATGCTGCGGCTTTCGCTAACAAAAGCCTCAGTCTTGTTCTCAGGATCATTCACCCAGACTGCACTGAACTCCAGGGCAGTCCCGTCTTGATTGAGCAACCAGACCTGCCCTAGTATCCAACCCGTCGTCTCACAAATGCGACGCAAAACGGCCTGCAGGGCTGACTGTGTGTCTCGCACAGCGCCAATCTCAAGAACGGTGGCCTGTAACAACCTGACATCGTCCAATGTGTTGAGCCCTATCAGACTCTAGAGTCTGATGATTGTAGTCCATAGCACTCTCCTCCGATAGGTGCCGCTCTGGGCAATCCCTGTAAAAAATATCGAATTCTAAACGTCCAGGCTAATAGTCCCATCGGTTTCTGCTGAACTTATCTCTGAGTTGCCGGAATTCATTTTGGTGTTGTCGCAGTCAGATTCGTAAGAGATTGGCAGGTGAACCATGATCTTTCCCACGGAAAGGGGAGGCGTTTCCACGGCTACTCCGGGCCTATCCTTCCGAAGGTAGGCTCAGATGCCGGCCACCCGACGGGCCTCGCGGGCGATCATCAATTCTTCCAGTGTATGTATGACAAGGAGCTTCGCTGGCGAGTCTGGCGCGGCCACATCGGCATCGGGCCGGCAGACTGCATTCCGCGCTGCGTCCAATCGAAGCCCAACACATTCGAGTCCTTCGCATACAGCGGTCCTGAGGGCCGCAGAGCCTTCTCCGATGCGGTCCGTAAACACCAGCGCATCGATTCCTCCCATGC
>CAZLJQ010000060.1:0-22933 GCA_964559875.1 uncultured Acidobacteriaceae bacterium
TTGCGGGTGCGGCTGTAGAAGGTCACATAGCCGGTCTGGAGCGTCTTATCCAACGCCTCCTGGTTCATAAAGCCCACCATGAGAACCTCGCCATTTCCGGCATCTTGCACAATCGCCGGCGCGAGCCCCCCCATCTTCTCGAAATCGATCTGCATTGTCCTGTCCCTCGTTGGCCTGACTCGACCTGGGCATCCACGCGTAGCGGTCAAAAGAAAAAACCCGCTGGTTTGGATTGCGCCAGCGGGTCAGTGCTTGGATGATTGCCTCTTACAAGGATCCACGCGCCTCCGCCGACACAATCGCCGTATGGTGATGATGGTGCTGGCGGTGATGTAGCATAGGCGTCATTCCTGATAATCCTAAATATAGAGTACCCCTGAGGTCAACGCCAAAAACACCACGCATTCCAGATTCCTTTAACGAGAATCCCCACAAAAAGCAGAACTGAATCCGTCCTTGCGCCGTATGACTGAGCGCTGCGTCCAATAGACTATATAGAGTGGCAGCAAACAAAATGGAGCAAGCATGAGCCAACAGTCAGACGCGCCCGGCGCGTTAGGCGCGACCGGCGCAGTAGCCATTGATGCCCGCGGCGCCAGCCGTTACTACTCCATGGGTGAAACCATCGTGCGGGCAGTCGAAGATGTCAGCTTCACCATCGCGCGCGGCAGCTTTGCCGCCCTTCAGGGACCCTCCGGCTCAGGCAAGTCCACGCTCCTGAACCTTCTCGCCGGACTCGACCGCTTGACCGCCGGAAGCATCCTCGTCGCCGGACGCGATCTCGGCACCATGGACTCTGAGGCCCTTGCCCGCCATCGCCGCCTCACCGTCGGCATCGTTTTCCAGTCCTTCAACCTCGTTCCCACCATGACCCTTGCCGACAACATCGAACTCCCTCTGCGCTTCGCCGAAACTCCGCGCAACGAGCGCCGCAGCCGCGTGTTGGAATTGCTGAACAACGTCGGCCTCGCCAATCGTGCCCATCACAAGCCCGGCGAACTCAGCGGAGGCGAGCAGCAACGGGCCGCCATCGCACGCGCCCTCGCCAACCGTCCTTCGCTGCTGCTGGCCGATGAGCCCACCGGAAATCTCGACAGCTGCAACGGGCAGGAGGTCATGGAACTGCTCCGCGAGTTGAACGAAAAAATGGGAGTGACCGTATTGATGGTGACCCACGATCCTTCCCTGGCCGCCCGCTACGCCCACACGTCCCTCCACATGGCGGACGGGAAGCTCGCCTCCACCGCCGAGGTGCTGCAATGAATCACCAGGACCTCTTTGAGCTTGCGGCTCGCAACATGCGCAATGCGCGCCTGCGCAACGCCCTCACCACCATGGGAATCGCCGTCGGTGTCGCCTCCATGGTCGCCATGCTTTCGCTCGGCATCGGACTCCAGGGCTTCGCCAACCACCAGCTCATGAAGTCGGGAATGTTCCAGACCGTCTTCGTCACCAGCAAGCAGGACTCTCGCCGGATGGAAGACAATGACGCCGCAAAATCCACGGAGTCTCCTGCGCTGACCGACGATGCGCGCAAGACAATCACAGCTCTGCCCGGAGTCGAAGAGGTCGCTCCCGAGATTCGCGCCACCTCCGAGGTGGTGTACGGCGACAAAAGCAACTTCACTCTGCTCGCCGGACTTCCATGGTCGGCACGCGATGAGGACGCAGTCGAAAAAGTATCGGGCCGCTTCTTCAGTTCGCCAACTGCCGATGAAGTGCTCTTGCAGCTGGACTTCGCAAAGAAGTTGGAACAAGATCCTCAATCCGTCCTCGGCAAAACTCTCACCATCCGCTACGCCGAGCGCCAGGGTGGAGACGGCACCAGCTTCAGCATCGACCGCAAGGAGAAACAGTTCCGTATCGTCGGCCTCTTGGACGAGCAGCCCTTCGGCGGCATGCGCATGATCAGCCGTGCTCGCGTCTTCCTGCCCACTCAAACCGCCGAGGCCATGAACCTCCTGCAGCCCTCGGACACCCAGCAACTCGTCCGCGCCGCGCCCGGCGAACGCACCTATACCATGCTCACCGTGCGCATGAAATCCGCCGCCTACGCCGAGCAGGTCGAAGAGTCGGTAAAGAAAATGAATTACTCCGCCTACTCTTACCTCGACGCCACCAAAAGTATCCGGCGCTTCTTCGCCGTCTTGGATATGTTCCTTGGCATCTTCGGCTCCCTTGCCTTGGCCGTTGCTTCCCTCGCAATTGTGAACACCCTTGTCATGGCCGTCCTCGAACGCCGCCGCGAGATCGGCATCATGAAGGCCCTTGGCGCCAGTGACGCCGACGTCAAGAAGCTCTTCTTCGCCGAAGCCGCCACCATGGGACTCGTCGGAGGCTCTCTAGGCGTGGCCTTGGGATGGGTCATCGGCCGCGTCATCAACCTCGGCTCAAACTTTTATCTGCACAAAATCATGAAGATGCCGCCGGAGAATCTCTGGACCGTACCTTTGTGGCTCGTCGCCGGAGCTATTGGTTTTGCCGTGCTCGTCAGTGTCCTCGCAGGAATCTATCCCGCCGCCCGCGCCGCGCGTCTCGACCCCGTACAGGCGTTGCGCTATGAATGATCCCGAGGCCTGTAGTCAATGAATGCTTCAATGAATCTCGCGTCGATGAATCCCGACGAGGTGGAATGAAAGCCGCGCGCTTCGCAATCTCCTTGCTCGGATCTCTTTTCGCTCTGGTACTACCGGGTACCTCTCAGCAACGGCCTGCTCAATCCCCTGCTCAATCCAAGGTTGAGTGTTCCACCCTGCCCAGCAAAATTCTCGCTCGTCCCGTTCCCTACTGCGTCATGCTTCCGCCCAGCTACGCGCAAGACAAAGCCCGCCTCTATCCCGTGGCCTACTATCTCCACGGCCTCGGAGACAACGAGCAGTCACTCGTAAACATGGGCGGTTGGTCGATCTACGACCGCCTCATGCGTGAAAAGAAAATTGGCGAGTTCGTGGTCATCGCTCCTGCGGGCTTCGCCTCGTTTTACATCAACTCCCGCGACGGCAAATTCCGCTACGAAGACTTCTTTCTCAACGAGTTTCTCCCCGCGATGGAAAAGAAATACCGCATCGGCGCCAAAGGCTCGCAGCGCGGAATCATGGGAGTCTCCATGGGCGGATACGGAGCCTTGCATTATGCCTTCAAGTATCCGCAAAAGTTCTCAGCCGTCAGCGCCAACATGCCCGCCATCATCCAGCAACCCCCACGCGTGCTCTCTGAGGAGTGGCAGCAGCATTTACTCGGCGCCATTTTCGGCAACCCGCCTGACGTGGCGTTCTTCGAGAAGAACTCTCCCTTTCATCTGGCGCGCGTCGCCCCACTTCCCGAACTCCGCCACATGACCATCTACCTCGATTGCGGCGCCCAGGATCGCTACGGCTTCAACACTGGAACCCTCGCCATGGACAATCTGCTCACTCAGCGCGGCGTCCCCCACGAATCCCACATCTATCCCGGTGGACACGATTGGCCGTTCGTCCTTCAACATTTTGCGGCGTCGCTGGAGGCGCAGTCCAAGGGCCTTGGTTTGAGATAAGACTCGCTGTAGGATGCGGACTAAGATGCCAGCCAGGATGACAAGTTCCCGGAAGATTGTGATTCGCCGCGATGATCGTGTCTTTGTGCTCACCGGCGCCGGTATCAGCGCCGAGAGTGGACTGCCAACCTTTCGCGGAACCGACGGCCTCTGGGAAGGTGAGCGCGTCGAAGACGTGGCCTCGCCTGAGGGTTGGATGCGCGACCCCACGCGCGTCTGGCGTTTCTATTCACAACGCCGCCAGGCTGCCCTCTCCGCCGTGCCTAACCGCGCGCACCTCGCGCTGGCTGAGTTGGAGCACTCGCTGGGCGAGCGCTTTTTCCTCTGTACCCAGAACGTCGATGACCTTCACGAACGTGCCGGCTCCCACAACCTGGTGCACATGCACGGAGAGCTCTTCCGTTCCCGCTGTGACCGTTGTGATCGCCCCGCATTCGCCGACGCAAAGCTCTATGAGAGCGAAGCCGGGCATTCCTACTGCCCGTGTGGCGGACGCATCCGCCCAAACATCGTGTGGTTTGGCGAGTTGCCATTCCACTTGGAACAAATCCTTGAGGAACTGCAGCGTTGCACCCTGATGCTCGTCGTCGGAACTTCAGGCATGGTGCAGCCAGCCGCAAGCTTTGTGCATTGGGCCAATCAGCGCTATCTCAATGGCGATGCGGCAGTGCGCACCTATTATGTCGGCCCCGAGCACCCGGCCAACTCCACAGCCTTCACCCAGGTCTTCGAGGGTCCCGCCGGTTCGCTGCTCCCCAGGCTCTTCACGCTGCGATAACCTCCAACTGCCGCTGTGTTTGAGCTCTATCGGCCCGCGCTCTGTCTCATCTGTTTTGCCCTTCGCCAAGCGGATTCTGGTTGACGTTGCGGGTCGGGGGAACGACAATTGATCCTTCGTCAGTTTTGGCGAACTCCCTCTAATGTTGATCTATCTCTGTGGTGCCATCGAATATTCTCCCGACCATGGCAAAGCCTGGCGGGCCGAGGTCACGCGTTTTCTTCACGAGTTTGGACATGATGTCTATGATCCCGCGCTCGACGAAAAAAAGGACCTGACCGATTTGGAAGTCCGCGACTTCCGCGACTGGAAGGAAACTGACCTTCCGCGTTTTCAGCAGACCATTCGCAAGATCATTCAATATGACCTGGACTGGGTCGAAGACCGTTGTGACGCCCTGGTAGCATACTGGGACGAGCACGCAGGCAAGGGTGCTGGCACGCAAGGCGAACTCACCGCCGCCTATCGTCGCGGCGTTCCAATCTATCTTGTGACCGAGCTGCCGGTTGCACAGGTGAGCGGCTGGGTGCTGGGATGCGCCTCGCACGTCTTTTCAAGTTTCGCAGAGCTGCAGGAGTTTCTTGCCCGGAAGCATTCCCCCGCGCAGGCACTGGCCTGATCGCGTGCGACAATGACCTTGCAAGTCAGAGGTGGCGCATGACCGATGCGGAGAAGACCCTGAATCCTCAAAATGTTGCCAGCGTGCGTCGCCGCCTGGGATTCGTGGCCTTGCTCTGGTGGATCGCCGCCGGTGCCGGAACCCTCGGCCTGGCGCAGGGATTGCAAGCCGGCTGGGTGCGGCTGCTCTTCGTCGGAATCTCCTGGGTGTTGGCAATTTTTTTTAGTTACGCGTGGTGGCAAGTTCGTAAGGGGCATTCGGCAGAATGAATTTTACCAAGGGAAATCTCGGCTGGATCGAAGTGGTCTGCGGACCCATGTTTAGTGGTAAGAGTGAGGAATTGATTCGCCGCTTGCGCCGCGCTGAGATCGCGCGTCAGCGGGTGCAGGTCTTCAAACCGGGAGTAGACACCCGCTATGCCGAAGACCAGATCATCAGCCATAGCGATTTCAAAATCGCCAGCGAGTGCGTCAAGGACTTCCATGACATGGAGTCGCGTCTCGATTGGCGCAGCGAGGTAATTGGCATCGACGAAGCGCAATTTCTCGGTGAGGGAATCGTCGATCTCGCCGTGCGCCTGGCTGACATGGGCAAGCGTGTCATCATCGCCGGGCTCGACACCGATTATCTCGGACGCCCTTTTCATCCCATGCCTGAGCTTCTCGCCGTGGCCGACGAAATCCAGAAGACCCTCGCAATCTGCATGCAATGTGGCAATCCTGCCAAGCACACCCAGCGCCTGGTGGAGAGCACCGAGTTGGTCGTCGTAGGTGCTGCAGGAATGTACGAGGCGCGTTGCCGCCGCTGCTTTGAACCGAATCTCGCGAACCTGCAGAAACAGCGCGACTCCGCCACTGCGGCCATGGGACGCGGCGCTCTCAAATAGTCCTCGGCACGGCGGCCGCCGCATCGCCGCCCGCGCAATCGCGACTCTGCAGCACTATGCCGTCTGGGCAGCGCTTTCCTGCATCCCCAGAAACGCTTCGAGTTCCCGCACCACGCCGCGCAAATTCTCTGACTGTCCGCCCAGCTCCTGAGCAGACGAAGCGCCCTGCTGCGCGCTGGCCGCGTTTCGCTGCGTTAGCTGTTCCATCTGTTCTACCGCGCGCGAAATCTGATCAAGCCCTTTCTTCTGCTCCTGGCTGCTAACGGAAACTTCGTCCATCAGCGACGTCAGTTGTTGGGTCACTCCGGTGATTGCCCCAATCGCCTCCTCGACCGAGTGAAGTTTCTGCACTCCCGCCGTAGTGTTGCCGTGCGAAACCTCGATCAATGCAGTCGTATCCTTTGCGGCCTGCGCACAGCGCTGTGCCAGGTTCCGCACTTCGTCCGCCACCACCGCAAACCCCATCCCAGCCTCGCCCGCGCGAGCCGCTTCCACCGCTGCGTTCAACGAAAGAATGTTCGTCTGGAATGCGATCTCGTCAATCAACTTGATGATCTTTGAGATCTGCTGACCAGAAGCGGTAATCTCATCCATCGACTGGATCATCTCCGCAAGGCTGCTGTTGCCGTGTTCCACGTGCCGCGAAGCCTCGTGCACCAGCTTTGCGGCGCGCTCCGCGCTCTCCGCATTCTGGGCCGTCATCGCAGAAATCTGCGAGGTAGAAGAGGAGGTCTCTTCCAGCGAACTCGCCTGCTCCGACGCTCCTTGCGCCAGGGCCCTTGAAAAATCCTGGACTTGAACTGCGGCGTTCGCCACCTGGCTGCTGTTCTGTGACAGCTCCGACGAAACGTGCATCAACTTCTCACCCACCTGCCGGTTAATCACAAAGACGACCGCTGCTGCACCCATCGCCAAAGCGAATAACACTCCGCAAATGATCTCGCATCGCAGGTAAGCCGCTTCGGATGTCTTGCGCTCTTCGTCCATGTAGGAAAACTCAGCGGCGGCGAGTTTAGAGAACCCGTCGTCCATCTGGTCAAAGATCGGCTCCATTGTATTAGCGCCATAGGAGATGGACTCCATTCCCTTGCCCGCCTCAAACAGACGGTCAATTTCGGCATGGGCAGCGGCCAACTTGTCCATGGAACCCGTGGCTTCTGAGAATGCTTGTCTGGAGTCCGCCAGATGTATTGTCGGTTGAAGCACTGCAACGTCGCTTTTCATCTGGGTAAACGTGCGGTCGTACTCCTCCCGCGAACGCTTCATCAGATTTTCGTCGACCGCGAAGGTGTACATCTCCAGGGCGTGTTGCGACGCCCTTAGCCGCTGTCCGTTTTCCGCAAGCCTGAATGAAATTTCGGCCTTCCGTACCCTCTCGCGCATGGCGTCACTCTGATGCATAAGGTTGGACATGGCCCACCATGCAAACGCGCAGATGCCAAACAGCGCCAGGCACATTCCAATCTGGCCAAGACCGAGTTTCTTGTTCACCGACATTTGGGGCATATCTATCCTCTTCACCACCAGCCGCGAGACCGGAGAGCTTAATAAACTATTTACTGAAATTGATGACTACGGTGCCCACAGTTTCCGGCCCAGGCTCATAGTGCCAGTGAGAAACTGCTTCCACGGCCGCGCCGGTAAGTAGTGGATGGCCGGCAATGACCTTCGTGTTTCGCACACTTCCGTCGGCGGCAATCGTCACTTCCAACTTCACCGCGCCCGCAATCTGGTACTGTCTCGCCATCGCAGGATAGACAGGAGCAACCTTTTTGACGATCTTTCGCCCGTCGTCAGCACTGCCAACGCAAGTCATCGCCACCAACACCGTCAGAATGACCAACAGTCTTCGCATTTCCACCTGCCGAACTTAGATTCGGGTCACCTCATCGGCACTTTTGGAACGCCTCATAAATGAAAATCCTATGAACGAAAATCTGTCGAAGAAAAACCCTAGAGCGGTTTCGGAGATGCCGCGTTCCGAGATCGGTGGCGTTCATCAAGGAATGATGTGCGTGCCGTCGAGGCCACAACCTACCGCTCTTCTTTGAAAATTCATCTCGCAGTGTTAGAGTTCAATCCCGAAGGCAGACCAGCTCAATATGCGAAAACTTCCTCTCTTGCTGCTGATCATTGCGACTGCGGTTCTGCTGCCGACGCTAGCCCCAAGCTGGGGCGATGTCGGCCACACCACCATCAACCGCACGGCCGCCGAAAAGATTCCAGCCAACATGCCAGCATTTCTCAAGACCGCTTCCGCCCACATCGGATACCTGGGACCGGAGCCGGACCGCTGGCGCTCCAACCTGGAAAAGCCGCTGAATGACGCGCAAGCTCCCGATCATTTCATCGATCTTGAATACGTGGATTGGCTCAAGCCGCTTCCGCCTGACCGTTACAAGTTCATCCAGGCCGTCTACGAATATCGCGCGCAGCATCCCCACGCCGAAGTTCCCCTGCCGGAGAGAATCGGCTTTCAGCCCTATATCACCATCGAAGTTTTCGACCGCCTCAAGGTCGCCTTCCGCGAGTATCGCCACGCCAAGGCCGAGCATCGCTCCACCGCTGACGCCGAAGCCGACGCCATCTTCTATGCGGGCTGGCTCGGCCATTACGTAGGCGACGGCTCCAATCCCATGCACACCTCCATCCAATACAACGGCTGGGTCGGACCGAATCCCAAGGGCTACTCCACCACCCACGACGTGCACGCGAAAATGGAAACGGAATTCGTGAACGCGAATCCTGAAGTCACCCGCATCGCCGATCTCGTCGGCGCGCCGAAACACCTCGATCATCCTTTCGAGGATTACATCGCCTACCTGCGCGAATCCCAGTCGAAGATTGAGCGGGCCTACGAACTCGAGAAGGCTTGCGGCTTCGATGGCCACGGTTCGCCCGAGTCGCGCGAGTTCATCCGTCAGCAGCTAGGCCGGGGCTCGCAGATGCTTTTGAATATGTGGTACACCGCGTGGGTGGATTCAGCGCACGACCCCGAGCCTTGGCACGGAGAGAAGCGTACGCCACGCATCTGCAATGCAGCTACAAGCACGGCATCCGCCGCCAAGGAGTAACCCGTGGCCGAGTTGACCACCCAGCAGGTCGAGCAGTTATTGGCAGCGGCGCAACTTGCCAGCGAGCGCGCCTACGCGCCCTTCAGCAAGTTTCAGGTAGGCGCCGCCGTTCTCACTCAGCAGGGCGAGATCTTCACCGGCTGCAATGTAGAGAACTCATCCTACGGACTCACCAACTGTGCCGAGCGCACCGCCATCTTCACCGCAGTCGCCGCTGGAGCCCTGGGCGAGGGACGCGATCTGGTTGCCATCGCCGTCGTCAATCGCGAAGGAGCAGTCTGCTCGCCTTGCGGAGCCTGCCGGCAGGTCATCTTCGAATTCGGCCCGGAGGCAATCGTCATCTACCGCGCCCGCAGTGGTGAGATTGCGCACACAAAAGCCAAAGATCTGCTCCCCGAGGGCTTTCGCCTGCGCTAGCGCGTTTTCCGAATGTGTATTGATGTGTGTACTTTTGAGGGGTCACCCTGAGCGAAGCGAAGGGCCCCAGCACTGCCCAAATCTCCCGCGCAGCTTCTGAGGCTTTTCAGCCAGCGGTCGATTCTTCTTTTGCCGGCACCAAATGCGGCCAAGTGGCCCATGCCGTAGTTAGCAAGTGTGGGTTCGCAGGGAAGTCACAATAGGAATGACTCCCCTGAATCCCGCAGGGTTCTAGAATCTGCTTTCGAACTCCGCCAAGCGGCGTTCCAGCCGCCATTGTTCGCGTGCCTTCTCGCTCCCATTCAGGAATTTCATGCAGGCTGGTCCTGGCACTGAAGTTGGCTTGTCCCCCGCGCACTCGCGTACCACTGTGCATTTATGGGTCTCGGCCCACAGACTGGCGCCGGGCAGAAATGCGTGTTCCAGGCTGGCGCGCGTCATTTTTTTCAGCGCAACATAATCCAGTCCCTGATCCAGCACGGCGCGCTCGTATTCCCGCGTCATCTCTGAGCGGGACACGCCTTCGTCGTCCGTCGCCAAAGCTACCGGAACGCCTGCCTTCAGATACATCGCCAGCGGATGCTTTTTTCCCTGAATGCCAAGAATCTCCTCATTGGATGTAAGGCAGATCTCCACCAACACATTGCGCCGCGCCATGGTGGCCAGCAACTCGTGCGGATTCTCCTCATACATCACGTCCACGCCATGGCCAATGCGCTCGGCCCTGCCAACTTCAATGGATTCGCGGATATGGAAACGCATCCCATCCGGCGGAACCATCCCGGGCCTCAGTTCTCCGGCGTGCAGCGTCAGGTGCACGTTCGGGTACACGCTCTTCAGGTAGTGCAGCATCTGCATGTGGATATGGAAGTCGTGCATCGGCACGTACCAATCCTCCGGCTGCACCAGGTTCAGGGAAACCACTCTCGGGTCTTTGCTTGCCAGCTCAAAGCCCATCAGCATCTGGGCAAAAACCTGCTCCGGCCTTGCGCCTCGCAGCACGGTGTAAATATAGCGGATGTGTACCGAGCAGCCTCCGCCGTGGATGTCGGGTTCATGCGCGCAGTGGAGCTGTTCGTTCTTGCCCCGCTCCATCTCATCCAAATTCTTGCGTGCCTGCGCAACGATCCCGGCAAAGTCCGCATCCAGTAGCTTCTTGCGCATCGCGGAGAAATCAATGTCGTACCCAAGCTGAGTGCCCAATGCCGAGGCTCGTCCCTGGTCCGGGGAAACCATCAGCTCCATATACTGCACATTTCCATCGGCGGCACGCTGCGCCACTTCGGCCAGAATCTGCGCGAGGTGCGGATCAACCGCCGGGCCAAATTTGGAGAACGTATCGAAGAAATGATCGTGCCCATTGCTCCCAACGTGCCACTCTCGCATCGACCATGCGTCGATCGCTTTTCCGTACAGCTCAGGATCGGTCAACGCCTGGCGCGCTTCGGGTTGGTTGGGCTTGCAGGGCGGCTGTTCCAGCTCCAGCGACTGGCGATCGATGCACAATCCAGAGTCGGCCGCAAACTGTATCAGGCTTTCGGCATATACCGCGCCGGAAAGATGGTTGTGCAGGTCGCCACCTTTCGGCATCTCCTTCAGCAGCGCATAGAGTCCACCCTTGTTGAGGCGCGCCTCGTTCAGAGCTTTTTCCGTTCGGCCCTCAGGAGTATCCGCACGAGGCTCAGACTGTTGCTCTTTGGCAACTTGCTGGGCTGCCGTCGCCGGACGTGCCGGGGAATTCTTGAATGCCTGAATCTGCGATCCAAAAGCACTGATGGTAAACACTGCGACAAGGAAAACGAACAACCTTCCCGCGCTGCGCTGGCGCATGGCTCCTCCAGGGGCAACTTGGCCCCCCTTCAAGGGGCGACGTGGCCCCATGTAAGTTGAACCTTGGAATCATATCGCGAATCGCGGCTCTTGGGCAGCGTTGAATCGCCGTAGAACGCTCAGCTTTGTTTCCCTGCTTGCAACTTTCCTCGATACCTTTTACCATCCCCCGGGTTCTATTGTGTTGTAATGCTTTGCTTTGGAGTGATTCATCGTGTCGGACTTAAAAGTACTTTTCACTCGTGAACAGATTGCTGCCCGTGTCGCCGAGTTGGGTCAGCAGATTAACAAGGACTTCGCTGGAGAGCCTGTGGTTCTCGTCGGTGTGCTCAAGGGCGCGGCCATCTTCCTCAGCGACCTCTCGCGCCAGATTCAGCTGGATTCCACCTTCGACTTCATCGCCGTCTCCAGCTACGGCAACAAGAAGCAGAACAGCGGCGAGGTCAAGCTTTTAAAGGACGTCGATCAGTCCATGGAGGGCCGTAACGTCATCCTCGTCGAAGACATTCTCGACACTGGGTTGACCATGTCCTATCTGAAAAAAATGATCCAGGCACACCATCCTAAGGCGTTCCGCATCGCGGCCTTGCTCGACAAAAAATGCCGCCGTCAGCAGCCCATGTTTGCCGACTATGTGGGATTTGAAATTCCCGACGAGTTTGTGGTGGGATACGGCATGGATTGCGCTGAGCGTTACCGGAACTTGCCGGATATTTGTGTGATTCCATAGCGGCTGTCAGCGCGCTACACTAAATAGAGCATTATTCTTCGACGGTTGGCCGGGTACCGCGGTCAAAGTAGGGTAATAGATGTCGCAGACCATAAGTGTGAATCCCTCCGCCGCCATTCGCAACGATTGGCGTTTGGCGGCAAAGCTCATCGACCATACACTCTTAAAACCAGAAGCCACCCGCGAGCAGGTGACAAAGCTTTGCCGAGAAGCTGCCGAGTACGGTTTCTATTCCGTCATGGTGAACTCCTGCAACATTGCGCAGTGCAAGGCAGAGTTGCGAGGAACCGGCGTTGTGGTCGGCACCGTGATCGGTTTCCCCCTGGGCGCAACCACATCCACCACTAAGCTTGCTGAAGCCAGTGATGCACTACGCCTTGGCGCAACCGAGCTGGACATGGTGATCAACATCGGTGCACTCATAAGTGGAGACCGCGACCTGGTGCAGATGGAAATGCAGTCGCTCACGCATCTCTGCCATCGCTCCGGTGCCTTGCTCAAGGTCATCATTGAAACTGCTCTTCTGGACACCGAAGAAAAAATCCTCATCTGCCAGCTCGCCGCCGCCGTAGAAGTGGACTTTGTGAAAACTTCTACCGGCTTCTCCTCCGCCGGAGCCACAACCGCCGACGTTTCGCTCATGCGCGGCGTGGTCGGCAACAAAATTGGAGTGAAGGCAGCCGGCGGAATCCGCTCGGCCGCCGTGATGCTGGATATGATCGATGCCGGAGCCAGCCGCGTTGGCGTCAGCGCAAGCGTGGCCATCGTCCGCGAGCTCGGCGCAAAATAGCCGTATTGGGCCACGGATGCAGAGCAGAATTGTCACGAGGTGAGATTCTGCTTTGCGCACAATCTCTCGTGGCGTAAGCTCAATTCGTCTTTTGTAGATCAATTGTCGGGGCGCATTCCCGAGCCCCGGAACGGCCTCCGATGCTTTTCGTTGAACTGATCCGCAAAAAGCGCGACGGAAAAGAATTGTCGCGCGAAGAGCTTGAGTTTATCGTTTCCGGCTACACTCGCAACCAACTCCCCGACTATCAAGTCTCCGCTTTTCTTATGGCGTCATTCCTTCGCGGCCTCAGCCGCGCGGAAACCGCGGCCCTTACTCACGCCATGCTCGACTCCGGCAAGGTGCTTGATTTCTCCGCAATCCCCGGCAGCAAAATCGACAAGCATTCCACCGGCGGTGTCGGAGACAAGACTTCGCTCATCCTCGCGCCCATCGTCGCCGCCGGAGGCGTGAATGTTCCCATGGTCAGCGGCCGTGGCCTCGGACACACCGGTGGCACGCTCGACAAACTGGAGGCCATTCCCGGCTTCAACGTCCATCTCAAGCTCGACGAATTCCGCCGCATCCTTGCCAAGGTCGGTTGCGCCATGATCGGCCAGACCGAAGAGCTTGCTCCCGCCGACAAAAAGCTCTACGCCCTGCGCGATGTCACTGGCACCGTCGAAAATCCATCGCTCATCTGCGCCTCCATCATGAGCAAGAAGCTAGCCGAGGGCGTCGACGGCCTGGTCCTCGATGTGAAGACCGGCTCCGGCGCATTCATGAAGGAGTTTCGCGACAGTGAATTTCTCGCCGAGTTAATGGTAGAAACCGGCGAACGCATGGGAAAGAAGATGGTCGCGCTCATCTCGGACATGGATCAACCGCTGGGCCGCTACATCGGTAATGCCCTTGAAGTCGTCGAGTGCGTCGAGATTCTGCGTGGCCGCTTCGCGGGCTCTGAAGACCTTGTCTCGCTCACCCTCGAACTCTGCGCCTGGATGTTCCTGATCGGCGGTCGCACCGCTAGTAAAGACGAAGGACGCAAACTCGCCCTCGAACTCCTCCAGAGTGGCAAGGCCTTCGACAAGTTCCGCGAGCTTGTCTCTGAACAAGGTGGCGACCTTCGTTCCATTAACGATCTCAACCTGTTGCCCCGCGCCGCGCACTGCGAAGACATCCTCGCACCTGCGACTGGATTCGTCTCCGCCATCGAATGCGAGCGCATCGGCATGGCCGGGGTCATCCTCGGCGGCGGACGTCTCACCAAGGAAGACGCCGTCGATCCCGCCGTAGGAATTGTGCTGCACAAAAAAGTGGGTGACCCTGTATCCGTCGGAGATCCGCTCTGCGCCGTTCACTATAATTCAGTCACCCGTTTTGCCGAGGCAAAGCCGGTCATCGTCACCGCATATAACATCGGCCCGCACCAGCCGCCCGTGCGGCCATTGATTCAAAAAGTGATTCAGGGCAAGTCTGTTTAATTCATATCTGCGCGCCTCAAGAGGAAGTGATGGGACGATTCACCGGAGTACTTGGACTGTTCTCGATGCTGGCACTTGCCTTTCTTTTTTCCACCAACCGCAAAGCCATTCGCTGGCGTGTCGTAGCCACCGGCGTTGGACTGCAGGTTCTCTTCGCCATCTTCGTGCTGCGCGTGCACTGGGGACAAGTGGCGATCGCAACTGCTGGTGAAGGCGCAAAACGTCTGCTCGCCTGTGCCTTTGCAGGCTCTCGTTTTGTCTTTGGAGAAGCTGGCGCGCAGAATTCGAGCCTCGGTTTTATCTTTGCCTTCCAGGTGTTGCCGGCCATCATCTTTATCGCCGCCTTTTTCGCCATCCTTTATTACTTCGGAGTCATGCAGTTTCTCATTCGCATGATTGCCGTCGTCATGGAAAAAACCATGGGCGCCAGCGGTGCCGAGTCTCTCGATGTTGCCGCCTCCATCGTCATGGGCCAAACCGAGGCTCCGCTCACCATTCGCCCCTTTTTGCCGAACCTCACGCAGTCTGAACTCATGGTCGTTATGACCGCAGGCATGGCGCACGTCTCCGGCAGCATCATGGCCGCCTACATCGCCACCGGCGTTGCCCCTGAGCATTTGTTGGCCGCCGTCATCATGACCGCACCCGGAACCCTCACGGTAGCAAAAATGCTGGTGCCGGAAACCGAAGTTCCCGAGACCGCTGGCGGAGCCAAGGTGCCCGAGTCAGAGCGCGCCAGCAATGTGCTGGA
The DNA here is from genome assembly GCA_964559875.1 of uncultured Acidobacteriaceae bacterium. Taxonomy (GTDB): domain Bacteria; phylum Acidobacteriota; class Terriglobia; order Terriglobales; family Acidobacteriaceae; genus TOLSYN. Next base: position 14,871 of record CAZLJQ010000060.1, read on the forward strand.
AGCCGCAGCCAAGGGAACCAGTGACGGACTCGGGCTCGCCCTGAACGTTGCCGCCATGCTGATTTCGTTCCTGGCTATCATCTTTCTCATCAACTCCCTGCTCGGCGGCACTCACAATTTTCTTGCCGCCCATGGCTTCGCCTGGTTCCCGGCTAGCCTTGAGAGAATTTTCGGCATACTCTTTGCCCCGATTGCCTTTATCATCGGAGTACCGTGGCATGATTGCATGGCTATCGGTAATCTACTGGGCACGCGCATGGTACTGAACGAGCTGGTTGCCTTCACCATCCTGGGCGGTCAGAAAGCAGTGCTCGATCCGCGTTCTTTCACCATCGCCACATTTGCCCTCTGTGGTTTTGCGAACTTCAGTTCGATCGGCATTCAAATTGGCGGTCTCGGGGCATTGGCGCCTTCGCGCCGCGGTGACCTTGCCCGGCTGGGTTTCAAAGCTATGATCGCCGGAACCATGGCGAACCTGATGTCGGCCTGCATTGTGGGAGTCCTGTTATGAGTACGCACGCAGATGTAAAGCATATGGCGATGGATGAGTTCACCCGCGCCGAATCCGCCGCAATGGTCATCCGCATGCAACTCTCTCAGAAGCCGCGCCTCGGAACACCCTGGATCGCGGTCGTCCTGGGTTCAGGCCTCGGTGCCTTCGCCGACGACCTGCAAGACTCCGTCGTCATTCCCTACGGGGACATTCCAAACTTTCCGCGCCCCACCGCCATCGGCCACGCCGGACGCCTTGTCGTTGGAAAGATCGGCGATCTCACCGTTGCCGCCATGCAGGGCCGTGTCCATCAGTACGAGGGATACAGCAGCCGTGAAGCTGCGTTTCCCGTGCGCGTACTTCGCCGCCTCGGCGTAAAGAGCTTGGTGATCACCAACGCCGCCGGAGGCATCAACTCCGCCTACAGCCAGGGCGGGTTGGTCGTGCTCAGCGATCACATCAATTTGCAGGGTAACAATCCGCTCAACGGACCCAACGACGAGCGCTTCGGCACGCGCTTCCCAGACATGAGCGAGGCCTACAGCCGCAACTATCGCCGCCTCGCCCTGGACGCCGCTCGCGATCTTGGCATCGACCTGAAAGAAGGCGTCTACGCCGCGCTTCCCGGCCCAAGCTACGAGACCCCGGCGGAGATTCGCTTCCTCCGCACCATCGGCGCCGATCTGGTCGGCATGTCCACCGTGCCCGAAGTCATCGTCGCGCGCCACATGGGCATCGACGTTCTTGCGATCTCCTGCGTCACCAACATGGCTGCCGGACTCTCCGCCGGTGAGATCCATCACGAGGAAGTTCTCGCAACCGGCGAACGCGTGCGCGCAACCTTCCTTGCTCTCCTCACCGCAATCCTCCCCCGGCTCAAGGCCGAAGGAAAATAACGCGATGGGCGAATGGCCCAGGCAAATGCGGAGAAACTGAAATCTAGAAATCCCCTGAGCGTACCCCGTTCAAGCCTTCCTTTGGCTGGGCGGTTTTTTTGATTTTGCTCCTGTCCTCAGAGTCGGGCCGGTGTTCTTACCTAGGAATTCAAGCATTTACCCATGACTTACTATGTGCAAATACCCCGTAGCAGAGAAGGTAATCCTTCCGAATTCCGCGCAACCATATACCATTCAGCCACCTCCGCCCTCGAAACGATTATCACAATCGTCAATCGTGGGTGGGGGTGGCTGTAGCCATTCAAAACTGCTTCACGCCAGATGTTTGGTCGCGCGCTACTTCGCGTGCCCGGTTGGGATCAGGTAAATCGGACTGATATCCGCAGGAAGCGATGCGGCCTGAGCAGCTTGCTTCGGGTCAATTCCGCCGACGGTAACGCATGCGAGCTTGAGGGCTGTTGCCTCAAGAACCAGATTCTCGGCCGCGTGCCCTGCTTCAAGATTGACAAGACGTTGACCTGTTTCGACGCCGCCTAGACTAGCAGCGCGGCCGTACTCACCAGCGACCACAAATACGATCGGCGCAGACTTCACAGACGGCTGTGGGGAAAGCGTGGCGCGAATATCTTTATCGGAGAGTTTCTGCAGCGCGTGGCCAGCGGGAATGTACTCGAAGAAGCCATCAGGCTGGGCAACATAGAGATGAAGAAAGTACCCGCCATGAGCGGAGGGCGCAGTGCGATGTCCCTGATTGTCTGTGATGCCCTGCGCCGCCCAGAGTAGCTGCGACAGCTCCGCCATTGTGAGCTTGGTGGCTTGGAAGGCGCGCACAGAGCGGCGATGAGCCAACGTATCGTTGAGCGTCATGCCACCCGTAACTGCAGGGGCCGGAAGCGCGATGCGAGTGCTGGCCGGAGCCGCGGCAGGTTGAGCCGAAACCAGCGGCACGGACAACAGCACCAGAAGAGTGCAGAGGAATGAGTTGCGCATAAATTCTCCTTGCCGTGAATTCAAACACAACCGCGTGCGGATTGGGAGAGTTTTCCGAGGAAAAAAATCCCGTGGTTTAGAAGTGGAAGCGCAGACCCAACTGTATTTCGCGCTCGCGGTAGATGGTGTTGCCCGCCGCGGTTGGCGTGTTGAAGTTGGAGTCGTATTCCAGAGTGTTTTGGTAGACGGTGTAGAGCGTGTCGCTGCGGTTGGTAATGATCTGGTGATTGAAGAGGTTGAATGCTTCGGCGAGGAATTCCATGTCCTCGCGTTCGCCTAAGTGAACACGGCGGGCCACGCGAAGATCAACGTTGTAGAGGTTGCCGTAGCGAAAACTGTTGCGTCCGAGAAAGGGCAAACGGTACTGGCCGCCGGTTCCCATGAAGCCGTCGCATCCGGCACACGTGGTGATGGGCGCATCGCCGCTGATGTAATCGCTGAAGGGTTTGCCGGTGGCGATCTGCATAGTAGGCGCGAGGGTCCAATGATCGAAAGCCGCGTGCACAAATCCATGCGAGTGCCTGAAGGTGCGTGGAGACCAGAAGAGGCTTCCCGTAAGGCGCTGGCGGATATCGTAGTTCGAGTTGCCGTAATCGGGACGAGCCACAAAATGCGGCGCGCCATCGAACAGATATGTGAATGGGATGGGACTCAGCGTGTTGTTGTAGGTGGTGAATGTCGTTGAGTTCTGACCGTAGTCAAGAGCGTGCGACCAAGTGTAATGGAACTTGTAACCGAGTGCGTGACTAGAGCTGTGATTGAGCTGCAATACCAGAGCGTTGTAGGAGGAGTTCACGTCGGACCGAATTTGGGTGATGGTCTCGAAGTTCGGGTTGATGGGGGCAGTGTAAACCGGGACGGTCAGGGTGTGCCCGAGGTAAGGTCCGGCAGCATTGGTGTAGTGGTCAGAGTTAAACGTATAGGTGACGTTGGTGCGGCTGTTGGGATCGAGATTGATGTCGAGGAAATTGGGCAGCTCACGTCCAAGGCTGAGGAGGTAAGAAGCAGTAAACACGGTGTTGTGAGCGACCTGACGCTCGAGGATCAAATCGGCCTGATGAATTTGCGGAGTCCGCATATTGTGGGCGAACACCGCAACGTTTCCGCCCTGCATCGCGGTATAAGGATCGGAGCTTATGGCAGGAAACACGGGACCTTCCAGGCAGTTTGTAGCGAACATATAGCAACCTTTGAAATAGTAACTGCGCTGCGAGGACTGGGTTCCGGTGTCTGCAATTGCCGAGGAGATGGTGGAGTTGCTGATGCGTCCGTAGTAGATGCCGTAACCACCGCGAAGCGCAGTTTTGCCATCCGCGGTGAGAGCCAAGGCAAACCCTACGCGAGGACCAAGATTATTCATGTCAGATGGAAACGACTGTGTGGCAGCAAGCAGTGGGTTGGGATTCTGCGGATTGGGCAAGAGCTCGAACTCGTAACGCAGTCCGAAGTTGAGGGTAAGCCGCCGCAGGACGCGCCAGTCGTCTTGCACAAAGAATGCGCCGTCAAAAGTATTAAAAGCAAAGGCGGGACTGCCAAAGCCTTGAGTAAAGCTGCTATAGCCGTGGTAGAGGGTTCCGGTGCTGTTCTGCCATTGGTAGAGATCGGCCATGAAGTTATCACGATAGGTGTAGTTGTAGCTGCCGGCCACGGCATAGAGATTGTTGATCTCGTCATGCACAAGGTTGGCGTCAAGGCCGAACTTGAGAGCGTGACGGCCATGAATCCAGCTCATGGTTTCAGCAAGCTGATTGCGATACTCGTCAGGGAGGGCGCGGCGCGGCTGGCTGGTGGGGGTTCCAAAAGTAAAGCCGGAGGAACCAGCCAGCACTGAGACTGAGGGAGCTAGACCGCTGGGACCGGCCGGTTCGCCGGGAGCAGGTGCTTGCGGCATTTGGTATTCAAGGTCGCGACTCCAGGAGTAGCGCAGCTCATTGGTAGCGCGGTGACCGAGGATAGAAGTGAGACGCGCCATAAGAGTATCGACCTTCACGCCATCGAAGCCAAAGCTGTGGGTGCCAAGTTCGACGACCGGTTCGGTTTGTACGCCGCCGGGCGAACTCCAGCGCAGGCGGTTATAGCTGAGTGCAAATCGATTGTGCGGGTTGATGTGGTAGTCGATCTTGCCAAAACCGATCTGGTGGTTGGCCGTGCGGGGAACCGCTCCGAGCAAACTAGCCAGATAGTTGACACCGGAGTGGAAAGCAGCGATGGCCGCGGAGTCCGAGCTGTAGAGAGGCATAACGTTGCGCGTCAGCGTGTATAGCTCGTCGTCAGAGTTGTCGGTCCCGCAGACCTGCACCTGTGCCCGATTGGCGGCACTCATCCCAGCGTAGTGTAAAGGAATGACACAGGGCGCAGCGAAGAGGCTGGCCGGGTCGGCAGCCGCAGCTACTGCGGGATAGTCACGTCGCTGCGCGTCGAAGGTTAGGAAGTAGAAGAGTTTGTCTTTTAGGATGGGACCTCCAAGGGTTGCGCCGAACTGCTGGCGTCGATCGAGCGGCTTGGTTTTTTCGGTGGTCCAGTCACCATTGGACTGCTGCATCGGGACAACGGTGAAAGCGTTGGTGGCGCCGAGCGCGTTGTCGCGCAGGTAGTAGAAAAGCTGGCCGTGCAGATGGTTTCCGCCGCTACGGGTGACGGCGTTGACCACGGCACCGGCAGCACGACCGTACTGTGCGGAGTAGTTGGAGGTGTTGACCTGGAACTCCTGCACAGATGCCTGGCTGATGACATAGCTGATACGGCTGCGTCCGCGCTCTTCGCTGAAGAATGCCTGGTTGTTGTCGGCTCCATCGACGGTGCTGTTGTTCAGTAGCCCGCTGATACCGCGAAAACTGATCAGGCCAAAGTCGCCGTCGAGAGTAGCTCCAGGGGTGAGCAGGGCGAAGTTGGACCAGCGTCGACCATTGATTGGGAGATTGTCGATGAACGCGAGATCGATGTTGGTGGCGAAATCTGGCTGGGAGGTGTTGACCGCCGGAGCTTCATCGCGCACTTCGACAGACTCATGGGCGCCTGCGACGGCAAAGGCTATCTCGACTTCAGTGATGCGCCCGACCTCGACGGTGACGTGCGCGTTGAAGTCAGCAAAGCCACTTTGAGCGGCGTGGAGCGAGTAATTACCGGGCTTGAGCTCGACCATGCGAAATGTGCCGTCTGCTCCAGTGAAGGCATCGAAGCGTTCCGCGGTGTCCGCATTCCGCAGAGTGATCTGCGCTCCGGTAACGGCGGCGTGGTGGGCGTCCGAGGCCGAGCCTGCAACAGCGCCGGAGAGAGATGTTTGCGCGATAACGAAGGATGGAAAAAAGAAGGCAAGAAACAGGAACCCGAAAAGGAAGAAATGGAAACGACTCTTTGACATGCAGACTGTCTCACTAAGACATTGCCCGTGCAATGGGGGGAACATTGCTGACGAAGGGAATGGCAGAAATTGGTATCAAGAAAGACGGGCTGATTACAACATCGTTTAGGAACAAAGTCACGATGAAAAACATTGCTGCTAGCTATTGTGGATAGATTCTGGCATGAAACTCCAGTGCCACGGAAACGGGCTGATCGAAGCAAACCCGCTAAATCCGCGACGACGGCTCGTGATAGCCTTACCTATGCACGAGGGCCTCGTGGCGACGTTACTTTTGTACCGCCGCGGGCAAAAAGCGCAGCATTTCAATGGGCCGCATTCACGTTCTGTCCGAACATGTCGCGAACAAAATCGCCGCCGGCGAAGTGGTGGAGCGCCCGGCTTCGGTGGTCAAAGAGCTGATCGAGAACTCTCTGGACGCCGGGGCTACGCGCGTCCGGATTGACATTGAGGCCGGAGGGCGCAAGCTCATCCAGGTGACCGACAACGGATGCGGCATGGTGCGCGACGACGCGATGCTGGCCTTTGAACGCCACGCCACCAGCAAACTGACCCACGACGATGACCTGCTCTCGATTGCAACTCTGGGCTTCCGCGGTGAGGCTCTGCCTTCTATTGCAGCCGTGTGCCGGCTGCGTATGGAGACGCGCGAGGAGAGTGAAGCCAGCGGCACGGTGGTGGAGATTGCCGGAGGACGCATTCTGACGGTGGAGGAAGCGGGGCTGCCGGCCGGAACCTCAATGAGCATTCGCGATTTATTCTTCAATACACCGGCGCGGCGGAAGTTTCTAAAGGCTGAGTCCACGGAGCTTTCGCACATCGCTTCGCTGGTGACCCATTATGCGCTTGCTCATCCGGAGATGCATTGGGAGTTGCACTCGGCAACCAACGCAATGCTGATGGCTCCCCCGGTCGCCAGCCACTCCGAACGGATCTATCAGGTGTTCGGCAAAGAGACGCTCGATGAACTGATTCCGCTGGCCGCGCAGCTTCCGTTGGAGCGGGTTGGGCTGCCGGAGCCGCCACCATGGCGCCGCCAGCCGGATTACGAAGCGCCAACTCCCGGGGAGTTGCGGCTGCACGGCTTTACCAGCAAGCCGGAGATACAGAAGCTGAACCGCAACTCGATCTTCATCTTCGTCAATGGGCGGTTGATTCGCGACAAGGTCGTGATGCACGGCATTCTGGAGGGATACCGCAACATCATTCCACCGACGGTGTATCCGGTGGTGCTGCTATTTCTGGAGATGCCATGCACAGAAGTCGATGTAAATGTGCATCCCTCCAAGACCGAGGTGCGATTCCGGCAACAGAGTTTTGTGCATGACTTTGTTCGCGACGCAGTGCGTTCGGCGTTGATGTCGGCGCGCCCTGCTCCAGCCTTCGCCAACGAGATTCATAGCGGCCCTTCGGCGCGGGTTGCGCTGACGCCGCCACTGCCGGGCAGCGCGGAAGAAGCGTTCCGGGCATTGGCCGGAACTGCGCAACAGAATGATTCTGTGGCAGAGGAGTTCAGTGTCTTCTCGTTAATTCCACTCACGAACGTGCCGCGCAATGAGTCGCTGCCGTTTACCGGCTCGATGAACGTTGAGGGCAACGCTGCGGCAAGCGCTGTGAGGATTGCACCGCAGAGTTTTGGGGCGCCAGTCCCTGGCGGGCCAGCCGCGGCGCAGTACCCAGCCGAAGAAGCCGTCCCGGAGACGCGAAGCTCTTGCGCACTGCCGCTGGACGGCATCGACGACGCGATGGATCTCTCGATGCTGGGGACGCTGAAGCCGCTTGGTCAAATTCGCGACTCATTCATTCTTGCCACTAATCCGCAGGGGCTTTGGATCATCGATCAGCACGTGGCGCATGAGCGTGTGCTGTTCGAGAAGATTCTGCAAGAGCGCGGCGCACGCAAGGTGGAAGCGCAGCGCCTGCTGATGCCGATCATCGTCGAGTTGCGGCCCGCACAGCAGGCCATCTTCACCGAGATAGCGGAGGAACTGGAACACAATGGATTCGAGGCTGAGCCGTTCGGCATCCGGACCATCGCCATTCAGAGCGCTCCGGCGGGAATCACCGGTGGCGAGGTGGCGGAGATGCTGGAGGAGTTGCTGGAACAGTTTGAGCGCGAGGAGCAGGCGCTGAATCTGGAAAAGATCCGGACACGGATCGCAGCCTCCATCGCCTGCCACGCGGCGATCAAGGTAAACATGCCGCTGGATACCGCCAAAATGGAGTGGCTACTGGCCAAGCTGGCAAAAACGAAGTATCCGATGAGCTGTCCGCACGGCAGACCGGTCGTGCTGCGGTATTCTGTAAAGGACATACAGAAAGC
>CAZLJQ010000061.1:0-22253 GCA_964559875.1 uncultured Acidobacteriaceae bacterium
AACTTACTCCACTTTATCTCTCCCGGATATAACTACTCAGGAACCGGTCTAGACAAGGAAGGAAACGTCAGCAGTATCACACCTGCCGATTTCACCCTGAAGTAACCTTCCGATGCTCCGTCTTCACTTCACAGCGGGATGTTACCGTGCTTCCTGCGAGGACGCAGTTCCCGTTTGTTGCAGAGGGTTTCCAGTATCTCGATCAGACGCATACGTGTTTCGTTCGGTGCGATTACCGCATCGACATAGCCGCGGGCGGCCGCGACATAAGGGTTGTAGAGCGCTTTTCGGTAATTATCGATGAGTTCCTGCCGTTTGGCTGCGGGGTCTGGAGCTTCCTGAATCTCGCGGCGAAAGATTATATTCGCCGCGCCCTCGGCGCCCATCACAGCAATTTCGGCAGTAGGCCACGCCAGTGTGATGTCAGATCCAAGATGGCGGGAGCTCATCGCAATGTATGCCCCGCCGTAGTTTTTTCGGAGAATCAATGTCATCTTTGGCACGGTGGCCTCGGAGTAACACCAGAGCAGCTTGGCGCCATGACGAATGATTCCGCTCCACTCCTGCTCGGAGCCTGGGAGATACCCCGGCACGTCAGCAATGGTCAGCATTGGAATGTTGAAACAGTCGCAGAAGCGTATGAATCTGGTTGCCTTGTCTGAGGAATCTACATCCAGACAACCGGCAAGAACATTGGGTTGGTTTGCAATGACGCCAACTGTGCGGCCGTTGAGCCTCCCAAAACCTACAACAATGTTCTGTGCGTAGTAGGCATGAGGTTCAAAGAAATCACCTTTGTCGACGATATACCGGATTACATCCTTTACATCGTAGGATGCCGCAGGACTATCTGGCAGGATGCTGTCGAGCTCGGGCACCAAGCGATCCGGACTGTCACCTGTTTCTACGTGCGGAGGATTCTCCGTGTTGTTGCTGGGCAGAAAAGATAGCAACCTCCTGATCTGTTCAATGCAGTCACGGTCGTCCTCGGCGGCAAACTGAGCGACGCCACTCTTGGCGTTGTGGGCCATGGCTCCGCCCAGCTCCTCCTGGCCGATTTCCTCTCCAATGACCGCCCTGATTACGTCAGGTCCGGTGATGAACATGTAGCTAGTCTTCTTTACCATGAAGATCCAGTCGGTCATGGCTGGCGAGTACACAGCTCCGCCTGCCGTTGGACCCATAATTGCCGAAATCTGCGGAATGACGCCGGAAGAAAGGGAGTTGCGATAAAAAATCTCCCCGAAGCCGGATAGCGAATCCACGCCCTCCTGGATGCGTGCGCCGCCGGAGTCATTCATGCCTATGAAGGGGATGCCCGCAGTAAGAGCCATGTCCATCACCTTGCATATCTTTTTGGCGTGCATCTCTCCAAGGCTTCCAGCGCGAGCGGTAAAATCCTGGGCAAAGGCCGCCGCCGACCGGCCATTGATCTTGCCATAGCCGGTGATAACACCGTCAGCTGGGATGTCCACCTTGTCAATCCCGAACATCGTCCCGCGATGCTCCACAAACATGTCTGTCTCGCGGAAAGTGCCTGGGTCGAAGAGCAGGTCGATCCGCTCCCGAGCCGTAAGCTTGCCTCGCTCGTGCTGCGCGGCAACCGCTTTGGCGCCGCCCATTTCTTTAACCTTGCATTCTCGCTCCCGCAGCTCGCGAAGCTTCTCAGCGACTGCGCCTGTTTTCATCTTGTAAGCAGCAACCGCTGTAGGGACATCTCTCTTGGCTGGTGCGCAAGTCTCCGCCGATACGTTCTCGCCGATCAGAGCGAGCACGGCGCCTTTCTCGACCTTCTCTCCCACCTCACGCAGGACGGCGACGACCTTGCCAGGGATCGGCGCCGTGATTAGGATCTCCATCTTCATGGCCTCCAGAATCACCACCACGTCTCCCTTTTGCACCTCATCTCCAAGGCTCTTCTCGCACATGACGATCATGCCCGGTAGGGGAGCTACCAACTGAGTCTCGCCGTTCAGACCATCTGGCATGGTTATCTCCTTCAAAAAGCAGTCAGTCTTCACGCTGTCTGTATCCGGCGCAACAAAGGGCGCGCGCCGGCTCGCCAATTTCTTTCTTGATAGGACTAGATCAGGAGCGGAGTAACAAACGGCGGCCAAGATTGTCCGCCTGTTCTACTTACCGAAGATGCGGCTTCATTGTACAACAGGCTTTTCTGGATGTGTCTAGGCGGTTGAGTAGAATGCCGAAATTCTGGCCGCCTATAAAGCTAGCGCAAGCTGCGCGAGTGAACGTGATAGGATGTCCCCGCCCGCCATGAACCCGACAAATACCTCCCATACTGACCTTGAGTCCGCTGCCAGACAAACGATGCTAGAGAACGGCTTCGAGCCGGAGTTCCCTCCCGGAGTTCAACAACAGCTTGCGCAACTGGCTTCGCATCCGCCGGAAATTGCGCCGTCTGCAACGATCCGCGATCTTCGCAACCTCCTGTGGTCCTCGATTGACAACGACACTTCGCGAGATCTCGACCAAGTTGAAGTAGCACAACATATGTCAACCGGCGATGTGAAAGTCCTGATCGGAATTGCCGATGTGGACGCTTTCGTGCCCAAAGATTCGCCGATCGACCAACATGCCGCCAAAGAAACCACAACTGTCTATACCGGCGTGCACAATTTCTCCATGTTGCCGGAGCAGCTTTCAACCGGCATCAGTTCGCTGCTTGAAGAAGCTGACAAGCTGAGCATTGTCATTGAAGTGGTGGTCTCCGCCGAGGGACGAGTTCAGTCCGGCGATGTGTATCGGGCTATCATCCGAAACAAGGCTCAGCTCACGTACGACTCGGTGGGCTCGTGGCTGGAGGGCAAGTCCTCGCCTCCGGCAAAGGTTGCAGCCTCTACCGAACTGCAAGCACAACTGCAACTTCAGAGTAAGGTTGCGGACGCGCTCCGCGCGGAACGCTTTCGCCATGGCGCGCTCAACATCGAGACCACCGAAACGCATCCGATTGTACACAGCGCGCAGGTTGTTGACGTGGTGAAGCAACAGAAGAATGAGGCCACGGAATTGATTGAAGATTTCATGATCGCAGCCAATGGCGTGGTTGCGCGCATGTTAGAAAAAGTGTCCTCAATCCGTCGCGTGGTGAAGACGCCGGAACGCTGGAATCGCATTGTGGAACTTGCTGCGCAACTCGGCGAAACCCTTCCTCCTGCCGCGGACTCAAAGGCCCTGAATGCTTTCCTCCTCAAGCGTAAAGCTGCCGACCCCGATCACTTCGCCGATCTCTCGTTGAGTGTGATCAAGCTGATGGGGCCGGGCGAATACATTCTGGAGCGGCCCGGCGACCCCGAACCGGGACATTTTGGTCTCGCCGTTCAGGACTACACGCACTCCACTGCCCCCAATCGCCGCTTCGCCGATCTGGTTACACAGCGGCTGATTAAAGCTGTGCTCACCCATCAACCTGTTCCCTATTCAGACGCTGAGCTCACGTCGGTCGCAGCCATCTGTACGGCAAAAGAGAACGCCGCACGCAAAGTGGAGCGCGAGATGTCAAAGCGCATTGCCGCCGTAATGATGAGCGACAGAGTCGGCCAGCAATTCGATGCGATTGTTACCGGCGTAAACGCACACGGAACGTTTGTACGCATCCTGCAGCCTTGTGTCGAAGGACTGCTGGCACGTGGCCACGCAGGTGTGGACGTCGGGGACAAGCTGCGCGTCAGCCTACTCAGCACTGATGTTCAGCGCGGGTACATCGACTTCGCCAAAGCGTGAGTTCAACTAAAGCCTTCCCCGATGGACCATCGGAGAAGGACTCAGCCTGTGTGGTCACTCGGATACAGCAATAACACGGCTCCAAAGGCGGCCGATCTTTTCGATCTCCACCGAAACCTCATCTCCGGGGACAAGATAGCGAGGGGTCTCCATTCCCCAAGCCACGCCTACGGGAGTTCCCGTAGCAATCAGGTCGCCTGGCTCCAACGTCATTCCCGCACTTATATCCGCAATGAGCGTTTTGACGTCAAAAATCATATCGCGAGTATTGGCGTCTTGCCGTACCTCGCCGTTCACCGTGGTACGTAGGTTGAGTTGCTGCGGGTCGGAAATTTCGTCGCGGGTAACCACCCAAGGACCGCAAGGCGCGTACGTGTCTGCGGATTTGCCGGTAAACCACTGCTTGCGCCCGTGCTGTACATCCCGGGCCGAGACGTCGTTGAGGATGGTGTAGCCGAAGACGTGATCGAGAGCGCGTTCGGCGCTGACCCGGCGGCACCTGTCCGCAACGACAACTGCAAACTCGCCCTCGTAATCCAGTGCCTGAGTGAAGTGCGGATCGTGAAGAATGGCTCCGCCCGCGCCAACCAGAGCTGTGTGTGCCTTGGAAAACCACATCGGGGATGGGGGAACCTCCGCTCGTGCCAATCCCCAAGCCTTATCGAATTCCTTTACGTGCTCCATATAGTTCTTACCAACACAAAGAACGTTCTTCGGAGGACGCACGATAGGAGGCAACCAGGCTGAGGGAGCGGGTGAAGTAAGATCCGAGAGTTGGAGCAACTCGCGCTCAGTTAAGGGCTCGTGAATGAGCGAGAGTACGTCGCTCGAATGGTCTCGCCCCGCTAGTTGACGAACAGCGGCGACCCGCTCTCCGAACACGACCGCGGCCGATGAAGAATCTTTCCATGGCACAGTTGCAAGTCTCATGCTGTCTCCGCCGCCAGGAGTGGCAGAATACAATGCAAATTCATGTTGCCTCCTCTGAGAATTGTTATCTAATCAAAATGTTATGTCGATCTCCACCGGCGGCATCAACTCCACTGGCGAGCTGTTCCGTTTAAAAACTCTTGCTCCCCGCAAGCCTTTCAGAAGGACTTTTCCAGCCTTAACACTTAGGATCGCACCTTCGCGCAGGCCGATCACTGGTCCCTCGTTCTCTTCCAGAAATTGCAGCAATCGTTCTTCCCGCGTCTCCCCCATGTGCATGGAATCGGGATCGGCGTCCATGTAGTGCGGATTGATCTGCCAGGGAAAAAGGTTAAGCGCACGCAGTGTCGGAGGTTCCACGATGGGCATGTCGTTGGTCGTGCGAATCGTAGGACAAGCTACGTTCGAGCCTGCGCTTGCACCCAGATAGATCATTCCCTGCTCCACCCGGCGTCGAATTGTCTCTACCAGATCGAGTTCATACAGGGTCTTCAAGAGGCGGAACGTGTTGCCCCCGCCTACGAAGATCGCATCGGCAACGGCCAGTGCATCCGCCGCGTTCCCGAATTCGTCGATCGACCTGCACTGATATCCCATGCTCGCAAAGCGGGCCTTTGCTTTTGCCGCGTACGCGGCGCGGTCCTTCAGCGCATATGGAATGAAGATAACGCAGCGGGCTTCGCCTAAAGTTTCACGAATCTCCTGCTCAGCATGGTCCAGGTATCCGGTGCCGTAGACGGTTGAGGTACTGATCAGAAGCAACGTGCTTCGCGATGTCATAAAAAGAAAATATCAGAATGAACACAGGAGGGCTATAGATGCTCGATTACGTCGAGGTCACCTTTCGCTGCGCACCAGAACGGGCCCCGGTACCGGCATCTCCACGGCTGCGCCCGAGTTTGCGAGCAGCTGTTTCCTAGCTTCGTCCACAGTGCTGTTGATCGACTGCAGTGTTCCGTTCTGCAGTACGAGCACCGCGTCACAGCGCTCCAGCGTACTCAGCCTGTGGGCGATCATAAATGCCGTGCGCCCCGTCATCAGGGTGTCCAGCGCTTCCATGATGAGTTGTTCCGTGCGCAGATCCACCGCACTGGTCGGTTCATCCAGAATCAGCAGGGGAGTGTCCTTCAGGAACGCCCGCGCGATCGCCAACCGCTGACGCTCTCCGCCGGAGAGTCCGGTCCCAGCGTCTCCCATCGGTGTATCGTAACCCAGCGGCAGACGCTCGATGAATTCGTGCGCATTCGCCAGCTTGGATGCCCGTATCACCTCCGCGCGCGAAGCCTGCGGATTGGCGTAGGCAATGTTTCCTGCAACGGTTGTCGAAAACAGCATCGGCTCCTGCGGCACAATCGAGAACTGCTGCCGTAACTCGGCCAGATTGTATTCCCGCAAGTCGGTGCGGTCGATCAGGATCGCCCCATTCGACGGATCATAAAAGCGCGTCAGCAGATTCACCAGCGTGCTCTTGCCCGATCCACTCGGCCCCACCAGTCCCACTCTCATTCCCGGACGAACGTGGAACGAGATGCCATTGAGCACGTTGCGCCCCGCTGCCGTGTACTGGAACGAAACGTTTTGGAACTCTACCTCGCCGCGAACTCGCAGCGGCTCTGCGGGTGCCGCTGTTTCCTGCAGCTCTGGAGTTTCCTCCAACAACGCAAAGGCACGATGCAAACTTGCCACGGTCGATTGCAACTCGGGAATATTCGTACTTATCATGCGCAACGGCTCGTAGAGCTGTGCCATGTACGCCATCACCAGCAGGAACTCGCCAACGGTCATCGTCTGCTGTCGAACCTCGGTGACACCCATCACCAGCGCCACTGCAGCCGCCAGTGCCACGCAGAATCCGATCAGCACGTGAAAGCCTGCCTGGATCGACGCTAGCCTCACCTGCTCCGTCATGCGCTGACGCGACTTGCGGCGGAACAACTCGTCCTCGTAGGCCTCCTGGCCAAACGCCTTTACCGCCCGCAGGCAGCTCAACGCCTCGTGCAGCACCAACATCGCCGAACTGTCCAGTTCGCGGACCTCATCGTAACGCCTGCGCACTTTGCTGCTGGAGTTGCGGGCCAGCACGAACAAGACTGGGGAAACAATGGCCGCTATCGATGCAATGTGCCAGCTCATGCGCATGGTCACCACCAGCATCGCCACAAAGGTGAATGCCGAAGATAACAGCGGCACCATCCCCTGCAAAAACAGGTTCTGGATGGCTGGCGCATCATACTGAATACGGTAGGCAATGTCGTTGGCGCCGCGGCGATCATGTACCGACAAGCTCAGCCTCTGCGCGTGAAAGAGCAGCTGTCCGCGGAAATCGTGGACCAGTTTTTCTCCCGTATAGGTGGAGAGCAGCCAGCTTGCCAAAGACAGCAAGCAGTTCAGCAGGGCTATGGACACCAGCAGGGTTGCACAGATTGCCAGTCCGCCCATTGGGACATGAAGCCATCGGACCGGCCAAGGAAGAGCTTGCAGCCAGCTAGGCAGAGCTCGGGTCCCCAGCACGCTATCCACCGCAATCTTCAAAGGCAGTGGTGCAAGTAGCGTAACCGGCGCTGAGAGCAGGCACAGCAGACTGATCCCAGCCAGATGCGGCCAGCAAGGGCGCGCCACCCTGAGAGCCTTTGTTATGACCGACGGATTGGCCCGTTGTTTTTCGCCTGATGGGTCCATGGAAGCCGCATCGCCTTTCACGTCGGATAGACCCAGCATAGGTTTGATCGCAGCTCTCCGCAATCAGGCTGAGCTACTAGCTCTCGCCTGTTTGCCCTTAATCCCTTCACCTTAGGGCCATCGCACACGCACATCCATCGTGCGCCTCGGCAACCGAACATAGCCGCTGAGGCAACTCCCGTGCGGCATTCGAAGATGGGTCTCAATGGGAATGCGTTCGGGAACGGGAAGAGGGCTCCATTATTGGCAGCAGAAAAGTGAAAGATCGCTAAACAAATGCCCCAGAGACGCGTCATCCTGAGCTTTCAACAGTCTCAACGGGAGTCTTGTGTATGCGTATCCTTGTGGTGGAAGACGACGCGGCCCTTGCCTCATACGTTCGTAAGGGATTGGAATCCGAACATTATGTTGTCGATGTGGCGCTCGATGGGGAACAGGGCGCACTAATGGCATCGGATTTCGATTTTGACCTCCTTATTCTCGACCTGAACCTCCCAAAACTCGATGGCATCTCCGTGCTTCGCAGTGTGCGGCCAGTCAAACCCCAACTGCCGGTTCTCGTGCTCACCGCCCGCCCACGGGTGGAGGATCGGGTCCAGGCCCTCGATAGCGGAGCTGACGACTGCGTGAACAAGCCTTTCTCTTATTCCGAGCTTTCCGCCCGAGTGCGCGCTCTCCTGCGGCGGGGCCGGCCTTCGATCGAATCAATTCTGCAGGTAGCAGACCTGCAATTGGACCGCATAGGGCACAGGGTGCAGCGCGCCGGCCGCAAAATCGAACTCACTACCAAGGAGTTTTCCCTGCTGGAGTACCTGATGTGCAATGCGGGACGACGTATAACGCGCTCCATGATTATCGAGCATGTCTGGAACATCAGCTTCGATACCGGCACTAATGTCGTCGATGTCTACATTAATTACCTACGCAAGAAGGTAGACGAAGACGCTTCCTACCGTCTCATTCACACGATTCGCGGCATCGGCTACGAACTCACCGATAAGCGCGACGAGGTCGCATGAACCGGCAAGAAGAGTTCATGAATGAGACTTTCCACATGCTGGCGCAGCCCGTCATGGCGCTGCGCGCTGCCATGGAGCTTGGCCTTGCTGAGGAGATGAACGAAGCAACCGCACGCCAACTGCTGGCGGACTGTTTGCGCCTGATTGACCGCCTCACACAGGATCTAGCGGTCTTCCGCGAGCTCGCCAGCCTCGACGAACAGCCGCCGCTCCAGTCCTCAGACGGCCAGGCGTTGCTCCAAACCGCGGTCGAAGAGATTGCGCCCGTCGCCGAGGCCAGTGGCATCGCGCTTCATTTCAGCTCTCAGTCCTCCCTAATCGAATGCAACGGGCCGATGTTTCAGCGGGCGCTCTTCCTTCTATTCGATGAGATGATCGCCCACGCGCCCGACCGTGAAATTTCGATTTTGATGAGCCCTTGCAATGCTGGATTCCGCCTGGAGCTGTGTCCCGGCATTCCACCTGGACAGCGCCGGAAGCTCTGCCACAAGCTCGTGCAGTTTGCCGGCGGCAGCGACATTCGCTTTGCCTCCGACCGTACTTCCATCACATTCCGGAAGAGCTGTTGCCTGCACATTCCAGCGATTCCTTCCCCGGATGAACAAATTCGAACTTGCACCAATCTCCTTTCAAGAATGGGGCAGTAGAGAACATCTCATGACCGCAGTGCAAAATACTCTTCCCTTTTTACGTGGCGCCGCTTCGATTCTAATTGCCACGCCCGACGCCGTCGTGCGTCGCCGCCTTGGTGACAGCCTTCGCAAAGTGACTTCAGTGGAGGACGTCAGCACCGGAGCCGAAGCTCTCAGCGCGCTTGAGCGTCGTGGCGCCCGCATTGTAGTGCTGGACCGTAAGCTCCCGGATCTGAACAGCGACGAACTGATCGGGGTCGTCGAACGCCAGTTCCCCTGCACTGACGTCGTCCTGCTCGACGGCGGTGAAATCCATCTACCCGAGGAATTGCGCAACAATGCCGCCTACGGCTGGTTTCAGGAATTCAACTACAGCACGGAGCGGGTGGTACCGCCGCCTCCTGCGGCCAGTTGTGGTGCGCCCAGCGCATGGATGCCGCTGCCCGGTATGGTTGGCTCTAGTCCAGCCATGCAGCAGCTGGCCTCACTGGTCCGTGCGGTCGCTCCCCACTCTACCTCGGTCCTCATCACCGGGGAGACGGGTGCGGGTAAGGAACTGGTTGCCGAAGCCGTGCATAAGCTCAGCCCGCGGGCTGACAAACCATTCGTCACCGTCAACTGCGCGGCAATTCCCGAAGCACTAGTGGAGGCCGAGCTCTTCGGCCATACCCGCGGCGCCTTCACCGGCGCCGTACAGCCGCGACTGGGGAAAATCCATGCGGCACACGGCGGAAGCATTTTCTTTGACGAAGTCGGAGAACTACCACTCGCCAGTCAAGCCAAACTATTGCGCTTCCTGGAGTGTGGCGAGGTGCAGCGGTTAGGCACCTCCGATGTCTTCCGTCTCGACGCCCGCGTCATCGCAGCCACCAATGTAGACCTTGAAAAGCGAGTACAGCGGCGGCTCTTCCGCGAGGACCTCTTCTACCGCCTTGCAGTATTCCCCATCGAACTGCCGCCATTACGCGAGCGTCCCGAGGATATTCGGCTCTTGGCCCATCACTTCCTGGAGCGGCTGACCGGCGACACAGGTCGCCGTCTCTCTCCGGAGACCGAGGAGAAGCTCGCTTCACACCCGTGGCCTGGTAACGTTCGCGAGCTGCGTAACGTGATCGAGCGCGCCTTCATTCTTGCTGGTAGCCGCCCGGTGATCGCACCCGAGCAAATCCTCTTGCGCAAGCCTTGTGCCTCAGTTACCGCTCTATCAGAGAATTCTTAATCCACGCGCTGCTAATTGGCACTTCTCGTGCACATGCAGAGCACGACGGGCAACTTGGTTGCTCGAGGGTTGGGAATGACAGACTGTCAGATTATTCCTGAGATAGTGGGTTGCAGTGCAACCCTACGAATGGCTGCCTTGCAGGCGGTGGACGCGATCAAACACGGGCGCCATATCTTGGTCGAAGGTGAGCCAGGAAGCGGCCGCCGACTGTTAGCGCGCAGCGCGTGGTGCCACCGGAGTCGCAGCGCCCGCTCGCTGTTTACCTTGGACTGCCGCATGTTCCCTTCCGATGGCGTCGAGGAGCTTCTGTTGGGCGAGCGTTCCTCCGCCGATGCACACGCTACCATTCATCTCGGCAAACTCAAAATGTCCATCGGCGGCGGACTGCTCTTGTTGCATGTTGAGTCTCTGCATCTCAAGACGCAGCGCCGTCTGGCGCAGGCACTCAGCCACATTCTGTCCTGTCCACGCAGCGAAGCTATTCAGCTGATGATGACCTGCACATGCTTCAGCCACACGACGACTAGCTTGCATCCCGATCTTGCAGCATTGCTGCTGCGCATTCGAGTTCCCGCCCTGCGCGAGCGCGTCGAAGATATTCGTGCCCTTGCCGAATCCTTTCTACACAATGCCTCGCCATTCGAGCGGATTCGCTGCTCCCTGGCTTTGATCGACCGGTTTTGCGATTACGACTGGCCCGGCAATGTCACTGAGCTTCGCACCGTCCTGCGCCGTCTTCTCCTGGAACAGCACAACGGCCTGCTCGATGTGCACCACCTCGCCGATCTGCCGTACCGAGATGACACCTGCTTCGCGCTTCGGCAAGATGGCCATGGTCTACCGCGAATGGATGCGGGTCTCATCCAGAGCGGCTCCTCCGTCACCAGCAGGAGCCTGCAATGAACTTGATCGATACGCCGCTGATGCAGCACCTCAGCCACTTTCTGGACGCGACTGCCTTTCGCAGCGGTATCATTGCCGGCAACATCGCCAACATTGACACCCCCGGCTATCACGCACGTGATGTCGACTTTCACAGCCAGCTTACCGCGCTGATGAGCGACGATCCGCAGCCGGTCACACCTCGCGTCACCGAAATTGCAGGACTCACCGAGCGTCCTGACGGCAACAACGTCAACATCGATCGCGAGGGGTTGGCGCTCGGACAGGCGCAGCTGCAGTTTCAGACAGGCATCGCACTGATGAAGTCGGAAATTCACCGGCTCAGCCAAGCGATTCACGAAGGAGCCCAGTCATGAATCTGTTCGGCGTCATGGGAATCAGCGCCTCGGGCTTGAGCGCCGAGCGCATGCGAGCCGAGGTGGTTGCCAGCAATATGGCCAACGCCGAGAGCACCCGTACCGCGGAAGGCGGGCCCTATCAGCGCAAAGAAGTAGTTTTGCAGAGTCAGGCGCCTTCCAGCTTCCGTATGCAACTGGCTGGTGCCAACGGCTCCGCCTCTTCGACGTTAGCGGGTGGCGTGGCCGTGCGCTCGATTATCACCGATACCGCAGCGCCCATCATGCGCTACGAACCCAACCATCCAGACGCCGACAGCAACGGTTTTGTTGCCTATCCCAACATCAACCCCGTACTGGAGATGACTGACCTGATGGGCGCCGCACGCGCTTACCAGATGAATGCTTCGGCGGTGCAAGCCGCAAAGCAGATGATTCAGCAGTCCATCGAACTGCTGAAATAGGAGCACTGAATCATGGGTATCATGACATCGTCACTGGGAAGTGCGGCTGCGGCCGCCAGCACTGCGCTTTCTGGGTCTGCCCCGCCATCCGCTGGTTTTGCCAAGACCCTCAGCGCGGCGATCGATCAGGTCAACGATCTCCAGACCGCTGCCGAGCAGAAGGTGACAAATTTGCTGGCCGGCAGCGGAGCAGATGTTCACGCCGCCACGCTGTCCGTCGAGCGGGCCTCGTTGGCCTTCGACCTCATGCTCCAAGTGCGCAACAAGGTCGTCAGCGCTTACCAGGAAATCTCTCGTCTTCAGTTCTAGGGCATACTCATGAGTGAATCCAAGAGCTTCGGGCAAGTACTCACCCAACTGCGCGGATTCGCATCCAGTCTGACTGCGCGCCAGCGCATGCTGCTCATCGGAGGCGCCGCGCTGGTGGGGGTCGTTCTGCTCACATTCGTGCTCCTGCTGGGCCGTCCCGAGATGACGAGTTTGTACTCCAACATGGAGCCTGCCGATGCCCAGTCGCTTGGCCAGCGCCTCACCGCAAGAAACATTCGCTACCAGCTTTCACCAGACGGCAAATCGGTTCTCGTCCCCGCCGATCAGTTGCAGGCCGCACGCCTTGAGATTGCTTCCCAAGGCGTGCCCCACAGTGGCCGTCTCGGCTTTGAACTCTTCGATAAGACCAACTGGGCCACCAGCGATTTTGACGACAAGGTGAATTATCAACGTGCCCTCGAAGGCGAGTTGGAACGCACCATCCAGGCCATGAGCGGAGTTGAGGCCGCACGAGTTCATCTTGCCATTCCGCCGGACTCCATCTACTCAGGACAGGATCGTCAGGCCAAGGCTGCAGTCATACTGAAGCTCCGTGAACATCATCTACCAGCCGCCCTGCGGCTGGCCGTGCAGCGCCTGGTTTCCAGCGCGGTAGATAAGCTCGATCCACAGAACGTCACGGTGCTCGACGCCGGAGCTGGCGACGCTTACAGCGGCGCCAGCGCTGAGTCGGCCAGCACTGAGCGCAGCGCCGAAGAGGTGCTTGCGGAACGTCTCGTTCATACTCTCGAACCAGTTGTCGGAAGCGAACACGTCCGCGCCACCGTCCACGCCGAGTATGACTCCAGCACCGTGGAAGAACAGCAGGAGAGCTACGATCCTGACAAGACGGTCGCGCTCACCATGCAGCGCAGCGAAGAGAGTAACGGCGGAACGCAGCCCGGCGGAGTCAGCGGAACCGCTTCCAATGTGCCCGGTGGAGGCAGCCCGGCCAAAACCATCGCCGGCGAAAATCTTGCGCTCTCCAAATCGGAAAACGGGACTTACGCTGTGAATAAAATCGTGCGTCATTCCATCGAGCCCGCTGGACGTCTCAAGCGGCTGGCAGTCGCTGTGCTGGTGGACGACACCTATAATCCCGCAAACAAGAACGGCCCGCGCCAGAAGAGATCGCCCGAGGAATTGAAGAGCATCGAGGAGATCGCCAAGGCTTCCGTCGGCTTCGACACTGCGCGCGGCGACATTCTTACGGTGCAGAATATCAGTTTCCAAGTTGTAGCCCCCGATGTTCCGGCTCCGCCCACACGGCTGGAAAAAACTCGCACCTTGCTCATGGACTGGATCGCCTACATCCGCATTGCGGCCTTGCTGCTGCTCTTCGCGGTCACCTACATGATGGTCCTGCGTCCCGTCCAAAGGCAGCTCATCCGCTCGCTGAATGCGCCCGCCCAGAAAGACAGCGCGCGGTTAGCCTCCAAGGGAGCCGCGGCAAGCCCGGCCCTACCGGAGAGCGACGAGATGAATCAGGAACGTCCGGCACTGACGCGGCTCAAGGATGACATCGCCTCCCGCGTCAAGAAGGAGCCGGTCAGCGCTTCGCGCCTGGTCCAAGGCTGGATCAGGGATGGGGGACGGCGATGAGTCCATCTCTGCCAAGCTCGCAGCCGGGCACGCGCAAAGCCGCCATACTTCTCGTCCTGCTGGGCGAGGAGATCGCCAGTCTCATCTTCAAAAACTTGAATGAGGCCGAGCTCCAGAAGGTAACCCAGGAGATCTCCGACATCGGCACCATCGATCCCGCGGAAGCAACGGCGATTCTGAACGAGTACCACAACTTGGCCATCACCCAGGAATACATTGCCCAGGGCGGCACCGAATATGCCAAGCGCCTACTTGTCAAAACGCTGGGCGAAGAGGGTGCGCGAGCGATGCTGGAGGCAGTGAGCCGTGCCCAGGAGCTCAGCGCCAGCAAGCTGGATTCGCTACAGAAAGCCGACCCTCAGCAACTCGCCAAGTTTCTTCAGGGAGAACACCCGCAGACGATCGCTCTCATCATGGCTCACCTCGATCCCAAGCAGGCCTCGGCGCTGCTGATGAAACTGACCGAGGAGACCCGCGCCGCAGCAGTCAAACGTCTCGCCGAGTTGCGTCACTTCTCGCCGGAGATGGCGCAGAAGGTCTCGGTCGTGCTGCACCGCCGCCTGCAAGCTCTCGGTGAACAGAGCCGCCGCGCCTACGCTGGATTCAAAGGCGTCGCCGACCTTCTCAACCGCATGGAACCGGCCTCCGGCAAGGTGATTCTCGAACTCATCGAGCGCGATGACGCCAAGCTGGCAATGAGCATCCGCAATCTCATGTTCACCTTCGACGATCTGCTCGGCGTGCCCGAGACCGGCATCCGCGAACTACTCGCCCATCTCGACAAGAAGACTCTGGCGCAGGCACTTAAAGGCGCCTCCAACCAGCTGCGCGATCATTTGTTCAAATCCATGTCTTCTCGCGCGGTTGACATGTTGAAGGAGGACATGGAGGCGCTCGGCCCGGTTCGCTCCAAGGATGTGACCAAGGCGCAGCAAGAGTGCGTTGCCGTGGCGCGCAAACTTGAATCCCAAGGAAAGATCCAACTGAAACAGGAGACTGAAGATGAACTCGTCGTCTGACCCAACCCAGCCCGAATCGATGCCCTCATCTTGTCCTGTCTCCTACCCCCCGATGGAGTATCGCGACGCCGATGAGTCTTTCTCATCTGAAGATACAGGGCAGCCATCAGAGAACAGTTCGGCGGCTTCAGATCCATCGCCGGATCCGGCCGAACTGCTGGCCAGCCGGATCGAAGAAGAGCGCCAGGACATTACGGCCCGGGCGCGGCAGGAGTTCGAGCGCGAGCTTCAGCGTGCCCGCACTGCAATCGCCACCACAATCGAAGAATTTGCCCTGCGCCGCGACGAGTATTTCCGCCAGGTTGAGTCCGAGGTGGTCCAACTTGCGCTGGCCATTGCTCGCCGCGTCATCCATCGCGAATCGCAGATCGATCCTCGCCTTTTAGCAGGACTGGTCAACTACGAACTCGATCAACTCGACGCCGCCACCAGCGTGCGGCTCTTCGTCGCTCCGGACGCACTCGCCAGTTGGAGCCAAACTCTCGACGCCATGCCGCGACCTGCCGAACTCGTAGCCGACAAGGCGCTCGCGGCAAACGAAGCCCGCATAGAAACCGCGCTTGGCTCGACCACTGTCAGCTTCGAGCGCGAGTTGAAGGAGATCGAGCGCGGCTTCTTTGACCTGCTCTCCCATCGTCCCGCCCCAGCCGAGACCAAGGTGGCGCGGGTGCAATGATTCTGGACCGATACCACCAAGCGCTTCACCAGATTCCGCGGCGTTTCTGGAGCGGGCGCATCTCCAAGGCCGTAGCCGGACTGATCGAATCCGTTGGCCCGCACTGCGCCTTGGGCGATTGCTGCCTGATTCGCGATCATGCCGGCAATGAAGTTGAAGGCCAGGTCGTCGGGTTTCACGGCTCTACGGTTCTCTCCATGCCGCTCTATCCTGCCAGCGGAGTCCGTTTTGGCGACACCATCTCCACCTGGAACGCCCGTCCCAACATCCGCGTCACTGGCAGCATAATCGGCCGGGTGGTCAATGCGCAGGGAGAGGCGATCGACGGCGATGCGCCGCTGCTGGGAGGCGACCCCATGCCGCTTGTTCGTGCCGCTCCCAGTCCCTTCGAGCGCGACCCCATCCATTTGCCCATTGGCACAGGGGTTCGCGCCATTGATGCCTTTCTCACCTGTGGACAAGGCCAGCGTGTTGGGATCTTCGGCGGCAGCGGCGTGGGCAAGAGCACCCTGATGGGCATGATGGCTCGCGGCACCTCAGCCGATCTCACCGTGGTCGCACTGATCGGTGAGCGTGGACGTGAGGTACGTGAGTTCCTCGAAGATGCGCTTGGCGAAGCCGGACGGCGCCGCTCGGTGGTGGTCGTCTCCACCTCTGACCAGTCGCCTCTGCTGCGCCTGCGCGCTGCCCAATCGGCTCATGCCATCGCCGAATATTTCGCCGCTCGCGGTAAACATGTGCTGCTGGTGTTGGACTCCATCACCCGCTTCGCCATGGCGCAGCGCGAGATCGGACTGGCCGCCGGCGAGCCCCCCACTGCAAAAGGTTACACGCCCTCGGTCTTCACCTTGCTGTCGCAGTTGGTTGAGCGCGCCGGAAACTTCCGTATCGGCTCCATCACAGCCTTCTACACAGTGCTCATGGAAGGCGATGATCAGATGGACCCCATCGTCGACGCCGTGCGATCGCTCCTCGATGGACACATCATGCTCGATCGCCGGCTCAGCTCCGAGGGACACTTTCCACCCATCAACTTGCTCGACAGCCTCAGCCGCCTCATGCCCGCAGTCTGTACACCCGAGCACCTCGCAAAAGCACAACGGCTCCGCCGCATGCTGGCCGACTATACCCGCTCCGAAGACCTCATACGGATCGGGGCCTACCAGAAAGGCTCAGATCCCGATCTGGACCGCGCTCTGCAAGTGATCCCCAACCTGCGCGCCTTTTCCCGCCAGGGACCGGCTGAAACCCCGCGCCTCGAACGCACCATCCAGTCCCTGCTCACCATGGCCGAGTGATGCGATTCCAGTTTCCGCTCGAGGTACTACTGCACGTCCGCCTCCTACAGGAACGTCAGGCGCGCGAGCGCCTTGATAGAGCCATGGCGCACATCAGAGCACTTGAGCACAGCCTCGCCGAGGCCCAGCAGTGGAGCGAGAAGACCGCGAGAATTTGCTCCTCCAAGAAACGGCTTCCCGCCATCGAAGTACAATTCGTCGAATGCGTGCTGCGTCAGACTCGCGAGGCAGCTGCCCACTGTCAGCAACAGAAGCTGGATGAGGAACAACGTGCCGCCGAATTGCGCGCCGACTATCTGCTCGCCCGCCGCGAGCGCAAGACCGTGAGCACCCTGCGCGAAAACGCTCTTCGCCAGTTCCAGATCGAACAGTCCCGGCAGCAACAATCTGAGATGGATGAAAACTTCCTCGGGAAATTGTTGTACTCCCGCAACAGCGCGCGTCGGGCTCCAGACGACACAAAAACGGAAGACACTCAATGACAGGAATCTAACCTAAAGAGCGCATGCTTGGCCGTCGAAGTGCACTGACCATCGAGCATGAACCCTTTGCCGATTCTCGCCGCAGCCGCTCCCGTTTCTTCCCCATCGCCGGGAAGCCTCGGCCGTGCTGCTTCCACCGGCAATCCGGCTTTTCTAGCTGTCCTACAGCAATTGAGCCCCGGTGCAAGCCCCACTGCTGCCAATCCCTTGACCACAGAATTCTCCGACGTACCGGCTGACATTGCCGCTCATGAGCAGGCGTTATCGCAGAGCAATATCCTCTCCATGGCAAGCCAAGACGCAAACGAGGAGAACGCCAGAGCTGGCACAGGCGCGAAGAGCGGCATTCTTCTTGACTCAAAGTCAAACACGCACAAAAGCGTTGCAAAAGGTAAGGCCAAACCAGCCGCCGCGAAGACGGCTCCAGACAAGGCGATATCCACGGACTCAAAGTCCGTCATCGTCTCCGTAGCAACCCCCACTCCCGCTAAGGCTGGCCTGCCCTGCGACTCTGTGAACTCTCTCGTGACCGCACAGAAATTCTCCGGTGATCCGTCAACGAGCGTCACTCCACATGGCGAAGCATCCAGACTGACCGGAACTGCAGCCAACGCTGCTGAAACCTCAGTTGTTCCACAGCCACCAGTGGCCACCGTTGCCACACCAAACGACACCTCCGCACCCGCGTCCTCTCTCGCAAAAGAATTCTCTGATCCGAGTGTTGGCGTCTCCTCAACCGGCGCCGCTATGGTCCATGCCTTCACGGCTGCACGAGCCGCCACCAAGCTCTTTGATCTCACAACGCGGTCGACGGACTCCAGTGCTGGGCGCAAGGCAAGGCCTCAATCCGTAGCCTCTTCCGATGAAACTACTGGCACTGCCGACAGCACAAGTCACGCGACCGCAAATACTCATGCTCTCTTCTCGCGGGAAAACCTGGCGGATGGCAGTTCCCCGCTCAACGACCCCGCACTCCGCAGCAGCACCGAGTCCCCGGCGCGCTCTGCAAAGGCTCATTCCAGACACGAGGCAGTACCTCAGGGCGATGTCCCATCCGCAGTTCGGGAGAGTAATAGCGGCGCCGCCTCGGCGGACGATCACGATCTTGGCGCAAGTCTTGCGTCCGGAGTCAACGTGCATGCGTCTTCCTTCCAGCCCGGAACGTTGCAGCCAGCCGACTCTCCCTTGCCAGCAGCCACGGCGCAGGTGGTGACCTCTGCACCCGTCTTCACTGCGCCGCACGCACAAGGCTCCGCTCCGGCCTCCACGCAGGCACCTCAGCTCCAGTCGAGTTCGGCTCCCGATCTGCCGCGCATGGTGGACTCCGGCCAGCTTCGCGTCCATGAGAACAGCAGTGAACTCAAGATCAGTGTCCAGCTTCCCGAACTCGGCAAGATCGAGGTGCGCGCGGTCAGCGCCCGTGAGGTCACCACCGCGCATCTGACCACCTCGCAGCATGATGCCTTGCAGGTGCTCACCGCCGATCGCACGACGCTTGAGCAGGCGCTCAAGTCACGTGATGTGATTCTGGGCTCCCTGAGCTCTCACAGTCAGAGCGACACTGGCGGAGGACAACACCAACCGGGCTCTTCACCTCCGGCTCCGCCT
Organism: uncultured Acidobacteriaceae bacterium; assembly: GCA_964559875.1. GTDB lineage: Bacteria > Acidobacteriota > Terriglobia > Terriglobales > Acidobacteriaceae > TOLSYN. The sequence continues at coordinate 18,920 of CAZLJQ010000061.1, forward strand.
TCACGAGACACACCTCCAGCGGCTGCCGCGGCAATCAACCCAGAGGAAAGCTACACCACCGGCTTCCTCCCCGATTATTCCAGCATCAGCGTTCGCGCTTAAGACTAAGGAGAAACCCATGAGCATCTACCCTGTGTCGGCGGCAACTACCAGCGCCAACGATTCAACCGCTTCCACCAGTGGCAGCAACAGCAGTAGCAATTCAAGCAGCTCCGCCACCGATTACCAATCGATGTTCATGCAACTGCTCGCCACCGAGTTGCAATCGCAAGATCCCACCCAGACCATGGACCCCACCACCATGGTCACCCAGATGGTACAGATCAATCAGCTTAGTGATGTCGCCGGCATCTATTCGATTCTCCAAGGCACAAGCAGCAGCGGAACTACGTCCGACACAAGTAGTGCGACCAACGCCAGCGCGGGAAATGCGATTTCTGCAGCTGCCACAACAGCGGACGCTGCCGGCCCTGCCAACACAACTTCTAGTCACTCCACGCAAAACACCTTGGGAGGCAACTAATGCCCAATTTCTCCATTCCGCTCTCTGGACTGGACGCCAGCAACACGGCGCTCAACACGATTTCCAACAACCTTGCCAATCTCAACACTACTGGCTACAAGGATTCCACCGTCAACTTCCAGGATATGTTCTATCAAATGTTGGGTACCAACGGTGCGGGAGATCCGCTGCAGGTCGGCTCCGGGTCTTCGGTTTCTTCCATCAACACAAATTTCAGCGGCGGCACCGTACAAGGTACAGGAGTCGACACTGACGTTGCCATCACCGGCAACGGATTCTTCGTCGTGCAAAATGGCAGCAACACCTACTACACCCGCGCCGGCGACTTCAGTCAGGACTCGACAAGTGGCTACCTGGTCACCGCCGATGGCTACCAGGTCATGGGATATCCCGCCGTCAATGGAGTGGTCAACACAAATGGCGGGCTCGTGCCGATTCAGTTGCCGATGGACATGACAAGTGCACCGACTGCAACCACCACCATGTCCATGCAGGCCAACCTCAGCTCCGGTACCGCCGTCGGAGATTCTTATGACACCAGCGTTACCGTGTACGACTCGCTCGGCAATTCTCATGTGTTAAGCGTCGACTTCACTAACACCGGCACCGGGTGGAGTTACAACGCGACCGTGCCCAGCAGTGATATCAGCGGGGGCACCGGTACCAACACCACCGTGGCAAGCGGCACGCTCAACTTCGATAGCAACGGAAACCTCACCAGCACTACGCCGATCTCCATCAGCATCCCAAATCTCGCCGATGGAGCAAGTACGCTTGGAATCACGTGGAACCTGGCGAGTTCCAGTGGCCAGGGCCTTATTACGCAGGTCTCCAGTGCCAGCTCTAATGCCCCCACGCAGAACGGCAACACCGGCGGAAGCCTGACCGATTTCACGATCGGCTCCGATGGAACAATCACCGGCTCCTTCACTAATGGCACCCAGATTCTCGGCAAGGTTGCTCTCGCCAACTTTTCCAATCTCCAAGGCCTCAGCAATCAGGGTGACAACAACTATGCCGCCACCATCTCATCTGGGTCCGCTGTCGTCGGTGCCCCTGGAACCAGTTCCCTGGGGACCCTCACCGGCAGCGCGCTGGAGCTTTCCAATGTTGATATGTCCACCGAGTTTTCCAACCTTATCATTGCCGAGCGCGGCTTCCAGGCCAACGCCAAATCGGTGACCACCTTCGACCAGATCGCGCAAGACACCATCAATCTGATTCGTTAGTGTCTTCTTAACCTGCGGCCTCGCGCTCCCGGCGCGGGGCCATATTTGTTGAGCATTTCTGAGAATCTTTTCACCAACTCCACCGCGCTGCGGCCAACCGATTGCACTTTCCTTAAATGCGGATCGCACTCTTATCCGCTCACGGACGCCTTGCAATGAACGAAGCAGCAGAAAACATCACAGCACTAACCATCGGCAGCCAAGCATTGGCCGCGCAAAAACCGAAGAACTGGGCTGCCTTTCAACTTCTATCCTGCCAGCTGTCTCTGGAAATTCCGATCCCGGGTTTCACTCTCGCTGCACTCCTTCGGCTCTCCCACAATGACGTGATCAACACTCACTGTCTACAGGGCTCGGATGTGCCTTTGCACGTGAATGGGAAACTCATCGGCTGGACAGAATTCGAAGTGATTGACGATCACCTGGCCGCGCGCCTCACCCAAATCGCATGAACAAACGTTATCGCGACCGCATCGAGAAACCATCCCGGGCTATTCGCCGTGGGCCAGTTCCACCTGTCTCTGAAGCGCTCCGCTTTCCATGGCAACCCAAAGTCCATCCCGGGCCAGCCAAGCTCCCGTCGTTAGCGGCTCGCGTCTACGCCTGTTTGGTTCAAAGCATTCAGCGTCTCACCTCTCAGTATTTCAAACGCCGCCGGCGACGCAAACTCCAACTGCTGGAAATTCAGCAGCTCGGCGAAAAGCGCTTTGTTGCCGTTGTCCGATTCGGCAAACAGAAGTTCCTGATTGGCGGTGCAGCCACTTCGGTCTCGCTTCTGGCGGAGATCCACTCTCAGCGCGCCGCCGTGATCACTCCGCGCCCGCTCAGTCAGGAGAGCGCATGAGGTCAGTAGAGTGCATGAGGCGCCCGCTCAGCCTCGTCGCCAAGCTCTTGATGATGACATCGCTGACGACTGCGGCCTTTGCCGGACCTCTGCCTGTCGCGCCATCGGCGACCAGCGTGGGTGGGGCGTTGACCAACCTCGGCAGCAACCAAACTCCCTGGACGATTGTCGTCCTGCTCACCCTGCTCACCCTCATCCCCGCGCTGTTGCTCTCCATGACGCCGTTCGTGCGTCTGCTGATCGTCTTTCACTTTCTTCGCCAGGCGCTCGGCACGCAGAGCACGCCAACGAACCAGACGCTTATCGGGTTAGCACTCGTACTCACATTTTTTCTTATGCAACCCGTTGGCGCTGCCATTCAGCAGCAGGCCCTCGTTCCGCTTGAGGCGGGACGCATCACGCCCCTTGCCGCCGTCGAACTCGGCTCGCGTCCACTCAAGACCTTCATGCTTCACTACGTTCGCCAAAAGGACGTCGCACTCTTCCTCGAACTCGCCAAGCAGCCGCGACCCAACACTCCGGAAGAGCTCTCCATGCGTGTGGTGATGCCCGCCTACATCCTTTCCGAATTAAAGGCTGGCTTTCAGATCGGTGCCGTACTCTTTCTTCCCTTCCTGGTCATCGACATGGTGGTTGCGTCCATCACCACATCGGTTGGCATGATGCAGTTGCCGCCGGTCGTGATCTCCACTCCACTCAAGCTTCTTCTCTTCGTCATGGTCGATGGATGGAATCTTC
>CAZLJQ010000062.1:0-19679 GCA_964559875.1 uncultured Acidobacteriaceae bacterium
GATTATCGTGCACCGCCCCAGTCAGTTCTTCGCGTGAGAGAGCCGGAATCCACGATCCATCTTCGCCTCGCCGGGAGCTGACCTTGGTTACGATTACCAGATCTTGGGGATAGGGCGAGAGCGCCTTTCGTATGATCTGATTGGTGACGTGAGGGCCATAGAAGTCGGATGTGTCGATATGGTTCACACCGCTCGCCACGGCTTCTCGCAAAAGAGCAATCGCTTCGTCGACATCTCGAGGTGGCCCCCACACCAACTTGTTGCCGTCTCTCCCTGCAAGTTGCATGGCTCCGTAGCCCATGCGGTTCACGGTGAGTGAACTGCCGGGCAGGGTGAAGCTGCCAGCTTGACTTATTTCGTGAAGCATTCCATTCCTTCCTGATCCATGATTGGCTTCTCCATTTGCGACCGGCATTGACGAACCACTGCCGCTTCAAATAAAACGGAGACAGTCTCCAGATCAATAGATAACCGGAGACACCCTCCGGTTGCAAGTAATTTCGTCGATGACCAAGGAAACTTCACAATCCGCCCAACGAAAGCCGCGCATGGATGCCCAGCGCAACCGCGAGCGCATTCTGGAGGTGGCGAAGGAGGCATTCACTCGATTTGGCGCTGACGCCAGCCTAGACGAGATTGCCAAACAGGCGGGAGTAGGAGCCGGGACTCTGTATCGTCACTTTCCCACCCGCGACGCACTGATCGAAGCTGTCTATCGGAGTGAAGTGGAGAAGCTGGCTGCGGCAGAGCGCAAGTTCACGGAAACGATGCCGCCGATTGACGCGTTGCGGACGTGGATGCTGCTGTTCGTTGACCACATCGCGGCAAAGCAGATCATCGCTCCCGCTCTGAATAGTGTTGTGGGAGGCCCTTCAAAGCTCATTGAGGGTTCTCGCGGGCTAGTCCAGGGAGCCATTGACGCGCTGGTGAAGCGTGCAATCAAGAGCGGAGAAATTCGCAGCGACCTCGAACCCTTCGACCTGCTTCGAGCGCTGATCGGTGTCTCCCATATAGCATCCGGACCCGGCTGGCAGCAAAGCGCCAGAAGGCTGGTAGACATCCTCATCACAGGCTCACGCCCGGTTAAATGAGGCGCGCTCTCCTCCAAACCCAGTCCGCAAAGCACAGAGCATGCTTGAGTCGACGTGAGAATGGGTACTGAGGCTGGCTGCTCAGCAGCAAATGATAGAAGCAATAATGTCCTCGCGAGCGGCCAGTTAGAAAATCACGGGTGGATCACGGGTGGAGGAAAATGATGACGATTTTCTCGGGCAAAGTTAAACCCCCTGCAATGAGGGGGTTAAATGGTAGGCACGAGGAGACTCGAACTCCTGACCTCTACCGTGTCAATCGAGCTAAGTCTAGTATTTTCAAGGTCTTACAGGCATGAGTAGCAACCAGATTGGCCCTGAAGGTACGGTTGGAACAGGTTCCTGCTATCTAATTGCTGTACAAAATTTTAGTTGCACTTGTAGCGAATAGTATTGACAGCATGTCCACTGCAGGGCACACTGAGGATGGTTGCAGTTGTAGCGTTTAGGAGTAGAAGATGGCCACGCATCCACTGAATGTCGCCCTACCGGAATCCGAGAAACAGCAGGCGGCAAAGCTTTATCGACTGCTGCTTCATGATGGAATTCCCTGCCTACTCGGTCGATCCGGCGAGAAAGAGTACCTAACGCCATCGGTGTACGAGCTTTTGCGAGATGTTTTGGCGAACCTGCAAGAGGGGAAAGCAGTTGCCATTCTTCCGCTGCTCGAGGAACTGACAACGCAAAAAGCCGCTGACATCCTTGGTGTGTCCCGACAGTTCTTCGTGCGCTTATTGGACGAAGGCAAGATGCAGTTTCATCGCACCGGGACCCATCGTCGGCTTTACCTAAAGGATGTGCTCGAATATAAGCACGACCGCGATGCACAGCGTCAACGGGGAATCCGTGCAATCGCGCAAGCTGCAGTTGATTCGGGCGATTACGAAACGTTTATTACGCCCGAGGAGTAAATGACAGCTGACTTCCCGGTCATTCTGGATGCCTGTGTGCTGGTTCAGGCGTGTCTCCGTGACACGCTGCTCCGGCTTTTCCATGCACGGGTTTATCTGGCGCGGTGGTCCGACGACATTGTTGCGGAAGTCCAACGAACGCTTGAAAACAAGCTACAAAAGACTCCCGAGCAAACCGAGCATCTCGTTGCGCAGTTGCGGGAGTATTTCGCTGATGCCTGGGTGGAAGGCTACGCTGACCTGACCGCTTCGATGACCAACGACGAGAAAGACCGGCACATTCTGGCCGCTGCAATTCGCGGCGGTTGCGAGTCGATCATTACCTTCAACACCCGTCACTTTCCGGCACAAGCAACAGACCCGTTCAATATCGCCGTTGTCCACCCGGATGAATTCCTGATCGACCTCTACTATCTAGACCCGGACAGAGTCGTTCATGTCCTCCACGAGCAAGGCTCCGATCTCAATCCGACCAAGAGCTTTGAAGACATCCTCCGTCTGCTCCGCGCCGCCTGCCCAAGGTTTGTTCAGTTGCTGTGCGCGAAATTGGAAGTGGAGATCTAAAAGCAAGCAGAGTTCTTGACAGTAAGCGTAGTTTCTGCCGGTTTCATTACGGAACTGCCATGTAAATGCACCTGTGGAAATTTCAGCTTTTCACGAAACCCTTGTACCTGGACCAGCATCAGATGCTTAATCCGCTCTCGCGGTTCTTCCGATCGGCACTAATTCATAGTGGGGGCGAATGAAAGACAATGTATCCAGGAATAGAGCTGCGATTGCTGCGCTACGCGGTAGCCGTCGCGGAGGAGTTGAACTTTACCAGGGCGGCGGAGCGCTTGCATGTTTCCCAACCGTCGTTGAGCAAACAGATTCGCGAATTGGAAGAGGTGCTTGGCACTCAACTATTTATTCGCACAAAGCGGGATGTATCCTTAACTGAGGCATGTGTGCTCTTCGTAGAAGAGGCACGCAAGGCTCTGAGCCATAGCGAGCAGGCCGCGAACGTCGTGCGTTTCTTCCGTCCTGCAACTCATCTGCATGTTGGCTATTCCCCGTATGTGAACCCCGATTTGATAATAGAGGTCCGCGCCCTCTCAGGAACAACAGTCCCGAGCGGAGCTCTCTCGCTGAAGAGTTATTTCACTCGACATCAATTATCGAAATTGCGAGACGGCAAACTCGATGCAGCTCTGGTGATCCTGCCCGTGAGCGGCAGCGACCTTGTGATAGAACCGATTCTATCGGAGTCCCTCTTAGTGGCGCTGCCTGACGGGCATTCGCTAGCGCGAAATCGCACGGTCGCGCTCTCCGACCTGAGAGATATGCCCGCGATCTCATTTCCTCAGAAACTTCACCCCGAGGTTTTCCAGCAGCTATCGGACAGTTGCGCTCGCGCCGGACTAAAGCCGAACATCGCGCATGAGGTCACCACATTTCCAGAGGCCTTGCCCCTTGTCGCCCTAGGTGAAGGTTATACCTTCCTTCGTAAATGCTTCACCCAGTTCTTTTGTCCTGGCATCGTGCTTCGACCTATCAAAGGAAACCCCCTCACGATTGAAACGGGAGTAGCGTATTTGAGAAAGCGAAAGACGGCACATTTGGATAGGTTTCTGGCCGCCCTCCGACAGTGTGGAAACGCTTCGGCCAATAATGACGGTAGAACCGTAGCCGCCTAGAGCCAGGACAAAGCGCGGCGTTTGAAATCGATTATCTCCGGCTGATCCGGAGCTTTGAGGTTGCCAGCAACGCCAGCGCGTTGCGCTGAATCGCACGTTTCACACGCGTGCATGGTATTGATTCCCACACATGGAATCGCTAGCCAACTCCAAACCTCACTTCATGACCGAAGCCTCAAAGCCAAGGGGATTGGTCTCGATCCGTACGTCCTTCCAACCAGCCTCATCCGCCATCTTTCGGATTTCGTCCAAGGAATACGCCCGCTTGATCAACATGTGCTTAAACGTGAAATTCGTGAACACACGGGTGCACCAGCTCAATCCCATATTGTGCACGTAATGCTTGATATCTTCCATAGATACATCCCTGCGCATGTCGATCAGCAGCGCTCGACCGCCTGGCATTAGCACACGCAGCATTTCGCGCATTGATTTAACCGGCTCCGTGAAGTTTTTGAACGCCGCGCGGCACACCACAAAATCGACGCTCGCGGACTCCACCGGTAAGTTGGCTGCATTCCCTCGCACAAACTCGACCGTAACGCCCGCATCCGCCGCATTTTGACGAGCAATCTCGACAAAAGTTTGGCTGATGTCTACTGCACGCGCCTTAATTCCAAGCTTCGCCAGTTCGATCGACAGAAACCCGGGCCCAGGCGCAACTTCCAGCACCTTGCCGCATGCCGGAACGATCGCAGCAATTCGCGCCGCGAGCGCGCGAAAGTCGTCTATGCTCTTGCGCGTGGTCCGGTCATACCATCGCGCAATGCCACCCTCCATCCCCATTCCTCTGTAAGCCTTCGCCGTTGTGTACATATCTTATTCTCCATATATCTTATTTAAGTAAGATATATGTATACTAAAGCAGAAGATGGCTTCCATGTCCAGAGTCGTGAAGAAAAAAGACCGCAAGAGTTCCGGGACGCCGAAGGCTCAGGTCCAGGGCGAAGCACTCGCCACGCTACCGCCTCCGGTCACCTCAGCCGATCGTATTGTTCTCGAGATCCGCAAATTTATCGCTTCCAGCATCTTCTTCAACGCGCAGGCCGCCGAGAAAGCAGGTCTCGGCCTTACGGATATGCAGATGCTTCACATGCTGCAGCTTTACGGTCCGGCGACACCCAGCCGCCTCGCGGCTGGTACAGGTCTCTCCAGTGGCGGCGTCACCGTCGCGCTCGACCGCCTCGAAAAGAGCGGGTTCATTCGCCGTGAGCCAAATCCCGCCGATCGCCGCAGTCTTCTCATTCGCCTTATTCCGGCCAGTCTGATGCAAGTTGCGGCGATGTATGAGGGTGTCGAGTCGGCGACCCGCCGCCAACTTGCAACGCTTTCCTCAGGCGATCTCGAAGCCGTCATCCGCTTCTTCGAAGCTCTCACTATGGTCCGAACTGAGTAGGCGGGCACTCCCGAGCCGTGGCAGAGCTTATTCCCGGCGGAGTTCAAACCGTCGCGTCAAACCTCTGCTATCTGCCTGATTGCGCCCCAAGCGTGATTTGCGGCGGCCAGAATCGGAGTTTGTCGGTACTGATCTATCCAAATGAATCGCTTCGTCCCCGGTGAGTTTATAGAAATGCTGCAACGGTTGGGCTCGAGCCGACACAAGATAGCTTGCTCTCGGCCCCGCTATGCCCCGTCTGGCTTTCGCTTGATCGATGCAAGAGCTTCAACCACTGCAGGGGTTCGACCTAACCTCTTTGCGTCGCCGATGATGTTCTCTTGGCGGCTTTCTTCTTCGGTTGCTGGGGCGGTAGCTTTTCCGCTCCGCAGGCTTCGCAGCGAGGGATGTATAGACCGGCGGGGCCAAGGTCGGGGCGCCAATCGATCGTAATTTTGTATGATTTGCAACGCGGGCATCGTTCGGGCGCGTCGGCCGTTCTTTTCAGCACGGCCGACGCAAACGCCACGACAACATGCTCCGTCGCTGAAAAAGCTAATTCAGCATCGCTGCGCATCGCGTTCGATGTGTGCGTGAGCCAGTTGGTGAGCTGCCAGGTTTTATCAGCTAGAGACTTCAAATAGCCGCGTACATGCTCGGCAGAGGCACCCGCAGCTATTGCATTGGCGATCCTGTCCGCCCACCCTTTGAAATCTGATTTTTTCGGAAGATCGTCGCCTTCGGCAAAATCGCTGCCATCGGTGAGTTCTCGGATAAGGGCAACCAGACATTCCCTGCAGCGCATGCCAACGGCTTGAAATTCCTCAGCCTCATCGGCTGCGTCCAAAGTCTCGCCGGCCTGGACCAGCTTACGATTGGTCACTAATAGAAACTCTTGCTCGGCTTCGCTGCCTTCCGGTGTTCTATGAGCGGCCACCCTCGCCATGACGCCAATGTGGAATGACAGAACGTAGTCCATGCTCGGCATCAGCTTTTGCGAGTAGAGATTGGTCGGGCTCGTGACTACCCACCATCGTTCCTTATTTGTATGAACATCCCACACATCGTAGTCGCGGCCTAAAACACGCTCGCCCGCTACCTTTTCCGCATGCAAGACCTTTTCGTCTGGAGCTTGCCACTCGACATAGTCGCGGATGTTTTGCACTTCATTCGCAGAAGTATGAAATTGCAGTTTGTAAAGCTGGTCCAACGGCAAAGCCGGCGGTACAGTGCACGAGTCATCGGCCGGGGCTGCGGGTTTATCTCTAGTTGGTTTCGGCTTTGGCATATCGTCCTTTGACCGCTACGCTTGCCGTGGCGGGTGTTGCCGAATCATGACGCTGAAGTCGGTTATCTCTTTCAAGTCGGGAAATTCAGAGCCTCTAATGCCCCAGAAGGCCAACGCATCCCGATAAAGCATGTACAGGTACATGTGGTATCGGTCGTAGAAATCGGACAGGCTCAAGGTAGCCCGCTCGTGCTTGACGTGGCCCGACGCCTTGTTCCGACAAAGCCGAAAGTCGCTGGCAAAGTCTACCGGTACTTTTTCCGGGTAGGCGCTTAGTGCGTTTTCCCATGCTGGTGCGGTGCCGTTAAGGATCGCCTCGCGTCTGCCGGTGAGGATGCGCTGAGCGTGGTGCCAGATATAACCCCCTATGAAGCGAGTGGCGTCCTTTCCACTTCCTGCGGCCGTGTCGTGCTGCTCGCGCACGAAGCAGGCGGCCATAAACTCGTAAAGGTGGTGAACAAAACGAGCGTAAGAATTGTACATTTTGAAGGCGAGAGCGCGATTTTCGCCAACCATAATTGATTGCGTCGCTAGAGCCTCGAAGTCTTTAAACGCTTCTTCGCACCGCAAAATCTCATGCGTGAGAGCTATGCAATGTGCGGTGTCGATCGCATCTCCGCCCTGGAATTTTGCCATGCTTCACTTCGGCTCCTCAACCGGATACGGCCTTAAGATTCGTTCGCCGTCAAGTGTATGAGATTTGAAGGGCCGCTGGCGAGTGCCGTTGCGGCGTCGTGTCGTCGGTGAACAGCGTTGCCTCGCGCCGGCGCGGAATAGGGAGACATAGCCGAAGCAGGAGTTGAGCAGGTCCGGATGGACGCTGGTATCGGCGTGAACAAGGACGCGTTCGGCAGTGAGCCCCTGGGATCTGTGGCTGGTGACGGCATAGCCAAGGTCGAAGCGGCGGTGCTCTCCGGCGTTGAAATCGATCTGGCGATTGTCCTCCAAGCGGGCGGAGAGGCGGCACCTTCGCCACAGTCCCGGTAAAGAGAATTTACAGCGCTGCTAAGCCGCTATCGAATGGCGTAGCCGCGTTGCGAACTCTTTATAAGTGATCCCCTCTGATTTGCGCCTGCGCTTGGCATTCTCCCATGGCGGTGCCGATCCTGGTGCCCGACGCCGGTGAAGGCTGCATCGTCCGAAAAAAGTTTCGCTCCTTGTCGCGAAAAACGCTTCCTGCGGACACTATTCATATGAAGTCAGATCGTAAGCACCAGGTCCGGCACACTGTGACGGTGCACATTCAATCCTGCGACATCTGGTGGCAAGAGAATGGAGATGCCGTCCATTGCATCCGTGGACACGTCGGGCACTTTGCGGGCTGCGCTATATGTGCGTATGTCCACCGAACACCAGCAGTACTCGCCGGAAAATCAGACTGATGTAATCCGCCAGTACGCAGCGTCGCACCGCATGGAGATTGTTCGGGAGTATGCGGATCATGGACGGAGCGGACTAAACATTGCTGGGCGTGAAGGGCTCAATTCTCTGATGGCGGATGTCGAAGCGAAGCGAATCGACTTCTCCGCTCTGCTGGTGTATGACGTCAGCCGATGGGGGCGTTTTCAGGACGTTGATGAAAGCGCCTACTACGAATATGTGCTCAAAAGGGCTGGAGTCCGTGTTCACTACTGCGCCGAGCAGTTTGAAAACGACGGCAGCATGTCGTCGTCGGTCCTAAAGACGCTCAAACGGTCCATGGCTGCAGAGTACAGTCGTGAACTGTCAGTAAAGGTCTTTGCCGGGCAATGCCGACTGATTGAGATGGGATTTCGACAAGGAGGCCCTGCTGGATACGGACTGCGCCGACAACTCATCGACCGGGATAGAAATCCGAAAAGCCTGCTGGGAAAAGGCGAGCGAAAGAGCCTGCAAACAGACCGCGTCATTCTTGTTCCCGGGCCGGAAGCGGAAGTTGTAACGGTTCGCCGAATTTACCAGGCATTCATAGCACAAGGAAAAACAGAGCGAGAAATCATGTCCGAATTGAACGGGAGCGGCATTCTTGGCGAACACGGGCGCTTGTGGACACGCGCAACAGTCCATCAGGTCTTGACGAATCCCAAGTACATTGGGGCAAACATCTACAATCGGCGATCGTTCAAGCTCAAGCACCGACGCGTCAACAACCCGCTGCAAATGTGGATTTGGCGTGACGGTGCATTCGAGCCCATCATTTCGGCGAGCCAATTCGCAGAGGCTCGCGCCATCATCGAGTCCCGCCATCGTCATCTCTCGGATCAAGAACTGCTCGACAAGCTGCGCGAACTGCTGCGCGCTCGAGGCCGCCTCTCAGGCATTCTCATTGACGAGACCGAGGAGATGCCTTCCAGCGCCTGCTACTCGTCTCGGTTCGGAAGCTTAGCGCGCGCCTATGCACTTATTGGATGGACGCCGGATCGCGATTATGCCTACATTGAAATCAATCGCAAGCTACGTCGAAGACATTCCGACCTTATCGCATCCATCCTTGACCAGCTACTAGCCCTGGGTGCGACGGTGAGCGTCGATCCGAAGACCGATCTTCTTTTGATTAACTCCGAGTATTCGGCCTCGTTGATTCTTGCTCGGTGCCGAGAGTCTCCGACTGGAAAACGCCGTTGGCAGCTTCGATTCGATGAGAGTCTCCGACCGGACATCGTCATCGCAGCGCGCCTTCAGCCTGGCAATGAAGAAATCCTCGACTACTTTCTCCTGCCGCGCCTCGACCTGCTGACAGAACGACTGAGTCTGCATGCAGACAACGCTCTGGCACTGGAGGTATATCGGTTCGGCAATCTGAACTACTTCATGGAAATGGCGGAGCGCGTCCGCATCGAAGGGGCCTTATGAGCGGAGAACTTGTTGAGCGTATTCCTATCGCTCAAATCAACATTGCAAACCCAAGATCACGCAGTCGAGGCAGGTGGCTAGCCCTGGTTGCCAATATTCGTGAAGTTGGGCTCAAGAAGCCCATCACGGTTGTGCATCGGGCAGAGCCAGATGCGGAGGAAAAACTATTTGACCTCGTCTGCGGCCAAGGAAGGATTGAAGCATTTACAGCGTTAGGTGAAACCACGATCCCGGCCATTATCACTGAAGCCAACCGCGAAGATCAGTTTCTCATGAGCCTGATCGAAAACATCGCGAGGCGTCCGCCGTCGAACAGGGACATCATTCGAGAAGTGCGTAGCCTGCGCGAGCGCGGCTATAACGTCCCGCAGATCGCGAAGAAGCTCGGCAAGGAGCGCATGTACGTCTGGGGGATAGTAAATCTGGTCGAGCATGAAGAGGTCGCGCTGATTGAAGCTGTAGAAGCAGGGCGGCTTCCTATTAGCGTTGCGGCCCAAATCGCCAGCGGAAAGGACGCAGAGATTTCCAAAGCACTTTCTGAAGCGTACGACGCCGGGCAGTTACGAGGAACAAAGCTGGCTGCCGCTCGCCGCCTGATTGCAAGGCGCATTGAGAAGCGGCAGAAGGCGGGGAAAGAGGAAGACGGGCGACGTAAAGTCACTGGAAATATGCTGGTCCAGGTATACAAACAGCGGGTTCGCGAGCAGAAACACCTCATTGCCAAAGCGGAGCAAACGAAGGAACGGATTCTCTTGCTTACGTCAGCAGTGCGGGAACTATTTCGCGACGAGAATTTCGTTACCTTGCTCCGAGCAGAAGGCATTACCGATATGCCCAGACAGCTCAGCGAGCGCCTCGGCTAGGAGAGAACTCGATGTCGACAGAAATGGTGAAGGCGGCTTTTGAAAAACAGATTGTAGTCTTGCCGCTCGACATAATTATTCCCCAGAAGGAAGTCACCAAGGGACATAGGACCGGGGATTTCTACCGACATCTCACTGCCTCGGTCAAACATATCGGCTTGATCGAGCCGCTTGTGATCTACCCGCGTGGTCCCGCGGACTATCTCTTGCTTGACGGGCACGTACGCCTTGAAATTCTGAAGACTCTTGGATTCAAAGAGGCGAAGTGCCTGCTGGCAACCGATGACGAAGCATATACCTACAATCGGCATGTCAACCATATTCCAGCTATCGCGCAACACTTCATGTTGCTGGAGGCGCTAAAGAATGGCTTGACAGAGGAGCGGATCGCCGCCGCATTGGATGTCAGCTTGGAGTCAATTCGAGTCAAGCGCGACCTGCTGAACGGAATTTGTTCCGAGGTCGTCCAGATACTGATGAATAAGCCGGTGAGTCCGCAAGTGTTCACCATCCTTCGCAAGATGAAGCCACTCCGCCAGATTGAGGCTGCTGAGCATATGGTGGCGGGCGGAACGTACACGATTCCCTTTGCCAAAGCTCTTCTGGCGGTAACCAAGCCGGAGATGCTGGAGGAGATGGCCGCATCATCCAAGCGGCTGCAGGCAACCTCCGATGCAGCGCGATCTATGCTGGAAGAAGAGAACGAGTTCATCCTCAGAGATCTGAAATCTGTGGAAGAGTCCTATGGCACGGATGTCCTGACGTTGACCGTTTCTTACGGATACATCGACCGCCTGCTCAAGAATGCGAAGGTCGAGCGTTATCTAGCCCGGCATCACGCTGACATACTTCAGACCATGAAAACGATGCTGGCCAGCGGAGGAAGAGGCTCCGGCGGCATCCGGGAAAGCGCTGTTCCAGAACTTTCTGGCTTTAGCGGGCCGCCTCGCGCCGTCAGCACGTCCTCCCGCCCAAGAATAGTTCACTGACGTTGTCGCTAAAAGTGGCCGCTCGCGCCACTCCAATACAGCTACTTCATGACGGCTGGTGGCGGGCGGTGAACGAGAATGACGCGACCGAACTGGTAACCGCGCTCTATGATCGCTGGTATACGAAGCTCGTAGCCTTTGCAGCCAGGGCGACGGAGAGCTATGCGCTCGCCGAAGACCTCGTCCAAGAAAGCTTTATTCAGCTATATCTCGCTGTACGGGCCGGCAAGGACATTGAACATCCTAAAGCATGGACATTGTGCGTGTTGCGAAGAGCAATGAACAGGCGAATGCGCGAGCGGTTCCGTTGTGACTCGCTTGATGAAGCAGAACAAGCTGGAAGGCTGCCGATAACCATGCCGAAACCGCTTGCTCTGAGCGATATCCGTAGCCTCCTCTCAACACTATCAGCACGCGAAGAAGAGGTGTTGTTGCTCAGACTGGAGGCAATGAAATACCGGGAGATCGCCGAGCAACTGGGGATCAGCGTGAACTCCGTCAACACGTTGCTGTCTCGTGCTCTTCGCAAGCTACAGGACGCCATGTCGCAAACAGAACCAGAAAAGGGGAAACACAATGCGGAGAGAAAAACAATCCGAGCATCCTAGCGATGAGCAACTACTCGCTTACCTTGATGGAGAACTGGGTTACGGGAAAATGCGAACGACGCAAAGCCATTTGAAATGCTGCTGGAAATGCCGAGCTCTACGATCCAGCCTTGAGGCCCAGATCGAATTGGTCTCCCGGTTGCTGTCTGAACGCTCGGATATTGACGTGGAGCACTCGGTACGAGCCAAAGAGCGATTTCTTGAGTGGCAAAAGTCCATTGAGAAGCGACACGGGAGTTCATTCCGCTCGTGGTCGCCACGCCTGCATGCAGTGATTAGACTTCCGATATTGACGCAGTGCAGGGCCGGAATGCTGCCGTCCTTGTCCCCGTCCTGAAAGGTGCTGATATGGCTGCGCGCCGAGGCGAATCGTAAGCTTATTGAGGAAACATATGATCGGGGTCAGGTCATCGGAATACCCTGTGAAATCGACGGCGTATCACCAATTTCAAGTGCCTGGGTCTTGGAAATGTCATTGCCGAGTTGTGGGGTGAGGCGGGCGAGGTCGTCAGTGAAGATAGTAGCCTCGTGGCTGGCGCGGGAGATGGAGACGTAGCCGAAGCGGGAGTTGAGTAAATCCGGGTGGACGTGGGTATCTGCGTGGACGAGGACGCGTTCGGCGGTGAGGCCCTGTGAGCTGTGGCTGGTGACTGCGTAGCCGTGATCGAAGTGGCGATGCTCTCCGGTACTGAATTCAATTTGGCGATTGTTGTCCAAGCGTGCCGAGAGATGCCCATCGGGATGGACCGTTTCAATCGCGGCAAGGTCACGATTGGCTACGCCTAGTGATTTGTCCGGAGCGGTGAACTGGATGCGGTCTCCCACTGAGAACTCACGGTCCATTTCGCGGTAGACGCTGACGCCTGCAAGGCGGCGCGGATCATAGGTAGTGAGCTCTCCGCTCGGCCTCTCGACGGTGAGCAGGTTCGCAGTCGGATCGATGGCGACGACTGATGCGTAGCTCCCGGCTTCGATTCCCGCATGCTTGCTGCCGCGCGCGTAGCGGACGACATCGTGAACTTCATAGTGGCTCGCCCACGACCGTTCGGCTCCCGTCATGTCATGGCGCTGAACGAGCACGCGGAAGGAGTGATTTTCAGGCGCTAGGGTTCCATTGGCTTTCAACTCCTGACGGACAGCTTGGTTGAGTTCGCGGCGGGAAGCGTTGTCCGGAGAAACAATGAGCGTGCGCTGTGGCGATTCGGCGTAACTCTTGGCGATGGCTCGGATGCGCTCCTCCGAGTTGGGAATTTCCCGGACGCGGCCCTGCTTGTGCAGCGCATCGAGCGCGGCGGGAACCTGCCCATTGGCCAATAGTTCGACGGCGGATTTGAGCGCCGGATCCTGCTGCCGAACGATCTCGTCAAGCCGTGCAGTCCGCATTCCAGCTTGCTGCAATTGCTCGAATGGGCGTCCGGCTTCCACACCCTGATGCTGGCGGATGTCGCCGATCAACAGTACCCGATCATTTGGGCCAAGGCGCGCTAGAAACTCCCGCATCTGATTGGTGCTGGCCAGGCTCGATTCATCGACGAAGTAGAGATGTCGCTGCCCAGAGGCCGCCGAGTCCGCGGCTCGCGCGAGGAAGCTCTGAAGGGTTTGTGCATTGACCCCGGCCTCGCCAAGTTGGCGTGCCGCACGGGAGGTTGGGGCAAAGCCCTCGACTTGATAACCCTGGGTTTCGGCGGCGCCGCGGATGACCGTCAACGTGGTGGTCTTGCCCACACCGGCGAAGCCCTGAATCCCCTGAATACGATCTGGGGAGCTGAGAACATCTTCGACAACGCTCTTTTGCGCGAGGTTGAGGCGCGGATTCTGATCGGCTGCATCGATTGCCTGCTGACGGGAGAGAACCGGCTCCAGTTGGTTCTGCCCTTCGCGCATCCTGCGGACGATCTCGTGCTCGGCTTCGAGCGTCTTGGCGGTGGTGAACTGGCGGCCTGGCGCGTTCTGCCGCTCGACCGATTGAAACTCCCCGGACGCCAGTCGCGCATCCAGATTGGCACGAATCTGGCCATAGGTGACCTCTCCCATTCCGCGGCGCAGTCCGTCACGTATCAGCGCCCGTTCATCGACCACGGCCTCGCGCTCGAAGTTCTTGTCGCGGGAGAAGGTGAGAGATTCTCGAACTCGCTCCCATGGATTGGTGGCCTTTTCCTGACTGCGGGACCGCTCCCGCGCTGTGCGCACCACGGCCTCGGCTTGGTGCCCCAATTCGGCAGCCAGCTTCCGGTGCGCTGCCATGACTTCGGCAGGGGAGTGAATCTCCTTGCGGTCGCGAGTGGAGTGGGCGGCGATCTCTGCCGCCTCCTTACCGGTGTGTCCTGTGCGCTCCAGATACTCGCGAATCTGTTGGCTGCGCGGGCTTGATGCGTCGAGGTATTCCTGGGTATAGCCTTTTATCTCGGGAGCTCCGCTCCGCCCCGTCGTGATCTCATAGCCAAGCTGGCGCAATCGATAAGTCAATTCGGACTGATAGATGGCGGTAGCAAACTGTTGCGACGCGAACAAGCTCTGCGGCTGGATGGCACGAGGCTGGCCATTCTCGCGTTCCGTCATATTAAAAATAACTGTGTGAGTATGTAGCTGCGGAGCGACATAGCCATCTACCGGTCGGGCTGTGTCGTGCTCGAACTTTGCGGCGATGAACTTGCCCGTTGTCTCTGGCGGATGGTTGCCTCCGATACGAGCCTGCGTGTAGCGTTCGAGCTGATCGAGTGCTGCACGGACGCTCTCGCGATGCGCCTCGCGTACTCGTTCGTCACCGCCAACGAGTGCGGTGAGTGAGACTGATTTCGGAGCAGAAAAGGTCGCATCCCATCCCGCCCGGTGCTCCATGGTCTTAACGGTTTTGCCTTCCGCATCCTGGTATTCGTAAGACGCTCGTTGGCGAACAAGCTGTTCGGCAGTGGCCGGATGCTGGCCTTGGCTGAGCTTGGCGAAGTCCTCGGCAGAGACTGCTCCCGCTAGACCAAACCGCGTGGCGAGACGGCCCTGCCACTCGCCTGCGATCCCCCCGCGCTGCGACCAATAGTTCTGCTCTTTTGAAGTAAATTCCTTCTGATGATAGCTCTGCGCCTGGCCTGCTGAGAGTGGCTTGGAAATGGTGAGCATAACGGTTTACTCCACCACGTGGCCCAGTGGCCGTATATCTTGTTCTGTGCTGAAGAGATTGCCCTGTTCCCCTCCTGGCTCCGCTGCAGGCGGCGCGCTCGGCGCGATCAGATCGTCCATCTCTCGTTCGTCAAAGCCTGGACTCTTCTCCTTGAGCGCAATAAACGGAAACGAGAAGCGAGCAACATGGTTTCCATACTTCAGGAAGCCGCGAAGATCGTCGAGGCCCGAGATTTCCGAGGGTAGGACGAGTGGCTCTGTCTGGCGGTCGAGAGCGAAGTTGCGTCCCGTGCGCGTGCCGTCATAGTGCGTTTCACGCAGCCGCTCGATTTCGATCTCACCGATAGCTTCACTGACCCACTTTGCCGCTCGCGGTTCGGTCGTTCGGAGGAATATCTTCGTGGCCGGCTGCGAGAGCATCGCCTCGGCATCCTCGCCATATCGCGCCTGCATCTGGCTCCGCCCCTGAAAGCCAAGAATGACCGGGTTCTGCGATTTCCGATTCTCGGTAATCGCGGTATGAAGCTGCGGCAACCGCTGCAGGCTGGCCAATTCGTCGATGACAAACCAGACCGGCTTTTGCTCCGGCATCGGTTCATTCAGCAGGCGCAAAACCAGCGTGTCGATCCACAAACTGATCAGGGGCCGAAGCGCATCGCGCATTGTTGGGCGCGAGGTGATGAAGATCCATCCGCGCCGGCTCTCGGCCCATTGTGTTGCCGTCCAGACGGAGGCTGTTTCTTCCTGCTTGGGCAAAAGCCGGAAGCTGTCCGCGCTCATATTGAGGGAACCGAAAACGCCGCTTCGCTGCTGCGGCGCCTTTGGATCGATGAGCGCCCAATATTCGGTTCCTTTGACGCGGCGATCGATCTCCGCCGGGTCGGACATCCACTGCACCAGTTGGTCCGGAGTTGGCAGAAATGTGAGCAGATGCGCGAAAATCTTCTGCGGAGCTTCCACGAAAAATCGGTTGGTGACGCCCTCCGGCTGGTACAGCGAGACAGCAAGAGCCTTCGCCTCGGCCTTCCGCCGAAGCTCGTTCGATGGGTTCCAGAATGGCATCCGGGCGTCGAGCGGATTGAGCACGATGTCGCCCCGGTGGGCGTCGTAAAACTGTTTCACAAACTCGCAAGCCGGGTCGTAGACGATAGCGCTCTCGCCGCGCTCCTGCACCTGATAGAGCATCTGGCGAATGATGCTCGATTTGCCAGAACCCGTGTCGCCGACGATGAGGAAGTGCTTGTTCTCGGCATCGCGCGGAACGCGCAGTGGCAACTTCGAATCGCTGGTTGTGATGCCGACACCGTCTCCGCCAACCGCTTTGGTGAAAGCCTTGGCGTTCACAAGGACTGGCCCTTTGAGGCGGCGACCATAGCGCAATCCTTTGATCCGTTGAATGTCTTTTTGCAATGAAAATGGGAGTTGCAGCAGAAACACCAGCAACCCGAAGACGAGCTGCATCGAAAACAGTTTGTAGATCGGAACGCTGCCATAAATCGAGTGCGCAAGCCACCCGTGCAGCGTGTTGTTTATGTAACTTTCTGGTCGCTGCCGAAAGAGATAGCGGAATCCTTGCTCGGTAGCATGAGCGGAAAGCACCAGCGGCAACGGCTTGCCGTCGGACTGCTGTGTGGTGCCTGATTCGACATCGCCTTCGGATGCTGCCCGCATCCGCGATTTTCCGTCAGAAACAGCGATCATTTGGTAGGTACTGACTGGATGGGTGAGGCCCGCTGTCACACTACGCAGGTAGTACGGCAGGTAATAACGCTGGAGCGGCAAAAGACCGTACTGAAAGCGAACGTAAACGAAGACAGCGGTCGCCACCACGGAGAGAAACAGTGCGCCGAGCGTGTAAAGAAAGCCACGCGGCGGCCAGATGAACGACTCTTTGCGGCCCCACTGTTGCACGGTTGCCATGGCTACTTTTCCCTGTTCTGGCTGCGCTTGGCGAGAAGTTCGTGAGCCTTTGCTGCCTTGGTTGTCTGCACCTGGCGGAAGAGGGCGGTGAGCCGTTCCTGTGTCATTTTGTCGCCGCGCAAGATTGGTTCGAGCGTGTTCATCAGAAGCATCTGAATGCCCACCAGCTCAGTGAAGATGTGCATCTCCAACTGCTCCGAACCGCCGTTTCCGAGACTATGGCCCAGTGCTTCGCGGGCCCAGTCCGCGAGTGTGGTCCCCTTCGACCACGCAAGATTCTCCAGCGCTGCGTACTCGCTTTCCGTGAATCGCACTGACAAAATGCGATTGCGCGCGATTGGCCGCTTGGAACCGTCCGGAATCGAATTGATTGGGATTGCGCTTTCCACCGTTTATTCTCCTTTTCTGTGTACCGTCAACGAACGTAAACGCCGTATACGGCGATTTCTCTAAGTCCTTCACTACGCGCAAGTAGACGTTTGTATACGACCGTTTTCATTCGTGTACCCTCCGAGGGGTGGAGTGTCGAAATAAATCCGGTGCGCAGCACCGAACTGCACTTCCACCCCGGCAACTAGCCATGTTTCAACGCCGGACGCCACGCGTGAACGATGTGCCGGAACTCCTCACCGTAGCCAAGATCGTCCGGGTAACGATGGCAGACCGCCACCAGCCCGAACACCGTCACCATGTCGGCGGCGATCTCCGTGTCCACTCCCCAGATGGTCGTCAGATCGAAGCCGCCGCAGTTGGCCGCATTCCACCAGCTCAAGAGGAACTCCGCGGTCATCCGGCTCTGTCCCGTACCACCCTGGGCGATTCGGATCAGCCTTTCCAACGCCGCCTTCTGTCGTGCCGGGATAGCGGGGTTCATGCGGCCTCCCCGCGCAAGCGCGCACCGTTGGCAGCTATCGGCCCTTTGGCGGCCTGTGCCGTTGGCGATACTGGCTCCGGTGCGGCACCGTTCTGCGGCACGCGGCGGATACGTAAGCTCTGCGGAGCACGTGCGGACCCAGGAGTCTTCAGAAACTCCTGGAAATCGCGGTCTTTGGCAAAGACATAAGCGAGCGCCTTATCCACGACTTCATCGGCAGAGGCATGGAGAAAGGCTGCGTACTGATCGATCTGGCTGGCAGTCGATTCATCGAGCCGGATGGTGGCTGTGATCTGACGGACTTGAGGAATCTCAAGCAATGGCATGTTTAGTGCTCCTTTCGGGCAAGGATTGGGGTTGCATTCTCCGACCGAATTGCTTCCTGAGCCGCCCGGAGAATAGAGATGGAATATGCGTGGCAATCTTGGCGGGAAAACTCAAAACGGCGGCGAACTTCGAGAATCGTGATTACATCGGCGGGCGGAACCCGCTCTGCCAGCCAGCAGCGTACCGAAGCCGTGTCCACGATGCGGCGGGCGCGCTCCCATGCGCCGGGCTCGGACACATGACGCGAAGAGAGTTCACGTGTGAGCTCTTCAGCGTCAATTCCGGCCTGCAGAGCCGAGAGGGCATAAGCGGCTTCGGCCTCTGGAAGTGAGTGTTTGTGCAGGCTCTTCAGCATGGTTTTACCTCTGGGCAATTGTGGACGCCAGCCTGATAGACAATCTCCATCTGGAAGCTCTGTGACGCCCGGTTATAGCCATTCAACTTGAGAACTTCGCGGATGACTCGGCGCCCAGGCTGCCGTTCAACATGAACGACCAAATCAACCGCCTCGCCGATCTCCGCTTCGACATCCTCATACGTGGCCTGGGAGTGGCTGCGGAGAACAAGATTGGCAAATCGGCGCAACGCCTTTGCAGCCGAATTCGCGTGAATGGTGGCAAGCGAACCGGAGTGGCCGGTATTGAAGGAATCGAGCAGCGTCCGCGCTTCTAATCCCCGCACTTCGCCCAGAATGATCCGGTCAGGCCGCCAGCGCAGTGCGGCCTTTAACAGGTCGTCGAAAGTCACCGCATTCCTGTAAGTGTCGGTCTGGCATTCGGTGGCAAGAATATTGGGCTTCTGAATGCCAAGCTCGGAGGTATCTTCGATGACGACGATGCGCTCATGATCGGGAATCGAGTTGGCGAGTATCCGTAATAGCGTCGTCTTTCCACTCCCAGTTCCGCCGCTGATAAGCAGCGTCTTTCCATCGCCAATCTGTTCCGCAAGAAAGTCGGAGAGAGCCCGCGTTAGCGTGCCGCGAGCGATCAGGTCATCGACGGTGTAATGGCGGCTGGTAAATTTGCGAATCACCAATGCTGGAGCTGGGCGGACAACCGGAGGAATGACCGCTGCCAGGCGGCTGCCGTCCGGGAGCTGTGCGTTGAGCAGAGGATTATCTTCGTCGAGTTTCTTACCGAGCTTGTTGGCGACCACTTCAAGACCAGTACGAAGGCGCGCTGCGTCGAATTGAACCGTGCCATCCCGGCGCACAATACCATCCCGCTCGTACCACCAGGACGAGTCGGGATTGCCCATGATCTCGCTGACGCTCTCGTCGAGCAACAGCGGCTCAATCGGCCGGAGAAATGGGATAATCAGATCAAAGCTCATACCAACCTCACGGAGTTTGAGGCCCGGTAGCTAGCCGGGCCTTTTGAGCAAACAGGAAGCGCCCTATTCGGGCACATCCTCGGGCATATCCTGCGACTCTTCCGGGCTGGCTTTCTCGGCCCGGTCGAGCTTCAGGATCGAAGCCACGCGGACTTCCCATACACGCTGCTTAACGTCGGTCTTCTTGTCCACGCGCTCGCGGCTGCGCAACTCGCCTTCGACGGCAACATGCGAGCCCTTGGTGAGCGTCTTTGCGTATTCGGCCAAGCGGCCCCAGACGACACAGCGGTGCCACTCAGTGTGGCCGTTGTATTCGCCGGTTTTCTTGTCTTTGTACGAACTCTTCGTGGCCAGCGAGAGCACGGCGTAGTTCGCGTTGTTGGCGGTTCCGGTGGTGGCGTCGTGGCCAAGGAATCCGATGAGTGAAATGCGGTTCTGATACATGGTGAAGTCTCCTGTTTTGAATTCCCGGATTGGCC
>CAZLJQ010000063.1:0-18898 GCA_964559875.1 uncultured Acidobacteriaceae bacterium
GGTCTCCTTGTTCTAACAGTCAAGACCGTTTACACAAAATCTTTTACACCCTCGGCGAAACGTGTAGGCAAAGACAGATCGTGACCGAAGTGCCTCTTGATCGTCACTAGAGACTCGAGCTGTGCAGGGATTCTTCGCGTTGCTCAGAATGACACCCACTCATCACCTGCTCATTTAGTCCCATCCTATTGTTGCTTTTCCTCCAACTCGGTCCAGCGGGTGAGGAGTTGATCGAGAGCGGAGGAGGCTTGGTCGAGTTCGGATTGGGCGGCGATGAGAGCGGGAGCGTCGGTTTGGATGGCGGGGTCGTTGAGCACGGACTGAGCGACGGAGAGACGGGATTCGGCGGCGGCGATTTGCTGCTCGATGGCAGCGTACTCGCGAGCCTCTTTGTAGGAGAGCTTTTTCTTGGCGGGGGAGGCAGCCGAGGGCGTTGCGCTGGAGGGGCTTGTGGACTCGACCCCACATTCGCCCAAAGACGGGGCGGATGTGGGCCACCCGGCACGCTTCTGGGTGCGTCCCTGTTGCTTTCGCCATTCCTCCCACTGCATATAGTCGGCGAAAGTGGAGGCGTTGCCTCGGCCATCGAGTCCGAGGACGATGGTGGAGACACGGTCGAGCAGGTAACGGTCGTGGGTGACGAGGACGAGCGCGCCTTGGAACTCAAGGAGGGTTTCTTCGAGGACTTCGAGGGTGGGAATGTCGAGGTCGTTGGTGGGCTCGTCGAGGAGCAGAATGTCGGCGGGCTGAAGCATGAGTCGGGCGATGAGGACGCGGGCGCGCTCGCCTCCGCTGAGACGGCTGACGGGCTGGTTGAGCTGCTCACTGGTGAATAGAAATCGGTCAGCCCAGGCGGCGACGTGGATGACGCGATCCTGGAAGACGACGGCATCGGAGTCTGGGGCGAGAGCGCGGCGAAGGGTGAGCGCGGGATCGAGCTGGCGCTGCTGCTCGAAGTAGACGATTTTGAGATGTTCGGCGGTGCGGATGGTGCCGGAGTCGGGCGAGAGCTCTCCCTGCAATAGACGCAAGAGGGTGGTTTTGCCACTGCCGTTGGGGCCGACGAGCCCGACGCGCATGCCGTTGGTGATGACGAAGTTCAAGTCGCTGAGCAGCGGGCGTTCGGGACTGAATTGATATGCGAGCCCCTCGATTTCGACGAGACGCTTGCTTTGGCGTCCGGTGGAGGAGAAATCGAGATCGGTGCTGGCGGTGCGGGTGCGCGAGCGGAGATCGCCGAGTTCGCCGATGAGCTCGTGGGCGCGGTCAATGCGCGACTTGGACTTGCCACGGCGGGCTCGGGGACCACGGCGCAGCCATTCGATTTCGGTGTGGACGCGGTTTTCCAGGGCCTCCTGGTGACGCGCCTGGGCGTGCATCCACTCCTCTTTGACTTCGAGAAAATGGGAGTAGGAGCCAGCGGCGCGAAAGATGCCGTCGGGAAAGACGCGGGCAAGTTCGGCGGTGACACTGGAGACGTTCTCAAGAAAATAACGGTCGTGGGAGACGACGACGCAGGCGAAGTTGGCCTGCTGCAAGAGCTGTTCGAGCCACTCGATTCCGGCGAGGTCGAGATGGTTGGTGGGCTCATCGAGGAGAAGGATTTCGGGCGCGGTGACCAAGGCTTCGGCGATGGCGAGACGCTTGCGCCAGCCTCCGGAGAGCGAATGCGCCTCGGCGTGGAAGTCCTCAAAACCGGCGCGGCCTAGAGTCTCATGCAGCCGGGAGTCGCGCTCCAGGGCCGGGACGAGGGAGCCGGAGAGTGCCGCTTCGATGACCTGAGTGATGGTGAGGCCGGGAGCAAAGACGGATTCCTGCGGAACGTAGGCGAGGGTGGCTCGCTTGCGCAGAGCAACTTCGCCGGAGTCGGGCTCTAGCAGTCCGGCAAGAATGCGCAGCAGGGTGGATTTGCCGGAGCCGTTGGGACCGATGAGGGCAATGCGGTCGCGGTCGTTGACGGTGAAGCTGACGTTGCGAAAAAGCGGCTCAGCGCCGAAGGATTTCGACAGAGATTGGGCGTTGAGAATCGGAGGCATCTCTTTGATGATACAGCGTGGGCGATTGGGAACATCAAAAAGCAAAGACAACATCAAAGGCAAGATCAACAAACCCACATTTGCCAACAGCGGGCAAATATGGGCCACCTGGCAACGGCGGGTGGATATGGAGCACTAGGATAAAGGCAGGAACGACGGCAAAAGAAAGGTCAACAGACCCAGATTCGCCAAAAAATGGCGGATGTGGGCCACCCTAGGACGTCCTTATTTCTTTCTACAGACGAGATCGCCGGTGCCGATGGGAACGAGGACGGCATCGACGCGCGGGTCGCGCAGAGCACGGTCAAGCATGGGGCGCAGGTCTTCCTGGTGGCTGATGGCGTTGTCGGCGATGAGAATGCCTCCGGAGACCATGAGCGGTATCACCAGCTCGTAGCAATGCTCGTAGACATCTTTTTCGGCGTCGAGGAAGCAGAAGGCGATGTTGCGGTATCCGGACAGGTGGGCGAGAGCGTCGCCGTGAACCTGCTCGACAACATCGGTGACGGCGGCGGCGGTGAAGGTGGCGCGAGCCAGGGCAAGCTTGCCTTCGTCGATCTCGAAGGTGGTGATGCGGCGTCCGGTGGCGCGGGCGGCGAGCGAAAGCCACAGGGTCGAGTATCCGGCGCTGGTACCGATTTCAATCCAAGGCCCGGCGGGAGCTGAGGCGGCGAGCAGAGCGATGAGTTTGCCAACTTCGGGAGAGACCTGGCGGAGACGCTTGCTGTGCGGAGTTCCGTCGATGCGGTCGCGCAGGTCGATGGATTCCAGTTCGTGCATCCGGGAGAGCATGGCGGGAGAGATGGACTCGAACATGGGAAGGATTGTACCGCAGGTACGTGAACGGCGGCACGGTGCAGTTCAGTCTATCCTACGAGTTGCGAGCGCCCGGAGAAGGTCGCGGTCTTCGTGCATGATGTCTTCGGCAAGGCTCATCTGGCCGCCGAAGTCGGGGTCAACGGGCGTGAGGCTCTTGCTGCTGAGCATTTTCGCCGGGCTGCGCGAATCCTTCTTCGTGTCATCTTGTTCGGACATGATGCCTCATTCTGGAGCTGGAGTAATACGGATTCAACTTTTCCGCGAGTTCCTCCGGGCCGCGCGGTAGGCGCATACATTGCTGGGATTCCTCGTGTTACTCGGAATGACAACGTAGAAGCAAGACAAAGAACAAAACCAACGACAGAGTCAAATACCCCACCCTAACGCCGCACAAAACGCGACGTTAGGATGAGGCACCGATTCATCTTTCACCCAAGCATTTTTCACGGCTATTGCCGGTTACTGTTTCCTAATCCGCGCCGACTTCGTCTCCCCAGCTGGGGCGCTGAGATTTGCCGGAGCCGACATTCAGGATGCACTCTTCGAGGACGTCGAGGGCGATATCGGCCTGCTGTTTGGTGACGATAAGCGGCGGGCTGAGGCGCAGGGTATTGGAGCCGCAGCCAAGGAAAAGAACTCCCCTCTCGAAGGCCAGTTCGACGACGTGGTCGCGCTGCTCTCCGGCGGGAGCCTTGGTGTGTTTGTCGGCGACCAGTTCGATGCCGATCATGAGGCCACGGCCACGGACATCACCGACGAGAGGCAAGCGCTGCGGCCAGTCATAGATGCGGGCGAGGATGTGCTCGCCGACTTCCATGGCGTTCGGCATGGCTTCGCGCTCGATGATGTCGATGGTGGCAAGGGCGGCGGCGATGGCTACGGGGTTTCCGCCAAAGGTGGAGGCGTGGGAGCCGGGAGCCCAGTCCATGATTTCGGCGCGGGTGATGAGGGCGGAGAGCGGCAGGCCGCTAGCGATGCCTTTGGCGACGGTGATCATGTCAGGGGCTACGCCGGAATGTTCGATGGCCCACCACTTGCCTGTGCGTCCCATGCCGGACTGCACTTCGTCGATGATGAGCAGAATGCCGTATTTGTCGCAGATGCGGCGCAGCTCCTGAAGAAAGGCGGGCGGCGCGGGGAGATATCCGCCTTCGCCCTGGAAGGCTTCGACGATGATGGCGGCGCACTCCTCGGGCGGGACTTCGGTGCGGAAGACCCAATCTTCGATATAGCGGGCGGTGTCGCGCGCGTACTGGCCGGGCTCGGTTCCGGCGGGACGGCGATAGAGATTGGGATAAGGAACGTGGACGACTCCGGGAACGAGCGGCCCGAAGCGGCGACGCTGCTGCGCCTTGGAAGAGGTGAGCGAGAGCGCGCCCATGGTGCGTCCGTGGAAGGCTCCGTGGAAGGCGATGATGTACTGGCGCTTGGTGTGATAGCGCGCCAGTTTGAGGGCGGCTTCGACGGCTTCGGCGCCGGAGTTGCCGTAGTGAATACGGTGCGGGCCGGGCATGGGCGCAATCTGCGAGAGGCGCGCGGCGAGCTGGGTGAGCTGCGGGTAGTAGAAATCCGTGCCGGACATGTGCAGGAGTTCACCAGCCTGCTGCTGCACGGCCGCGACGACCTCGGGATGACAGTGGCCGGTGGAGGTGACGGCGATTCCGGCGGAGAAGTCGAAGAACTCGTTGCCATCCACATCCTCTATGACGATGCCGCGTCCGCGCTTGGCAACGAGCGGGTAGGAGCGGGTGTAGGAGGGCGACATCAACCGTTCATCGGCGGCGATGATTTGCCGGGCAATGGGCCCGGGAAGTTTGGTGCGGATATGGGGGGTGGTGGCGGGAGCGGGAGCCGAGATCGAGGGTGGCATGGTTTCCTCCTGAAGCTGATGGTTCGATGCAAATGGCAAACGGCCTACGGGCCTGCTTTCTGGCGGGCGAAATAAGCGCGACGCAGAATGCAGGCCTGACTGGGAATGCTCAGCAGTGTAGAGGATTAGTCGCCAGCGAAAAGGTTGGGGCGCGAGAGCGAAGGCGAACCGACGAGCTCGGCTCGCGGAGAGGCGTAGCGCGACCAGATGGCGCGCGCAGCGATGGTCAGCACCACGATGTTGCTGCGGTGCGGGCGCGGCTGGCGAATCGAGCCCTGTAGCAGCATACGATTGCCTCCTCCCGAGGTTGAGCGATTATAACGCCATTCCAAAGGGGGTGAGTGGAGTTTCTGGAGGGAGCGGAAGAGAAAAATTGGGTTGAGTCTGCTCTGGAATGGCAGAGGGGGAAGTTAGATAGCCAGGCGGAGTTCGCGGTACGTTTTGTACAGCTGCACTCCGCCTAGCGGTGTTTGTGAATCAGAGCTCCTGAAACAGCGCGTCCGCTGGTTCGGGCACGCGGGACGGGATTGTTCCGGCATTCCGAGGAACACCGTTGCGGCCAAGATTGTGAGCGGACGATTGCGGTTTGCGGATAGCCCGTGAAAGGCCAAGGCTCCCGCCGGGTTCGGAGAGACGGCTCTGGTCATCGGAACCCACAAATGCCTTTAGCTCCTGGACAATTTCATGCAAGGACTGTGACTGTGCGCCGAGTTCTGAGCCGGCCGAGGCGCTTTCTTCCGCCACGGCTGCCGTCTTCTGCGTAACGCTCTCCATTTGGGAGATGGACTTGGCGATCTGATCCAAGCCACGGGACTGTTCCTGGCTGCCAAGACTGACTTCCTCCACCAGCACGCTGACTTTGCCGACTTCGCCGGTGATGGTGCCGAAAGCATCCGCCACTTCAGTGAGCTTTGCACTGCCATCGCGCGAGTTGGAAATCGACTCGTCGATCAGAGTGGCCGTGTCCCTGGACGCCTGGGCGCAACGCTGCGCGAGGTTCCGGACTTCGTCGGCGACGACGGCAAAGCCCATGCCAGCCTCTCCGGCGCGCGCCGCTTCGACGGCGGCGTTGAGGGCGAGGATGTTGGTCTGAAAGGCAATCTCGTCGATGGTTTTGTTGATCTTCGAAATCCTTGCGCCGGATGAGTTGATCTGCTCCATGGAAGCAAGCATCTGTTCGAGCTTCTGGTTGCCGACGGCAATGTGATTTGCGGTGGAAGTCATGAGACCGGCAACCGTTTTGGCGTTCTCGGTATTGCGACCGGTCATGGAGTTGATCTCTACGGTGGAGGACGAGGTCTCTTCGAGCGAGGCGGCCTGTTCGGATGCTCCTTGCGCCAGCGATTGGGAAGATGAAGAGATTTGCGTTGCCGCGCTCGCGACCTGCTGGGATCCAGATGCCAGTGCTTCGGTCATCCGCCGAAGTTTCATCGTGAGGGTCCGCACATACAGAAGCATCAACACGCCCAGTCCGAGCGAGATAACGATTACGACGATTCCGATCCATGTATTGGCAAGCTGGTGCTGGGCCGCGTTCTTCTTGTCCAGTTCAAGCCATTCCTGCTGCCGGGAGATCATCGCGTGCGACAGGTCAGCAGATTTCTTGAAGGCAGCCGGGAACTTGGTAACATCGGAAACGAGCGCGAGCGCTCCGTCCACGTCTCCGGCATCAATTTTTTTGCAGGATTCTTTGTACAAGGAATCGAGTTCGGCGAGCGATTCCATGCCCTGCCTGACCTGTTCATTGGCTTCATCTGTGGTTGTCTTGGATTTGTACTCTGCGAGATGTGCGGATGCCTGCTCCAAGGATTTAGCCCACAGGTTCTTCGATACCGTCACATTCTCCGGCTGCTTGGCAAGGGCATACTCCAGAGTGCCTCGCTGCGCGACCCGCAAGGTAGTCACGTCGATCGTGTACAGATCGGCGAGGTGAGTCAGACTGACTCGCCGGCTGAGCATTTCGTCGAAATCTTTCTTCGACGTGCTAAAGCCGCTCAACATGACGCAGCCCAAGATTCCGATTAAGACCAGCAGCGTGCCGAATGAAAGCACTAATTTCTTTCCAACAGTCATCGAGTTTGCATCTTCCCGCTCAATTTTCCTGGAGCATAGGCCGGCGAGGCTTCCTGAGGTATAGACGTTGGCCAAACCGGCAGGATTTCGTATAGGTTTATCGGCAGAATTGGGAATTATCTTCAGACTAATTTCTGAGCGGACGAAAGCTGGTGTGGCTGCTATAGTTTGGGGAACGCGGACCGGAAGGTTCGCAGCAAGGGCAAAGATATTGGAGAAAAACTCGACGGCGCCCCCGTGCCCATGGAAGTAGATCATTGCCAATTACAGCGTTTCTTCTTGTGGCGGTTGCTGCTTTCGCTCACGCCGCGTGGAATTTTCTGGCTAAGCGAGCATCCCACAACAAAAATCTAATCTGGTTTTCTTCCGTGACGGAAGCCTTGCTGTTTGCGCCAGTCGCAATCTGGGTTTTGACGAACACATGGTCGAGGCTCGGTCTGAAGGCTGTGGCGTTTCTGTTCGCGACCGGTGTCATGCACTTGTTGTATTCAGAGAGCCTGCTGCGTGGCTACCAGAGCGGCGATCTTACCGTGGTGTATCCGCTGGCTCGTGGAACAGGACCATTGCTGTCATTTGTTGGAGCAGTTGTGTTGCTGCATGAGCGTCCGTCGATGGTAGGAGCATTGGGAGCGGTGTTGGTGACCCTTGGCATTCTGCTTTCCTCGGGAGGGCTGGCGGCTATCCGGCGCGGGGGAAAACACGCGGAACTGTTCTGGGGCGTCGCTACCGGGTGCACGATCGCGTGCTACACGCTGGTGGACGGGTACTCGGTCAAAGTTCTTTTGATCTCGCCTCTGCTGGTGGAATATGCCGGCAACTTCTTTCGCACGATTCTGCTTCTGGGCGGAGCATACCGCCGGCGTGCATTGCTCTCGGGGGAATATATCCAATGCTGGAAGGAAGCGACCGGGATCGCAATCCTCACCCCAGTGGCATACATTCTGGTGCTCTACGCGATGAGACTGGCTCCTATCAGCCATATTGCTCCAGTGCGCGAGATGTCGATGATGGTCGGCATGTATTTGGGGGCAAGGTTCCTGAGTGAAGGCCAGGTTGTGCGCCGCTTCATCGCATCGGCCCTGATCGTCGCCGGGGTAGCGGCTTTGGCGCTGGGCTGAACTGCGCGGCACAGTGCCTTGGGACCGCTTATTGCGGCGGCGGGTGGCTACCCTTAGAATCAGAGAGCGAAGCTGCAGGTACACTGTTCTGGTTTGCATTCCGCATGTAAGGAAGATAATGGCGCTCGATCTGTTCAACTCTCTTAGCGGCAGGATTGAAGAATTTGCACCGGCGGATGGTAAGACGGTTCGCTTCTACGCCTGCGGCCCCACGGTTTACGACTACGGTCATATCGGCAATTTCCGCACCTTTGTTGCAGTGGACGTGCTGCGCCGCTATCTGCGCCAGAGCGGATTCAAACTGCTGCATGTCATGAACATTACGGACGTGGACGACAAAATCATTCGCAACGCCAACCAGCGCGGCGTGCCAATTGGCGAATACACCAAGAAGTTCGAGCAGGCGTTCCTGGAAGATATGGAAACTCTGGCGATTGAGCAGCCGGAGCGCATAGCACGGGCAACCGAACACATTGCGGAGATGGCGACATTCATCCGCAAGCTGGCGAAAAAGAAGATTGCTTACCAGGCAGAGGATGGCTCGTGGTACTTCCGCATCGACAAGTTTCCGGAGTACGGCAAGCTGAGCAAGAAGGACTTTGCAGGGCTGATCACCGATAGCGGCGGCCGCATGGATGCCGACGAATACGAAAAGGACGACGCACGTGACTTTGCGTTGTGGAAGGCTCCGAAAGAGGGCGAGGCGAGCTGGGAGACAGAGATTGGGCCGGGGCGTCCGGGCTGGCACATTGAGTGCTCCACGATGGCGATGGAGTACCTGGGAGAGACATTCGATCTGCATGCGGGCGGCGAGGATTTGATGTTCCCGCACCATGAGAACGAGATCGCGCAGAGCGAATCGTTAACGGGCAAGACCTTTGCGCGGCACTGGATGCATGTGCGGTTTCTGCTGGTGGAAGGGCAGAAAATGTCGAAGTCGCTGGGGAACTTTTATACCCTGCGTGACCTGGTGCTGATGGGACACAAGCCTTCGTCGATCCGGTTACTGCTGATCTCGGTTCCCTATCGCAAGCAACTGAACTTTACCTTCGACGGACTGACGCAGGCGGCCAATTCGGTGGAGCGGTTAAGGAACTTCAAACTGCGTCTGGAGACCGAGCATTGGGAGGCAGGCGCGAATCCGGAGATTGCAGAGCTGGCGCAAAAAGCGGTGGGCGAACTGCAATCAAGCCTGGATGACGACCTGAACACGGCACAGGCGCTGGCAGCCATCTTCGATTTGGTACGCGAGGTGAACGCGGCCGCCGACCACGGCAAGGTGAAGAAGGACGACATTGCGGCGGTTCTGGATGCGCTGGCAAAGTTCGATGAGATCTTTGCGGTACTGGAGGATCACGACTCGGCGCACGTAAAGGCGATTGTGGAGTGGGCCAAGGCTGAAGGGTTGGAAGAGAAGATCAGCCTAGCGACTTTGGAGATGGCAAAGAGCGCGGCGCTTAGCGATGCGCAGGTGGAAGCGCTGGTGGAAAAACACTCGGCGGCGCGCAAGGCTAAGGACTTCAAGACCAGCGATGCGGTTCGCGATGAGCTGCTGGCACAGGGGATTGTGCTGGAGAACACGAAGGACGGCGTGCGGTGGAAGCGGAAGTAGAGCTGAGCGAAGTTAGCAAAGGCGGCCTGCGCAGGCCGCCTTTGTCGTGGAGCAAACCGAAAACTACTTCTTGATGGCGATGCTGAGCTCCTTCAACTGCGCGTCGGTGACCGGTGTGGGTGCTTCCATCATCAGATCGGTGGCGGCGGCAGTTTTGGGGAAGGCGATGATCTCGCGCAGGCTTGGTGCTCCGGCCAGGATCATTACGATACGATCCAAGCCGAGGGCGATGCCGCCGTGCGGTGGGGTTCCGTATTGCAAAGCCTCCAGGAAGAATCCGAAGCGAAGTTTCTGCTCCGCTTCATCCATGCCAAGCGCCTCGAAGATCTTTGCCTGAACTTCCTGCTGGTGGATACGGATGGAGCCGGAGCCGAGTTCGGTGCCATTGAGCACCACGTCGTAGGCGCGGGCGCGGATGGCTCCGAGGGCGGAGTTGGGATCGTGCAGCGCCTTGACGCCTTCGCTGAGCAACTCCATGTGGTCTTCGTGCAGCGAGGTAAAGGGGTGATGGGCGAAGGTCCAGGTCTCGGCCTGCTCGTCCCACTCGAAGGAAGGAAAGTCGGTGACCCAGAGAAATTTGAAGGTCTTTCCCTCGAAGGCCTGATGTCGCTCCGCGTAACGCTGGGCAAGCGCCAGACGGAGCTGTCCGGCGGCGGTGTAGACGTCAAAGGTTTCGCGGTGATGGCGGCGTTGGGCGGCTGCATCGTCTGCATTGGCGGCAACGGGCTCGTCTTTTTTCGGCGCGGCGACCAGCACCAGCAGATCGCCCGGTTCGGCTCCGCTCAGCTCGCGAATTTTGGCAATCGCATCGGGCCAGCTTTTTTCGAGACGCTTGAAATCGTCGAAGAACTTGATGGTGCGTGACTGCTTTCCATTGAGCAGAGCCTTATGTTCGTCACGCTCCTTGCGCGAAAGGTCGCCCACCTTGGGGGTGCGAATCAGCACGACAGGCAGCGACGGATCGATAAGCAGCGTCTCTAAGGCATCGGGCGGAAGTAGTTCTTTAACACCGGTCATGGCCGGGAGGCGCAGGTCGGGCTTGTCGATTCCGTAGAGACGGATGGCATCGTCGTAAGGCATCTGCGGAAAGGGACGCTCGATGGCGTATCCGGCGGCGGTGAAGGCTGCGTTGAGAAAACCCTCGACCACGGCATGGATGGTCTCTTCGGTGGGGAAGGTCAGCTCAAGATCGATCTGGGTGAATTCAGGCTGGCGGTCGGCGCGAAGATCCTCGTCGCGGAAGCAGCGGGCGATCTGGAAATAGCGGTCTAGGCCGCCGATCATCAGCAACTGTTTGAAGATCTGCGGCGACTGCGGCAGAGCGTAGAACTCGCCGGGATGGACGCGGCTGGGTACCAGGTAATCGCGCGCGCCCTCGGGCGTGGAGCGCGTCATGTAAGGGGTCTCAACCTCATAGAAGCCTTCGCCCGACAGGTAGTTGCGAATGGCGAGAGTGACGCGATGACGCATCTCGATGTTGGCGTGCATCTCCGGACGGCGGAGGTCGAGGTAGCGATACTTGAGGCGCACCTCTTCGTTCACGTTCACGTTGGCATCGCCGGGGAAAAACGGCGGCACCTTGCTCTCATTGAGCAGCTTCAACTCGACGGCAATTACCTCGATCTCGCCGGTCTCCATCTTGGGATTGATGGTGTTCCCGGAACGCAGATCAACTTTGCCGGTTACAGCCAGCACATACTCATTGCGCACGGACTCGACGCGCTCGTGCATCTGCGGATTGCGCTCTTTATCGAATACGATCTGGGTTATGCCGGAGCGGTCGCGCAGGTCGATGAAGATGAGATTGCCGTGATCGCGCCGCCGGTTGACCCAGCCCATCAGAGTGACCGTGGTCTCCGCATCGGTGGCGCGCAGCTCGCCGCAGCGGTGTGTCCGCTTTAAATCGCCTAAGAAATCAAGTTGCATAAATCGCTTTCCGTGTTGCGGATTGTGTTGCGAAAATTGTTGCGGAGAAAAACTCCGCATACTCCATCGTACACAACTGAAACGGCTTCAGCGCATTCCAGTTGTGTGCGGTGGAGTTCGGATTGTGTGAGCCCGGCAGCAGGGCGGCAAAAGAAGCCGCCCTGCGGGAGCCCGTTAATTTATTAGATATGCCAGCAATTCCGCGCGTATGACCGTGGTCTGCTCGCCGGTCTTCAGGTTCTTTACGGCAAATGCGTCGGCCTGTACCTCGTTTTCACCTACCAGGATGGCGTAGGTTGCGCCTAGCTTTTCCGCGGTCTCAAAGCTCTTCTTCAGGCGGAAGCTCTCATCGCTTACATCGACGGCAATGCCTTCGGCACGCAGTTCCTGGGCCAGCAACAGGGCGTGGCTATTCATGCCTTTGCCGAGCGGGACAACGAACGCCTTGAGGGATGCGACGGCCTGCGCGTGCTGTGCCTGCAGGGCCAGCACCAGGCGGTCTTCGCCAATGGCAAAGCCGATGCCCGGAGCCTTGGGTCCGCCGAGCTGTTCGCTGAGTCCGTCGTAGCGGCCTCCGCCGAGGACCGCGCTCTGCGCGCCCAGCTCGCCGTGAGTGAACTCAAAGGTGGTGCGGGTGTAGTAATCGAGACCGCGTACCATGCGCTCATTTACCTGGTACGGAATGCCGAGGGTATCGAGCATGGAGCGCACCTGGGCGAAATGTTCGCGGCAATCGGCGTCGAGGTAGTCGGCGATCTTGGGCAGCTTTTCGATGATCGGCTGATCGGCTGGAACCTTGCAATCGAGGACACGCAGCGGATTGGTCTCCGCCCGCCGCTGACAGTCGTCACAGAGTTGATCCTTGACGCCGGCCAGAGCCTCGCGCAGGGCCTGGTTGTAACCGGGACGGCAGTTCACGCAGCCTACGGAATTGAGAAAGAGCGTCCATCCCTTCAGGCCCACGGCTTCCAGCAGGGCGGTCAGCA
This sequence comes from uncultured Acidobacteriaceae bacterium, assembly GCA_964559875.1. Classification (GTDB taxonomy): domain Bacteria; phylum Acidobacteriota; class Terriglobia; order Terriglobales; family Acidobacteriaceae; genus TOLSYN. The sequence goes on from CAZLJQ010000063.1 coordinate 12,441, forward strand.
TGTCCAGGAGCTCGGCGTCGCGGATGGGTAGTTCACTGCCCGCCGAAGCTGGCCCGAGGACCTCGGCACCGATTTGAAAGAACTGGCGGTAGCGGCCCTTCTGCGGACGCTCGCGGCGGAACTGCGGGCCGATGTAGTAGAGCTTCTGCAGCAGACCGCTGCGGCCCAACTCGTGCTCGATGTAGGAGCGCACCACGCCGGCGGTGTTCTCCGGGCGGAGGGTGAGGGTCTGCGTCTTCTCGCTGGCGGCGCGAGCCTTGTCTTCCCAGGTGAACATTTCCTTGGAGACGATGTCGGTTTCTTCGCCGACGCCGCGGGCGAACAGCTCGGTGGACTCAAAGACGGGGGTGCGAATCTCGTGGTAGTTGTAGCGGGCAAAGACCTGACGCACTTTGCGGTCTACAAAGTTCCACAGTTCGGTGTCTGGAGGCAACAGATCGCGGGTGCCGCGCACAGCTTTAATCATTTTCGATTCCTCGACCGGAAGTTCTGCTCATCCGGGTATGGAAATTCCATCTGCCGCGCGGCTTCGCGTGCGATGGTCTGTCCGTAAGTCTGCGCCACCAGGTAGAGCGCCATGTCCATGCCGGCGCGAATGCTGCTGGCGGTGGTGATGTTTCCGTCCACCACCATTGGCAACTCGGGCAGCAGAGAGGTGCGGGGATAGCGCTCGCGGAAGAAATCCACCGAACGAAAGTGGGTGGTGGCAGTCTTTCCAACGAGTAATCCAGCTTCAGCCAGCAGCAGAGAGCCGGCGCCGACCGATGCCAGGCGCTCCACCTGCGGAGCCATCCGCTTCAACCATTCTAAATACTCTGGCTGATGCAAGAGGGCACGAACACCGTGCCCGCCCGGAACCAGCAACATGTCGAGCTTGGGGCAGGAGGCGAAATCCGCATCGGGGAGCATACGCAATCCACCGCTGGCACGCACCTGGTCCTTGGTTTCGGCAACCAGCAACTGGCGGATCGGCGATTCGCTTTCGCGCCGCATCTCTTCGTCGAGGCGTGTGGTGGCGAAGACTTCGAAGGGGCCGCAAAAATCAAGCACCTCCGCATCGGAATAGATCAGTATTCCTACCGTTTTCTCTGCTGTGGTCAGCGGCAGGGCTCCATTGGCGCTCACTGGCCCAACTCCCGCAGGTACTGCTCTTTGGTACGCAGATAGTTCGTGCGATAACTCAAAATTGATTCCTTCTCTTCATCACTAAGATAACGGCGGAATTTGCCCGGCACGCCCATCCAAAGCGAACCCGGTTCGATGACGGTGCCTTCGGGGACCAGGGTTCCGGCGGCAATGATCGAATCGTGCCCAACACGTGCGCCGTTCAAAACAATGGCGCCCATGCCGATGAGGCAGCGGTCTTCGATCACGCAACCGTGCAAGGTACAGTTGTGACCCACGGTGACGTCATCGCCCACCATTACGGGCCACTTGCCCGGCATTCCGTGCAGGAGGGAATGGTCCTGAATGTTGGTGTTGCGCCCGATGCGGATGGAGTGTACGTCGCCGCGCAACACGGCATTCATCCAGACGCTGCAATCTTCACCGAGCACCACGTCTCCGATGAGCTGGGCGGACATGTCTACATAACAACTGCGGGGGATTTGGGGCATCACGCCCTTGTAAGATCGAATCATGGGATCGGGACCGGCCGGACGCAACGACGGTAGCGCTGCAGTCTGCGACATCCTTTGTACATCAATTTTGCCCTAAGTATTGAACATACCAGAATGGAAGGGGCTGCGAAACCCGCAGAACCGCGTAGTTCAGCCGGTTCCCTGCCCTTATGTCGACCATACGGTCCAGCCTTGGGTCCGGCAGAGAATATCCTTCGTGCAAAAACCTTACCCAGGAACGGAAATCGGTAGTATATTTGCGGCGCTGCTGGTTGCACGTGCAGTTAAATAGGTTTTCTTATACAGGTTTTTACGTGGCAGGCACCTCCGGACGAATGATAAGTAAGTTCGTTCCGCACTCTTACTCAGAGGTTTTCATGCACTCCTGGCCGCTGGCCGGGCTCCGGAGCTAGCCTGCAAGGGAGCGGCGAGCGGTGGTGGAGCGCGCGAAGCACATGAGCTGAGTGGTTGCAGTAATCATGTTGTGGAGTTGGGGCCGAAAGGGGAACCCATGGAATTCCAGGACAGAATACTAAAGTGTGTGGATTGTGGCGCAGATTTCGTGTTCACCGCCGGGGAGCAACTTTTCTTTCACGACAAACAGTTTAAGAACCTTCCCAAGCGATGCAAGGCGTGCAAGGAGAAACGCACTCCCGCGAAGGCAGCGCCTCACCAATTTGCCAAGCAGGAGACGGTTGCAATCTGCTCGGGATGCGGGAAGGAAACGACATTGCCATTCCGTCCCACACAGGGCCGACCTGTCTTCTGCCGCGAGTGTTTCGGTCAGCAGAAAAAAGGGACGTCCGCTTGTGGCAAATCTTAGGGACGCCGGTGGCCTGTGTAAGAGCTGAGAGCGTCGCCAGTGGAGGACCGCACGCAGGCCTGCCGCTAAGCACGGCGGGCGGGGGAGTTGCCTTAGCCAAATTGGAGAGAATTTTGAGGCTGTCTAAATGCGTGCCTGTCCACGCCGAGGTGCAGCCTTGATTGGCTCAGGCTGGACACGCTCCAACTTGGTGTCCTGGTGGGTCACTAGCAGCGCTTCGATCTGGCGAAGCAGGTCGCGGGTGTTCATCGGCTTCACCAGCAGGGACTCGGCACCCTCGGACTTCCAGTCGCGTTCGAGGTTTGGATATGCTGTGAGGATGGCGGTAGCCGGATTGTAGGCCTGCGCGCGGGCGGCGCGAATCACCTCGAACCCTGAGGTCTCGTTCTCCATGCGCATGTCGGTGATGACCATTGCAAAGGCACCGTGGGCCAATTTCTGCTCCGCTTCGCGCGCGGAGGCAGCGGTTTCCACCTCGAATCCGTCCATCTCGAGAATTGCCTTCAGTGTCAGCAAAACAGGCAATTCGTCGTCCACCAACAAAATGCGTCGTTTCATGGCAAGCTCCAGGTTTTCATGGAAGACGGTCTCGCAAAGATACGACCGCCTCCGGTTGGATGCACATCTCCGCCGAGAAGCTGGCCGGAAAAAAGAGCCTACTCTATTTGCGAGTAAGAAACTCATCACCGGCCAAAGCCAGTGGAATCGTCCCAAGTGCCCATATAATACTCTTGTGGGCAGTTACTATGTGGAAAATTTTGGTTGTCGCGCGACCCAGGCGGACGGCGCTGCGATCGAACGCCAGTTGGCCGATCGCGGATTGTCGCGGGCGGGTACGGCGGCCGATGCCGAAGTCGTCGTATTAAACACTTGCACCGTGACCTCATCGGCCGACCAGGATGCACGGGCAGCAATTCGCCGCATCCATCGGATTAATCCTTCGGCGCGCATCGTGGTGACGGGCTGCTACGCACAGCGCGCACCCGAAGAGATTTCCGTCCTCGACGGTGTCTCGTTGGTGATTGGCAATTCGCACAAGCATAGGCTCGCCGAGATTGCCGCAGGCAGTGGCTTTGTGCCGGTGGGATCGCTGGTGAATGACGCCGCAACGGAGATTTCCTTCGCGGCGCCGGCGAATTCCGCAGAGCATTGTGCACTGGTTGTGGTGGAAGATATCTTCGCCCACACCGAACTGATGGCCGCACCGGTCTTCGATTCCGACAACGATAAGACCCGCCCAAACCTGAAGGTTCAGGACGGATGCAACAACCGCTGCGCATTCTGCGTGATTCCATTTGTGCGCGGACGCAGCCGCTCACTGCCGTTGGGCGAAGTGCTGCGCAATGTGGATCAACTGGTTTCGAACGGGTATCAAGAGCTGGTGTTGAGCGGGATCAACCTGGGGCGCTGGGGACGCGACTTAAGCCTAGGCCAAGTTTCCGCGGACACGCAGCTTTCTGCGTCCCGCCTCCGTTTCGTCGATCTTCTCCAGGCGATTCTGGAGCGTACAGGAGCGCCGCTGCTGCGTATCAGTTCGGTGGAGCCGATGGACTGGAGCGATGAGCTGATTGCTCTGGCCGCCGCATCACCACGCATTGCCAAGCATGCCCACATTCCATTGCAGAGTGGCAGCGACCGCATTCTGCGGCAGATGCATCGGCGATACCGGCCGTGGCATTACGAAGACCGCATTCGGCGCATCCATGCGGCCATGCCACAGGCGGCCATCGGCGCGGACGTTATGGTTGGCTTCCCGGGCGAGAGCGCGGAGGATTTCGAGCAGACCCGTGCATTCATTGAGCGGCTGCCCTTCACCTACCTGCACGTCTTCACTTACTCTTCCCGCCCCGGCACGGCTTCGGCACAGATGGCGGACCAGGTCCCGGTGCATCTGGCTCGCGAGCGCAACCGCGTGCTGCGCGAGTTGGCTGCGCGTAAGAAGCACCGCTTCCAGGAGCAATTCATCGGCGGGACGTTGCGGGCGCTGACCTTGACCCAGGTGGCGCGTGGCCGCACCGAGGCGCTGACGGACAACTACCAAAAGCTATGGATCAAGGGCGAACTCCCTGCAAATCGAATGCTCGATGTGAGCATCCACTCGATAGAGGGCGAAGCTCTGGTGGGTGAGGTGGAGTAAGATTCCAACGTTCCACAGTTCTTGTGCCTTTTGCTCCTGAAACCTTGATGCCTTGAAGGCTCTGAACTGAAGCTCGAAGCCTTGTCTTAGGAAAGGAATCCAATGCCCAACGTATTCGATTTCTCAGCCAAGCTGAATAGTGGAGAGGAAAAGCCGCTTGCCGATTATCGAGGCAAGGTTCTGCTCATCGTCAACACCGCCAGCAAGTGCGGATTCACGCCGCAGTACAAGGGACTGGAAGAGCTCTACAAGAAGTATCGCAAACAGGGGCTGGAGATTCTTGGCTTCCCTTGTGATCAATTCGGACACCAGGAACCGGGCACAGACAAAGAAATTCGCGGTTTCTGCGAGCTGAATTACGGCGTTACCTTTCCGCTGTTTTCCAAGATTGAGGTGAACGGCAAGAACGCGCATCCACTCTACAAACACCTGAAGGGCGCGGCGGGCGGCATGTTGGGCGATGACATCAAGTGGAATTTCACTAAGTTTTTGGTCAGCCGCGAGGGCGAGGTTCTTGACCGCTACGCCTCGATCACAAGGCCGGAGAGGCTGGGCGGCGACATTGCCAAGGCGCTGAAGGCGTAGGTCGCGGTAGTTCTTTTTCCGGAGCGCGTGCCAGATTGCGCTGGCGGCACAACTTCCTTTCCGTGCTATACTTTAACCGGTTTCAGTACCATCGGAGGACCGTATCGATAAGCGTTTTATCCGCACGAATGAGCGCATTCGCGTCCGCGAAATTCGCGTGATTGACGATCAGAGCGAGCAGCTTGGCATTATGGCACCGCTCGATGCGCTCAAAATTGCCAGGGAAAAAGGACTCGACCTGGTGGAGGTTTCACCCACCGCGCAGCCGCCTGTCTGCCGCATCATGGACTTTGGTAAGTACATGTATGAGCAGGAAAAAAAGGAGCGCGCGGCCAAGAAGAACCAGAAGGTCATCACCATCAAGGAAGTGAAGTTCCGCATCAATGTGGACGAGCACGATTACCAGACCAAGAAAAATCATGCTCTGCGCTTCCTGAGTGACGGTGACAAGGTGAAGGCAACCATCTTTTTCCGCGGACGTGAAATGACCCGCCAGATGCTCGGTCGTGAGATCCTGCAGCGGCTGATCAAGGACATTGCGGACAAGGCTGTGGTGGAGAATATGCCGCGACAGGAAGGTAATACCCTGCACCTGATTCTGGCTCCGCCGAAGGTTCAGAAGTAGCCGTAAAGGGCGCAGCCAAGTTGTGAGGGCTGCTCCAAGTCTTTGGCTTCTCTCCCCCGCAAACCGCTCCCCAGCGATGTGTTCGAGGGCTTTCTCGCCGGCATTAGCAGCCGGAGGGCCAGCGTTGCTTTGGATTCGCAGGCGACCTGCGGACAGTTCGGTTTGCCCGGAGAGGCCGTTCTCGTGTTTAATAGAAAGGTTGGCCCTACGGCCAGCATCAGGATAAGTACACCATGCCGAAGATGAAGACTCACAGCGGCGCCTCCAAGCGCTTCAAGAAGACAGGTACGGGCAAGGTAAAGCGCGGTTTCTCTTTCCAACGCCATATCATGACTTCGAAGGGCACGAAGCGTAAGCGCCAGATGGATATGGGCGGAATGATCGACAAGGCCGATCTGCCCAAGATTCTGAGGATGATCCCCTACTAGTTGGGGCGATCTCCCACCGGACGGCATCGATTCGTCCGGTGCAACAAAGGGTGAAAACCCGGGTGTGTGAAGAGGTTCAAGGGTGAAAGCCTCCTGCCTCCAGCCGCCATAATCCCGCGGAGCAAGCTCCAGCGGAAGCTACAAAAAGGAAGGGTAGCAGCAATGCCTCGCGTAAAACGTGGTACTAAGCGCCGTGACAAGCGCAAGAAGATTTTAGAGCGCGCCAGTGGGTACTTCCTCA